>NZ_CALMYP010000035.1 GCF_937873615.1 uncultured Paracoccus sp.
ATTGCGGACCGGCGGTGAAGCCCATCGCGCTGAACATGGTGGCCGAGATCGCGCGTTCCGCCGAAACCCGGGGCCTGCCGATCAGCGGCATCGGCGGCGTGACGACATGGCGCGACGCGGCCGAGTTCATGGCGCTCGGCGCCGGCAATGTGCAGGTCTGCACGGCAGCGATGACCTATGGCTTCAAGGTCGTGCAGGAAATGATCTCGGGCCTGTCGCAATATCTGGACGACAAGGGGATCGGGCTGTCCGACCTGATCGGGCGGGCGGTGCCCAATGTCACCGACTGGCAATATCTGAACCTGAACTACACCACCAAGGCGCAGATCGACCAGGACCTGTGCATCAAATGCGGGCGCTGCTTCGCCGCCTGCGAGGATACCAGCCATCAGGCCATCGCCATGCTGCCGGGCCGCGTCTTCGAGGTGAAGGACGACGAATGCGTCGCCTGCAACCTCTGCGTCGATGTCTGCCCGGTCGAGGATTGCATCACCATGCGCGAATTGCCGGTGGGCGAAACCGACCCCCGCACCGGCCGCAAGGTCGGGGATTTCGGCAACTGGACCACGCATCCCAACAACCCGATGGCCAAGGCCGCCGAATGAGGCAGGGGTCAGGCCTTGGGGGTCAGCATCCGCCGATACATGGTCTCGGCAAAGGCCAGCCCCTCCGGGACCGGGTCGCGATCCGGGCCAAGCACCGCCGCCACCTGACAGGAGAAATCGGCATAATGCTGGGTCAGCGCCCAGATCGAGAAGATCAGGTGATGCGGGTCGGACGCGGCCAGCCGCCCCGCCTCCATCCAGCCCCGGATCAGCGCCGCCTTTTCATCGACCAGGGCGCGCAGGGGGCCTTGAAGGGTCTCGCCGATATGTTCGGCGCCGCGCAGCACCTCGCCCGCGAACAGCCGGCTTTCGCGGGCATGGCTGCGGCTCATCTCCAGCTTGGCGCGGATATAGGTCAGCATCTCCTCGACCGGCTCGCCCTGCGGGTCGATGGCACGAAGCGGGTCCAGCCAGTCCTCCAGCGCCTCGTCCAGAAGCGCCAGGTAAACCGCCTCTTTCGAGGGGAAGTAATACAGAAGATTTGGCTTCGACAGGCCCGACGCCTCGGCGATCTGATCGAGCGTCGCACCGCGAAACCCCTGGGCCGAGAACACATCCAGCGCCGCATCCATGATTGCCTGCATATTGCGCTTTCGGATGCGGCTGGCGGGGGCAGGGGGGCTCATGCGGGCGATCCTCTTGACAGGTGCTCACCTGCCAATAGCCTGAGATACGGGGCCGGGTCAAAGCCCGGGCCTTATGGAACGACAAACGGGGATGGCAGCCATGGACGGTGACAATATCAGGATCGACGGCGCGCGGCTGTGGGACAGCCTGATGGAAATGGCGAAGATCGGCCCCGGCGTCGCGGGCGGCAACAACCGCCAGACCCTGACCGATGCCGATGCCGAAGGCCGCCGCCTGTTCCAGAACTGGTGCGAAGCCGCCGGTATGAGCATGGAGGTCGACCGCATGGGCAATATGTTCATGCGCCACGAGGGCGAGGACCCGTCCGCCGATCCGGTCTATATCGGCAGCCATCTGGATACCCAGCCGACGGGCGGCAAATATGACGGCGTCCTCGGCGTGCTGTCGGGGCTGGAGGTCATCCGCGCCATTCGCGACATGGGTCTGAAGACCCGCCGGCCCATCGTCGTCACCAACTGGACGAACGAGGAAGGCACCCGCTTCGCGCCGGCGATGCTGGCCTCGGGCGTCTATGCCGGCGTGCATGACGAGGATTTCGCCAACAGCCGCGAGGATGCCGAGGGCAAGCGTTTCGGGGATGAGCTGGACCGGATCGGCTGGCGCGGGACCGCGCCGGTGGGCGGTCGGCCCATGCATGCGATGTTCGAATATCACATCGAACAGGGCCCGATTCTGGAGGCTGAGGGCAAGCAGATCGGCGTCGTCACCCATGGTCAGGGCCTCTGGTGGTTGCAGGTGACGCTGACCGGGAAGGACGCGCATACCGGCTCGACCCCCATGAACATGCGGGTGAATGCCGGGCTTGGCATGGCCCGCATCATCGAGGCCGTGCACCGCATCGCCATGTCCCATCAGCCCGACGCCGTGGGCGCGGTCGGGCAGGCCAATGTCTATCCGAACAGCCGCAACGTGATCCCCGGTCGTGCCGTCTTCACCATCGACTTCCGCAGCCCCGAACTGGCCAAGCTGAACGCCATGCGCGCCGAGCTTGAGGCCGAGGCCCCGAAGATCGCCGCCGAACTAGGTTTGGGCATCGAGATCGAGCCGGTCGGCCATTTCGACCCGGTGACCTTCGACGAGGGGCTGGTCGGCATGGTGCGGGGCGCCGCCGAAAGCCTCGGCTACAGCCATATGAACATCGTCTCGGGCGCCGGCCACGATGCCTGCTGGATCAACCGCGTGGCACCCACGGTGATGATCATGTGCCCCTGCGTGGATGGGCTCTCGCATAACGAGGCCGAGGAAATCAGCCCGGAATGGGCGAGCGCAGGGGCTGATGTGCTGCTGCATGCGGTGCTTGAGGCGGCGGAGGTGGTGCGGTGAGGTATTGTCTTCCGAACGCCCGGGTAAGTTTGGCCTGAATGAAAGAGACGGATATGACCACAGTCATCAAGAACGGAACCATCGTCACCGCCGACCTGACCTACAAGGCCGATGTGCTGATCGAGGGCGGCAGGATCGCGGCGATTGGCGAGAACCTCTCGGGCGATGAGCAGTTGGACGCGACCGGATGTTACATCATGCCGGGCGGGATCGACCCGCATACGCATCTGGAAATGCCCTTCATGGGCACTTACTCCACCGACGACTTTGAGTCCGGCACCCGCGCGGCGCTGGCAGGCGGCACGACCATGGTGGTGGATTTCGCGCTGCCCTCGCCCGGGCAGGGGCTGCTCGATGCGCTCAAGATGTGGGACAACAAGTCGGGCCGCGCGCATTGCGATTACTCCTATCACATGGCCATCACCTGGTGGGGCGAGCAGGTCTTCGACGAGATGGAGGCGGTGGTGAAGCGCGGCATCACCAGCTTCAAGCATTTCATGGCCTATAAGGGCTCGCTGATGGTGAACGATGACGAGATGTTCGCCAGCTTCCGCCGGGTCGGCGATCTGGGCGGGATCGCGCTCGTCCATGCCGAAAACGGCGATGTGGTGGCGGAACTTTCGTCGCGGCTGCTGGCCGAAGGAAATACCGGCCCCGAGGCCCATGCCTATTCCCGCCCGCCGCAGGTCGAGGGCGAAGCCACGAACCGCGCCATCATGGTGGCCGATATGGCGGGCGTGCCGCTTTATGTTGTCCATACCAGTTGCGAGGACAGCCACGAAGCCATCCGCCGCGCCCGCCAACAGGGCAAGCGCGTCTGGGGCGAGCCCTTGATCCAGCACCTGACGCTGGACGAAAGCGAATATTTCAACCCCGACTGGGACCATGCTGCGCGCCGAGTCATGTCGCCGCCGTTCCGCAACAAGCTGCATCAGGACAGTCTCTGGGCCGGGCTGCAATCGGGCAGCCTGTCCTGCGTCGCCACCGATCATTGCGCCTTCACCACCGATCAGAAGCGCCATGGCGTGGGCGATTTCACCAAGATTCCGAACGGGACCGGGGGGCTGGAAGACCGGATGCCGATGCTCTGGACCCATGGCGTCAATACCGGGCGGCTGACCCCGAATGAATTCGTCGCCGTCACCTCGACCAATATCGCCAAGATCCTGAACATGTATCCGAAGAAGGGCGCGGTGCTGGTCGGCTCGGATGCCGATCTGGTGGTCTGGGACCCCGAGGCGGAGAAGACCATTTCGGCGGGCAGCCAGCAATCCGCGATTGATTACAATGTCTTCGAGGGCCAGCATGTGAAGGGCCTGCCGCGCTATACGCTGACGCGCGGGGTCGTTGCGGTGCGTGAGGGCAAGGTGGACAGCCACGAGGGCCATGGCGAATTCGTCGCCCGCGAACCGCGCGGACAGGTGAACCGGGCGCTGAGCGCATGGAAAGAACTGACCGCGCCAAGGCCGGTGGAACGGTCGGGCATTCCGGCGAGTGGGGTTTGACTTGAACGAGCCTGTGATCGTCGCAGACGGCATCGACCTGACCTTCCAGACCGCCGACGGCCCGGTCCATGCGCTGAAAGGCGTGGATCTGACCATCAACCAGGGCGATTTCGTCAGCTTCATTGGGCCAAGCGGCTGCGGCAAGACCACGCTTCTGCGGACCATCGCGGCGCTGGAGACGCCGACCGGTGGCGCGCTGTCCGTGAACGGCATGACCCCGGACGAGGCGCGGCGTGCCCGTGCCTACGGTTATGTCTTTCAGGCGCCGGGCCTCTATCCCTGGCGGACGATTGCACAGAATATCGCCCTTCCGCTGGAGATCATGGGCTTTGCCAAGGCGGACCGCATGGAACGCGTGGAACGCGTGCTGGAACTGGTCGATCTGGCCGGTTTCGGGGCGAAATATCCGTGGCAGCTTTCGGGCGGGATGCAGCAGCGCGCCTCCATCGCCCGCGCGCTCTCCTTCGATGCCGACATCCTGCTGATGGACGAACCCTTCGGTGCGCTTGACGAGATCGTCCGCGACCGGCTGAACGAGGCGCTGCTGGAACTCTGGGCGCGGACGGCCAAGACCATCGGTTTCGTCACCCATTCAATCCCCGAGGCGGTGTTTCTGTCGACAAAGATCGTGGTCATGTCGCCGCGCCCCGGCCGGATCACCGATGTGATCGAAAGCACCCTGCCGCGCACCCGCCCGCTGGAGATCCGCGACACGCCCGAATTCCTTGCCATCGCCCATCGCGTCCGCGAGGGGCTGCGCGCCGGTCACGCCTATGACTAGGGCGCGCGGGGCCATGAATGCCGTGTTGCCGGTGCTGGTCGTGCTGCTGGCGATCATTGCCGTCTGGTATGTCGCGGCCTGGTTTCTGAATCTCAACTGGGCCGAGCAGCAATTGGCCCGCGAGGGGATAGAGCCGACATTTTCGGCGCTGTTTCACAACACCATGACCCAGGAACGCCCGGTCCTGCCGGCGCCGCATCAGGTCGCCGCAGGTCTTTACGAGGGGCTTTTCGGGCAGAAGATCACCTCGAAACGCAGCCTGGTCTGGCATGGCTGGATCACGCTTTCGGCGACGCTGGCGGGATTCGTCATGGGCACGCTGGCGGGGATCCTGCTGGCTGTGGGGATCGTGCATAACCGGGCCATGGACCAGTCGGTCATGCCCTGGGCGGTGGCCAGCCAGACCGTGCCGATCCTTGCCATCGCGCCGATGGTCATCGTGGTTCTGGCCAGCATCGGCGTGACCGGGCTTCTGCCCAAGGCGGTGATCTCGGCCTGGCTCAGCTTCTTTCCGGTGCTGGTCGGCACGGTGAAGGGCTTGCGCACGCCCGATCAGATGCAGCTTGACCAGATGCGGTCCTGGAATGCCTCACCAAGCCAGGTGTTCTGGCGGCTCAGGTTGCCGTCCTCCATGCCCTATCTGTTCGCCAGCCTGAAGGTCGCCATCGCCGCCAGCCTCGTCGGGGCCATCGTCGGCGAATTGCCGGCGGGGGCGAGTGCGGGGCTGGGGGCGCGGCTGCTCTCGGGCAGCTATTACGGGCAGACGGTGCAGATCTGGGCGGCGCTGTTCACCGCCGCCGCGCTGGCCGGGGTGCTGGTGCTGATCGTCGGCTGGATCGAGCGCATGACGCTTCGCCGCATGGGGCTGGCGCGATGATGGCGGCGCTGCCGATCATCGCCGTCTGGCTGGGGTCATGGGGCCTCAATGCCTGGCTGGCGCGATATGATACGCGGGTCACGCGGGTGCTGGTGGCGCTGATCTTCGGGGCCTCGGTGCTGATCCTGTGGGAGATGATCGTGCGGGCTTACGGCGTGCCCTCGGTCATCCTGCCTGCGCCCAGCCAGATCGCCCGCAGCTTCGCCGGCAATCTGCCGATCCTCTGGGGCGATTTCGTCCAGACCATCCTGAAGGGCGCGCTGTCGGGCTGGCTGATCGGGGCGGCGGCGGCCATCGGCACCGCCATCGCCATCGACCGCAGCCCCTTCCTGCAGCGCGGGTTGCTGCCCATCGGGAATTTCGTCGCCGCCCTGCCCATCGTCGGCATCGCGCCGATCCTGGTCATGTGGTTCGGCTTCGACTGGCAGTCCAAGGCCGCCGTGGTCGTGGTCATGGTCTTCTTCCCGATCCTCGTGAACACCATCGCCGGCCTTGCCGCTACCGATGCGCTGCAACGCGACCTGATCGCGACATGGAGCGCGGGTTACTGGCAATCCTTGTGGAAGCTGCGCCTGCCGGCGGCGCTGCCCTTCATCTTCAACGGGCTGAAAATCGCCACCACGCTTGCCCTGATCGGCGCCATCGTTGCCGAGTTCTTCGGCAGTCCGACCCGCGGCATGGGTTTTCGCATCTCGACCGCGGTCGGGCAGTTGGATCTGCCGCTTGTCTGGGCGGAAATCGTGGTGGCGGCACTGGCGGGATCGGCCTTTTACGGCCTCGTCGCGCTGATCGAGAAACGGCTGACCTTCTGGCATCCAAGCCAGCGCAGCCGGGAAACCGGGGCATGACCCCATAACAGGGAGCTTGAGATGAAAACCTATCTGACCGGCCTTATGGCCGCGCTGCTGCCGGCGGCGGCCTTCGCGGCGGATGACGTGACGCTGCAGTTGAAATGGGTGACGCAGGCCCAGTTCGCGGGCTATTACGTGGCGCTCGACAAGGGGTTCTACGAGGCCCAGGACCTGAACGTCACCATCAAACCGGGCGGCCCCGACATCGCGCCGCCGCAGGTCATGGCCGGCGGCGGCGCCGATGTCATGGTCGACTGGATGCCATCCGCCTTGGCCGCGCGCGAAAAGGGGCTGGCACTGGTGAACATCGCCCAGCCGTTCAAGGCCTCGGGCATGATGCTGACCTGCCGCGCCGATAGCGGCGTGAAAACGCCCGAGGATTTCAAGGGCAAGGTTCTGGGCGTCTGGTTCGGCGGCAACGAATACCCGTTCCTGACCTGGATGGCGACGCTCGGCCTGCCGACGACCGGCGGCGCGGATGGGGTCGAGGTGCTGAAACAGGGCTTCAACGTCGATCCGCTGCTGCAAAGCCAGGCCGCCTGCATCAGCACCATGACCTATAACGAATACTGGCAGCTGATCGAGGCGGGGATGACGCCGGAGGAGTTGGTGACCTTCAAATATGAAGATGAAGGCGTGGCCACGCTGGAGGACGGGCTTTATGTGATGGAGGACAAGCTTTCCGATCCGGCATTTGTCGACAAGATGGCCCGCTTCGTGAAGGCCAGCATGGAGGGCTGGAAATATGCCGAGGAAAACCCGGACGAGGCGGCGATGATCGTGCTCGACCATGACGAGACCGGCGCCCAGACCGAGGAACACCAGAAGCGCATGATGTCCGAGGTCGCCAAGCTGACCGCCGGATCCGATGGCAGCCTCGACCCGGCGGATGCCGAGCGCACGGTGAAGATCCTGATGGCCGGGGGTTCCGATCCGGTGATCTCGAAGGAGCCGGAAGGTGCATGGAGCCATGAGGTGACCGACAAGGCGCTTGCCCAGTAAACTTCTGCGCCGAGCCTTCGGGTCCGGCGCATCCAGCGAAAGGAGGCACCATGCCCAAGGCCTATTGGATCGCCCATGTGACCGTCACCGATCCCGAACCCTACAAGCTTTATGCCGAGGGCGCGTCCGAAGCCTTCCGCCAGTTCGGCGCCCGTGTGCTGGCGCGGGGTGGCGCTGCGCAGCAGATGGAGGGTGAGGGCCATCCGCGCAATGTGGTGATCGAGTTCGACAGCATGGAGGACGCGCTCGCCTGCTATCGCTCCGACGCCTATCAGCGGGCGAAGCAGCACCGCGAGGGTGCCGGCATCGCCCAGATCACCCTGGTCGAGGGCGTCTAGCCCCGAGCTTCTGCCTATTCCGCCGCGACCAGATGGCCGCCGCCGGCATCCTGCAGGCTGACCCGCGCCGGGCCTTCGCCGACCGGCCAGACCGGGCTTGGCACCTCGGTTGCCATGCGCGGGGCCGGGGGGCGGAGATGCGCGGGGTCGGGCACCGGCACGGCCTCGATCAGGCGGCGCGTATAGGGGTGGCGCGGATTGCCGAAGATCTGGGCGCGGCTGCCCATCTCCACGATCTGGCCCAGATACATGACCGCGATCCGGTCGCTGATATTCTCGACCACCGCCATGTCGTGGCTGATGAACAGGTAACTGATGCCGAATTCCGATTTCAGTTCCGCCAGCAGGTCCAGCACCTTCGCCTGAACCGAGACATCCAGCGCAGACACGCTTTCATCGGCGACGATCAGCTTCGGTTGCAGGGCAAGCGCGCGGGCGATGCAGATACGCTGGCGCTGCCCGCCCGAGAATTCATGCGGATAGCGGTCGATCTGCTCGCCCGACAGGCCGACCCGGTTGAACAGGTCGCGCACCCGCGCCCGCCGCTCGGCCGGGGTGCCGATGCGGTGGATCACCAGCGGCTCGGCCACCAGATCGCCGACGCGCTTGCGCGGGTTCAGGGCGGCGGCGGGGTCCTGAAACACCATCTGCACGTCGCGCCGCAGGGCCGGGCTGGCGCTGAGCCCGTCCTCGGGGACCTTATGGCCCGCGACCTCGATCAGGCCGCGATGCGGGACCAGCCCGGTGATGGCGCGGGCGATGGTGGATTTGCCGCAGCCGGATTCGCCGACCAGCGAGAAGGTCTCGCCGGCGCGGATGTCGAAGCTGACATGCTCGACCGCATGGACGCGGTGGGTGGTGCGACCAAGCAGCCCGCCATGGATGTCGTAGCGCACGCGCAGATCCCGCAGCACCGCGATGGGGGCGGCGGCGACGGGCGCGGCACCGCTGCCATCGCCCATGCGCGGCACGGCGGCCAGCAGGGCGCGGGTATAGGGTTGCTCGGGGGCGGAGAAAATGCGTTCGACCGGGGCGGCCTCGACCATGCGGCCGGATTGCATGACGATCACCCGGTCGGCCATCTCGGCCACCACGCCCATGTCATGGGTGATCAGCACGATGGCGGTGCCGGTCTCGCGCTGCAGGTCGCGCAGCAGGTCCAGCACCTCGCGCTGCACGGTCACGTCAAGCGCGGTCGTCGGCTCATCGGCGATCAGCACATCGGGTTTCAGTGCCAGCGCCATGGCGATCATGACCCGCTGGCGCATCCCGCCGGAGAGTTCATGCGGATATTGGCCCATGCGGCGCTCGGGCTGCGACAGGCGCACGGCCCGCAGCGCTTCCAACGCCAGTGCCTTTGCATCGGCATCCGGATCATGGGCGCGTATCGCCTCGGCCAGCTGGTTGCCGATGGTCAGGACCGGGTTCAGCGAGGTCATCGGCTCCTGGAAGATCATGGCGATGCGGTCGCCGCGAATGGCGCGCATCCGGCGTTCGGGCAGGCGGGTCAGATCCTCGCCAGCAAGCTCGATCCGGCCCGAGTCCACCTTCACGCCGGGCGGCAGCAGCCCCATCACCGCCAGCGAGGTGATCGACTTGCCCGAGCCGGATTCCCCGGCGATGCACAGCGTTTCCCCCCGCGCCAGCTTGAAGGAGAGGTCCGAAACCAGCGGCTTCGGACCCGTTTCGGTATCGACCGCGACCGTCAGGTCGCGGACGGAGAGCACCGGCTCGCTCATTCGAAGACCGCGCGCGGGAAGTAGAAGCTGACCACCCAGTTCGGCATGTCGACGATTTCCGAGATGCGCAGGTCACCGCAGGTCGAGACCAGCATATAGGCATCGACCGCCGACATGCCGCGCGTGGCGCAAAGAAGGTCGACCATGCCCGCGACCGCGTCGCGCGCGCCCGACATCAGGTCGGGACCGATGCCGGTCGTCACCTCGTAGCCCTTGGCGTCCAGATGCCGCGTCACCGGCCCCGGCGTGGTGAAGCGCGGCATCTTCAGATTGGCCCCCTTCACCAGATCGAAGCGCAAGGCGACGTCCATCGGGCTTTCGATGGCGGTGCCGCAGACCTCGCCATCGCCCTGCGCGGCATGGGTGTCGCCGACGCTGAACAGCGCGCCCGCGACCTCGACCGGCAGGTAAAGCACCGTGCCCTCGGCAAGGTCGCGGATGTCCAGATTGCCGCCGACCCGGCGCGGCGGCACGATCGAATGCGGTCCGGCTTCGGCAAGCGCGCAGCCGATGGTGCCGGCGAAGGGTTTCAGCGGCACCCGGCCCTGGCTGCCGAACAGCGCCGGTTCTCGGGTGGCGCCGTCATATTTCCAGATCGTCAGCGCCGGGTCCGGGAACTGGTCGGCCAGCAGGCCGAAGCCGGGGATATTGGCGGTCCAGCCCCAGGCCGAGCCCTCGGCTTCCTGCGGGAAGAAGCGTTCGATGGTGATCTTCAGCGCATCGCCCGGCTCGGCCCCCTCGACCCGGACCGGGCCGGTGACCGGGTTGATCTTGCCGAAATCCAGCGCCTTCACATCTTCGACCGTGGAGGACGGGCCAAGCTGGCCCGCCGAAGAATCCATGCATTCGAAGAAGACCGACTGGCCCGGCTCGATCTGCTGCACCGGGGCCAGGGAATTGTCCCAGCCGAAATGGTGATGCGCCCGATGGATCGTATAGTCGCAGTTTCCACACATCTCATTCACTCACATAGACGTAGTCGTAATTGATCGGGATCGAGACCGGATCGACGTAAAGCGCATCGGCCCCGCCCATGCGCGGCGATTTCATGGTGAAGCGCTGCTCGTTGAAGACCGGGGCCCAGGGCGCATCCTCCATCACCTTCATGTAGATGTCGGACCATGCGGAGAGCCGGGCATCGGCCTGATCGGCGGCGACCATGCCATCGGCGGCGGTGGCAGCGGCGTCGAGATCGGCATTGCAGTATTTCGCCCAGTTCCAGCCGCCCGGTTCGGCGCCGGCGCAGCCGAGGATCGGGCCATAGAAATTCGACGGATCGGGGAAATCCGCGATCCAGGCCATGCCGCCCGACCAGATCATCGGGGCGCTGCCATTGCCGCCGGCCTCGATCACATTGGCCTGGGCGAGGGCGCGGATCTCGGCGCGGATGCCGATCTGCGACAGGTCCTGCTGGATCGCCTGGGCGATGCGCGGGTTCGGATCGGTGTTCATCACGTAAAGCTCGGTCTCGACGCCATCGGCCAGCCCGGCATCGGCCATCAGCTTCTTCGCCGCCTCGACATCGAAGGCATAGCCGGCGTAATCGGCAGTATAGCCGGGCATCGAGGGCGGCAGCGGCTGGTTGGCCGGCACCGCGCGATTGTTGATCATCTGGACGATGCGGTCCTTGTTCAGCGCCATGTTGACGGCGCGGCGCACCTCGGGCTTGTCGAAGGGCGGGGTGGTCACGTTCATGGTGACATAGCCGGTGTGCAGCTGCCCGCCCTCGACCACGCGCGCGGCCTGTTCGGGATCGCTCATCACCTCCTGGAACTTGGCCGGCGGGATGCCGTCGCCGGGCACGTCGACCTCGCCATTCTGAAGGCGCAGCAGGGCCACGACGGGTTCCTGCCCGATCTCGACGGTGATGCTGTCCAGATAGGGGATGCCGGCGATCCAGTAATCGGGGTTCTTCCTGAAGACCAGCTTCTGGCCGATGCTCCATTCGCCCAGGCTATAGGCGCCGGTGCCGACCGGGTGCTTGCCGAAATCGGCGCCGAATTCCTCGACCGCTTCCTTCGGGACGACATAGCTGAAGTTCAGCGCCATGATGTGCAGGAAGGTGGCGTCAGGCCGGCTGAGTTCGATCTGCACGGTCGCGGGGTCGATCACCGTCACGCCCGACAGGCCCTTGGCCGCGCCCGAGGCGGCCTCGTCATAGCCCTTGATCGAGCCGAAGAAGCCCGCGCCCGGCGATTGGGTTTCCGGGTCGGTCACCCGGTCGAGCGAGTATTTCACGTCCTCGGCCACCATTTCGCGGCCATTGTGGAACTTCACCCCGGGGCGCAGGTGGAAGGTATAGGTCAGCCCGTCCTCGCTCATCTCGTAGCTTTCGGCGAGGCCGGGGCGCAGCGTGGTGGTGCCGGGTTCGTAATCCATCAGCCCGTCGAAGACCGACTTGATCATCGACCAGTTCTGCCAGTCATAGCCGATGGCCGGGTCCAGCGTCGCCACATCGTCCTTGTAGGTGATGATGATGTCACCGCCGGGCCGAGCATTGGGATCGGGGTCCTGTGCGGCCGCCGGCAGTGCCAGCGCCAGGCTCAGCGCGGTCGAGATCATGAGTTTTTTCATTGTCGTCCTCTCCTGTTGTCAGCGCAGCTTGATGCGCGGATCTATGAATGGGGTGATGAGGTCGGCCAGCAGGTTGCCCAGCACGATGGCGCAGGCCGAGGTGATGGTGACCCCCATGATGATCGGGATGTCGACCCGCTGGATCGCCTGCCAGGCCAGTTGGCCGATGCCGGGCCAGCCGAAGACGCTTTCGACGACGACGACCCCGCCCATGAAGATGCCGATATCCATGCCGATCATGGCGATGATGGGCAGGATCGCGTTGGGCAGGGCGTGGCGCAGCACGACGCGCATCCGGCCCAGGCCCTTGGCGCGGGCGGTGCGGATGTAATCGGCGCGCAGCACGTCCAGCATGGAAGAGCGCATCATCCGGCTGTACCAGCCCGCGCCCATGATCCCCATGGTGATCGAGGGCAGGATCAGATGCGACAGCGTCCCATAGCCGCCGATCGGGAACCAGCCCAGCTTGACCGCGAAGACGTAAAGGAGCAGCAGCGCCACCACGAATTGCGGCGCCGAGACGGCGGCGAAGCTGGCGATCATCAGCCCGGTATCCAGCGGCTTGCCGCGGTTCAGCGCCGCGATCACGCCAAGCGTCAGCCCGATCAGCAATTCGGCCAGGATCGCGCCCAGCATCAGTTGCAGCGTCGCCGGCAGGCGGGCGGCGATCAGGGTCGCGACCTCGCTGCGCTGCAGATAGCTGCGGCCCATATCGCCATGCAAAAGCCCCCAGAGGTAATGGCCGTATTGCACCCAGACCGGCTGGTCGAGGCCAAGCTGGCGGCGGATATTCTCGACCACCTCGGGCGTGGCCGAGCGGCCGGCGATCTGGCGCACCGGGTCGGCGGGCAGGATGTAAAGCAGCAGGAAGGTGATGACGCTGACGCCCAGAAGGATCAGCGCCGACTGGATCAGCCGCCGGATCAGGTAAGCCGCCATCAGCGCTGCCCCCTTTGCGTCGGGTCGAGGACCTCGCGCAGCGCGTCCCCCACCAGGTTGAAGGCCAGGGCCAGAAGCAGGATCGCGGCGCCGGGGATGAAGACCAGCCAGGGCGCCGACTGGAAATAGGTCTGGTTCTCGAAGATGATATTGCCCCAGCTTGGCGTCGGCGGCTGCACGCCCACGCCCAGATAGGACAGCGTCGCCTCCAGCAGCACGGTGGTGGAAATCCCCAGCGTCGCCCAGACGATGATCGTCGGCCAAAGATGCGGCAGCAGGTGATGCCAGAGGATGCGCGCGCCCGACGCGCCAAGCGTGCGCTCGGCGGCGATGAAGTCGCGCTCGGTCAGGGCGGTGGTTTCGGTATAGACGACGCGGGCGGTCTGGACCCAGTTCACCATGGCGATGACCAGGGCCACGATCCACAGCGAGGGCTTGAAGATCGCCGCCAGGCAGATCGCCAGCAGCAGGGCCGGGAAGGCCATCATCAGATCGGTGAAGCGCATCAGCAGATTACCGGTCCAGCCCCGCACCCAGCCCGCCGTCAGCCCGACCACGGTGCCAAGCCCCACGGCGATGCCATTGGCGAGAATGCCGATGATCAGCGAGGTCCGCGCCCCGTAGAGAAGCCGCGAGAACAGGTCGCGGCCCAGAAGGTCGGTGCCCATCAGCCACGGCCCGCCTGGCGGCAGCGGCGCGCCTTCCAGCGTCAACCCGTCGAAATTCTGCTGATCCGGTGGATAGCTGACCAGCCAGGGCGCGGCGATGGCCGAGCCGACGATCAGCAGGATCAGCGCCAGTCCCAGCAGGGCCAGCGGGCGGCGCAGCAGCCGCCCCAAAGCGCCGCGCTCGGTGCGGGCGGGCGGGGCGGTCTGGGTGGTGATGTCGGTCATTGACCGCCTCCGTTTCGTTGCGGGTCGTCATGGCGGGCGATGATGCGGGCGGCGGCGGCCTCGAAGCTCTCGCGCCGGTCGGTGGCCATGCGGCGCAGGCTGGCGAAGGCGTCCTCGTCGCTCATCCCCTGGGCCATCAGCGCCATGACCGCGCGCACCACGGTTTCGCGCGCCGCCAGCCGGCCCTGCAGCTCCGAGATGCGGGCCGCCTGCCCGTGCAGGGCCGCGAAAGCTGCCCGCGCGATCAGCAGCGCCGAATAGACGCCATTATCGCCCACCGGCTTCAGCAATTGCGCATGGGCGGAATGCGACAGCGACCATTCGATCCGGCCCGGCGCCTCGGACCCGATCAGCGCGATCATCGGCATCGGGCTTTGCCCCGGCGCCCAGGGGAATTGCGCATCGAAACCCATATCGACATCGAAGAACAGGAAATCCACCTCGCGCCCCGCCGCCGGCAGGTCGGGCCAGCCGCTTTCGACCGACAGGCCGATGGCGCGCAACTGGCGTTCCAGCGCCGTCACCGTCGCATGGGGGCGATGCAGGATCGCCGCCCGCGCCCCGGCGAGATCGAGGATGCGCAACCGCCGGGTCATGTCACCAGCCGCAGGCTGGGGCGGTTGCGTTCGGGCCGGGTCAGGTAGGGATCGCCCGGTCGCGCCGGCAGCCGGTGAAGGACCTTGAAGGCGCCGTCCCGAACCTGCGCGATCAGCACCGGCAACGAGACGTGATGGGTCTGCGCATCGACCGGCCCGGCACCGGCATCGAGCGCCAGAAGCTCGGCCAGCGGCAGGTGCTCGCCACCCGGATGGGCATCGAACAGCCGCGCCATCTCGCGGATCGCGGCATGGGCGGCGGCCTCGTGCGAATTGGCGAAGGCGCTGCCGGGCGCGTGAAAATAGGGACCGGCCGCGATCAGCCCCTCGGCCGCGTCGCCCATCCGCGACAGCTCGCATTCAGTCAGGTTGCAGGACAGGATCGGGATATCGGGCAGGCGCGGCCGCATCGCCGCGACAAAGGCATATTGCGACGGCCCGATCAGCGAGTTCAGCACGAAATCAGGGCGCAGGGCGGCGATTTCATCGACCATGCCGCGCACGTCGGTCTCGCCAAGCGCCAGGTGCCGTTCGCCGGTGACTTCGCCGCCGGCCGTGGTCACCACCTCGCGCGCGAGACGATTGACCTCCCATCCCCAGATGTAATTCGAGGCGACGAGATGCATCCGCTGCCCGAAGCGCGGCATCGCCCAGTCCAGCAGTGGCAGCAGATGCTGGTTCGGGCAGGCATGCATATAGGCGATGTGATCCGAGGCCTCGAACCCCTCATAGGGGCTGGAATACCACAGCGTCGCAGCAGCGCGTTCCAGCACCGGCAGCACTTCCTTGCGGCTCCATGAGGTGATGGTGCCGATGATGTGGCGGGCGCTGCTATTGCGCAGGATTTCACGGCAAAGCGGCGCATATAGGTCGATCTGGCCGGCGGGATCGCGCGCGACCGGGATCAGTTCGACCCCGAGATTCGGGTCGGCATTGACCCCTGCGATGGCGGCGGCAACGCCAGCGTAGCTGGCGTTGGAAATCGCGCTATAGCCGCCTGAACGGGACAGGAGAATGCCGATTTCGACGGCGCGTTTCATGGTCTTCCTTCCTGGCGCAAACGCAAAAGGCCCCGCACCCGCAGGACGCGGGCAGGGGGCCTGAATGCCGTCTGCATGTCGCAATTTCCCCAAGCATGCGGCCCGGCAGGCGGCTGGTCAAGAAGGATTTTTCGACAGGGTCGATGAAGTCCGCATCGCCGCGCGGCCTGTCTGAAAGCCGGGCAGATTCATGTGCATATCCTGTGCATACTGCGTCCATATGGCGTCGATACAGGGCGGTCCCGCCAGAGCGGGCCCCGGCGCGCCGTTCAGCCGTCGCCGCTTTCGGGTTTGCGCAAGCCTTGTCCATTCCTGCCCTGAGCGGGGCAGATTCGCGATTGACGATGAACCGGCCCGGAAAAAGCCCCGGCAAGCTTTGCGGGCGAACTTGTCGCGCGTCAAAACTCGAACGGTAAAGTTTCTTCATCGCGTAAAGGGCAGCATCATGGCAAATCAACTGGGAAACCTCGTCTATGGGCTGGACGATGTGCCGCCGCCGGACAAGGCAGCACTGGCGGCGATCCAGCATGTGCTCGCCTCCATCGTCGGGATTGCCACGCCGACGCTGATCATCGGCGGCGCGCTCGGGCTGGGGGAGCATGTGCCCTATCTGATCGCCATGGCCTTCTTCGTCTCGGGCGTTGCCACCTTCATCCAGTGCCGGCGGATCGGTCCGGTCGGCTCGGGACTGCTGAGCCTGCAGGGCACCAGCTTCGCCTTTCTGGGCGCGATCATCGCAGCCGGCTTTTCGGTCAAGAATGCCGGCGGCACGCCTGAGGAAATTCTGGCGATGATCTTCGGGCTTTGCCTTGCCGGCTGCGTGATCGAGATCGTGCTGTCGCAATTCCTGGACAAGCTGAAGCGCATCATCACGCCCACCGTGACCGGGATCGTCATCACCATCATCGGGCTGAGCCTGGTGCGCACCGGCTTCACCGATTTTGCCGGCGGGGCCGGCGCGGGCGAGGAGCTGGGCGCGCCGAGAAACCTGCTGATGGGCTTCATCGTGGTCACGATCATCCTGGTGCTGAGCTTTCTGGGCAAGCCGATGCTGCGGATCTCGGCGATCATGATCGGGCTGGTCATCGGCACGCTGATCGCCATTCCGCTGGGCATGGTGAATTTCGGCGCGGTGGCGAATGCGCAGATCTTTGCCGTGCCGGTGCCGTTCAAGTTCGGGTTGGACTTCGATCTTGGCCTGTTCATCCCGTTGGCCTTTCTTTACCTGGTGACAGCAATCGAAACGTCGGGCGATCTGACCGCCAATTCGATCATCTCGGGGCAGCCGGTGAGAGGGCCGCTTTACCTGAGCCGGATCAAGGGCGGGGTGCTGGGCGATGGCGTGAATTCGGCGATTGCGGCGGTCTTCAACACCTTTCCGAATACGACCTTTTCGCAGAATAACGGTGTCATCCAGATGACCGGGGTGGCCAGCCGTCATGTCGGGCTGTGGATCGCAGGCTTTCTGGTCATCATGGGCCTGTTCCCCGTCATCGGCAGCCTGTTCCTGGTGGTGCCGAAGCCGGTTCTGGGCGGGGCCACGCTGGTTCTGTTCGGCACCATCGCGGTGGCCGGGATCCGCATTCTGGCCTCCGAGGAGATGGATCAGCGCCGCATCTATATCATCGCGGTCAGCTTCGGCCTTGCGCTCGGGGTGGTTCTGGTGCCCGAGGCGACGCAACATCTGCCGGTTTTCCTGAAGCAGGTGGTGGCGACGCCGATCACGCTGGCCGGGCTGTCTGCGATCATCCTGTCGCTGGTTCTGCCGGAAAGCATGGGTGCGAAGGCCGAGGTTGAGGGCGATGCAATTGGCGCCGAGGCCTCGCAGCAGCCGGCCTGATCGGGCAGCAACCGAGAGCCTGCGGGCCGGGTCGATCGGGGGATCGGCCCGGCCTTTTCATGCCGGTTGCGGTTCGGCCACGGCACGGGCGATTTCCTGCGGTGTCAGCGGGCCGGGGAAATGGCAGGCGGTCAGGTGCTGCGCCTCGCCCAGAAGCGCGGGCGGGGTGGCGGCGCAGGCCTCCTGCGCGCGGGGGCAGCGGGTGCGGAAGACGCAGCCCGAGGGCGGCGCCATGGGCGAGGGAAGCTCTCCGGCCAGCGGGATGATGGTTTTCGCGCGCTCAAGCTCCGGGTCGGGGACCGGAACGGCGGAGAGCAGCGCCTGCGTATAGGGGTGCTGGGGCGTGGCATAGAGGGAATTCGCCTGCGCGATTTCCATCACCCGGCCCAGATACATGACCAGCACCCGGTCCGAGATATGCTTCACCACCGACAGGTCATGGGCGATGAAGATCAGCGCAAGGCCGAGATCGCGCTGGAGATCGGCCAGCAGGTTGATGACCTGCGCCTGAATCGACACGTCGAGCGCCGAGACCGGCTCGTCGCAGATGATCAGCTTCGGCTCCACGATCAGGGCGCGGGCGATGCCGATGCGCTGGCACTGTCCGCCGGAAAACTCATGCGGATAGCGGTTGATCTGGTTCGGCAGCAGGCCGACGCGTTCCATCATCTGCTTGACGCGGGTCTTGACCTGATCGCGCGAAAGGCCGGGATGATGGGTGGTCAGCGGCTCGGCGATGATCTGGCCGACGGTCATGCGCGGGTTCAGCGAGGCGAGCGGGTCCTGAAACACCATCTGGATATCGGCGCGGTATTTCAGCATCTGCCGGGCCGACAGGCCGATCAGCTCGGTTCCGTCCTGCCAGATGGCGCGACCGGTGGCGGGGGCCAGCCCGATCAGCGCGCGGGCCAGCGTCGACTTGCCGGAACCTGATTCGCCGACGATCCCCAGCGTCTCGCCGGGGTTCAGGGTGAAATCGACGCCGCCCACGGCGTGAAGCAGGCGGGGCGGTGTCCAGGGCATGTCGCCCTCGCGCCGGATCGGGAAGGTGACGCGCAGGTCGGAGACATCGAGAAGCGGTTTCGCGGTCACGGGGCGGTCTCCTGTTCTGTGTCGGGGATACCGGCGCGGACGGTGTCGATGGCGACATGGCAGGAACGTGTGCGGCCCGGCGCGAAGCCGGTCAGCACAGGGCGCTCGGTCGCGCAGCATTCCAGCGCGAAATCGCAGCGCGGGCAGAAGGCGCAGCCGGGCGGCGGGTTCGACATGTTGGGCGGGCTGCCGGGAATGGCCGACAGCCTGTCGCCCTTCTGATCGACGCGCGGGATCGCCGCCAGCAGGCCCTTGGTATAGGGATGGGTCGGATCGGCGAAGATCGGCCCGGTCGGGCCTTCCTCGCGGATGCGACCGCCATACATGACGGCGACGCGTTCGCAGGATCCGGCGACGACGCCGAGATCGTGGGTGATGAGGATCATCGCCATGCCGAGTTCGGCCTGCAATTCGGCCAGCAGCGCCATGATCTGCGCCTGCACGGTCACATCCAGCGCCGTGGTGGGTTCATCCGCGATCAGCACCTCGGGCTGGCACAGAAGCGCCATGGCGATCATCACCCGCTGGCGCATCCCGCCCGAGAATTCATGCGGGTAAAGCCGGGCGCGCCCCGCCGCGTCGGGAATGCGCACCGCGTCGAGCATGCGGATCGCGTCCGCCACCGCCGCCGATTTCGACAGCCCGTGATGGAGCATCAGCGACTCGGCCATCTGGTCGGAGACCCGCATATAGGGGTTCAGCGAGGTCATCGGATCCTGAAAGATCATGGCGATATGTTCGGCCCGGATCCGGTTCAGGGTCTTCAGGGGCGCGTTCAGGATCTGCTGCCCGTCGAAGCTGACGCTGCCGGTGGCGCGCCCGTTCCTGGCCAGCAGCCCCATGACCGCGAAGGCCAGCTGCGACTTGCCCGAGCCGGATTCGCCGACGATGCCAAGCGTCTCGCCCCGTTCCAGCGACAGGTTGATGCCGTTCACGGCATGGACCTCACCATCATTGGTGGCGAAGGTCACGTTGAGGTCCTTGATGTCCAGAAGCGCCATCTCAGCGGTCCTTCGGGTCGAGGGCGTCGCGCAATCCGTCGCCGATGAAGAAGAAGGCGAAGAGCGTCACGCAGAAGAAACCGAGCGGAAAGGCCAGTTGCCAGATGGTGCCGTAGCGCATGGTGCCCGCGCCTTCCGAGATCAGCGCCCCCCAGCTTGTCAGCGGCTCCTGCACGCCGAGGCCGAGGAAGCTGATGAAGCTTTCGGTCAGGATCATCAGCGGCACCAGCAGCGTCGCATAGACCGCGACCACGCCCAGCAGGTTCGGGACGATATGGCGGATGATGATGCGCCATGAGGGGACGCCGATGGCGCGGGCGGCCTCGATGAATTCGCGGTTCTTGAGCGTCAGGGTCTGGCCACGCACGATGCGCGACATTTCCAGCCATGAAATCAAGCCGATGCCGAGAAACAGCATCTCGATCCGGCGGCCGAAGATGACCAGCAGCAGGATCAGCACGAACATGTAGGGGATCGACATCAGGATATCGACAAGGCGCATCATCACCTGATCGGTGCGCCCGCCGACATAGCCCGAGGTGGCGCCGTAAAGCGTGCCCACGATCACCGCCACGCCTGCGCCGACGATGCCCACCATCAGCGAGATCTGGGTGCCCTGCACGGTGCGCGCGAAGATGTCGCGGCCGAGATCGTCGGTGCCGAAGTAATGGCCGTTGGCCATCGAGGGCGCGCCCTGCGTGGCGGCGGATCCCATGACCGAGAAGTCGATGGAATCGTAGCTCCATGCGGCGAAATGGCTGCCGAAAAGGGCGAAAAGGATCACGCCGGCCAGCACGAACAGCGCCACCATGGCGGCGCGGTTGCGCAGGAAGCGCCTGCGGGCATCGGCCCAAGGGCTGCGGCCCCTGACTTCAGCAGCCGCCATGCGGTCCGACATGCCTTTTATTTTATCGTGTTCTATCATGGTCATGGCATCAATACCTGATCTTCGGGTCGATCCACGCATACAGGATATCGACCAGCAGGCTGAACAGGATGGTCAGCGCGCCGACAAGGATGGTGATCCCCATCATCACCGCGTAATCGCGGTTCAGCGCCGAATCGACGAAGCTTTTCCCGATCCCCCCGGTCGAGAAATACATGTCGATCACCACCGAGCCGGTGATCATCGACACGAAGCACGGCCCGAGGAAGGAAATCACCGGCAGAAGCGCGGGTTTCAGCGCGTGGCGCATGATGATCTTGCGCGGGGGCAGGCCCTTGGCGCGGGCGGTGCGGATGTGGTTGGAGCCGAGGACTTCCAGCATCGAGGAGCGGGTGATCCGGGCGATCGAGGCCATGTAGGAGGTGCCGAGCGCGATCACCGGCATGATCCAGAAACTCGGGTCCGAAAAGCTCCACCCGCCGCCGGGCAGCCAGCCGAGGATCAGCGTGAAGACCAGCACCAGGATCGGCGCCATGACGAAATTCGGCAGCACCTGCGCGCCGATGGAAATGCCGACGGCGAGGTAATCGAGCCAGCTGTTCTGGCGGATCGCGGCGGCGGCACCAAGGGTGACGCCGACCAGCACCGCCAGCAGGAAGGACAGAAGCCCATAGGTCAGCGTCACCGGGAAGCCGGCGGCGATGATCTGGTTCACCGTGCGGTCGGGATAGACGAAGCTGGGGCCGAAATCAAAATCGGTGACGATGCGCCAGACGTAATCGAAGATCTGCCGCCAGAGCGGATCGTCGAGCCCGTATTTCGCCTCCAGATTGGCCAGCACCTGCGGGGGCAGGGCGCGTTCCTGGGTGAAGGGGCCGCCGGGGGCGGCATGCATCAGCAGGAATGAAAAGACGATCAGCAGAAGCAGGGTCGGGATCGCCACCGCCAGCCGTCGCAGAATGTAACCGAACATTGTCATGTCCCCCCAAAGCGCCGCGCGGGCGGGAAAGCCGGCGAGGGTGCAGATCGGCCGGGGCGCGGTCAAGCCCGCCCCGGCCGGAACGTCGCGGCACGAGGCCTAGTGCTTGGTGATATACATGTCCTTGGCGTACCAGCTCTGCATCACGTTCTCCAGGGGCAGGCCCTTCACATAGGGCTTGATCATGTCGACCTTGGCATAGTGGTAGATCGGGATCAGCGGCTGTTCCGCGGCCAGGATCGCCTCGGCAGCCTTGTACTGGTCGTTCGGGTTTTCCGAGGTCACCGCCTCGTCCAGCAGCTTGTCGTAATCGGCATTATTGAACTTGCCTTCGTTCTTGCCGGTCGAGCGGAAATAGTCTGTGAAGGTCGAGGCCTCGTTATAATCGGCGCACCAGGCATAGCGGGCCAGTTCGAAATCCTGGTTCTGCATGCGGTCGGTATGGACCTTCCATTCCATGTTGTTCAGCGTCAGGTTCACGCCGAGCGGCTTCCACATCTGCTGGGCCACCACGGCGATCTTCTTGTGATCTTCCGAGGTGTTGTAGTTCAGCGTCAGGTTCAGTGGGGTGTCCGGGGTGTAACCGGCGGCTTCCAGCAGTTGCTTGGCTTCCGCCGTGCGGTCGGCCTGGCTCATCGAGGCCATGGCGATATCGGGCATCTCGAAGCCCTCCATCGCCCAATGGGTCCAGTTATAGGCCGGCTTCTGGCCACCCTGCAGGACCTGGTTCACGATGATGTCGCGGTCGAGGCCCAATGCCAGCGCGCGGCGGATATTGACGTCCTTCAACTCCTCGCGGCCCTTGTCGGAGACGTTGATGAGATAGGTATAGGAGCAGCTATAGGGCAGCGAGATGGCCTGATCGGGATATTGCTCTTTCAGGCGCGGATACTGGCCGGCGGGGATCTGGAAGCGGTCGAGCTCTCCGGCCTCGTAGCGGGTCAGGGCGATGTTCTGGTCGTTCACGGTGATGCCGGTCAGCTTGTCCAGCACGACATTGGCGGCGTCCCAGTATTCGGGGTTCTTTTCCATCGTGATGTCGACGCCGAGATTGTGGCCGGTCAGCACATAGGCGCCGTTGCCGACCAGATTGCCGGGCTGGGTCCAGGCGTCGCCTTTTTCGTCGATCACCGATTTCAGCACCGGGAAGGTGGTCGGATGCGAGACCATCTTGACGAAATAGGGCGTGGGCTTGGTCAGGGTGACTTCCAGTGTGTGATCGTCCACGGCCTTCACCCCCAGCGTATCGGGCGCGGCATTGCCGGCGACGATCTCGGAGGCGTTGGTGATGTTCATCAGCTCCATGAACCAGGCATATTCCGAGGCGGTCGCCGGATCGACGGCGCGCTGCCAGCCATCGACGAAGTTCTGCGCCGTCACCGGCTCGCCATTCGACCATTTGGCCTCGGGGCGGAGCTTGAACGTATAGGTCAGCCCGTCATCGGATTCGGTGTATTCGGTGGCCACGCCGGGCACCATGGCGCCCTTCTGGTCTTCGTTCATCAGCCCTTCGAAAAGCTGGCGCAGGATGTCGGATCCTTCGACATCGGTGTTCTTCTGCGGGTCGGTGGTCTTGATCGCGTCGAGCAGCCAGAAGTTGTACTGCTGCGTCTCGGCCAGTTCGTCGCCTGCCGCGACGGTCGCGGCGGCGGCGGGCAGGGCCAAGAGACAGGTCAGGGCCGTGCTGATCATGAAACGGGTCATGTTATTCTCCCAATTGGTATGGCGCCTGTTTCTGCGCCGGAATGGAGCAAGGTTAGGCGAAATGCGCCGTCACACAAGATGTGATCCGATGGGTTAACGGGACGTAACGTAACCGTGGGTTGTGGTGGCGGGGTCAGGGGCCGCCATTGAAACTGTAACAAGTTTTGGGTATCGCGCCTGCTTGCGTCGGGATATGACGGAACAATCGAAAGACACCGCGCGCCCGACGAACGAGGCGCGTTGGAAAAGGGAGGATTTCAGATGGGTGGCCTATTGGGCCTGGCTCGCGGCATCGACCGCTTCAATACCGTGGTTGGCAGGGCGGTGTCCTGGCTGATCCTGCTGGCGGTGGTGGTCAGCGCCGGCAATGCGATCGTGCGCAAGATCTTCAACACATCCTCGAACATGTGGCTGGAACTGCAGTGGTATCTTTACGGCGCCGCCTTCATGGGGGCGGCGGCCTATACGCTGCTGGAAAACGAACATATCCGAATCGACCTGGTCTATGGCGCCTGGTCGCGGAAGGTGCAGCACTGGATCGACCTGATCGGGCATGTGCTGTTCCTGATGCCCTTCACCATACTGATGGTCTATTACCTTTATCCCTATGCGCTGCGCTCCTATGAGCGGGGCGAGGGCTCGGCCAGCTTCGGGGGTCTGCTGCTCTGGCCGGCGAAGACGATCCTGCTGGTCGGTTTCGTGCTGCTGTTCTTTCAGGGCATTTCCGAGATCATCAAGAAGATCGCGGTGATGCGGGGCCTGATCGAGGACAAGCATGCCGTATCCGGCCATCACGTCCCGCCCGAGATCGACGAGGCCTTGCGCGCCGAATCGGGATTCCTTGCCGCTGAAAAAGACGATGACAGCCGGGGGACCCGCGCATGATGGAACTTATTGCGCAGAACATGGCGCCGATCATGTTCGCCTCGCTGATCCTGTTTCTGCTGTTCGGCTATCCGGTGGCCTTCGCACTGGCGGCAAACGGGTTGCTGTTCTTCGTCATCGGCGTGGAGCTGGCGCCGCTGTCGGGCGGCACCATCTATCTGGACTGGAACCTTCTGGGCACCATGCCGGACCGCTTATGGGGGGTGTTGTCGAACGAGACATTATTGGCCATCCCCTTCTTCACCTTCATGGGCATCCTGCTGGAGAAATCCGGCATGGCCGAGGATCTGCTGGACACGATCGGCCAGCTGTTCGGGCCGGTGCGCGGCGGGCTTGCCTATGCGGTGGTTATCGTCGGCGCGCTGCTGGCGGCGACGACCGGCGTGGTTGCGGCCTCGGTCATCGCCATGGGGCTGATCTCGTTGCCGATCATGCTGCGCTATGGCTATGACCGGCGGCTGGCCTCGGGCGTGATCGCGGCCTCGGGGACGCTGGCGCAGATCATTCCGCCCAGCCTCGTGCTGATCGTCATGGCCGACCAGCTGGGCCGGTCGGTGGGCGACATGTACAAGGGCGCGCTGATCCCGGGCCTGGTGCTGACGATCATCTATCTCGGCTATATTTTCGTGATGTCGATCATCCGCCCGAGCGCGGTGCCAGCCCTGCCGAAAGAGGCGCGCACGCTGGGTTCGGGGGTGATGTCGCTGTTCGTGCTGCTGATCATCGGCGGGGCGATCTTCTATGGCGCGCATCACTATCTGCGCCCGGTGCATGGAAATAACGCCGACATCCTTGGCGCGGCTGCCGCCGTGGCGGCGATGTTCCTGATGGCCATGGCCGACAAGGAGGGCTGGCGCTTCCTCCTGAAGGTCGCAGCCGGCGCGGTCGGCGCGGTCCTGGGCTGGTGGCTGCTGCATTTCGTCAACGGACTCGATTCGGTCCAGGCGCTGAGCACCAACACCCGCACCGGCGTGCTGATCGCCGCCGTCTTCGGCGGCGCCATTCTGGCCTTCATCGTCTATGAGGCGATCATGAAGGTCCTGTCCGGCATGATCGACTTCACCTGGCATGACGGGCAGGGCTTTGGCCTGACCAGCCGGCTGGCGCAACAGGTGGTCATCGTGCTGGTGCCGCCGCTGGCGCTTGTCTTCTTCGTGCTGGGCACCATCTTCCTCGGCTGGGCCACGCCCACCGAAGGCGGGGCCATGGGTGCGGTCGGGGCGCTCGTGCTCTCGGCGATGAAGGGGCGGCTGAACCTCGAAGTGATCCGCTCGGCGCTGGCATCGACCACGCGGCTGGCCAGCTTCGTGATGTTCATCCTCGTGGGCGCGCGGGTCTTCTCGCTG
Organism: uncultured Paracoccus sp.; assembly: GCF_937873615.1. GTDB lineage: Bacteria > Pseudomonadota > Alphaproteobacteria > Rhodobacterales > Rhodobacteraceae > Paracoccus. Next base: position 25,445 of record NZ_CALMYP010000035.1, read on the forward strand.
ACCTTCTATGGGGTGAACGGCCATATCTGGGTCGAGCATCTGCTGACCTCGCTGCCGGGGGGCGAATACGGCTTCCTGATCGTGGTCTCGATCATGGTGTTCTTCCTGGCCTTCTTCCTCGACTTCTTCGAACTGGCCTTCATCATCGTGCCACTTCTGGCCCCGGCGGCCGAGGCGCTCGGCATCGACCTGATCTGGTTCGGGGTGATCCTCGGGGTGAACATGCAGACCTCGTTCATGCATCCGCCCTTCGGCTTCGCGCTGTTCTATCTGCGATCCGTCGCCCCGCGCGAGGCCTATGCCGACCGTGTCACCGGCAAGATGACCGAGGGCATCAAGTCGAGCCAGATCTACTGGGGTGCGGTGCCCTTCGTCTTCATCCAGATCGCGATGATCGCGGTGGTGATCATGTTCCCGGGTCTGGTGATGCACTACAAGGGCGCGCCGGTGGATATGGAGAATGTCGAGATCAGCATCCCGATGGGCGGTGCGGATGGCGGCTTCGGCTCGCTTGGCGGCTTGGGCGGCCTTGGCGCGCCCTTCGGCGGCGGTGCCGCGCCGGGGACAGCCGGGGGCGATGCCCCGGCCAATGCTGGCGGCGGTCTGGGCGATCTCGGTGGTCCGCCGAATTTCGGCACCCCGACCGAAGCACCGGCCCCGACCGAGGCCCCTGCGGATGGCGCAGCGGCCCCGGCCTCGGGCGGGCTCGACCCGCTGGCAGGTCCGCCGCCGGGTCTGGCGGCGCCTGCGAACTGAACCGGAAACAGGGGCCCGCGCGGCCCCTGTTTTCTTTCCGGCCCCCGGCAGGCATGATCGCCCCGTTTTCAGGTTCGAGGCATGTCATGACTGCTTTTATCCGTTCCTTTCTTCTGGCCACCCTGCTCGCCGCCCCGGCCCCGGCGCGAGAGGCATGTTATGGTCGGAGTTATACGCCAGAGCATCTCTCGGCCAATCCGGCGCAGCAGGTCGCCGATATGCGCGCCGTCTTCCACATGCCGCCGAAGGTCGATGCAGTCACGCTGGATATCCGCGTCCGCTTCCGGGACGATCCGCGCGAATTTTTCGCCTATCTCGCCTGCTGGGACGAGGGCGAGGCGATGTCTTGCGTATCCGACGATTGCGAAGCGGGCGGGCTGATATCCCGGCTCGGTCAGGATGGCCGGTTGCGGCTGTCGACCCCCGGCCTGCGTGCCGACCCGGTCGAGGGCATCGCGCGCGACGATGGCAGTTGCGACAAACCCGGCCGCCGCGACATCGCAGACCGCGTGCCGGGCGGACAGACCACCTTCCTGCTGAATGCGCGCGACAGCCGCGAATGCGACTGGAAGGCGCCGTGGTAAACGGGCGGCGCGCCTAGCACCCCGCCGGATTCAGCGGATCCTCGCAGGACAGATCGGTATTGGAGAGCGTGTCGGCACGCCGGCGCAGGGTGGCGGCGCGGTCGGCAAGGGCGGGATCGACGGGCGCTTCGGCGGTGACCTGCGCGGATGAGACGTTCAGGGCGGCACCCGCCGCAGCGAGATCCGAGGCAACCTGGTCGGGACTGCCGGTCGCGATCCCGGCATGGCCGGGAATGGCGGGCTCTGCCAGAAGCTGGTCGGTGGGGATCAGGGCCGGATAATCGCGACTGTCATCGCCGCAGCCGGCAAGCAGCAGGGTGCCCAGAAGAAGGCCCCAAAGGGCACCATGCGACATGATCTTTCCTTTGCGTGACTGGACTGTTTTGCCACATGCGCCACTTGTGTCAAGTCAGGGTGGATGCCGCCAGTCGCCCCTGCACAGCGTCCTGCGATGGCTTGCGATCCTTGTCGTGTCGCGGCCCGTTTTGCCTGGCGAGGCACGGGCCAGCCGGATTGACGGGCATGGTGATCTCCTCTAGTTAATGCGCCAGTGCGCGGTTGGCGGAATGGTAGACGCAGCGGTCTCAAACACCGCCGCCTAACGGCGTGAGGGTTCGACTCCCTCACCGCGCACCAGAAACCCCCTCGGGTGAGAGATCCGCAGAGTTTGCGTCGACCGCCTTCGGTTCGACGGCTGCGGCGAATGACGGCGGTGCCGCGCCGGGTGCGCGGCGTCAACCCGAGGCCGGTAGGTTTGAGAAACGAATGACAGGTCAGAGAAAGGCGCGTTCGTCCGTTCCAGCCGACCCGACCCGAGCGCGGGCAGGGCGCAGATACTTGACCGCCGCACCGGCTGTCACTAGTCAGGGCGTGATCATCGGCGGGCCTGTAGCTCAATGGTCAGAGCAGGGCGCTCATAACGCCTTGGTTGGGGGTTCAAGTCCCTCCGGGCCTACCACAGCATGTCTTTCGTTGATCTGACGAGCCTTTTGAGGCCTGCGGCGCAATATCGGTTCCGGTGCCGCAGAGTTGCGTCAGCCCTGACCAGTCTCATGCCGCGCGATGCGACCGCCAGTTTGCGGGGCGGGGACGCCCGTGGTCAGCGGGAAGCTGATCGGCAACCCGCGCATCGCGCGCATGGCCAGGAAGGCAAAGCATTCCGCCTCGACCGCGTCGCCGCGCAGGCCGGCCGCTTCGGCAAGCGTGATCTCGGTGCCGGTGCGGCGGGCCAGTTCGGCCATCATATGCGGGTTCTTGCGTCCGCCGCCGCAGACCACCAGCCGCCGGGCACGAACAGGCAGCAGATCCAGCGCCTTGCCGACCGCGCCGGCGGTGAAAGCGGTCAGGGTGGCGGCGCCGTCTTCCAGCCCCAGCCCGTCGGCCATGTTGGCAGGAAAATCGAAACGGTCGAGCGATTTCGGGAAGGGTGCCGACAGGAAGGGATGTTCCAGAAGCTGCGCCAGCCGCGCCTCGTCGACGCATCCTCTGGCGGCGATCCTGCCGTCGAAATCCATCTCGGCCCCGGTGCGGGCGCGGATCCAGTCATTGACCGGGGCATTGGCCGGGCCGGTATCGAAGGCCATCATCTCCTGCCCGTCGAAACAGGTGATATTGGCCACCCCGCCGAGATTGAGCATCACCGTATCGGGGCCGGCGCCGATACGCGCCAGCATCGCCCGGTGATAGATCGCCGAGAGCGGCGCGCCCTGGCCGCCTGCCTCGACATCGGCGGAACGGAAGTCATGGACCACGTCGATGCCGGTTCGTTCGGCCATGATGGCGCCATCGCCCAATTGCCGGGTATGGCCGCGCCTGCCGTGCTTTGGTGCGACATGCAGCACGGTCTGGCCGTGGAAGCCGACCGCTGCGATATCCCGCGCGGCAAATCCATGGGCGGCGACGAAGCGGTTGACGGCCTCGGACTGGGCCTCGGTCAGGGCGATCTCGGCCTCACGGAAGATCGCGGGTTCGAGGCCGGTGAAGTTCCAGTCCCGCGCGGCGTCGAAGGTCCGGCGCAGCAGGTCGCGGATATCGGTCGGATAGGGCGCAAGCTCCCATGGACCGAATTCGGCGATGGTCTCGCCATCGGTGCGCAGCATGGCGATATCGATGAACCCATCCAGAACGGTTCCGGTCATCAGGCCGATGGCCCAGGCTGGTTGCATGGCGTCTGTCCTTCTTCGTCTTGCCGGCGTTTTACCGTCAATGCGCATAGCGCGCCGTGTGCCTTGCGGCAATCGCCGGGCGCGGGACAGGTGACGATCACAGCTGTCCCCGACGCGACCGCCTCGCCGTCATCTGTGCGGTCAAATGCGGGCAGATGAGATCATCGTGACCAGGACCTTGGCCAATCAGGCGTCGCACCGGCCGCGCCAACCGCATTTTCCGCGCGTGGCGGAGCGGAAACAGAAGTGATGGCCATATTCTCATGCGACCATAAAAGGTCGTGGCTCATGGGGTTACCCAAGCCGCCGATCAGTAGCTGCGGATCAGCCCGACCAGGCGGCCCTGAACGCGCACCTTGTCCTGGGGCAGGATGCGGGTCTCATAGGCTGGGTTGGCGGCTTCGAGCGCGATCATCGCGCCCTTGCGGCGGTAATATTTCAGCGTCGCCTCACTTCCTTCGATCAGGGCCACGACGATATCGCCGTTCTCTGCCAGGTCCTGTTCGCGGATCACCACGATATCGCCGTCATTGATGCCGGCATTGATCATGGAATCGCCCTTCACCTCCAGCGCGTAGTGGTTTTCGCGGCCAGAGATCATGCTGCCCGGCACCGCCACGTTATGGGAAACTTCCGAGATCGCCTCGATCGGGACGCCCGCCGCGATCCGGCCCATGACCGGCAGTTGAAAGGCATCCGCCGTCACCTCGAACGCGCCGGAGGGTTGCGGGGCGGCGGTCTTCTTGTCGCCGTCGATCAGGCGCGGCGAGAAACCGGGGGCGGATTTCGCCAGCGCGTCCGGCAGGCGCAGGATTTCCAGCGCCCGCGCCCGATGCGGCAGCCGGCGGATGAAACCGCGTTCCTCAAGCGCCGTGACCAGCCGGTGAATGCCGGATTTCGACCTGAGATCGAGCGCCACCTTCATTTCGTCGAAGGAGGGCGGAACGCCGTCCCGCGCCATGCGTTTCTGGATGAATTCCAGCAGCTCGATCTGTTTCTTGGTCAGCATGTTCCGGCCCCGTTGCTTCGGCGTTCAGGTAATGTTCTGGCATGACATCCCGATTCCGTCAACAGTCTGACGCATTGATGCTGAAGAAACGGTTAATCGAGGCGAATGAACCGCACCTTCTCGCCAGCCTGCTTCGCGGCATCGCCGGCAGGGCGGACGATTAGCGCATCGGCCTCGGCCAGAAGGCCGAGCCGGGCGGAATCCTGGCTGGTGACCGGGGTGACGATGGTATCGGCCCCGTCCCGCGCCAGCCTTGCGCGCAGGTAATGCTGGCGGTCCCCCTCGGGTGGCAGATCGGCACCGAGACGGCCTTCGCGCAGCCGGTCTTCGGGGGGCAGGCCCTGCATCGCGCGCAGCAGCGGACGGATAAAAAGTTCCGCGCAAGTAATTGCCGATACAGGATTTCCCGGCAGGCCGATCATGGCGCTATCGCCGATATGGCCGGCGATCAGCGGCTTTCCCGGCCGCATGGCGATCTTGTAGAAGGCGCGCTCCATCCCGATCTGTTCGGTGATCTTCGCGATCAGGTCGTGGTCCCCGACCGAGGCGCCACCGATGGTCACGATCAGATCGGCATCCGCGGCGCGGGAAAAACGGTCGAGCAGGCTTTCCATCGTATCGGCGGCCAGCGGCAGGCTTTCGGCCCGGGCGCCGGCTTGTTCGGCGATGGCCGCAATAGCGATATCGTTGGAACTGACGATCTGGCCGGGGCCGGGCTCGGTTCCGGGGGGGACAAGCTCATCCCCGCCGGCGATGATGGCGACGCGGGGGCGGCGGGCGACATTGATCCGGTCCACGTTCATCGCCGCGATCAGGGCGAGATCGCGCGGGGTCAGCGGGCGACGGGGGTTGAATTCGGAATTTGTCCTGAAATCAGCGCCTTCCGGGCGGATATTGTCGTTGCTGTTGCGGGTCTCGATGCGGATCACGTCGCCCTCGCGGCGGATATGTTCCTGCATGACCACCATGTCATAGCCATCCGGCACCGGTGCGCCGGTGAAGATGCGTATCGCCGTGCCGGGCGCGGCCTGTCCCTGCCAGGGGCGACCGGCGGCGGCCTCTCCGATCACCGGCAGGGCCAGATCGAGATCGGCGCGCCGGATCGCATAGCCATCCATGGCGGCGGCGTTGAAAGGCGGTTGCGTCAGCCGGGCGCGGACCGGGGCGGTCAGGACGCGGTTCAGCCCTTCGGTCAGCGGAATTTCCTCGCTGCGGACCGGGCCGGCGAGTGCCAGCACCCGCGCCAATGCCTCGTCAACCGTGATCATTTCGCGTTGTAATCCCCTGATTTTCCGCCGGATTTCTGCAACAGGCGGATGCCCTCGATACGCATGGATTTCTCGGCTGCCTTCAGCATGTCATAGACGGTCAGGCAGGCGACCGAGACGGCGGTCAGCGCCTCCATCTCGACCCCGGTCTGGCCGGTGGTGCGCACCGTCGCGGTGATGCGGATGCCCGGCAGCGTTGCGTCGGGCACCAGATCCAGCGCGACCTTGCTGAGCGGCAAGGGATGGCATAGCGGGATCAGATCGGCAGTGCGCTTGGCGGCCATGATCCCCGCGAGCCGGGCCACGCCCATCACGTCGCCCTTGGCCGCGCCGCCCTGTGCAAGCGCCAGCGTATCGGGGCGCATGATGACAAGCCCTTCGGCAATGGCGGTGCGGCTGCTGCTCGGCTTTTCCGAGACATCGACCATATGTGCCTGACCTTGCTTGTCAAAATGCGTCAGGCTCATGCGATGCCCAGCAGTTCTTGGGTGGCGGCGGTCACATCGGCCTGCCGCATCAGGCTTTCGCCGATCAGGAAGCGCCTTGCCCCGACGCGGGCCATGCGGTCAAGATCGGCGCGGCTGAACAGCCCGCTTTCGCAGACAAGTTGCAGATCGGTTGGCAGGCCGTCGGCCAGGCTTTCGGTGACGGCAAGATCGAGTTCGAAGGTCTTGAGATTCCTGTTATTCACGCCGATCAGTGGGGATTTCAGCCGCAGCGCACGGTCGAGCTCACTGCGGTCATGGACCTCGATCAGCGCATCCATGCCCCAATGACGGGCGGCGTCTTCCAACTCGGCGGCGAGCGTATCCTCGACCGAGGCCATGATGATCAGGATCGCATCGGCGCCCCAGCTGCGCGCCTCGGCGACCTGATAGGTATCATAGAGGAAATCCTTGCGCAGAACCGGCAGATCGGTGGCGTCTCGGGCGGCGCTGAGGTATTCCGGCGCGCCCTGAAAACTGGGCGCATCGGTCAGGACCGACAGGCAGGCGGCCCCGCCGGCCTGATAGGCGCGGGCCAGGGCGGGTGGGTCGAAGTCCTTTCGGATCAACCCCTTGGAGGGGCTTGCTTTCTTGATTTCGGCGATCAGCCCATAGCCGGTTTCGGCCTTCGCCGTCAGCGCGGCGGCAAAGCCGCGCGGGGCGGATGCGGCGCGGGCCGCAGCCTCGATCCCGGCCAGCGGGCGGGCGGCTTTGGCGGCGGCGATTTCGTCGAGCTTGTAGCTCTTGATCTTGTCGAGGATATCCATGCGCCAGAGATTAATCCGCGCGGCAGGGCGTGGAAAGCCCCGCCGCGACAGAATGCCTCAGAGCGCGTTGCGGTCGATCAGGAAGGTGCCATAGGCGGCCAGCAGGAAGGCGGCACCGGAGGCCACGGTCCGGGTGATGTTCCAGACCTGCCAGCGCTCCGAATAGGTGCGCCAGATTTCGCCTGCGGCCTCGGGGTCGTCGGGGATGGTCACAAGCGCCAGGGCTTCGTTCATGGGCACGTTGACGGCCATGGTCAGGATCAGCCCGCCCAACAGATAGACAAGCGCCGCAGCACCGAAGGCGAGCGCCGGGGCGCGTTGCGGGCCGTAAAGCAGGCCGCAGGTGATCGCCAGGGCCAAGGGCGTCAGGAAGAAGGCGGGGAAGAAGACGGCATTGCGCACCGAGGCATTCATCGCCTGCATCGCCGCGATGGCCACGCGTGGTTCTGCGCTGTCGAGGCCCCACATGGTCGAGCAGACCCAGGCATAAAAGAAACCGAAGATCGCGGCGCTGAGCAGCAGCGAGATGAAGATCATGGGAATGGTGAGTTTAAGCATGTCGTCCTCTAATGTGTAATAATGTGTACGCTTGTAGCTTTGCGTATAAAAAGATACGGTTTTAATCAAGGCAAAAAAGCGAGGGCAGGATGCGCGACGAGAAGCGGCAGAAACGACACGAGGAAATTGCGGCGGCTGCCTATGCGCTGCTCGACTCGCATGGCTATTCGGGCACGACGATGCTGCGGGTGGCGCAGCGGGCGAAGGCCTCGAACGAGACGCTTTATCGCTGGTATGGCGACAAGGACGGGCTGTTTCTGGCCATGGTGCGCGACAATGCCGCCGCGATCCGCGATCAGCTGGAACGGGCGCTTGCGAGCGATGCGCCGCCGTTGGAGGCGCTGTCGCAGCTTGGCCCGGTCTTCCTGCGCATGTTGCTGGGCGAGCGTGCGATCCTGCTGAACCGGGCGGCGGCGGCGGACCCGAGCGGGCAGCTCGGTGCCGCGATCTCCAGCGGCGGGCGGGGTGAAATCCAGCCTCTGCTGGCGCGGGTGATGGCGGGGCTGTGCCGTGACACGGGTCACGATCCGGCGCAGGCGGTCGAGGAATATCTGGGCCTGCTGATCGGCGATCAGCAGATCCGCCGGGTCATCGGCGAGGTTCCGGTGCCTTCGGAAGCCGAGATCGCCCGGCGCAGCAGCCATGCGTTGACGGCGCTTGTCCGTTTGATCGGTGGCTAGGTCCCGGCCCAGTCGATCGGGGCGGCGCCCTGTTTGCGCAGCCAGCCATTGACGCGCGAGAAGGGGCGGGATCCGAAAAAGCCGCGCCGGGCCGAAAGCGGCGACGGGTGGGCGGTCTCGATCAGCAGATCCTGCGGTCGCGCCAGCCCCGACAGGGCCTTTTGCGCGTGATTGCCCCAGAGGATATAGGCCAGTGGCCGGTCGCGCTGCGCCGCCTCGACCGCCTGCCGGGCCAGCCGGTCCCAGCCCCATTTCGCATGGGCGCCCGCCGCGCCGGGCAGGACCGACAGCGAGGTGTTCAGCAGCAGCACCCCCTGCCGGGCCCAGTGGCCGAGGTCGCCATTCGCCGGAATTTTTCCAAGATCGGAATGCATCTCCTTGAAAATATTGTTCAAGGATCGGGGCAGGGCGGTCTTCGGCGTGACCGAGAAGGCCAGCCCGTCGGCATGGCCCGGCGTCGGATAGGGATCCTGACCGAGGATGACCACGCGAACCTTTTCTGGCGGCGTCAGTTCCAGCGCCCGGAAGATCGCATCGGGGCCGGGCAGGAAATCGAGGCCGGTCAGGCGCGCGCGGATTGCGGGCCAGTCGGTTTGGAAAAACGGCAGATCGGCCCAGGGCGCGGGCGGGATCACAGGGGCACGGCCTTGCCCAGGGCCTCCAGCCGGGCCTTGGCCGCGCCCGAATCGATGCTTTCGGCGGCCAGCCTTGCGCCCTCGCGCAGATCGCTTGCGCGGCCCGCGACCAGCAGGGCGGCGGCGGCGTTCAGCAGCACCGCGTCGCGATAGCCGTTTTTCGCCCCGTCCAGAATGGCGCGGGCGGCGGCGGCATTATGGCTGGCATCGCCGCCCAGAATCTCGCTGAAATCGTGGCGCGGCAGGCCGGCATCCTCGGGCGTGACGGTGAATTCGCGGATTGCGCCACCCTTCAGCTCGACCACGAAACTGTCGCCCGAGATCGCCAACTCGTCGGTGCCGTCCGAGCCGTGGAGCAGCCAGGCATGTTCGGAGCCCAGTTCGCGCAGGGTCTCGGCCATGGGGCGGCACCAGGCGGCGTCGAACGTCCCGGTCAACTGGCGCAACACGCCGGCCGGGTTGGTCAGCGGGCCAAGCAGGTTGAAGACGGTGCGCGTCCCCAGCTCGGCCCTTGCCGGGCCGACATGGCGCATGGCCGGGTGATGGACCGGCGCCATCATGAAGCAGATCCCGGCCCGATCCAGCGCCGCCTGCGACTGTTCGGGCGTGGCCATGATGTTGATGCCAAGCTCGGTCAGCGCATCGGCGGAACCGGATTTCGATGACAGCGCCTTGTTGCCATGCTTGGCGACCGGCACCCCGGCACCGGCCACGACAATGGCGGCGGCGGTCGAGATGTTCAGCGTCTTGCGCCCGTCGCCGCCGGTGCCGACGATATCCATCGCGCCCTTCGGTGCCGTAATCCGGTTCATCCGCGCCCGCATGGCCCGGGTGGCGGCAGCGATTTCATCGACGGTTTCGCCCCGCACCCGCATCGCCATCAGCAGCCCGCCGATCTGGGCCGGCGTGGCCGCGCCCTCGAACAGCGCGGCGAATGCGGTGTCGGCCTCGTCCTGGGTCAGGGGGCGTTCGGCGGCGATCCCGATCAGCGGGCGGATATCGGCGGTCATGCGGGTTCCGGGGCTCGGCAGCGTTTCAGGAAGTTGCGGATCATGGCATGGCCGTGCTCCGAGGCGATGGATTCGGGATGGAACTGCACCCCTTCAATGGGCAGATCGTTATGGATCACCCCCATGATGGTGCCATCCGGCGCCCGCGCCGTGACGCGCAGCGCATTCGGCAGGCTGTCGGGGGCAATGGTCAGCGAATGATAGCGCGTGGCTTTCAATGGCGTCGGCAGGCCTTCGAAGACGCCGCTCTGATCATGGAGGATCTCATCGACCTTGCCATGCATGATGCGTTCGGCCCGGGTGATGCGGCCGCCAAAGGCCTCGCCAATGGCCTGATGGCCCAGGCAGACGCCGAAAAGCGGAAGATCGCCGCGCTTGGCCACCGCCCGGATCAGGTCCAGACAGATGCCGGCGCGGGCCGGATCGCAGGGGCCGGGAGAGATGACGATGCCCGAGGGCTGCATCGCCAACGCCTCCTCGACGGTGATACGGTCGTTGCGATGGACCTGGACGTCGGCACCCTCCTCGCCAAGGTAATGGACGAGGTTCCAGGTGAAGCTGTCGTAATTGTCGATAAGCAGGATCATGTCACTTCGTCGCAAAATGGGGTGATCCCGGTGGGATCAGGTCTTATAGATGTGCGAAATGGCCGGGCGGGGCAAGCCGGGTGATGCGAGAAATGGGGCGGTAATGGCAAGAACGGACGGAATCGGGCGTGGGGTCCTTCATGGCTCGCTCATCGGCGTGGCCGTGCTGGCTGGCCTGTCGCTGGCTTTCCCGCTGCGCGAGACGGCCCCGGTCGAGGGTGGCGAGGCGCCGGTTGCAAGTGTCGACCCGCAGCCGACCGAGGCGCCGGTGCAGGAGGTGCAGGCCGCGGCGCCAGCCGAGGAAAATGCCGACACCCCCTTGTCAGAAATGCAGATGGGCCCGCCGACCGGATCGGAATTCGCCCGGACCGAGGATCAGCCGCCATCGCTGCCCGCTTCCTCCAGTGCCCCATCGCTGGCCGGTCAGGTGGTCGAGGTCGCCTTGCCGCGCACGGAAAGCCAGCCCCAACCGACCGGCCCGGCGACCCGCCCCGATACGCAGGATCAGACCGAAGCGCCGCAGCTGGGCGACGAATCGCCGCTTCAGGTGACGGCGCCCGCGGTCGATGCCGCGCAGCCGGAAAGCCAGCCGAACCCGGCCCGCCCGACCGAGCCTGCCCGGGATGCAGGGCTGGCCGCCGCCTCGCGCGCCGCGCCCACGACCCCCGACGAGGCAGAGCGAACCGTGCTTCCGGGTGCCGAGACCTTGCCCGGGACGCGCCTTGCCGCACGGCCGGAAGCGCCTGTCGACATCCGCTCGCCAGAGCCTGCGCATGCCGGTGTGACCGCCGGCGACATGCCTGCCGCCCAGACCGGGACCGAGGCGACGGCCAGCCCGGTCGAGGATGATACTGCGATGGAAAGCGCCCCCCCGGTCGAGGCCAGCCCGCAAACGACCCGGCCTTCGGCCCCGGTGCTGGAAGCGCCGGACCCGGCGCGCGAAACCGTGCCGCCGCCGCCCGCCGCAGCAGATGTGGTCGAGGAGCTTCCGGCGGAAGCCGCCGAACCGGCAGCCAGCGCCGATACAGGGGAGGTTCTGCCCGAGGTCTCGGCGGCCGATCTGGTCGAGGCCGTGCCAGAGCCGGTGATGTTGCCCGCCGTCGTGCCGAAACCCGCCCCTGCGCCCGAACCCATTGTCGAACAGGTCGCGCAAGCGGTCGCGGAACCCGTGACCGAAGCCGATATGCCCCAATCAGCGCCTGCGCCCGAAGCTATGGGCTATCCGGCCCCCGATCTGGGCATTCCGTCGCTTTCGCTGTCGGGCCAGCCGTGACCCGCCCCGCGCCGGTCAACCCGGCCATCGCCGCGACCTTCGCGCCCCCGGTGATGGAGGCGCGGCGCTGGCTGGAAGGGGCAAGCTTCCCGCCCCATCGCCCGCTGATCAATGTCAGTCAGGCCGCCCCCGTCGATCCGCCGCCCGAAGGCCTGCGCCGGGTCATGGCCGAGGCGGCGCTGAACCGGCCCGAGGCGCATCTTTACGGGCCGGTGCTGGGCAATGCCGATCTGCGCGCGAGCTTGGCGGAAAGCTGGTCGCGTTTCTACGCCACGCCCCTGGGGCCCGAGCGGATCGCGATCACGCAGGGTTGCAATCAAGCCTTTTGCGCCACCGTCTCGACCCTGGCGGGCGCGGGGGACGAGATCATCCTGCCGGTGCCGTGGTATTTCAATCACAAGATGTGGCTCGACATGCAGGGCATCCGCGCGGTGCCGCTGGCCTGCGGTCCCGACATGGTCCCGCGCGCGCAGGATGCCGCCGCGCTGATCTCGGACCGGACCCGCGCCATTGTGCTGGTCAGCCCCAACAATCCGACCGGCGCCGAATATCCGGCCCAAACCCTTGCCGCCTTCTTCGATCTCGCCCGCGAACGCGCGCTGGCGCTGATCGTCGACGAGACCTATCGCGATTTCGACAGCCGCGCGGGCGCGCCGCATGACCTGCTGTCGCGCGAGGGTGCCGGGGATACGCTGATCCAGCTCTACAGCTTCTCCAAGGCGTTCCGGCTGACCGGGCACCGGGTCGGCGCCGTGCTGACCGGGCCGGCGCGCATGGCAGAGCTGGAGAAGTTTCTCGATACCGTCGCCATCTCGACCAGCCAGATCGGCCAGATCGGGGCGGAATGGGGCCTGCGCAACCTGGGTGACTGGCTGGCCGGCGAACGGGCCGAGATCCTGTCGCGGCGGGCGGCCATGATCGCGGCCATGGACCAGATCGAGGGCTGGAACATCGTCTCGGCCGGGGCCTATTTCGCCTGGATCGAACATCCGCAGGATCTGCCCTCGGATCAACTGGCGCGGCGGCTGGTGGCCGAGGCCGGGGTGCTGATGCTGCCCGGCACCATGTTCATGCCCGAGGGGCAGGGGACGCGGCATCTGCGCATCGCCTTTGCCAATGTCGATGCCGCCGGCATTGCCGCGCTGGCGGGGCGGCTGGCCGAATGGCATGTCTGACGCCCCGGCCCGCGCCTTCCGCCCTTGAAGCGGGGGGCGGCGCGGCCTACAACCCTGCCGACATCACGAAGGAAGACCACCGATGAGCAGCCTGCGCACCAAGGGAAAATCCACGATTGTCTGGATTCTGATGGGGATGCTGCTGCTCGGCCTCGGCGGCTTCGGGGTCACCTCGTTCACGGGCGGCTCGACCGAGGTCGGAAGCGTCGGCGAGACCGAGATCGACGCCCAGACCTATGGCCGCGCGTTGCAGAACCAGATGAACCAGTTCTCGGCACAGATCGGGCAGCGGATGACCATCGAACAGGCGCGCGGGATCGGGCTGGTTCAGGCGGTGCAGGCGCAGCTTTTCACCCGCGCGGCCCTGCAAGAGGAGGCGCGCAAGATCGGTGTTTCGGTCGGCGATCAGAATGTGGCCCAGGCGATCACGCAGGATCCCTCGTTCCAGGGGCCGGGCGGTTTCAACCGCGCCGCCTATACCGAGACCCTGCGCCGGCAGGGCCTGACCGAGGAAGGCTATGAAACCAATGTCCGTTCCGAGGTCGGCGCGCTGATCATTCAGGGCGGGGTCATGACCGGCGTTTCGGCCCCGGCGGCGCAGGTCGATCTGGGTGCCGGCTGGCTGTTGGAACGGCGCGACATCTCGTGGCAGGAACTGACCGCCGCCGATCTGGCCGCGCCGATCACCCCCGCCGACGAGGCGACGCTGGAAGCCTGGCATCAGGCCAATGCCGACCGCTTTACTGCGCCCGAGATCCGCAGGATCACCTATGTCTGGCTGACGCCCGAAATGCTGGCCGATACGGTCGAGCTGGACGAGGCCGCGCTGCGCGAGATCTACGATTCCAAGCTGGACGAATATGTCCAGCCCGAACGCCGCATGGTCGGCCGGCTGGTCTTTGAAAGCACCGAGGCCGCGCAGGCCGCCAGAACCCGGCTGGATGCCGGCGAGGTCAGCTTCGAAGGGCTGGCGCAGGAACGCGGGCTGACGCTTGCCGATACCGAATTGGGAGAGGTCAGCGCCAGCGATCTGGGGGCGGCGGGCGAAGCCGTCTTTGCCGCCGCAGATAATGGCGTGGTCGGGCCGGTGGAGAGCGATCTCGGCCCGGCGCTGTTTGCGGTCAATGCCATTCTCGACCCGATCAATGTCAGCTTCGAGGAGGCGCTGCCCGATCTGCGCGCCGAAGCCGCCGCCGACCGCGCCCGCCGGCTGATCGCCGACCGCGCCCCCGAGATCGAGGACCTGCTGGCGGGTGGCTCGACGCTGGAGGATGTGGCCAAGGAAACCGACATGGATCTGGGCCAGATCGACTGGCGTGCCGAAAGCGCGCCGACCCCCGGCGAAATCGGCGGCTACGAGGCCTTCCGCGAACATGCGGCGGCGGTCACCGACAGCGATTACCCCGAACTTTTCGAGCTGGACGATGGCGGCGTCTTCGCCCTGCGCCTCGACGAGGTGGTGCCGCCGGCGCTGATCCCCTTCGCCGATGTGCGCGAGGCCGTGGCCGCCGATTGGGCCGGTGCCGAAACCCATCGCCAGCTGGTCGCGCTTGGCGAGGAGATGAAGCTTCAGGCCGTCTCCGAGACCATGCCGCAGGTCGTCGCCCCGGCTGCCGATCCGGCTGCTGCCGCCGCCGCGACGGAAGCCGATGCCGCAACGGAGCTTGCCGCGCCGGAAGCCCCGGCGGCGCTTGCCTCGAAATGGCAGGTCGAGACCGGGCTTCTGCGCGATGGCTGGCTGGAAACGGCCCCGCCCGGCCTGATCGCCGAGGCGTTCACGCTGAAGGAAGGCGAGACCGAGGTGCTGGACGATGGCGGTCGCGTGGCGCTGATCCGGGTCGACCGGGTGGAGCCCGCCGCGCTCGACAGCGATGTCGCGGGCGAGGTGAAGACCTCGCTTGGCCAGAAGCTCGATACCTCGCTGTCGGCGGATCTTTTCGATTACTATTCCCGCGCGGTGCAGACCGAAAGCGGGGTGACGCTCAATCAGGCGGCCATGGCCGCCGTCGAATCGCGGATGTGACCATGCAGATCGCCCCGGATTTCGAGGCCTTCGCCCCCGGTTGGGCAGCGGGCCGCAACCAGCTTCTGACGCTGCGCCTTGCGGCGGATCTGGACACCCCGGTCAGCCTGATGCTGAAGCTGGCCGAGGCGGCGCCGAACAGCTTCGTGCTGGAAAGCGTCACCGGCGGAGAGGTGCGCGGGCGCTATTCCATCATCGGCATGAAGCCCGACCTGATCTGGGAATGCCGCGCCGGTCGCGCCCGGATCAACCGCGAGGCGCGCTATTCCGACGCTTTCACCGATGACGAACGCCCGGCGCTGGAAAGCCTGCGGGCGCTGATCGCGGAAACCCGGATCGAGATGCCTGACGATGTGCCGGCAGCAGCGGCGGGGCTGTTCGGCTATCTCGGCTATGACATGATCCGGCTGGTCGAGCATCTGCCGAACGTCAATCCCGACCCGATCGGGGTGCCCGATGCCATGCTGACGCGCCCCTCGGTGGTGGCGGTTCTGGACGGGGTGAAGGGCGAGGTCACGCTTTGCGCGCCGGTCTGGTTCGCTTCCGGTCTGCCGGCGCGGGCGGCTTATGCGCAGGCCGCCGAACGTCTGTCCGAGGCGCTGCGCAGCCTCGACCGGATGCCGCATGAACCGCGAGAGATGGGCGGGGCCGGCCAGATCGGCGCGCCGCGTTCGAATTTTTCCCATGCGGATTATCTGGCGGCGGTGGAAACCGCGAAGGATTACATCCGCGCCGGCGATATCTTTCAGGTCGTGCCGGCGCAGCGTTGGGCGATGGATTTCCCGCTGCCGCCCTTCGCGCTTTATCGCAGCCTGCGGCGCACCAACCCCTCGCCCTTCATGTTCTTCCTGAACCTCGCGCCCGAGGAAGGCGGCTTCCAGATCGTCGGCGCCAGCCCGGAAATTCTGGTGCGGCTGCGCGATGGCGAGGTGACCATCCGCCCCATCGCCGGCACCCGCCCGCGCGGTGCCAACGTGGCCGAGGATCGGGCGCTGGAGGTCGACCTGCTGGCCGATCAGAAGGAACTGGCCGAACATCTGATGCTGCTCGATCTGGGCCGCAACGATGTCGGCCGGGTGGCGAAGATCGGCACCGTGCGCCCGACCGAGCAATTCGTGATCGAACGCTACAGCCATGTCATGCATATCGTCTCGAACGTGATCGGCGAATTGCGCGAGGGCGAGGATGCGCTTTCCGCCCTGCTGGCCGGCCTGCCGGCGGGCACCGTTTCGGGTGCGCCGAAGGTTCGCGCGATGGAGATCATCGACGAGCTGGAACCCGAAAAGCGCGGCGTCTATGGCGGTGCGGTCGGCTATTTCGCCGCCAATGGCGAGATGGACATGTGCATCGCGCTGCGCACCGGGGTCATCAAGGACGGCCAGCTTTACATTCAGGCCGGGGGCGGTGTCGTCTATGACAGCAACCCGGAAAGCGAGTTCCAGGAGACGGTGAACAAGTCCCGCGCCCTGCAACGCGCCGCCGAGGAGGCCTCGCGCTTCGTGCGCGGCAATGGTTGAGGGCTTCGCCGCCGGGGAGGGACAGACTGCTGGTCGCAGATCGAGCCGCACTCGGTGCCATCTGGGTCTATCAGCGCTTCCTGTCACGAAAGAAAGGCTATCGCTGCGCCTATAGCCTGCTGCATGGCGGCACCGGCTGTTCGGGCTATGTGAAATTCGCCATCCGCGATCACGGCGTTTTCGGCGCGATCCCGGCGATCCGGCGGCGGTTTGACGATTGCCGCGTTGCGGCGGCAGAGTTGAGCCGTCGGCGGCGCGCGGTCCGGATGCAGCAGACCGAGGATGAGTCCGAAAAGGACCAGAAGACGCGCAAGAGCGGTTGCATGGAGAAGGTCGGGAACGGGTTGGACTGCATAAGCTGCGATTGCGGTAGCGGTGTGTTCAGGTTGTTCGGCAAGGCCAGCAAGGCGGATGCCGATCCCGGCTGCGACTGCACGCCGGATGGTTGCGACTGTACCCCGAGCTGTCACTGATAACGGCTTTGCTGGAATGGAAAAGGGCGGCCCTATGGCCGCCTTTCACGCGTGGTTCGGGTTCCCTCAGTGTGCCGGCGCGGCCTTGCCGTCAGCCGGCGCAGCCGCCGCATCACTTGCGGCAGGCTCGGCGGCTGCCGGTGCCGGGGCGGTCTCGCGCTTGCGGAAGACATATTCCGGCGCGGCCTCGGCCTCCTGCTTGGTCAGTTCGGTGGTGACCTCCTGCGCATCGGAATTGATCGTCAACTGATCCCAGGGCACCGCGATCTGCTTTTCGCCAATGCCGAGAAGCCCGCCGACGCCGATGATCGCGGCGATCACCTGACCCGATTCGAGATCGACGATGACATCGCGCACCTCGCCGATGGCCTCGTCGTCGGGAGAGGTTACGCTGGCGCCAGTCACCCAGTCGATGCGCAATTCGTTGGCGGCCTGCTCGCGGGCGATTTTGTCGCTGATGGCCATCTCGGCTTCCAAGGTGGCCGCCTCGGCGGCCTCTGCCGATTCGCTCGCGGCCTCGGCATTTTCGGTCGCGGTTTCAGCGGCGGCCTCGGCTGCGTCCGCCGCGTCCTCGGCGGCTTCTGCCGCAGTGTCGGCGGTTGCCTCTGCCGCATCTGCCGTGGCCTCCATCGCCGTTTCGGCACCGGCGTCCGGCGCGGGGGCCTGGTTTTGCGCGAAGGCAAGGCCGGCAAGCGGCAGGACGAGGGCGGTGGTCAGAAGGATCTTACGCATATGGCTACTCCTTGATCGGTCGCGCAGGCGCCGCGCCGGCACCCGCTTCGACGGACCAATCCGCAGGCACCGCCGCAGGTTCCGGATCATATTTTCGTCAGTGGTGAAATCCGGGGTGGCGGGCCGGGAATGCCCGCAAAACCCAGTGATTCGAACGGATCAATCGTCGCCGCGATATGGGCGGACATATTGAAGGGCCATGTCCCAGGGGAAGAAAATCCAGGTGTCCTGGCTGACCTCGGTGACATAGGATTGCACCATCGGCTTGCCCTTGGGCTTGGCATAGACGGTGGCGAAATGGGCCTTGGGATACATCTCGCGGATCAGTTCCAGCGTGCGGCCCGAATCGACCAGATCGTCGATAACGAGAATGCCGTCGCCATCGCCCATCAGCGCCGGATCGGGCTGTTTCAGAACCTGAAGATCGGCCTGATCCGAGGGGCCGTTGCCCTTGTAGGACTTGATCGAGATCGTGTCGATGGCGCGGATATCAAGCTCGCGCGCCACGATCATCGCCGGCACCATGCCACCCCGCGTCACCGCGACGATGGCGCGCCATTCGCGCCCGTCCAGCCGCCAGGCAAGGGCGCGCGCGTCCCGGTGAAGCTGGTCCCAGCTGACGTGGAACCCTTTTTCATGCGGCAGGCGGTCGGCATCGGTCATGTCATTCTCTCAGCTTTTGAAGATCAGCAGGATACCCAGTGCGAATAGCGCAATTGCGGCGGTCCGGTCGATCCAGAACTTGGCCCCGAAGTAATGCCGGCGCATGGTGGCCGTCGACATCGAGATGGTGACGGTCGCATACCAGAACAGTTCCGTCGACAGCGCGGTGGCATAGATCGAGGCATTGCCGGCCAGCGTCAGCGGGCCGGGAAACAGCCGCAGGATCAGCGCGGCATAGAACAGTGCCGGCTTGGGATTCGACAGGTTCAGCAATACCCCGCCCAGAAAACCGCGCCCGAAGCGCTTCTCGGCGGCCTCGGGCAGGGGCGAGGTCGCGGCCCGCCACATCCCCCAGGCGACCCAGATGATATAGAAGCCGCCAAGGATCTTCACCGAGTAATAAAGCGGCGGATAGGTCTTGAACAGCAGCGCCAGCCCGGCAAGCGCGAACAGGCACCAGAGCGAGGCCCCGACCGCAAGGCCGAGGCCGAAGGGCAAAGCCACTTCGCGACCGCGCGAAAAGCTGGTCTGAATCGCGGCCACAATCGCCGGGCCCGGCGACAGCAGGGCGATCGTGATCAGCCCGATCAGCGCCAGATAGGGTTCGAGGCCCGACAGATCAGCCGTCCTTGCGTCCCGAGACCGCGTCGATATCGGGCGCATCCACGGCCTTCATGCCGACCAGGTGATAGCCGGCATCGACGTGATGGGTTTCTCCGGTGACGCCGCTGCCGAGATCCGACAGCAGGTAAAGCGCCGATTTGCCGACCTCGTCCTGGGTCACGTTGCGCCGCAGGGGCGAGTTCAGCTCGTTCCATTTCAGGATATAGCGGAAATCCCCGATCCCCGAGGCCGCCAGCGTCTTGATCGGCCCGGCCGAGATGGCGTTGACGCGGATGCCGTCCTTGCCCAGATCCTCGGCCATATAGCGCACCGAGGCCTCCAGCGCTGCCTTGGCCACGCCCATGACATTGTAATGCGGCATGACCCGCTCGGCGCCGTAATAGGTCAGGGTGACCATGCTGCCGCCCTCGTTCATCATCGCCGCCGCATGACGGGCGACCATGGTGAAGGAATAGACCGAGATATCCATGGTCTTGAGGAAATTCGCATGGGTCGTGTCGAGGTAACGCCCGCGCAACTGTTCCTTGTCGGAATAGCCGATGGCATGAACCAGAAAGTCGATCTTGCCCCAGGCCGCGCCGATTTCGTCGAACATATGGGTGACCGAATCCTCGTCGGTCACGTCGCAATCGAACAGCAAATGGCTGCCAAGTTGCGCGGCCAAAGGCTCGGCGCGCTTCTTCATGGCCTCACCCTGATAGGAGAGCGCGATTTCGGCACCCTGAGCGGCCAGAGCCTTGGCAATTCCCCAGGCCATGGATTTGTCATTGGCCAGTCCCATGATCAGACCCCGGCGACCGGCCATCAGGCCCTGACGTTCGCTGCTTGACATGTCCCTCTCCGTCTTACCTTTTGGGCAGGATTAGGCCAAAGCCCGGGGGGCATCAAGCATGAGCACGCGAAACGGGATATTCGCAGGCGAAGATCCGTTCATCCTTGCCCGGAACTGGCTGGCCGAGGCCGAGGCGATCGAGCCCAACGATGCCAACGCCATCGCCCTTGCCACGGTCGATGCCGATGGTCTGCCGGATGTGCGCATGGTTCTGCTGAAAGAAATCGAGAGCCATGGGGCGGGCGAGGGCGCCTTCGTCTTCTATACAAATTATGAAAGTGCCAAGGGGAAGCAGATCGCGGCCAGCGGCAAGGCTGCCTTCGTGATGCACTGGAAATCCCTGCGCCGGCAGATTCGCGTCCGCGGCACGGTCACGCGCGAGGAGGGGCCGCAGGCGGATGCCTATTATGCCAGCCGGGCGCTGCAAAGCCGCATCGGTGCCTGGGCCTCGCAGCAAAGCCGCCCGTTGGCCTCGCGGGCGGCGCTGATGCAGGCGGCAGCCCGCGAGGGGCTGAGGCATGGCCCCAATCCGTCCCGGCCGCCGTTCTGGGGCGGGTTTCGGATCGCACCGGTGCAGATCGAGTTCTGGGCTGATGGCCAGTTCCGCCTGCACGACCGTTTTCGCTGGTCGCGCGCAGGCAGCGACGTGAAAAATAGCCAGCAAAAGCGAGGGGGATGGCAGGTCGCGCGGCTTGCGCCCTGATTGATCGCTCAATCTATATGCTTGAAATGTATGATGTTGCGTATGTTTGACGTTACGTCAACTTATGTATTTTGATGGGGACTATGGCCGAGAGTTATGTGACTATCGCCTCGGAAGCGTGAATCGATAGGTATCGCGCGTAAGCGCGCTGCGAGTATGAAGCGGTAAGATGACGATAGCCGATGATACAGTTGTTACCGAGGTCCATGGGGCGATCAAATGGTTCGACCCGGCAAGGGGGTTTGGCTTCATCATAAGCGATGATGAAGGTCCCGATATCCTTCTGCATACCAATGTCCTGAGGAATTTCGGCCAAAGCTCTGTTGCTGATCTTGCCCGGATCTCCGTTCTTGTCCAGCACACCTCGCGGGGGCTGCAAGCGGTCAAGATCCTGTCAATCGAACCGCCAGAACAGGTGGGCGGGCCGCCGATCAGCGACCTTGCCGATACGCCGCCCGAAGTGCTGGCGGCGATTCCCTTCCAGCCGGCGCGGGTGAAGTGGTTCGACAAGACGAAGGGATTCGGCTTTGCCAACCTCTTCGGTCGCCCTGGCGACGTGTTCCTGCATTGCGAAGTGCTGCGCATGTCCGGCCTGTCCGACCTTGGCGTCGGCGAGGCGGTGGCGCTGCGTGTCGTCGATGGCCGGCGTGGTCTGATGGCCGCCCAGATCGCCGCATGGGATCGGGGCAGCATCGAGGCGGAGCATGACCGGACGGCCAATGCGCCCGCCGGATCTGCCGAGGAATGACTTCCTGTTTTCGGGGTTTGATGCGTAAACTGCCAGGGCCAGCCGGCGCGGTTTTTGCCTCGCTGACGATCTGCGCCGGTCCTGCTGTTGCTGGTCCGGCCATGTGCCAGCCCGATCTGGCACTGTTTCCCGATGCCGAGGCCGCGATTCGGGTCGAGATCGCCGACGATCCCGAGGAGCGGGCGCAGGGCCTCATGTATCGCAAGGAACTCGCGCCGCTCAGTGGCATGTTGTTCATCTATGAATCGCCGCGCCCGGTTGCGTTCTGGATGCGCAATACGCTGATCCCGCTGGACATGATCTTCATGGATGCGCAGGGCAGCATCCGTCATATCCGACATGCTGCCGTGCCCCTGGACGAGACCCCGATTCCCGGTCATGTCGATGGCGACCCCGAGCCGGAACGTCTGATGATCCTTGAAATCGCGGGGGGCGAGGCGGATCGTCTCGGCCTTCAGGAAGGCATGGCAATGGCGTTTCCCGGGCTCGACCAATCCCGCGCCGCCGCACCTTGCCAATAGGGCTTTCCCTGCACGGCAACTGCGGTTAGAAGCGATCCGTCGGGGCGTGGCGCAGCCTGGTAGCGCGACGGTTTTGGGTACCGTAGGCCGGAGGTTCGAATCCTCTCGCCCCGACCAGCACAGGCTGATCCCAGGCATTGGACTGCCCGCAACATGGCTTAATCGTTGTCGTCGCTGCCGGTCCAGTTGCGCGATTCCGGCGTTTTCATCAGGGATGTGCGGCCATCCGGCATGGTCACCAGGATATCGGCATAAGGTTCAGTCAGTCCGGTGGCCAGATGTGCTCTCGAAGCCATGCGCACATCGTAGCGCATCGGAATCGGGCAGTGATCGAATGTGCCTGCGGCAGAGCCGGCAATATTGTCGCTATAGCATTGCTGCCCGTTCGACAGCGTGACCTTGAGGCGGTTTCCGACAAAGGTGACATGGTCGGGAACGGCCTGATCGTTCGGGATCGCACAACCGGCCAGCGTGGCGGTGACGAGACCGGCGGCAAGGAAGCGTTTGGTGGACATGAGCTTACTCCTTACAGAGGCCAGAAGATGGGGATTACCGAGGCCGCCGTCAACGCCAGAAGCAGGTTCAGCGGCAAACCGACGCGGATGAAATCGCTGAAGCGATAGCCGCCGGGGCCATAGACCAGCGTATTGGTCTGATAGCCAATCGGGGTGGCGAAACTGGCCGAGGCGCCCATCATCACCGCGATGATCAACGGTCGCGGATCGACGCCGAGCGAATGCGCAAGGCTGATCGCCACCGGGGTCACGATGACGGCGACGGCATTGTTGGTCACCGTCTCGGTCAGCACCATGGCCAGCAGATAGACGGCAAGGATCAAGCCCCAGCTCGGCAGGCTCGCCAGCGTCGGCGAAATCCATTTCACCACCAGCTCGACCGAGCCGGAACGATCCAGCCCCGCCCCAACCGCCAGCATGGCGAAGATCAGCGCCATCAGGCGACCGTCGACAAAGCTCAGCGCCTCGTCGGCATCGATGCAGCGCGTGCCCAGCACCACGGCCACGCCGAGGAAGGCCAGCAGCAGGATCGGCGCCAGATCCAGCGCCGAAAGGATCACCACCGCCGCCAGCACGGCGACGACGATGGGGGCGTGACGACGGCGGAAGGCGCGCTCGGACGGGGCGCTGATCTCGACCATCTCCATATCGGCAGCAAGGCGCTGGATATCGGCGGGTGCCCCTTCCAGCAGCAGCGTATCGCCGACGCGCACCACCAGATCGTCAAGCTGACGACCGATATTCTGGTTCTTGCGATGCGCGGCCAGCACATAGACGCCATAACGCCGGCGCAGGCGCATCGAGCCGAGCGAGCGGCCGATCATGTGGCAACCCGGCGTAATCAGCACCTCGACCGTATTGGTCTGGACCGAGCTCAGCTTGTCGACCATGCGCAGGTCCTTGTTGCCCTGCAGGCCCAGCACCTCGGTCATCGGCGTGCGCAGAACCACCCGGTCGCCGGGTTCCAGCACCACCGCCGCCAGATCGCGCCGCAGCGAGGCATCGCCGCGCAGCACGTCGATGACGCGGGCATTCTCGCGCGTGAAGATATCGACCTCGTCCAGCTTCTTGCCGATCAGCGTGCTGTCCTCGGGCACGGCGACCTCGGTGAAGAACTTCATCTTCGAGCGCGTCGAGGACATCAGCGCCGACATCGAATCGCGTTCCGGCAGAA
This sequence comes from uncultured Paracoccus sp., assembly GCF_937873615.1. GTDB lineage: Bacteria > Pseudomonadota > Alphaproteobacteria > Rhodobacterales > Rhodobacteraceae > Paracoccus. The sequence continues at coordinate 48,922 of NZ_CALMYP010000035.1, forward strand.
GCTTCGGGGCCACGAAAAGCAGATAGACAAGCCCGACCGTGGCCATGGCGAGGCCGACCGGGGTGATTTCGAAGATGCCGAAGGCCGGCTCGCCTGCGGCGCGCGCCACGCCGTCGACCAGCAGGTTGGTCGAGGTGCCGATCATGGTGACCGTGCCGCCCAGGATCGACAGATAGGACAGCGGCATCAGCAGTTTCGAGGGGGCTTGATTCAACTCTCGGGCCAATTGCATGAAGATCGGCATCATCACCACGACAAGCGGCGTATTGTTCACGAAGGCCGACATGGTCAGCACCGTTGCCGACAGCCCGGCAAGGGTGACGAAGGGCCTCTGCTTCGCATGGCGCGCCGCGTGCTGGCCGATCCAGTCGAGCGCCCCGGTCCGCACCAGCCCGCCCACGATGATGAACATGAAGGCGATGGTCCATGGCGCGGGGTTGGCCAGCACCTTGGGCACATCCTCGACCGAGAGGATGCCCAGCACCAGAAGCACCGAGGCCCCAAGGATTGCCGTGACCTCGGGCGGAAATTGTTCGCGGACGAACAGGGTCAGCATACCGGCGATGATAAGGATCGTCACGATCGCCGAGGTCGTTCCTGCAAGCTCTATGCCGAACATCGATACCTCAAAACTCCGACCGGCCAGGCCGGTCTATCGAGGCATGTTTGGCCGATCCGCGCGTGCTGTGCAAGGCGGCGCTTACGCCTCGGGCCCTGTCGGCGGCAGCGCGGGGGCAAGCCGCCCGCCATCGCGGATCGGCCAGATCGCCGTGGCAAGGCCGCTGCGGTCGTCGGTCTCGACCAGCACGCCCGAAAGGGTGACATCGCCCTGCGCGGGGGTGAAACGCTCGCGGCTCATGCCGGTCACGAAGCGCCGCATCGGCTCGGCCTTGTCCATGCCGATGACGCTGTCGTAATCGCCGCACATGCCGGCATCGGTCAGATAGCCGGTGCCGCGCGACAGGATCTGCGCGTCCCCAGTCGGCACATGGGTATGGGTGCCGACAACCAGGCTGGCGCGCCCGTCGCAGAAATGCCCCGCCGCCATCTTTTCCGAGGTCGCCTCGGCATGAAAATCGATCATCGCCGCCTGAATGCCGGCCATCGCCCCCATCGGATGCGCCCTGAGCACCCCGTCGAGCGCCGAGAACGGGTCATCGAAGGCGCGCTTCATGAAGACATTGCCCAGCACCTGCGCGACCATGACCTTGCGGCCCCGGCTGGCTTCGAAGATGCCGGCACCGCGACCCGGCGCATCCTTGGCGAAATTCAGCGGGCGCAGAACGCGCGGTTCCTTCTGGATGAAACCCAGCATGTCCTTCTGGTCGAAGGCGTGATCGCCGAGCGTGACCACATCGGCGCCCGCCTCCAGCAGAAGCTGGGCATGTCCGCCGGTCAGCCCCATCCCGCCCGAGGCGTTTTCGCCGTTCACGACGCAGAAATCGGCCCGCAGCGCGGCGCGCAGCCCGGCCAGCCGTTCGGCCACCGCAGCCCGGCCAGCGCGGCCCATCACATCGCCCAGAAACAGCAAACGCATGATGCGAACCCCCGTTTAAATCCAAGCCGTTCTAGCGAAAATCGCGCGGTAAAGTCCATGCCGCGGCAGAGACATCCTCAGCATGAGCGCGGCAGATCGCGGGCTTTCAGAGATTGGAAGGCGCCTGAACAGCGGTTGAGGTAACGATGCGCGACCCGGATGTCATGGTCGGGACCACTGCGTCTGCCACCATGTTCCGACCGCTCAGCGGGTCTGACGAATCGTCTCGCCGGGCAGGATATGGGGGGCAAGCGCCAGCCGGCCATCGTCAGGCCGCGCCTCCTTGCCGGCCACGATCCGGGCCGCGCGCCGCCCGATCTCGACCCGGCGGGCATCGGTGGTGGTCAGCCGGATCGGCAGCCCTTCCAGCAGGTCGACGCCGTTGAACCCGGCCAGGCCCAGCCTGCCGGGAATGTCATAGCCCTTCTCGGCGCACCAGATCAGCCCACCGGCCCCGATCATGTCGTTCGAGTAATAGAGAAAATCGAGATCCGGCTCGCGCTGCATCAACCGCTCGGTCAATTCGCGCCCCTTGGCCAGCGACGAGCCGCCCTGATAGAACTCGCGCGCCGCAAGTTGTACCCCTGCCGCGTTCAGCGCGGATTCGAAACCTTCCAGACGCTTCTTGGCCCGGTGGTCCTCGGGCATATGGGTGCCGATGAAGCCGATGCGGCGATAGCCGGCAGCAAGGATTTCTTGGGCCATCTGCTGACCGGCCAGGCGATGGCTGATGCCGACGGCGGTGTCGATCACCTGATCGCCGTCGACATCCATGATCTCGACCACCGGCACCGAGACCGCCTCCAGCATCGCCCGCGAGGCGCGGTTATGTTCCAGCCCGGCAAGGATCACGCCCGAGGGCCGCCAGGACAGCATGTCGTAAAGCACCGATTCCTCGCGCGAGAGCGAGTAATTCGTCACCCCGATCACCGGCTGGTAGGGGGTGTCGTCCAGTTCAGCCGAGACGCCGGTCAGCACATCGGGAAAGACCAGATTCGAAAGTGAGGGAATGACCACCGCGATCAGGTTGACCCGCTGGCTGGCCAGCCCGCCCGCGATCTTGTTGGGCACATAGCCGAGCGCCTTGGCGGCGGTCAGCACCTTCTCTCGCGTCACCGCCGAAACGTCGCCACGATTGCGCAGCACGCGGCTGACGGTCATCTCTGACACGCCCGAGGCTTCAGAGACATCACGCAGCGTCAACGGCCGGCGTTTCTTGGCATGGGGCATAAAACTGATCCAGACTGTTTTCTTGAGTTAGCGCATGACAGGCAGGCAGAGCAAGACCTTGCCAAACTCTGCCTGTCCCGGCACAAGGGACGCGGCGGCCCCGTGGCTCAACTGGATAGAGCAGCCCCCTCCTAAGGGGCAGGTTACAGGTTCAAGTCCTGTCGGGGTCACCAAACATGCCAAGAGAACACAGGCTGTTCTGGACAAAAGCCGTTGCTGCGATTCCCCTGGAAATCGGCAGATCAGTGAATCGCCCCTGATTCAGCGTCTCGAACAACAGATCGCCAATCGCATCGACGTCAGTTGTTCGGCGTTCAGTCAGATGCTGTCTGAACTGCCCGGTCCAGCGGCAGAATCCGGGTGATTCCTGCCGGGGCCGCGCGGGCCAGATCAGGGTCGAGCGACATGGTCAGATACTCGCCGCGCCGCCAACGCACCGCAAGGTCGTCGTAATGGCTGGAGAAGGGATGGCCGGACTGGCCCGAGGCGATGATGAAGACCGAGCTGTTGGGGTCGGCCAGATCATAGACGCCGCGATAGGCCGAGCCGGTTGCCGGCCTGAAACGCTGATCCTGCGTTGCCAGTTGTGGCGCGCGCGCCAGCGTGGTGTCGCCGCCCGACAGCGACTGGCGCAGGTTGGCGATCCAGCCGAGGCGCGGGATCGGGCCGAGCGCCGGATGGGTCTGCACCGCCTCATGCGCATCGCCCCATCGCCAGCTGGTGACATCGGGGCCGTAACGTTCGGTCAGGTCGTAGATGGCCTGATCGAGCGCCTGTCGGGCGATGGTTGGGCAGCTTTCGATGGCGGCGGATTGGCGGATGTCGCACCAGGCGGCAGCGCCGCCGCGGTTGCGATAGACCCGCTCGATGAAGCCGGGACGCAGCGCGGTGACGCGGTCGGCCAGCGGCCCCAGATCGTCGCGGATCAGGCGTTCCTGAAGCGCGCCCAGCCAGGCGGCATAGATCAGCGGCTCGGGCAGGTGCTCGCTCATGGCGCCGTCCCATTCGGCCAGCAGGCGAAGCGCGTCCTGACGCTGGCGTTCGGGGGTGCCGGGGGCGGCGGGCTCGCCCGTGAACCACAGATCGGCGCCGATCAGCGGCAGCAGCGCGCGTGCGGCGGGGCTGACCACATCCAGCTGGGTGTCGATGAAACTGTCGCGGCTATGGACCTCGCGGCCCTCCAGCAGATGGCGCAGCCGGTCCTGGCGCAGGGCGGTGTCGCCATCGAAGCCGAGGGGCATCTGGCCTTGCAGGGGCGGCAATACCCCGGCCGCAAAGTCCAGCCCGTTTTCCGTCGCATCGACGCTGTCGGCCTGGGCGAGACCCTGCCAGCGATTGGCGGGCACCCAGCCCGGCGTCGGCATCCGGCCAAGCGTCGCATGTTCGACCAGGCGCTGCGGCACCAGCCCGACCAGGTTTTCCGAGATGCCGTCGTGATCGGCCAGCGTCAGCCGGACCGCCGGCGCGCCCCAGATCGCCCCGGCGGCGCGGGCGGCGGCGCGGTCGGGGGCCATCATGATCCCGATCAGCGCGCTCATGGTGCGATCCTCGGGCGAGAGCCCGGTCCAGGACAGCGAAGCCGCGTGACCCGGGGGCGTGATGCTGGCCAGATCGAAACTGTGGCCTGAAAGCAGCGGCCCGTTCTCGGTCATGCGCAGGGTGATCGCGCGCTCGGGGCCGCCGCGCACGCGGATGACCTCTTGCCGGGTGGTGAAATCCTGCCAGCCGCCGGCACCGCGATAGCGATTCTTGTCGCCGGGCTGGACCTCTTCGATATGAATATCGGCATCGTCGATCTGGGCCGGCACGATCCCCCAGGCCAGCCCGGCCGAGCGGCCGGTAAGGATCGCCGGCACACCCGGGATGGTGGCGCCGATGACATCGCCCGATTGCAGCTGCAGCCGCGCCAGATACCACAGCGACGGCATGGTCAGCGCCGCCTGCGGGTCATTGGCCAGAAGCGCCTGACCCGCCGTTGTCCGCTGCGCCTCGGCGGCGAAGCTGCTGGCGCCCAGCCCGCTGAAGGGCGACAGATAGCCGGCCAGATCGAGCGGCCATTCCATATCTGCACCGGGGGCCGCCCCACCCAGCCGGCCACCGGGATAGAGGCTGGCATAGGCGGGCAGGCCGGGCTCGCCCAGACCCGCGACGATCTCCTGCCCGCGTTCGGGGGCGGCCAGCGAAAGCTGGGCGCGCAGCACCTCGGCGGGGATCTGACGGCTGGTCGCGGCGGCATAAAGCTTCAGGATCGCCAGCGAATCGGCGGGCTCCCAATAGGAAATGTCGTCGGGCAGCAGGAAGAATTCCGGTGCCCCGCGACCGAGCGCCTGTTCGTTGACGATGGCGATCCATTGATTGACGCCCTCGGCATAGGCGCGCAGCGCCGCCTTGGTCTGCTCGTTCTGGGCATCGAAGGTCTGCCGGGCGATCCCGGCCAGACCCAGCCGGCGCACCAGATCGTCGGCGGCAACCGTGCGTTCGCCATAGATCTCGGCCAGCCGCCCGGTGGCGGCGCGGCGCAGCACCGTCATCTGGAACAGCCGGTCCTGGGCATGGGCAAGGCCGAGCGCGAAAAAGGCGTCATGATCGTTTGCGGCGAAGATATGCGGCACGTTCTCGGTCGAGCGCACGATCTCGACCTCGGCGCCAATACCTGCCGCCCGATAGCTGGCGTTGTAATCGGGCAGCGAGCGCATGGCGAAATACCAGGCCAGCACTGCGGCCACCGCCAGCAGGATGATCAGACCGATGGTCAGCCGCAATGTCCAGCGGAACAGGGTCAGCATCTGGGGGGAGGTTCCTTACGAAAGCAGCGCTTGCTTGACCCGAGGGCCGGGGGGTGGTGTCTTGCGCGCTGTGTAGGCCAAGCGCAAATGGCTTTCAACTTGGATCGGGACGGAAAAGGAAGGGAACTCCGATGGCAAAGCTGGCATTTCTGGGACTGGGCGTGATGGGTTACCCGATGGCGGGCCATCTGGCCAAGGCGGGGCACGAGGTCACCGTCTATAACCGCACTGCCGCCAAGGCGCAGAAATGGGCCACCGAGCATGGCGGCAAGGCGGCCATCACCCCGCGAGAGGCGGCTGAGGGGGCCGAGATCGTTCTGGCCTGCGTCGGCAATGACGACGATCTGCGCAGCGTCTGTCTGGGCGATGACGGCGCTTTCGCCGGCATGGGCAAGGGCACGATCTTCGCCGATCACACCACGGTTTCCGCCCGCGTGACCCGCGAACTGGCCGAGGCCGGCGCGGCCCTGGGCATCGGTTTTGTCGATGCGCCGGTCTCGGGCGGGCAGGCGGGGGCCGAGAATGGGCAGCTCTCGATCATGTGCGGCGGCGGCCAGCGGGATTTCGACCGGGTTCAGCCGATCGTCGACAGCTATGCCAAGATCTGCCGGCTGATGGGGCCGGTGGGTGCCGGCCAGACCACCAAGATGTGCAACCAGATCGCCATTGCCGGGCTGGTGCAGGCGCTTTCGGAATCGCTGCGTTTCGCCGAGGCCTCGGGCCTCGATATCGAGAAGGTGGTCGAGGTGATCAGCCAGGGCGCCGCCGGAAGCTGGCAGATGGCGAACCGCCACAAGACCATGGCGGCGGGCGCGTTCGAGCACGGTTTCGCCGTCGACTGGATGCGCAAGGATCTGGGCATCTGCCTGTCGACCGCCGACGATCTGGAGGTCAGCCTGCCGGTCACGGCGCTTGTCGATCAGTTCTACAAGGATGTGCAGATGATGGGTGGGGGCCGCTGGGATACCTCGTCGCTGATCGCGCGGCTGCGGCGATAAGCGGGCCGGTAAGGGGGCGGCGGCACCGCCCCCTTCTGTCGGGCGTCAGTTCATTTCCGACTGGCGCTCGGCATCGAGTTCGGCGGTTGCTGCCGCCACCGATGCGTTCAGGGCCTCAAGCGCCTCGGGCCCGCCTTCGACATTGGCGTTGAACCAGTCATAGACCGGCTGGGCGGCGTCGAAGAAGGCCTGCTTCTCCTCGGGCGTCGGCACATAAAGATCGCCGCCTGCGGCCACGAAATCCTCGTAAGCCTGGATCGACTTGCGCTTGGGGCTGGCGAAGGTCGCCTGCTGCAACTGATAGAAGCCGTCGACGACGACGCGGCGCAGGTCCTCGGGCATTTCCATGAAGCGGTCGTTCGACATGAACCAGAAGGCGCCCATATAGCCGTGGCCGTCCAGCGTCATGTATTTCACCCCGGCATCGGGGAATTTCATGTTCATGACATCGGTGATGCCGTTCTTGGTGCCCTCGACCACGCCGGTCTGCAACGAGGTGAACAGTTCCGGCCACGGGATCGGCGTGGGCGAGGCGCCAAGCGCCTTGACCAGTTCCTGTGGCAGTTCCGCATCGACCGTGCGCAGCTTCATCCCGGCCAGATCGGCGGGGGTCTGCACGCGCTGTTTGGTATTGGCGAAGTTGCGCCAGCCGCCGGTATTGCCGATGGTCATCAGCCGGATACGCCCGCCGCTGCTGTCCAGCATCATCTGGCGCAGCTTGGGGGTGAACTTGTCATCCATCAGCACCCGCTCGGCCAGGCGGTCGTCGGTCAGCAGATAGGGCAGGTCCATGACCTGGATATAGGGGAAGATCCCCGCCGCGCCGCCCGAGGTCGAGATGAAAATGTCGATGGAGCCGTCGGCGATGCCCTGAAGGCATTCGGCACCGTTGCCGCAAAGCTGGGTGCCGATGAACAGCTCGACCGCGATGGCGCCGTTCGAGGCGCTTTCGACATAGTTCTTGAAGACGACGAGACCGTCGTAATCCTCGTCCTGGTCGTTGGAATTGGCGGTGGCGCGCAGGGTGAATTCCTGTGCCGCAGCCATCCCGGCCAGCCCCAGCGAGGCGCCAAGCGCCAATACGGCAAGCGTTTTCTTCAACATCACTCTCTCCCTTGTTCAAACGGTGACATGGTTCAGTCGGCAAAGCCGGTCAGGCGCGGGATCGCCATGGACAGGGCCGGAATATAGGTGATCAGGAAGATTACCGCGACCTCGACCGCGAGGAATGGCAGGATCGCGCGCGAAATCGTCGAGATCCGCTCCCCCGAGACCGAGGAGGCGACGAAAAGCACCAGCCCCATCGGCGGCGTGATCAGGCCCACGGTCAGGTTCACACTCATGATGATAGCGAAATGGATCGGGTCGACGCCGAGGCTGGTGAAGACCGGGCCAAGCACCGGCCCGAGGATGATGATCGCCGGCCCGGCATCGAGGAACATGCCGACGATGAACAGCAGGATATTGATGAGAAACAGCAGGATCAGTGGGTTTTCCGACAGGCTCAGGATCACATCGGCCAGGATTTCCGGCGCGTGCGACAGGCTGACCACGGTCTTGAAGGCCATGGCCGCGCCGACCAGCAACAGCACCACTGCCGAGGTCGCGGCAGAGCGCTGGAAGATGCCGCCCAGCTCGCGGAATTTCAGCGTGCGCATGACGAAAAGCCCGATCACCAGCCCGTAAGCGGCGGCGACGGCGGCGGCCTCGGTCGGGGTGAAGATGCCGCCCAGAATGCCGCCCATGATGATGACCGGGGTCATCAACGGGAAAAAGGCCTTCAGGCTGGCGCGGCCCTTCTCGGCCCAGTTGGTGCGGCGGCTGGCGATGGGGAAATCGTAGCGGTCGGCCATGACCTTGACCATCAGCATCAGCGACAGCCCGACAAGTGCGCCGGGCACGATCCCCGCCAGAAACAGCGCCGCCACGCTTTCGCCCATGACATAGGCATAGATGATCATGATCCCCGAAGGCGGGATGATCGGGCCGATCACGCTCGAAGCTGCCGTGATCGCGGCCGAGAAGCGGCGGGTATAGCCCTGCTTTTCCATTGCCGGGATCAGCATCGAGCCAAGCGCCGAGGTATCGGCCACGGCGGACCCGGACAGCCCGGCAAACAGCATCGAGGACAGGATGTTCACATGCGCCAGCCCGCCGCGCAGATGGCCCATCAGCGCCTGACTGAATTCGACCAGTCGCTCGGTGATGCCGCCCCGGTTCATCAACTCGCCGGCCAGCATGAAGAAGGGGATGGCCATCAGCGGAAAGCTGTCCATGCCATTGTAGACATTGCGATAAAGCAGCGCGACATCGCGTTCCTGCCCGTTCAGCCAGAGCAGGATGCCCGGGGCGGCCAGAAGCGCGAAGAAGACCGGCAGGCCGATCATCAGGAAGATCAGGAAGACCGGCAGGAACCAGATCAGCATCACTCGGCCTCCGTCGCGGCAAGGGGGGTGATCGGGATCAGCCTTGCCTCATTGCCCAGAAGCGAGACGAAGCTGCGCAGGATCAGCTCGATATTGGCGAGCGCGATCAGCAGGAAGCCGATGAAGATCGACAGATACATCCAGGCCAGCTTGACCCGCACCACGCCAAGCCCGAAAGCCTCCAGGTGCAGTTTCAGCGAGGCCGAGTTGAAGAGCCAGCCGGAATCGACATGCTTCCAGCCGTATTTCAGCGCGAAGGCCAGCACGAGCGCCGAGATCAGCAGCAGGATCAGGTGAAGGAAACTCGCCGCGCGCCGGGGCAGGGCCACGTCCAGCATGTCGATGGCGACAAAGCCGCCCCGGCGATAGATGGCCGGTGCGGCCAGCCCGGTCATCCACAGCATCAGGAACCGCGCGGCTTCCTCGGGCCAGGGCAGGGCATTGTTCAGCACATAGCGGAAGAAGACCTGGATCAGGATCACCGCCACCATCAGCGCCAGCAGCACCGCCGCCAGAACCGAGCCCGCCGGCAGCAGGCGCGTGTTGAGCCATTGCAGCGGCGCAAGCACCGCAAGCAGGATCGTCGTCATCTGCCTTCCCCCCCGTGCGGTCCTGTCAGCCGCGATGTGCGAATCCGCCGATCCGTCCCTTGTAGAACAGAAGCGGCGCACCGTCAGTCATGGTCGCCCTCTCGACCGCGCCGACGACGATGGCATGATCGCCGGCGTCATGGATTGCCGACATCCGGCATTCGAAACGGGCCAGACAGCCCTCGATCAGCGGCGTGCCGGCGGTGCCGATCGACCAGTCCAGCCCGTCGAAACTGTCCTGCGCGCGGGCGAAGCCGTGGCAGATCGCATCCTGTTCATGCGACAGCACATGGATGGCGAAATGCCTGGCATTGGCGAAATGGGTGAAGCGGCGCGAGGATTTGGCTGGCGACCAGAGAACAAGCGCCGGCTCCATCGAGACCGAGGCGAAGCTGTTCGCGGTGATCCCGACCGGCCCGGCGGCAGAGCCCGTGGTGACGACCGTGACCCCGGTGCCGAAACGGCCGAGCGCGTCGCGATAGGCGCGCGAATTCTCGGGCGAGGGGGTGAAGCTGTGGTGATGCTGCATGGCGATCCCCCTCAGGGCACTTCGAAACCGTTGCCAAGCTCGTAAAGCTCGAACCAGGTTTCGCGGTCCAGGGTGACGCGCAGCGCATCCGACATCGAGCGGATGCGGTTCAGGTTATTGGTGCCCAGAACCGGGATGATCCGTGCCGGATGGCGCAGCAGCCAGGCGATGGCGATGGCGGTGGCATCGGTGCCGTGATCGGCGCCGATCTCGGACAGGCGCGCCAGCAGCTCCGGGTGCGATCCGTCGAAAAGCGCACCGCCCGCCAGCGGCGACCAGGCCATGGGCGGGACGCCGCGTTCCTGCAAGAAGGCCAGATCGCCATTACGGAAGGGCTCGCTGCTCAGCAGGCTCAGCTCGATCTGGTTGGTCACCAGCGGCGTCTTCATCGCCGATTGCAGCAGCGTCCAGTCGAACAGCCGGAAGTTCGACACACCGACCGCGCGCACCTTGCCGGTGGTGACCAGTTCGTCCAGCACGGCGCCGGTTTCATGCGCGTCCATCAGCGGATCGGGGCGATGGATCAGCAGCAGGTCCAGATAGTCCAGCCCCATCTCGGCCAGCGACCGCTCGACCGAGGCCAGGATATGCGCCCGCCCGGTGTCGTAATGCTTGATCCGCCGGTCGGGAAATTTCTCGGACAGCAGCGCGATATCGGCCTTGGAGACGATCTCGATCCGCTCGCGCAACTCGGGCGCGGATTTCAGCGCCTGACCCAGCACAAGCTGGCTTTCGTAATTGCCGTAGATGTCGGCCTGATCGAAGCTGGTGATGCCCTGTTCCAGACAGGCGTCGATCTTGGCGCGGACATGGGCCGCGCCGGTATCGGCATCCTCGGCCAGCCGCCACATGCCATAGACGATGCGGCTCAGTTCGAGGTCGCCGTTCAATGCGATCCGTTCCATCAGCGGCGTTCTCCGTTGCCAAGGGGGGTGGCGGGGGTGCTGGCCGGGACGCGGCCATATTCCTGCGGCAGAGAGCAGGTCTTCAGATGCGGCATGACCAGCCGGCCGAAATGCTCTGCCTCCTCGATATGCGGATAGCCCGAGAAGATGAAGGCGCGGATGCCCATCTTCCTGTAATCCTCGATGGCCGACAGCACCTGATCGGCGGAGCCGACAAGCGCCGCCCCACAGCCCGAACGCGCGCGCCCGACACCGGTCCAGAGGTTCGGCTCGATGAAGCCGTCCATATCCGCCAATTCGCGGTTCCTGGCTTGGTGCGACACGCCCAGGGATCCCGCATCCAGTGCCCGTTCCCGGATGGCGCGGCCCTGTTCGTCATCCAGTTTCGAGACCAGCTCGCGTGCATATTCCCGCGCCTCGGCCTCGGTCTCGCGCACGATCATATGCACGCGCAGCCCGTAATCCAGCGTCCTTCCATGGCGTTCGGCAACCGCGTTTACCGCCTTCATGCGCCCGGCCAACTCGTCCTTCGTTTCCGGCCACATCAGATAGACATCGCAATGCTGGCCGCAAAGCTCCAGCGCGTCGGGGCTGTAGCCGCCGAAATAAAGCAGCGGCCCGCCATTCTGCTGATAGGGTTTTGCCGGCTCGGTGGTCACGCCGTGGAACTGGTAGACTTGGCCGTCATGGTTGATCTCGTCCTGTGTCCAGGCCTGTTTCAGGATTTCGACCACCTCGCGCGAGCGTTGATAGCGAAAGGCGCTGTCGGCCTTCTCGCCGGGAAAATCGCTGCTGATGATATTCACGGTCAGCCGGCCCCGCAGCATGTGATCCAGCGTCGCGATGGTGCGCGCAAGCATGATCGGCTGCATCTCGCCGCAGCGGACGGCGGCCAGCAGGTTGATCTTGTCGGTGATCGGCGCGCAGCCGGCGACGAAGCTCAGCGTATCCTGCCCGACCTGATAGGAGGAGGGGCACAGGATATTGCGGAACCCCTGCGCTTCGGCCGTCTTCACGATGTCGGAACAATGTTCCCAGCTTGAGCGCAACCCGCCCTCGGGCACACCGAGATAGCGGTAATCGTCCGAACAGAGCGCGGAGAACCACGACACTTCGGCGGCGTCCAGCCCTGCGGAGGTGATCGGAACGATGCTCATAACATGTATCCTCGCCATTGAATTTGGACTTGCATAGCAGCGTCTTTAATGTAGATCAATAGTGTATCAATTCTTGCGAACGAGCCATGCCGAACCATCACGCCCTGCCGATCTACCTGCAACTCAGCGAACTTGTAGCGCGAGAAATCGCCGCCGGGCTGCTTCTGGACGGCGAGCGTCTGCCGCCGGAACGCGAGATGGCGGCGCGGCTTGGCACCTCGGTCGGGACGCTGCGCAAGGCGCTTGCCGAACTGACGGAACGCGGGCTTCTGGAACGCCGGCAGGGCTCGGGCAATTATGTGCGCGCCCGGCCCGATGCGCAGAATGTCTATGCCTTCTTCCGGATCGAGCTTCTGGGCGGCGGCGGCCTGCCGCAGGCAAGGCTGCTGTCGCTCGATCGGGTGGCGAAGCCCGCCGATCTGCCGGATTTCGGCACCTCGCCCGAGGCCTTCCGCATCCGCCGGTTGCGCAGCCTGAACGGCAAGCCCTGCGTGCTGGAGGAGATCTGGCTCGATGGCAGCTATGCCCCCGAGATCGCCGAGCGCGACCTGTCGGAATCGCTTTACCTTTTCTATCGCAAGCGGCTGAACCTCTGGATCGCGCGGGCCGAGGATCGCGTCGGGCAGGGCATCGTCCCGGTCTGGGCGCCCGGCGAATACGAACCGCCCACCGGCTGCACGACCGGCTATTTCGAGCGGATCAGCTTCGATCAGGACAACCGGCGCGCCGAATATTCGCGCAACTGGTTCGACACCACAATTGCCACCTATGTGGCGCGTATCAGGTAGGGCTTCGGGTATGGCGACGGACGCAATCAGCTATGGCATCATCGGCTGCGGGATGATGGGGCAGGAACATCTGCGCAATATCCGCCTGCTGCCCGGCGCGCGGATCGCCGCGATCCATGAACCCGATGCCGGGATGCGCCAGGCGGCGGCGCAGATCGCGCCCGAGGCGGGGTTCTTTGATACGCTCGATGACCTGCTGGCGCGGAGCGATCTGGATTGCCTGGTCATCGCCTCGCCCAATGCCGCGCATATCGGCCAGTTGGAACGCATCGCCGAAGGCCGGGCGCTGCCGGTGCTGGTGGAAAAGCCGATCTTCACCCGCGCCGAGGATCGCGCCCGGCTGGAGGCGCTGCGCGCGGGCTATCCGGCGCCGGTCTGGGTGGCGATGGAATATCGCTATATGCCGCCGATCGCTGCCTTCCTGAACCGGCTCAATGCCGCGACCGGCGGAATGCAGATGCTCTCGATCCGCGAACATCGCTTTCCCTTCCTGCCCAAGGTCGGGGCCTGGAACCGCTTCAACCGCAATTCCGGCGGCACCATGGTCGAGAAATGCTGCCATTTCTTCGATCTCATGCGGCTGGCCACCGGGGCCGAGCCCGTGCGGATCATGGCCAGTGCCGGGCAGGCCATCAATCACCGCGACGAGCGTTACGGCGATGAGACACCCGATATCTGGGACAACGGCTATGTCATCGTCGATTTCGACAATGGCGCGCGCGCCATGCTGGATCTGTGCATGTTCGCCGAAGGCGCCCGCTATCAGGAGGAAATCACCGCCACCGGCGCGCATGGTCGCATCGACGCGCTCGTGCCCGGGCCGGGGCGGTTCTGGCCGGCGCATCTGGGCGCGGCCCCGGTGCCGCAGCTGATCGAAAGCCCGCGCGCGCCGAAAGGCCCGGTTGCCATCGACATCCCGGTCGATCCGGCGCTTCTGGCCGCCGGCGACCATAATGGCGCGACCTTCTTCCAGCACCAGAAATTCGCCGCCGTCGTGCGCGGCGAGGCAGAGCCCGAGGTCGGGCTGGAGGATGGCATGAAAGCGGTGCTCATGGGCCTCGCGGCACAGGAATCGGCGCTGAGCGGTCAGGCTGTGATGCTGGACCTTGCCGCCGAACCCGCGCCCGCCAAGGTGTCGGCGTGAACCTTCGCACTTCCGCCTTCAAGCGCGCCGATGCCTTCCTGAGACCGCTGCTGCCGGGTCTGCTGGTCGCCACGCTGGTGGCCATTGCCGCGCAATTCGTGGCCGAGCATTACGGCGCACCGGCAATGCTGATGGCGCTGCTGTTCGGAATCGCGCTGAACTTTCTGGGGTCCGAGCCGCGCTCCGCCCCCGGTATTGCCTTTGCGTCCCGCGGCGTGTTGCGGATCGGGGTGGCGCTGCTGGGCGCGCGCATCACCGCCTCGCTCCTGTCGGATCTGGGCTGGACGGTGGTGCTGCTTCTGGTGCTCTCGACCATCGTAACGATCCTGTTCGGCATGGCGCTTGGCCGGGTGCTGGGGCAGGGGCCGCGCTTTTCGATCCTGACGGCGGGGGCGGTGGCGATCTGCGGGGTTTCCGCCGCCATGGCCATCGCCGCCGTCCAGCCGCAAAGCGACCGTTCCGAGCGCAACCTGACCTTTACCGTTCTGGGCGTCACCCTGCTGTCGACCATGGCGATGATCCTTTATCCCGCCATCGTCGCCTGGCTGGGCCTGTCCGATCACCGGGCCGGGATCTTCATCGGCGGCACCGTGCATGACGTGGCGCAGGTGATCGGTGCCGGCTTCTCGATCTCGCCCGAGGCGGGCGAGACGGCGACACTGGTCAAGCTGATCCGGGTCAGCCTGCTGGCGCCGGTGGTGCTGGTCCTGTCGCTGGCCTATCGCAACAGCCCGCGCCCCGAGGGCCGCGCTACGGTCCCGATCCTGCCCGGTTTCGTGATCGGCTTCGCGGCACTGGCGGCCCTGTCCGCGTTTGGCCTGATCCCCGAGGCGCTTCGCGACCTGCTGGCGCATCTGTCGGGTTGGGCGCTGCTGGTGGCGATTGCCGGGGTGGGGCTGCGCACCCGGCTCGATTCCATGCTGGAGGTGGGGCCGCGCCCCATCGCGCTGCTGTTCGGGCAGACCGCCTTCCTTGGCGTCTTCATTCTGCTGGCCTGTCAGCTGCTGGAACTGTAGCGCAGCCGCCTTTCGTGCAGGATCAGGATGACCATGCCGCCCGCGACCATGGCGGCAAGGGCGAACCATGTCAGCGCATAGCTGAGATGGGTGTTGCGAAACCGGATCACGGTCAGCCCGCCGACCGGTAAGCCGCCCGGCTGCGCGGTGGCATCGGCATCCATGAAGACCGGCGCGACCGGACCCAGCCCGCGCGCCGTGGCGATGGCGGCGATGTCGCGCGAATACCAGCGGTCGGCGGCGGGATCGTTCCGGCGCAGGAAGGCACCGCCCGGCTCGGTCAGGCGCATCAGGCCCTGAAGCGAAACCTCGCCCCCGACCTGACCTTCGGGGCGGCTGGCGGGGTCGCGCCTCTCGGCCGGCACGAAGCCGCGATTGATCAGCACGACCTCGCCTTCCGGCGTGGTCAGCGGTGTGAGAACCCAGAAGCCGCCGCCGAGTTCCGTTACCGCTTTCACCAGCGTTTCGCGGTCATGGTCGAAATGGCCGGTCAGGCTCACATGGCGATATTCGGCCTCAGCCGGGGGCAGGGCGGCGGCCATTTCCCATGGCATCGCCGGGGCGCTGACACGGGCATCGACGCGGGCGATCAACTCGCGCTTCCAGGCCAGACGTTCCACCTGCCAGATGCCAAGCGCCATGAAACCCGCCAGCAGCCCCGCGCCCAAGAGAAGCACCGCCGCCACCTGCCAGATCGGCCGTGGCGGCGTCTCAGCCCCTTCGGTCACGGCATGGTGGCATCGACGCCGGGCGGCGGCATCATGCCGGGCATCATATTGGCATCCATGTGATACATGACCCAGATCGTGCCGACCACGGCGATGGTCAGCATGATCAGCGTGAAGGCCAGCGACATCAGCGTCCAGCCGCCCTCGGCCCGCGGGTTCATGTGCAGGAAAAAGATCATGTGCACGACCATCTGGATCACGGCGCAGCCCAGCACCGCGAAGGCCGTCGCCTGTGCCGAGGCGAAGCCGCCCGACATGACCAGCCCGAAGGGGATCACCGTCAGGATCACCGACAGCACGAAGCCGGTGACGTAATCGCGCCTGGTGCCCTCGGGGAAATGCACCTCCCCGGCGTGGTGATCGTCATGCGGGTCGGCGAGATGCTCGGTGCTCATCAGATCATCCCCATCAGGTAAACGAAGGTGAAGACGCCGATCCAGATCACGTCGAGGAAGTGCCAGAACAGCGACAGGCAGTTGAGACGGCGCTGATTGGCGATGGTCAGGCCGAACTTGCGCACCTGCACGACCATGACCGCCAGCCAGATCAGGCCGAAGGTGACATGCAGCCCATGCGTGCCGACAAGCGTGAAGAAGGCCGACAGGAAGGCCGAACGCCCCGGTCCGGCGCCGATGCCGATCAGGTGGGTGAACTCGTAAAGCTCGATACACAGGAAGGCGAGGCCGAAGCAGGCGGTGATGCCCAGCCAGCGCAGCGTGCCCTTCTGGTCGCCCTGATGCATGTGCAGCATGGCGAAACCATAGGTGATCGAGGAGATCAGCAGCATGGTCGTGTTCAGCGCCACCAGCGGCAGCTCGAACAGCTCTTTCGGGCCGGGGCCGCCGCCATAACGATGGCCGAGCACGCCATAGGTGGCAAACAGGATTGCGAAGATGAGGCAGTCGCTCATCAGGTAGATCCAGAAGCCGAGCGGCGTCGAATGGCCCTCGGGGAAATGCGGCTCCTCGGCGGGGTGATAGAGGCGTTCGCCGGTGGGCTCGGTCAGGATTTCTGCACTCATCTCTCTGGTCACACCGCGTTGCTGAGGGCCTTGGTCCGGGCCTCCTCGGTTTCGGTAATGGTGGTCTCGGGGATGTAGAAATCCCGTTCGTAATCGAAGCTGTGCCAGATCACCGTGGCAATGATCGCCGGGAAGCTCAGCGCGGCCAGCCACCAGATATGCCAGACAAGCGCAAAGCCAAGCGCAACGCTGATCCCGGCAAGGATGATCCCGGCGCCGGTATTCTTCGGCATGTGGATCGGCTTGAAGCCGGTCAGCGGGCGCTTGTAGCCATGTTCCTTCATGTCCTGCCAGGCGTCGATCTCGTGCACGACCGGGGTAAAGGCGAAGTTATAGGCCGGCGGCGGCGAGGAGGTCGCCCATTCCAGCGTGCGCCCGTCCCAGGGATCGCCGGTCAGGTCGCGCAGCTTCTCGCGGTCGCGGATCGAGGTCAGGATCTGCAGGATCAGCGCCAGAATGCCCACCGCGATCACCGCCGCGCCGAGGCCGGCGATGACGAACCAGATCTGCAGCGAGGGATCGTCGAAGACGCGCAGCCGGCGGGTGACGCCCATCAGGCCCATGACGTAAAGCGGCATGAAGGCCAGCCAGAAGCCGACCACCCAGCACCAGAAGCTGACATAGCCCCAGAACTGGTTCATCCTGAAGCCGAAGGCCTTGGGCCACCAGTAGTTGATGCCGGCGAAAATCCCGTAAACCACGCCGCCGATGATGACATTGTGGAAATGCGCGACCAGGAACAGCGAGTTGTGGACGATGAAATCGGCCGGCGGCACCGCCAGCATGACCCCGGTCATGCCGCCGATCACGAAGGTCAGCATGAAGGCCAGCGACCACATCATCGGCAGCTCATAGCGGATGCGGCCCTTGTACATGGTGAACAGCCAGTTGAAGATCTTCGCCCCGGTCGGGATCGAGATGATCATCGTGGCGATCCCGAAGAACGAATTCACCGAGGCGCCCGAGCCCATGGTGAAGAAATGGTGCAGCCAGACCAGATAGCTGAGGATGGTGATGCAGATCGTCGCATAGACCATCGAGTTATAGCCGAACAGCCGCTTGCCACAGAAGGTCGAGACGACCTCGGAATAGATGCCGAAGCAGGGCAGGACCAGAATATAGACCTCCGGATGGCCCCAGATCCAGATCAGGTTGATATAGAGCATCGGGTTGCCGCCGAGCTCGTTGGTGAAGAAGTTCATCCCCAGGTAACGGTCGAGCGACAGCAGCACCAGCGTCGCCGTCAGCACCGGGAAGGTGGCCACGATCAGCACATTGGTGCAAAGCGCGGTCCAGGTGAAGACCGGCATCCGCATCAGGATCATGCCCGGGCAGCGCATCTTCAGGATCGTCACCACCAGATTGATGCCCGATAATGTCGTCCCGATCCCGGCGACCTGCAGCCCCCATATGTAATAATCGACCCCCTCGTCTGGACTGGCGACCACGCCCGAAAGCGGCGGGAAGGCCAGCCAGCCGGTGCGCGCGAACTCGCCCACGAAAAGCGAGATCATCACCAGGATCGCGCCGCCCACGGTCATCCAGAAGCTGAAATTGTTCAGGAAGGGGAAGGATACGTCGCGGGCGCCGATCTGCAGCGGCACCACGAAGTTCATCAACCCGGTGACGAAGGGCATGGCCACGAAGAAGATCATGATCGTGCCATGGGCGGTGAAGATCTGGTCGTAATGTTCCGCCGGCAGGTAACCTTCCGAGCCGTTGAAGGCCCAGACCTGCTGGAGCCGCATCATCACCGCATCGGCAAAGCCGCGCAGGAACATGATCAGCCCGAGGATCATGTACATGATCCCGATCCGCTTGTGATCGACGCTGGTCAGCCATTCCCGCCACAGATAGCCCCAGAGCTTGAAATAGGTGATCGCCACCAGGATCGCGAGGCCGATGATCGCCACCACGATGAAGGTGCCCAGCACGATGGGCACGTGCAGCGGCAGTTTCTCCAGCGTCAGCCGGCCGAACAGGAAGGTGCTTTCGATCGCATGCTGTTCCATCTCGTCACCTCTCAGTTCGTCGTCAAAGCGGCCGGTGCGGCTTCGGCCGAGACCCGGACCGCGCCGCCTTCGCCCCAGTGGAGTTCGTCCGCAGCCGTCTTCCCTGCCGGTTCGGGCGGGATACAAAGATCGGACATGAGATTGGCGGCCAGCGTCATGTCGATCCCATTGGCGGCAGAGAATGCGGCGACCATGGCGGCGGTGGGCGCACCGAAATCGACCGCCGCATGGCCCATGCGGGCGCTGTGCTCGGCGGTCATCATCGCATCCATGCAGATCTGATTAGGCTCGACGCAGCGATTGAGAATGTCGTGATAAAGTGCCTCGTCGGCGAGCGCATAAAAAGCCGCCGGCTCGTTTTCGCTGGGTTTCAGCAATTCGCGAAAGGCATCGCGGTCCAGAACCTGGCCGGAATTGCGCGCCTTTTCGATCCAGGCGTCGAAATCGGCCTGCGAATACCCGTGAAACGGGAAATGCATTCCCGAAAAGCCCGCGCCGCTGTAATGCGACGACATGCCTTTATAGTCGCCCGCCTCGTTAATAACCGCATGAAGCTGGGTCTGCATTCCGGGCATGGTATAGATCATGCCGGCAAGCGTCGGGACATAGAAGGCATTCATCACCTCGGTCGAGGTCAGTTCGAAGCGGATCGGCCGGTCCAGCGGCGCGGCCAGATCGTTGACCGTGGCGATGCCGTATTCCGGGTAGATGAACAGCCATTTCCAGTCCATCGACACGACCTGCACGACCAGGGGCGCGGCCCCTTCGCTGACGCCGCGCGTCTCGCTGTCGAGGGGGCGATAGGGGTCCAGCTTATGGGTGCTGACCCAGGTCAGCGCGCCGAGCCAGATGATGATGACCAAAGGTGCTGCCCAGATCAGCAGTTCCAGTTGAACGGAATGGTGGAAGCTTGGGTCATATTCGGCCTCGGCCTGCTTGCTGCCGGCGCGATAGCGAATTGCGAACCAGACAATGGCGACCATCACGGGAAGGATGATGACCAGAATCAGCGCGGTGGTTATTCCCAGCACGTCGCGGGTTTTGGCAGCGACATCGCCGCCGGGGGCAAGAACCTCCGAGCCGCAACCGGCCAATGTCAAAAGCAGGAAAGCCGGGACGATTTGACGTAAATTCGGCATCTGAAAACCCACAGCCTACGATCACAACTGACGAGATACAGGAATGCCCCACCAGCCGGATATCCGGTTGAATAATCGAGTCCTGATGACAGGAAAGCAAAGGAATGGTCGATTGTCCATGAATCATCGCGCTTGACATGATATTAAATCGGTAGCCTCCTTAAAGGCGTGCGCGCGCCCCAAAACCCGTCAGGCGAATGAGGTTTTACTCATGAATACTGCAACGGAAACGATCCCGACCAAGCAATCCGGACAGCTTTATCTCAGCGATATTGCCATTGGTGTGATCATCGGTCGCACCTCGGAGTTTTTCGATTTCTTCGTCTTTGCCATCGCGGCGGTGCTGGTCTTTCCGCAATATGTCTTCAGCTATGCCTCGCCGGTCGAAGGCGTGCTTTATGCCTTCCTGGTGCTGGCGCTCGGTTTTGTCGCCCGCCCGGTCGGCACTTTCATCTTCACCGAGATCGACCGCCGCTGGGGGCGCGGCACCAAGCTGACCTCGGCGCTGTTCCTTCTGGGCATCTCCACCGTCGCCATCGCCTTCCTGCCCAGCTTCGACGAGGAAGGCTGGCTGACCGTGGCCAGCCTGTGCCTGTTCCGCATGGGGCAGGGCGCGGCGCTTGGCGGGGCCTGGGACGGGATGTCCTCGCTTCTGGCCATGAACGCACCCGAGGGCAAGAAGGGCCGCTATGCGGTGCTGCCCCAGATCGGCGCGCCGCTCGGGCTGATTCTGGCCAGCGGGCTGTTCATCTTCCTGCGCACGCAACTGTCAGCGGACGAATTCCTCAGCTTCGGCTGGCGCTATCCCTTCTTCGTCGCCTTCGCCATCAATGTGGTGGCCCTGTTCGCGCGGCTGCGCATGGCGGTCAGCGAAGAGTTCGAGACGCTCTATTCCGACGCCCATCTGCGCCCGCGAATCAATCCGCAACTGCTGCGAGAGGAGGGGCGCAACATCATCGCCGGTGCCTTCGTGCCGCTGGCCTCGCTGGCGCTGTTCCATATGGTCACGGTCTTTCCGATGGCCTGGACCTATCTGCACACGCCACAGAACATTACCGGCTTTCTGATCATCGAGATCGTGGGCGCGATCATCGGGCTTGGCTTCATCGTCGCCTCGGGCTTCATCGCCGACCGGATCGGTCGCCGGACGCTGTTGCGCAACTGTGCCATCGGCATCGCCATCTATGCAGTCATTTCGCCGGTATTGCTCAGCCTCGGGCTGTCGGGAGAGGCGCTTTATGTCTTTATCGGCTTCGCGCTTCTGGGTCTGTCTTTCGGGCAATCCTCGGGCGTGGTCGCGTCCGGCTTCTCGGCGAAGAACCGCTATACGGCGTCCAACCTGACATCCGATCTGGCCTGGATGTTCGGTGCCGGATTCGCGCCCTTCGTGGCGCTTTACCTGACCGAAAGCCTGGGCCTGTGGTCGGCGGGCGCCTATCTGCTGTCCGGCGCGCTCTGCACGCTGGCGGCGCTGACGCTGTTCCGGCGCACGCAAGAGGAGGAGGCCAGCGACGCGCCTTCCCGGCGATAGGCAGCCCCGCTCAGATCCCCAGATAGGACTCACGGATGCGTGGATCGGCGATCAGCGCCTCGGCCGGGCCGTCCAGCGTGATCTGTCCGGTTTCCATGACATAGCCCCGGTCGGCGATCTTCAGCGCCCCGAAGGCATTCTGTTCGACCAGCAGAACGGTCACGTTCAGCGCCTTCAGCCCGGACACCACATCGAAGATCTGCTGCACCAGGATCGGCGCGAGGCCCATCGAGGGCTCGTCCAGCAAAAGGCAGCTTGGCCGGCCCATCAGCGCGCGGGCGATGGCCAGCATCTGCTGCTGCCCGCCCGAGAGGCCGCCGGCGGCCAGGTTGCGCTTCTCGCGCAGGATCGGGAACATCTGGAAGGCGTCTTCCATGTCCTTGCCGACCCGGTCGTCCGTGAACAGGAAGGCACCGAGGCGCAGGTTTTCCTCGACCGTCAGATTGGTGAAGATCTGCCGGCCCTCGGGCGACTGGGTGATGCCGCGCCGGATGCGGCGGAAGGCGGGGACGGCGGTGATGGTCTCGCCCCGGAAGGTGATCTCGCCGCCCGAGACCGGCTGCGTGCCGGAAATGCAGCGCAGAAGCGTGGTCTTGCCGGCGCCGTTCGCACCGACCACGGTGACGATCTCGCCCGATTGTACGTTCAGCCCGATCCCGTGCAGCACCTCGATGCGGCCATAGCGGGAACGCAACTCGCGGATCTCAAGCATCGGTTTCCTCCCCGGCCTCGGCACCCAGATAGGCGGCGATCACCTTCGGGTCCCTGCTGACCGTGGCCGGATCGCCCTCGGCGATCTTTTCGCCATGATCCAGCACGACGATATGGCTGGAAATCCGCATCACCATCTTCATGTCATGTTCCACCAGCAGGATGGCCACGCCCGAAGCCGCGACCTCGGCGATCATATGGTCGATCTCCTCGGTCTCGACGGCATTGCAGCCGGCGGCGGGTTCATCCAGCAGCAGCACCTTCGGATCCAGTGCCAGCGCCCGGGCGATTTCCAGCCGCTTGAGCCGGCCATAGGAGAGGTTGCCGGCATCGGTCTCGGCGGCGCGTTCGAGGCCGACGCGTTCCAGCAGGCGCATGGCGCCCTCGCGCGCTGTCCGGGCGCGGGCGCGAGAGGCGGGCAGGCGCAGAAGATCGGCCATAAGGCTGCCGGATTCGGTCAGGTGAAAACCGGCGATGGCGTTTTCCAGCACGGTCATGTTCTGGAAGATCTGAAGGTTCTGGAAGGTCCGCGACATGCCGCGCCGGGCCAGCAGGTCGGGGCGCATGGCGGTCACATCCTCGCCGTTCAGCATCACCCGCCCGGCACCGGGCCGATAGACGCCCGAGATCATGTTGAAGAGCGTGGTCTTGCCGGCACCGTTCGGGCCGATCACCGACAGGATCTCTCCCGGCTTCACCGCGAAGCTGACATCATGGACCGCGCGCAACCCCCCGAAGGAGATGCCCAGACCCTCGACCGACAGAAGCGCGCTCATTCGTCTTTCCCCCGGATGCGCCGCATGATCGAGGGCAGAAGCCCGTCGGGCATGAAGATCATCACCAGCATCATGATCAGGCCCAGCAGAAGCTGTTCGTATTCGGCGAAGGCGGTCAGCACCTGCGGCAGCAGGGTCAGGATCGCGGCCCCGAAGATCGCGCCAAGGACCGAGCCCGCGCCGCCCAGCACCGTCATCGTCACCCATTCGATGGAATGCATGTAGCCCGAGACATCCGGGGTCACGAATTCGTTCTGCAGCGCCACCATCGAACCCGCGACCGAGGCATAGACCGCCGAGATCACGAAGGCCTGCAACTTGTATCTTGCCACATCGACGCCGACCGTGCGGGCGGCGACCTCGGAGCCGTGGACGGCGCGCAGGGCGCGGCCGGTCGGGCTGTCCTGCAGGTTCATCGCCAGCCAGACGCCCGCAACCATCACGATGGCGCAAAGCCAGTACCAGAATTCCGAGTTCTTCATGTTGATGCCCAGCGATTTCGCCAGATCGCGCAGCCCGGAATCGGCGACATTCATCCCGTCCGGCCCGCCGGTCAGCCAGGTCTCGTTGGTCAGCACCATATAGACGAGGATCCCGAAGCCGAGCGTCGCCACCGCCAGGTAATAGCCCTTGAGCCGCAGGATCGGACGCCCGACCAACCAGGCCAGCAGGGCGGAAATGACTGCGCCGAAGACCGCCGCCAGCACCGGCGGAATGCCCCAATGCACCGGCATCAGCGCGCAGGAATAGGCGCCGATCCCGGCAAAGCCTGCGTGGCCGAGGCTGATCTGGCCGGCATAGCCGATCAGGATCACCATGCCCGTGACCGCCAGCCCGTTGATGAAGATCAGCGCGCCGACGCGGTAATAGAAGCTTGACGGAAAGAAGACCGGCGCCAGCAGGATCAGCGGGATCAGCACCAGTAGCGTGGCGGATTTATGGCTTGGCCGCATCACACGCGCTCCGTCTGCTTGGCGCCGAAAAGACCCTGCGGCATGATGAAGAGAACCAGCAGGATGACGATGAAGGCGGCCGCGTCCTTGTATTGCGAGGACAGGTATCCGGCGGTCATCGCCTCGATCACGCCCAGCAGAAGCCCGCCCGCCAATGCGCCCTTGGGATTGCCCATCCCGCCCAGCATGGCGGCGGCAAAGCCCTTCAGCGCCAGCGCGATGCCGACATCATAGGAAGTGTTGGTGATCGGCGTGATCAGCACCCCCGCGAGCGCCCCGATCCCGGCGGACAGCGCGAAGGAGAGCGTCATCACCCAGTTGGTGTTGATGCCGACAAGTTGCGCCGCCAGCCGGTTGTTCGATGTCGCCAGCACCGCCTTGCCGGTCAGGGTCCTGGTGAAGAAAAGGTAAAGCCCGATGAAGATGGCGATGCCGCCGGCAAAGACCCAGAGCGATTGCGGCAGGATCGTCGCGCCGCCGATGCGGAAGGGGGTGTCGCCCGAGAAGGACGGAAAGCGGTGGATCTGCTTGCCGAAGAGCACCTGCGCCCCGCCACGCAGAAAGATCGAGGCGCCGATGGTGATGATGATGAGCGACACGACCGGTGCACCGCGCGCAGGCTCAATGGCCAGCTTGTTCAGCGCCACGCCGACGCCCGCCGTGACCAGCACCGCGATCAGCGCGGCCAGGGGCAGCGGCAGGCCAGCGGCATAGGTGAAGACGGTCAGCATCCCGCCCAGCATGACGAATTCACCTTGCGCGAAATTCACCACGTCCGAGGCGTTGTAGATGATGGTGAAGCCAAGCGCGACAAGCGCATAGACCGCACCCACCGTCAGCCCGGAAAACAGGAATTGCAGCAGTTCCGACATGGGTTTCTCGTGGGCTCCTCGCCTGCGAAGGGGGCGCGGAAAGGGCTTTCCCGCGCCCGGATCGGTTCGTTACTGGACGATGGTCCACTCGCCGTTCTTGATCTCCAGCATCTCGAAAGCGTCGAGCGTCAGGCCGAGGTGATCCTCGGGTGAGTAATTCACCTCGCCTGCGGTGCCGACGAAGCCCTGCGTCTGCTCGATGGCGTCGCGGATGGCGGCGGGATCGGTGCTGCCGGCCTTCTCGATCGCGGCTTTCAGGATATAGAGCGCGTCATAGGCATGACCGCCGAAGGTCGAGACATCCTCGCCGGTTTCGGCCTCATAGGCATCGCGATAGCCCTGAACGACCGGCTTCTGCGGATTGTCGTCGGCAAGCTGATCGGCAACCAGCAGCGCGGCGGCGGGCAGGCGGACGCCTTCGGCGGCTTCCGCGCCGGACAGTTCGATATATTGCTTCGAGGCGACGCCGTGGGATTCGTAAAGCGGTGCCTCGATGGCCAGCTGGGTATGGTTGCGGGTCACCACCGCCGGGCCCTGACCCATGCCCGAGTTCAGGATCGCCTCGGCGCCCGAACCCTTGATGTTGGTCAGTTGCGGGGTCATGTCGGCATCCTGCGGGCCATAGACCTCATCGGCGACGATTTCCACGCCCGAGGCCTCGGCCACGCCCTTGCACTGTCCCTGCATCGACTTGCCGAACCCGTCCGAGCCGGAAATCATCCCGATCTTGGTGAAACCGCGCGCCTTCATGTCGGCGAAGATCTTCTCGCAGGCCATGCGGTCGGTATGCGGGGTCTTGAACACCCAGGGGTTCACCGGCTCGACGATCTCGACCGCGCCGGCCAGGCTGATGAAGGGGATCTCGGCATCCTCGAAGACCGGGATCATGGCCATGGTCGGGCCGGTGGTGGTGCCGCCGATCACGGCCACGACCTCGTCATCCTCGACCAGCCGGGTGGCGAAGGTCTTGGCCTTGTTGGCGTCGCCGCCATCGTCATAGATGATCAGGTTGATCTTCTCGCCATTGATGCCGCCGGCGGCGTTGATCTTCTCGACCTCCATCCGCAGGGTCTTGGCTTCCGGGTCGCCCAGGAAAGCGGCGGGGCCGGTTTCGGCCAGCGAGGCGCCGATATTGATATCGGCAAGCGCCGGGGTGGCCAGCATGGCGCAGGCGGCGGCGGTGGTCATCAGGCTGCGAATGGTCATTCAGCGATCCTCCCAGTTGCTGAACAGCGCCGAGCTTGGGGCGCGGGCGCATTATTGTATTTGCGATTCGGCAAAAGGCGGTCACACTGTTGCGTGACGGACCGATCCGCCTGCATTGGCACAGATTCGGACGGCGCCCCCTCCCTTCCTCATGAATATAATTGACTGACCGGTCGGTTTATGCAACATCTTTTTTCGACCCGAGAGGAACAGGACGGGCAGGAGGAATCGGCATGAGCGAAGAGGCGACCGTCCTTGAGGCGTTGGATGGGGGCGTGCTGCGGCTGACCCTGAACCGGCCCGACAAGCTGAACAGTTTCACGCCCGAGATGCATCTGGCGCTGCGCGCCGGGCTGAAGCGCGCGCATGAGGATGCCGGCGTCCGAGCGGTGCTGCTGACCGGGTCGGGCCGGGGCTTCTGCGCCGGGCAGGATCTGGGCGACCGCGATCCCAGGAAGGGCGGGCCGGCCCCGGATCTGGGGGCGACGCTCGACACCTATTACAACCCGAATCTGCGCATGATCCGGGGGCTGGAAAAGCCGGTGATCTGCGCCGTGAACGGGGTTGCGGCCGGGGCAGGGGCAAATATTGCCCTTGCCTGCGACATCGTGCTGGCGGCGCGCTCGGCCCGTTTCATTCAGGCCTTCTCGAAGATCGGGCTGATCCCGGATGCCGGCGGGTCCTGGTCCTTGCCGCGCATTCTGGGCGAACCCCGCGCCAAGGCGCTGGCGCTGCTGGCGGAACCGCTTTCCGCCGAACAGGCAGAAGGCTGGGGGATGATCTGGAAGGCCGTCGATGACGAGGCGCTGCAGGATGCGGCGATGGAGATCGCGCTGAAACTGGCCGCCGGCCCGACCGTCGGCCTTGGCCTGACCAAGCATCTGATCCAGCAGGCCGCCGATCACGATCTGGACGCGCATCTGGATGCGGAACGCGACGCGCAGCGACAGGCCGGACGGACGGCGGATTACGCCGAGGGCGTCACCGCCTTCCTCGAAAAGCGCCCGGCGGAGTTTTCCGGCACATGAAGCGCGCATCTGAGATGACCCCGCAGGAACTGGCCGAGGCCTCTGCCGCCGCCATGTGGGCCGAGGACCGCGCCAGCCAGCGCCTCGGCATGAAGATCGAACATATCGCGCCGGGCGAGGCGACGCTGTCGATGGCGATCACCGAGGCGATGACCAATGGTCACGAAAACGGCCATGGCGGCTATATCTTCACGCTCGCCGACAGCGCCTTTGCCTTTGCCTGCAACACCTATAACGCGGTGACCGTGGGCCAGCAGGCCAGCATCAACTATGTCGCCCCGGCCCGGCTGGGCGACCGGCTGACCGCCACCGCCCGCGAGGCTTCGCGCAGCGGGCGCAGCGGCGTCTATGACGTGAACATCACCAATCAGGACGGGCGTCCGGTCGCGCATTTCCGCGGCCTCTCGCGCGCCGTCAAGGGCAGCTATGTGCCCGAATAAGCCCGAACATGCCACGGAGGAGGCTGGATCATGGAAGACCTGACGCCCGATCGCAAATCGCTCGACCCGATCGAGATCGCCTCGCGCGACGAAATCGCTGCATTGCAGTTCCACCGCATGAAGCGGTCGCTGAAACACGCCTATGAGAATTCGCCCTTCTACCGCCAGCGTTTCGACGATCACGGTGTCCATCCCGAGGATCTGCACACGCTGGCCGACCTGTCGAAATTTCCCTTCACCTACAAGCAGGACCTGCGCGACAACTATCCCTTCGGCATGTTCGCCGTTCCTCGCGAACAGCTGGTGCGCATCCACGCCTCGTCTGGGACCACGGGTAAGCCGACCGTGGTGGGCTATACTCGGGGCGATATCGACAACTGGGCCAACCTGATCGCGCGCTCGATCAGGGCCTCGGGCGGGCGGCCGGGCGATGTCTGCCATGTGGCTTACGGCTATGGGCTGTTCACCGGCGGCCTCGGCGCCCATTACGGGGCCGAAAGGCTGGGCTGCACGGTGGTGCCGATCTCGGGCGGAATGACCGAACGCCAGGTGACGCTGATCGAGGATTTCAAGCCCCGCATCATCATGGTGACGCCGTCCTACATGCTGTCGATCCTGGACGAATTCCGCCGCCGCGGCATGGACCCGCGCGAAAGCTCGCTGAAGGTCGGCATCTTCGGGGCCGAGCCCTGGACCAACAAGATGCGTCAGGAAATCGAGCAGGTCTTCGACATGCATGCCGTCGATATCTACGGCCTTTCCGAAGTCATGGGCCCCGGCGTCGCCAATGAATGCGTGGAAACGAAGGACGGGCTGCATATCTGGGAAGACCATTTCTACCCCGAGATCATCGACCCCGAAACCGGCGAGGTCCTGCCCGATGGCGAGATGGGCGAGCTGGTCTTCACCACGCTGACCAAGGAAGGCCTGCCGATGGTGCGTTATCGCACCCGCGACCTGACCCGGCTTCTGCCCGGCACGGCGCGTTCGATGCGGCGGATGGAGAAGATCACCGGGCGCAGCGACGACATGATCATCCTGCGCGGCGTCAACGTCTTCCCGACCCAGATCGAGGAGCAGTTGCTGAAGGTCGCTGGCCTCGCCCCGCATTTCCAGATCGAGCTGAACACCGGGGCCAATCGCATGGACAACATGACCGTGCATTGCGAGATCCTGCCCGACCATGCCGACGCTTCGGCCCGCGACAAGGCGGCGAAGGAACTGGCCCATCACATCAAGTCGGTGGTCGGCGTGTCCTCGAAAGTGGTCGTCCACGATCCCGCCGGCGTCGCCCGTTCGGAAGGCAAGGCCAGGCGCGTCGTCGACAACCGCCCGAAAGAGCGGTGATTTATCGCGCCCTCGCCCGGTGACATTCCGGGCCGGGGGCGCTAAAGCAGCCGGCGGCGCCCCTTGCGCCGTTAATGAGGAGGGCAGATGGCCCGCACCCGTGCCAGTGATTTCGCCGAAAAGCAGCAGGACCTGCTGCGCAATGCCGCCGCCGTGATTGCCGAACAGGGCATGGACAAGGCCTCCATGTCGCAGATCGCCGAGCGGGCGGGCGTGTCGAAGGCGCTGCTCTATCATTACTACCCAGGCAAGGATGCACTGATCTTCGCCATCATCGAGACCCATCTGAGCGAGGTCGACGATGCCGTGGCCGCCGCCGACGACGCCTCGCTTGCCGACCGCGAGCGGCTGCGCAGGCTGATCGGCGCGGTTCTGGACGTTTATCGCGGGGCGGATAACGAACATGTCGTGCAGCTGAATGCCAAGCGCGCCCTGACCGAAGATCAGCAACAGACCCTCTCCGAGATCGAGCGCCGCATCGTGCGCCGTTTCTCGGTCGTCATCGACCGCATCAACCCCGACCTGCATCAGGGCCGGCCGCTGCTGATGCCGGTGACAATGTCACTGTTCGGGATGATGAACTGGGTCTATATGTGGTTCAAGGATGGCGGCCCGATCACGCGAGAGGATTACGCCGATATCGCCACGAGCCTGATCCTCGAAGGCGTCAAGGCGGTGCGCTGACAATCCCTGTCGCACAAAGGTGAGTTGCGCCCGCGCCCGGCTTGGGTCAAATGCTGTTCGATGGATAACGCGCCGAAGCGGCGGGAGAGACGGATGGATATCAGGAAGATCGACGACAGCATCTCGGTTGCGCCGCAGATCGAGGCCGGGGATCTGGCTTCGCTGGCAGAACTCGGGTTTCGCAGCGTGATCTGCAACCGACCCGATGGTGAAGCGCCGGATCAGACCGGCCAGCAAACCATCGCCGAGGCCACGGCGGCTGCGGGTCTGGAATTCCG
Organism: uncultured Paracoccus sp.; assembly: GCF_937873615.1. GTDB lineage: Bacteria > Pseudomonadota > Alphaproteobacteria > Rhodobacterales > Rhodobacteraceae > Paracoccus. Next base: position 78,754 of record NZ_CALMYP010000035.1, read on the forward strand.
CTTTCTGCCGCTCAGCCCAGGTCAGTTGACCCCGCAACTGGTCGGCGAATTCGGTGCCGCTTTGGCCGATATGCCCGGCCCGGTTCTGGCCTATTGCCGCTCGGGCACGCGCTCGGCGACGCTCTGGGCGCTCAGCCAGTCGGGCAAGCGCAGCCCGCAGGACATCCTGCGCATGGCGGCCGATGCCGGCTATGACCTTGGCGGCATTGCCGGCGCCCTTGCCCAGCCGGGCTGAGCCGGGGTTGGAGAGCGTCCGCCTCGACAAGTTCCTCTGGGCCGCGCGTTTCTTCAAGACCCGCGCCCTGTCCCAGCAGATGATCGAGGGCCGCAAGGTCCGCATCGACGGGCAACCCGTCAAACCCGCCCGCGCCATCCGTCCCGGCACGGTGATCGAGCTGCGTCAGGGCAGCACCCGGCGGCGCATCGAGGTTCTGGCCCTGTCGGAAAAGCGCGGTTCGGCCCCCGAGGCGCAGCTTCTCTATCGCGATCTCGACCCACCGGCCAAGGTGGGACTCTTTGAGGATGATGACGAATAGACGGGCAGTCGGCGGAAGGCATGGCGTCGATCGAGCGGCGGCTTGTCCGGTCATCACGGATGCGGCCTAGAGCATTTCGATTTTAACTTGATGCATATCCGGTGGCGGTGAAGTAGTTT
>NZ_CALMYP010000036.1 GCF_937873615.1 uncultured Paracoccus sp.
TCAAACTACTTCACCGCCACCGGATATGCATCAAGTTAAAATCGAAATGCTCTAGTATTTCGTTGATGCCTCGTCCTCATTGCCTGCTCGCTTTCCGAACCGGGGCGCCAGATAGGGCCAGATAATGCTGAACATCGCGACGGCCAGCAGCAGCCCGGAGACAGGACGGGTGAAGAACATCCAGGTCCCGTCATCGGCATAGGTGATGCCCCGGCGCAGGTTCAGCTCAAGCATGGGGCCAAGGATGAAGGCGAGGATGAAGGGACCGACCGGCAGGCGGCAGCGATCCATGATCAGGCCAAGACCGGCAAATGCCAGCAGCAGCACATAGTTGAAGGCCGTGCTGGAGCCGACGAAGACACCCACGAAACCCAGAACAACCACCGCCGGGTAAAGATAGTGATAGGGGATCTTCAGGATCGCCGGAAACAACCGCATCCCGAAATATTGCAGCAACAGCACCAGCACCGCCGAGATCATGGCCGTCAGGAACAGCGCATAGACCACGCCGGGATTGTTGGTGAACAGCAGCGGCCCGGCCTGAATCCCGTGGATCATCAACCCGCCCAGCAGGATTGCGGTCGTGCCGTCACCCGGAATTCCAAGCGCCACCATCGGGATCAGCGACCCGCCAACCGAAGCATTGTTCGAGGTCTCGGAGGCGAACACGCCGTCAATGCATCCCTTGCCGAATTGCTCGGGGTGGCGCGATGCCGATTTCGCCTGTGCGTAGGCGACCATGTTTGACAGGCCCGCCCCCATGCCAGGCAGAAAGCCGATCCACAAGCCGATGAAGAACGAACGGATGATGTTCCAGGCATTGTCGCGATACTCGCGCAGGCTGACGCCGAAGCCGCGAATATCCTTCATGTCGATTTCCGGCACCTGCTGTTGGCCACGCGCGTAATCCGCAACCACCTGTTTCAGCGCGAAAAGCCCGAGCATCAGCGCGATCAGGTCCAACCCGCCGCCCAGATAAATGCTGCCGAAGGTAAAGCGCGGATAGCCGTCAATGGGCGCGAAACCGATGGTGCTGAGCAGCAGGCCCAACCCGGCCGAGGCCATGCCCAGGAAGATGCTGCCCCTCGATAGCGCCGCGACCAGAGAGATTGCGCAGAAGCCAAGCGAGAAATACTCCCACGGTCCCAGTTTCAACGCCAGTCGCGCCAGTATCGGGCTGAGGAACATGGCGATCAGAATGGACAGAACCGTGCCCACGAAAGACGCTGTGATCCCGGCGCCAAGCGCCTTGACCGCCTGGCCATTGCGAGTCATCGGGTAGCCGTCAAAGGTGGTGGCGATGGATGATGGGGATCCAGGAATGCCCAGCAGGATCGATCCGATCAACCCCCCTGAGACGCCTCCCACCCAGATCGACACCAGCATGGCAAGCCCGACCTCCGACGGCATGCCGAAGGTCACCGGCAGCAGCAGGGCCACGCCAAGACCGCCGGACAGGCCGGGGATCGCGCCCAGAATGATGCCGATCGCGGTGGACAGAAGAATGATGAGGAAGGTCAGGGGCTGAAGCAGCATAAGGAAGCTGTCGATCATGATCCTTCCTCCTCAGACCAGAATGCCATGGGGCAGAAAGGCGCCCAGCATGGTCTTGAAGATCAGATGTACGGCCAGCGTCAACAGCGCGGCATAGACCGCGCCATGAAGCGCGTTCCGGCGCTCTGGCCCGGCAATGACCCAATAGAGTGCAAAGCTTCCCGCGAGCGTCGCGATATGGAACCCGACCAGCCATAGCCCCAGAGCATAGCCGACCAGCAGCCCAGCCATAACCAGCCCGCGCTGCCATTCCCCGGACGGGATCGCGGGCTGCTCCCGCGCTGCGTGGCGCAGCAGCAGCCCCAGCCCGCAGATCACCAGGATCGCACAGGCCAGCATCGGAAACAGCTTCGGGCCGGGATCGTTGTTGAAGGTGCGCACGTTGAACTGGGACGCGGCAATGACCCCGCCCGCGCCAATCGCAAGCAGTACAGCGCCAAGTGGCTTGTCGGTATTCATCTGTCCTCTCCTCCCTCGGTCAAACGACCCCTTGATCCGATCGGCCTAAGGCGCAAGCCCGAGGCTATCGGCCAGACCGGCGATCTTGGCATCCTCGTCCGCGACCAGTGCCTGGGCCTCCTCGACGCTATATGCGCGGAACGTGCTGTCGGCGGCGTTCAGCCGTTCCTGAACCGTCGGGTCATCGGCCATGCCGGCGATGGCCGTATTGATTGCCTGCACCGTTTCATCCGGAATTCCCGGCGGTCCCCAGATGACCAGCGGCGCCAGCCAGGTGATATCGACGCCCTGGCTTTGACAGGTTTCGAGATCGGGATAGTCCGGATCAGGCTGCGGATCGATCATGCACAGCACGCGCATCTGCCCGGCTTCCTCGAACTGCCTGGCCGAGGCGGCGCCCAGATTGCCGATATCGATATGGCCCCCCTGAACACCGGCAACCTTGTCGACCTCGGCGGAAGCTTCGACAAGTCGCAGGTCGATATCCTCATTGGCCATCAATGCGCCCGCAATGAAATGCGTGCTGCCGCCAAGCGAGACACCGACTGTCCGCTCGCCCGGATGGGCGCGGGCATCCTCGACAAAATCGCGCAGCGTCTGCCAGGGCGCATTCGCCCCGACCGCGAAGACCTGCGGCGGATAGCTTTGGGCGATGGCCGTCGTGGTGAAATCGCCAACCTGGTGATCGTATTTTCCGGTATGGGCGTTGACGAGCAGGCCGGTATGCATGAACAGCAAGGTCTGACCGTCGGGCGTCGCGGTACGCACCTGTTCGAAGGCGATGGTGCCGCCACCGCCCGGCTGGTCGATGACGACCACAGGCACCTCCAGCTTCTGTTGCAGGTAATCCGCGACAATCCGGCCCATGATATCGGTGCCACCGCCGGGCCGTGACGGGATCACCAGTTCGATCGGCCCCGAGGGCCAGTCGGCAGCCCCCGCCGACAGGGGCAGGACGCTGAGGCACATGGTGGCGGCAAGGCCGGCTGACTTGGGAAAACGCATAATCTCTCCTCCGTTGATTGGTTCTGGGCGGTGCGATCAGGGGGCAAGTGCCGTGCGCAGCCACCCCACAAGCGCCTGCCGGGCCTTCAGATGCCGGGCGTGACCCGCGATCAGGAAACCGTGGTCGCAATCGTGGTATTGGTGCACGGTCACATCGACCCCCGCGAGGATCAGCCTGCCGGCATAGCGCTGCGCCTCGAAGCGCAGCGGGTCCAGTCCGGCAGTGAGGATAAAGGCGGGCGGCTGGCCGTCCAGATCGGCCGGATCAGCCAGCACCGGCGACAAGAGCGGGTCTGACAGGCGCGTCGGATCAGCCGCGTAAAGCGCATTGAAGGCCCGCAGCCGCGAGGCCGGAAAGATGCTGTGCGGCTCCAGCTTGTCCTCGACCGGCGTGACGCCGTCCAGAAAGGGATAGCTCATGAACTGCGCACAGAACCGGAAGGCGCCCGACCGTCTGGCCATCAGGCAGGTCGCTGCCGTCAGGTTGCCACCCGCGCTATGCCCGCCCATTGCAATCCGCGCCGGATCGACGCCAAGCACGGCCGCCTGATCGAAGGTCCAGACCGCGATATCGTGGCATTCATGCAGCGCGGTCGGAAAGGGATGTTCGGGCGCAAGCCGGTAATCGACATCCAGAACCACCGCACCAAGCTGGCTGGAGAGATGTGCGCAGAACACCGTATCGCGCTCCTGATAGCCGCGCACGAAGCCGCCGCCATGCACATTGATGACCAGCGGACGCAGCCCCTCTGCCGCAGCTTTCGGCACCAGCTTCAGCACCCGTGCATCGCCCACACGAGTCGGTACGGCGAGTTCCTCGACCGTGACCAGTTCCAGATCGGCCTTCATTTCTGGCGTCAGTTGCGTCGGCACCAGGGAACCGGCACGTAGCTCGACCGCCATCGCGGCACGTTCTTCCTGGCTCCAGTTGAATTCGTCGATCATGCGGCCTCCTCCAGCAACTTGCGAATCTGGGCGATCCGTCCATCGATCAGGCCAGTCCAGATCGCGCGGTCGTGGAACGGGTTATGCCCGGGACGGATCTGATCGACCTTCTCCATCATCTCGACCTGCTTCGGATGCGAGCCAAGCGTGATATCCACCGGGATCTCGCGCAGCTTCAGCATGGAGTTCAGGAAATCCTGCCGGATCGACGCCGGCTGGCCCGAGCCTGCAAGCGCCGCGTCGCTCAGCGTGTTCAACCCCACGCCACCATGCATCCCGCAGAGCAGGGCCTCGCCATCCTCGCCCTCGGTTTTGAAGAAGAACGAAGTCGTCCCCGGCGTGTGCCCCGGCGACAGCACGGTGCGGATGCGACGGCTTCCCAACTGGACCGGCACGTCATCGTCAAAGAACCCGTCCGGCGTAAAGCTGCCAAAGGGATAGCCTTCGTTGAAAATCTGGTCCGGGCGGTCATTCATGAACTGCCAGTCCTCGCGACTCATCATGACCTCGGCGCCAGAGTGTTCCAGCAAGCTGCGCACGCCGCCGATATGGTCGTAATGCATATGGGAAATCAGGATCTTGCGGATGTCTGCCGGGTCGAAGCCCAGCTTGCGGATATTCTCCAGCACCAGATAGACCTGCGGCTGCATCGTGGTGTCGATCAGCGCCAGCCCATCATCCGAGGCAAGCAGATAGGCGCCGACCCAGTTATTGCCGACATAGAAGGTATCCTTGGCCACCTGGAACGGTTCGTTCGCGACCTCCCAGGGCCGCTCGCAGCCCTGGCACAGGCATTCATAGGGATCGGTCGGCAGCGGCGGAAGCGGCTTGCGGGTCATCGGCAGGCTCCTGATTGTTGGTCTTGCATGAGGCGACCGCCCGGTGCCGCGATTCGGGGCACCGGTAACGCGATCACCATTCTCTTTGCGGGCTCAGTTCAGGCCCAATGCAGTCGCGGTCTCGCCGATACGGGCATCGGCATCCGTCAACTGCCTGGTCATGTCGGCCTCGGTCAGCGGCGTCACCGGCATTCCCATCTTGTTTAACTGATCGGCCACCGCCTGATTGCCAAGCGCCGCGCCGACCGCATCATGGATGGTCGTCACCAGCGCCGGATCCATGTCCCTTGGACCAAGCACAAGGAAATCAAACCCGAAGATCGTGCTGGGGAAGCCCTGTTCGGCTACCGAGGCGACCTCTGGCATGGCGGGGTCACGTTCAGGATTGCCCGCGATCGTTCCCAGCACCCGCAAGGCGCCGGTCTCGACATATTGCTTGGTGCCGGGCGTGTTGATCAGCGCGGCATTGATCTGCTTGCCCTGAAGCTGCACCAGCTTGTCGGCATCGCTGCCTGCCTCGACAAAGCGGAATTTCGCACCGCTGTCCTTCTCCAACAGCCCGCCCATGAAATGGGTCGAACCGCGGATCTGCACGCCAAGACTGATCTTCTCGGGTTCAGCCTTGGCCGCATCGACCAGATCCTGCACGCTCTGATAGGGGGAATCCGCTGGCACCGCGAGCGCATAGCTGCCGCCCACCGACATCACCGCAAGCGGGGTAAAGACCTCCAGCGGGTTATTTGGATAAGCGCCAGTGTGATAGGCGGTCAGAAGCGAGGTATGAAAGAACAACAGCGTCTGCCCGTCGGGGTCGGCATTGCGAACCTGTTCGGCGGCCACTGCACCGCCACCACCGGGCGCATTGACGACGACGAAGGGCGCGCCCTCTGCCTGTTGCAGGGCCTCGGCGACGATCCGCGCCACGGCATCGGTGCCGCCGCCGGGGCTGGCCGGAACCAGAAACTGAACCGAGCCCTGAGGCCACTCGGCCTGTGCCTGCGCCCCGGTTGTGCCAAGGGCGATACATGCCGTGGCAAGGGCCAGTGCCAGCACGCCGCGCCGACTGTGACCGAAAGGTTGATTGGCTGTCATGAAATCTCCTCCCAGAACTTCATTTCATTGAGGTTAAGAGGAATTTGGCATAATGAAGAAATAAGAAATAACCCCGATGTATAAGTTAAGCTTTTACCTGAGATGGCCACCGATTCCCTGACCCTCTTGCGCCGGCTGATGGCGCGCGGACGTCTGCGACATATGCAGGCCCTGGTCATGCTGGATGACCTGCGCAGCATGAGCCGCGCCGCCGATGCCATGGGCATGACCCAGCCCGGTATGACGCAACTGGTTGCCGAACTTGAACAATTGCTGGATGCGAACCTGTTCCTGCGCCATGCCCGGGGGGTCGAGCCGACGTCGACGGCACTGGCGCTCTTGCCGGTGGCTCGTCGTATCATCGGTGCCTCCGAAGAAGGGGCGGAGGTCATCGCCTCGCATAATCGCCGCGACGGTGGCCTTGTCCGAATCGCCAGCACGGTCGCCGCGCAGGGCGGCATGATCCCGCAGGTCGTGCCGCGCTTTGCCGAAGCCTATCCGGACATCCAGCTGCAACTGGAATCTGTCGTCGGGCAGTCGCTAGATGCCTCTTTCGGCAATGACGAGTTCGATCTGGTCTGCTGCCGCCGTCGCGAGGTCGTGCCCGATAAATGGGTCTGGGTCTATTGCCGCGAGGACGCCCTGTCGGTTTTCTGCAATGCCTCGCATCCCCTGGCCCCGACGGGGCGCGCCAGCATGGCCCAACTGGCCAACGAACGCTGGCTGTTAAACCATGTCGCGACCATCGCCCGCCATCATTTCGACGAGATGCGGCGAAAGGCCGGCTGGACCAGAATTCGCGAATTGCAGGTGATCAGCCGCATCCCGGCACTGGTCTGGATCATGCTGGATGCCAGCGACGCGGTTTCGCTTCTACCCGACAGCGTGGTCGAGTTGTGGACCTCGAAAGGGCAGATGGTCCGGCTGGATACGCCAATGACGCTGCCGCTGGCGCCATTGGGCTTTTATTGGCGCCCCGACCGCGCGGGCCTCGCCACCAGACTGTTGGCCGAGGCATTCATGGAACAGTCACAGGACCCACCCCCTCAACCCGGAGACAACCGACATGTCCGACCAGAGTCCTGAACAAGCCGCTGATCAAATTGCGGAAACCATCCTGAACCAGACGCCCCCGCAACACCCCAGCTTGCGGCTGGTTTTTGAAGCCCTCGTCGATGTGACTGATCGCATTGATCTTGGCACTGGCCCGCTTGGCCCGCGCTTCATCGTGCCAATCACTGGCGGCATCTTTCGCGGTGGTCCGGGGCTGGAAACCCTGCGCGGAAAGGTCCTGCCCGGCGGTGCCGACCGGCAGCAGTTACGCCAGGACGGGGTCAAGGAACTGGATGCGCTATACGAGTTGAAGGCCGAGAACGGCACCATCCTGACGGTGCGCAACCGCGTGCTGATCGACGATCCGGGCGACCAGCCGCGCTACGCCATGTCACGCATCCAGATCACCGCGCCCGAAGGCGAATGGGCTTTCCTGAACCGGCGCCTGATTCTCGGGACATTGCAATCCGCCCGCCCGGCCCGCAGCGCGGTGATCATCAGGGGCTGGCAAGTCGACGGCTGAAGGGGTCGTCTCAAGGACACCTGCCGACGGGCGGCGAATGGTCCGTGCCGGATTTGCCTGAGGCTTCAACTCTCGAACGGGATTTCTTCCGAGATAGGTGAGTGCGCGGTGCGGTTGGTTCTCGATATCGAGGATCGTCTTGGGTCTTGCTCGCAGGCAGGAATGTCTGTCACGGCAACGATCGGTGGTAACGGTTTGACACAGGACTGACGCGCCATGTGAATCACCTTCGCCAACCTGGAAGAACAAACGCGTCCGGCTCGGTGATTGCCAGCAAGCTGGGCTTGCGTTATCGGGGGGCAACTTCACGAAAGGAATGGCGATGGCCGAGGACAAGAAGGGTCTTTCCTATGCGGATGCAGGCGTCGATATCGACGCCGGCAACGAGCTGGTCGAGCGGATCAAGCCTGCCGCTGCCGCCACCAAACGGCCCGGCGTGATGTCGGGCCTCGGCGGGTTCGGGGCGCTTTTCGATGTGAAGGCGGCGGGCTTCAATGACCCGGTGCTGGTTGCCGCGACCGATGGCGTCGGCACCAAGCTGAGGATCGGCATCGACACGGGCGAGCCTGATGGGCTCGGCATCGACCTGGTGGCGATGTGCGTCAACGATCTGGTCTGCCAGGGGGCGGAGCCCTTGTTCTTCCTAGATTATTTCGCCACCGGCAAGCTGTCGGTGGATGAGGGCGCGCGCGTCGTGACCGGCATTGCCGAGGGCTGCCGGCGGTCCGGCTGCGCGCTGATCGGGGGCGAGACGGCGGAAATGCCGGGCATGTATCACGATGGCGATTTCGACCTTGCCGGTTTTGCCGTCGGCGCGATGGAGCGTGGCACCGAATTGCCGCAGGGCGTGAGCGCGGGCGATGTGCTTCTGGGCCTCGCCTCGGACGGGGTGCATTCGAACGGGTTTTCGCTGGTGCGCCGCGTTGCCGAAGCTGCGGGGCTCGGCTGGGGCGATGCCTCGCCCTTCGGGGCGGGCACGCTGGGGCAGGGGTTGCTGGTCCCGACCCGGCTTTACGTCAAGCCGGCGCTGGCGGCGATCCGCGCCGGCGGTGTGCGTGGCCTTGCCCATATCACCGGCGGCGGGCTGACCGAGAACCTGCCGCGCATTCTGCCCGAAGGCCTCGGGGCCGAGATCGACCTTTCCGCATGGTCGCTGCCGCCGGTCTTCCGCTGGCTGGCCGAAGCCGGGCGGATCGCCGCGCCGGAAATGCTGAAAACCTTCAATTGCGGCATCGGCATGGTGCTGGTCGTCGCCCCCGAGCGCGCCGAGGCGCTGGCAGCCTTGCTGGGCGAGGCGGGCGAGACCGTCTTCCGGCTGGGCGAAGTGGGCGGGGACAAGGGCATCCGCTATCGCGGCGAATTGGCGTGAAACGTGTCGCCATCCTGATCTCGGGCGGCGGGTCGAACATGGTCCGGCTGGTCGAGAGCATGACCGGCGATCATCCGGCGCGCGCGGTGCTGGTCGGTGCGAACGATCCGGGCGCGGGCGGGCTGTCCAGGGCCCGCGATCTGGGCATCGGGACCTTCGCCGTCGATCACCGCCCCTTCGGTCGCGACCGCGCCGCGTTCGAGGCCGAATTGCTGCGCCATCTCGATGCCGCGCAACCCGATATCGTCGCACTGGCCGGTTTCATGCGCATCCTGACGCCGGATTTCATCCGCCATTTCGAAGGTCGGATGCTGAACATCCACCCCTCGCTGCTGCCGAAATATCCCGGGCTGCACACCCATGCCCGCGCCATCGAGGCCGGCGACCGGGAAGCCGGCGCCACCGTGCACGAGGTGACGGCCGATCTCGATGCCGGGCCGATCCTTGGACAAGTGCGGGTGCCGGTGCTGGCGGGCGACACACCCGATGATCTGGCGGCGCGGGTGCTGGTGCAGGAGCATCGGCTTTACCCCGCCGTGTTGCGCCGTTTCGCAGCCGGAGAACGTGGCCGGCTGGACCTCTGATCCAAGCCGACCGTTGAACCGCGCGCGATTTTCCGGCAGGCTCGGCCTGTCCAGCGGGGAGGGCCAGATGAGCAAGCCAAAAATCGGTCTTTTCGTGACCTGCCTTGTCGATGCCATGCGCCCGCAGATCGGCTGGGCGACGCTGAAACTGCTGGAACAGGCAGGATGCGAGGTCGAGGTGCCGCGCGCCCAGACCTGCTGCGGCCAACCCGCCGGCAACAGCGGCGACAAGCGGGGGGCGGCGGCACTGGCGCAGCAGGTGATCGAGACCTTCGAGGGTTACGATTACCTCGTCGGGCCTTCGGGGTCCTGCGTCGGGCAGATCCGGTCCTATCCGACGCTGTTCAGCGATCCGGGCTGGCGGAAACGTGCGGAAGATCTGGCCGCGAAGTCGTTTGAAATCCTGGGTTTTCTGCATGACGTGATGAGCTGGCAGCCGGAAGGCGTCGGGCTGAACGCCTCGGTGACCTATCACGACAGCTGCTCGGGCCTGCGTGAACTCGGCATCGAGGCGCAGCCGCGCGCGCTGCTGGAGGCCGTCGAAGGGCTGGAGATGCGGCCTTTGAACGGGGCCAATGTCTGCTGCGGCTTTGGCGGCACATTCTGCGTGAAATACCCCGAAATCTCGACTGCCATCATCAGCGAGAAGACCGCGAATATCGCCGCGACCGGGGCCGATATCCTGCTCGCCGGCGATCTCGGCTGCCTGATGAACATGGCCGGGCGGCTGCACCGCGAGGGCGCCGCCACCCGCTGCTTCCACACCGCCGAGGTGCTGGCCGGCATGGCCGATGGCCCGGCCATCGGGGAGGACGCCTGATGGGGGCCCCCGAAAAATCGGAAAATTTCAAGCAGCGCGCCCATGACGCGCTTGCCGATCCGAACCTGAAGACCGCCATCGAGCGCACCACCGGCACGGCGGAAACCAAGCGCGCGGCGGCCATCGGCGCCTTCCCGGAGTTTCAGGCGGCGCGGGTGCGCGGCGCGGCGATCAAGGATCACGTCATCGCCAATCTCGACCATTACCTGATCGAGTTCGAAAGGAACGCGACCGAGGCCGGCGCCCATGTCCATTGGGCGCGCGACGCAAAGGAAGCCGCCGCGATCGTCACCCGCATCTGCACCGAGGCCGAGGCGAAGATCGTCACCCGCGCCAAATCCATGCTGGGCGAGGAAATCGGCCTGCCACATGCGCTGGAAGATGCCGGGATCGAACGGGTCGAGACCGATCTGGCCGAACATATCATCCAGCTTGCCCATGAACGCCCCAGCCATATCATCTGGCCGGCCATGCACCGCACCCGCGAGGATGTGGCGGAACTGTTCTTCAAGGACCACCAGCCGCCGCCCGATGCCGACGATCCGGCCTCGATGGTGGCCTCGGCCCGGCGGGTGCTGCGCGAGAAGTTCATGGCCGCCGATGTCGGGATTTCCGGTGCGAATTTTCTGGTCGCCGATACCGGCGCGACCTGTACGGTCACGAACGAGGGCAATGCCGAACTTTCGACCACGCCGCCGCGCATCCATATCGTGACGGCGGGGATCGAGAAGCTGGTGCCCTCGACCGATCATGCCATGGCGCTGCTGCGGCTGCTGGTGCGCTCGGCCACGGGCGGCGAGGTCACGCAATACACCACCTTCCATTGCGGACCGAAGCGGGTGGGCGATGCCGATGGCCCCGAGGAAATGCATATTGTGCTGGTCGATAACGGGCGAAGCCGGATGGTCGGTGACGAGTTCCGCCAGATGCTGCGCTGCATCCGCTGCGGGGCCTGCATGAACCATTGCGTCGTCTATCGCCAGATCGGCGGCCACGCTTACGGCGGCACCTATCCTGGGCCGATGGGCGCGGTGCTGACCCCGGTGCTGGACGGGCTGGCGGCCAGCCGCGACCTGCCTCATGCCTGCACCCTGAATGGCCGTTGCGAAGAAGTCTGCCCGGTCCGCATCCCGCTGAAAACGCTTCTGAAGGCATGGCGCGTCAGATCTTGGGACAGCCAGCAGGAGGTCGGCGCGGTGCGCATGGGCCTCGGCATCTGGGGTTTTGCCGCGCGCCGGCCCCGGCTTTACCATTTCGGCACAAGGCTGGCGCTGCCGGTGATGCGGCTGTTCGGCAAGGGCGGCTGGATCAGGAAGATGCCCCTGGCCGGCGGCTGGACCGAGACCCGCGACCTGCCGAAGCCCGCCGCGCGCAGCTTCATGTCGCAACATGCGAAATACGGAAATGGTGGCCCGAAATGAGCGCGCGCGACGATATCATTGCCGCCGTCCGCGAGGGGCTGAAGCGCGGGCAGGGTGGGGCATTGCCGCGCCGCGCTCCCGCAGAGATCAGGGCCGAGGCGGCGGCGCTTCTGGCCGGCCTCGACGAGATCAGGCCGAGCCTGGTTACGCCCGATCCGGTCGAAGCCTTTATCCAGAAATGCGCCAACCCCGCGCTTGGCGTGACGCTGGACCGGGTCGCGGGCTGGGCGGCGCTGCCGCAGGCGGTGACGGGATATCTGGACCGCCACGAGCTGCCGCATCGCCTTGCCGTCAGCGGCGATCCGCGCCTTTCGGCCCTTGGTCCGGGGATCGAGACCCATGCCCCCTGCGCCCCGGATGAGGCCGCCGCGATCAGTATTGCCAGCTGGGGCGTGGCCGAGACCGGCTCGGTCGTCATCCACTCGGCACCCGATCAGCCGATCCTGAACGCCATGCTGCCGCGTCACTGGCTGGTCGTGGTCGAGGCGGCGAAGATCCTGCCCTTCCTCGACGATTACGCCACCTTTGCCAGCCTGCGCCCGCGCAATGCGGTACTGATCACCGGATCCTCGGGCACCACCGACATCGAGGGCTATTTCGTGCGCGGCGCCCATGGCCCCGGCTTCGTCCATGTCCTGCTGATCGGCTGAGCACCATTCCGCCCTGTCGCGGCTGCGTCACATAACTGTCTTGCGACGGTGATAGGCGGCGATTACTGATCGGTGCGAATGACAGCGCCGACCGGCCATCGGGGCCGGAACATGCGGTAAGGAAAGGCTTCTTCATGCGTATTGCGGTTCTTGGTGGCGACGGCTTTGTCGGCTGGCCGACCTCGCTTCATCTGTCCAATCTGGGGCACGAGGTTCATATCATCGACAACCTCTCGCGGCGCTGGATCGACACCGAACTGGGCGTGCAATCGCTGACCCCGATGGATTCGATTCAGGAACGCTGCCGGATCTGGAAGCAGGAAACCGGTCGGCAGATCCATTTCCACCTGCTGGACCTGTCGAAAGAATTCGAGCGTCTGAAGCAATGGTTTGCCGAAATGAAGCCCGACGCGGTGATCCATTTCGCCGAACAGCGCGCCGCGCCCTATTCGATGAAATCCGACCGCCACAAGGTCTATACCGTCAACAACAACACCAATGCGACGCATAACGTGCTGGCGGCCCTGGTGGAAACCGGCATCGACGCGCATCTGGTCCATCTCGGCACGATGGGCGTCTATGGTTATTCCAGCGTCGGCGCGCCGATCCCGGAAGGCTATCTGGATATCGAGATCGACACGCCCACCGGCAAGAAATCCCAGCAGGTGCTTTACCCGACGCGGCCCGGCTCGGTCTATCACATGACCAAGAGCCTCGATCAGATCATGTTCCAGTTCTATGCCCAGAATGACGCCCTCAGGATCACCGACCTGCATCAGGGCATCGTCTGGGGCACCCATACCGACCAGACCCGGCGGCACGAACAGCTGATCAACCGCTTCGATTACGATGGCGATTACGGCACGGTGCTGAACCGTTTTCTGATCCAGGCGGCGATCGGCTATCCGCTGACCGTCCATGGCTCGGGCGGGCAGACGCGGGCCTTCATCCATATCCAGGACTGTGTGCGCTGCATCGAACTGGCGCTGTCCGATGCGCCAAAGGCGGGCGAGCGGGTGAAGATCTTCAACCAGATGACCGAAACCCACCGGGTGCGCGATCTTGCGGCTTTGGTGGCGCGGCTGACCGGGGCGAAGGTGATGAACCTGCCCAACCCGCGCAAGGAGGCCGACGAGAACGAGCTGATCGTGAAGAACGATCAGTTCCTCGCGCTCGGGCTCAATCCGATCACGCTGGCCGACGGGCTGTTGGGCGAGGTGGTCGAGGTGGCGAAGAAATACGCCCATCGCATCGACCGGAGCCGGGTGCCGGCGGTCAGCGCCTGGACGAAGGAAATCGCGCAGAAGGTCGATCACGACCCGGAATCGCATCTGTCCGACGCGACATAGGGCGGCTCAGCCCCGCGTGCGGGGCGGGCGCGGTTTATAGACGGGCAGAGACCAGCCCCAGATCAGCGTGCCCGCGCGCAACAGGAATGTGGCAAGCCCGCCGCCGGTCAATGCCAGCGCGCGGGGCAGGCCAAGCCAGGCCAACAGCAGCGCGATGACCGCGCCGCCGAAGGCGCAGGTCAGGTAAAGCTCGCGGCCTTTCAGGATCAGCGGCACCTCGTTGCCGACCACGTCGCGCATCAGCCCGCCCATGGTGCCGGTGATGACCCCCGCAATGACGATGATGACCGGCCCGAAGCCGCCGGCCATGGCCACGCCCACACCCGCCGGCACAGCCACGCCAAGCGCGATGGCATCCAGCCACAAAAGCCAGCGATAGCGGCTTTCCAGAAGATGCGCGGTCCAGAAGACCAGAAAGGCCGCAGCCGCCGCGATCACGATCAGTTCGGGCTGGGCGACCCAGAAGACCGGCGCGCGGCCCAGCACCAGATCGCGCAGCGTGCCACCGCCCACGGCCGTCAGCGAGGCCATGAAGATGAAACCGATGATGTCGAGTTGCTGGCGCGAGGCGACAAGCGCCCCGGTCAGCGCAAAGACCAGAACCGAGCCGTAATCCAGCGCCCAGATATAGGTGCTGATGGTGGTGACGAGATCGGGGTTCATGGACAGGCTCCGCAACTGGGGATGCGGGGCCTGTGCCAGATTTCGCCGCCTTAAGGAAGGGTCAGGCGGCGGGTTCGGGCGGCGACCTGCCCGGTTTTCGGGAAACGGGCAGGTCGCGCGTGGTTCAGGTGGTCACGTCCGGCTTGTCGCGGCCGGTATGCTGGCGGATCAGGGCGATCTCCTCGGCAGCCTGCACGACCGGGGACAGCGCCTCCTCGACCGGCATGTTCAGCTTGCCGTCTGCGGGCTGGTAGCGTTCCAGATAGACCCGCAGGGTCGCGCCCTCGGTTCCCGTGCCCGACAGCCGCATGACGATGCGCGAGCCATCGGTGAAGGCGATGCGCAGGCCCTGGTTCTTCGAGGTCGAGCCATCGACCGGGTCCAGATAGGCAAAATCGTCGGCGCTTTCGACGGTCAGCCCGGCGAAGCTTTGCCCCGGAAGCGTGTCCAGCATGTCGCGCAGCCGGTCGACAAGCGCATTGGCATCGGCACTCGGCACCGCTTCGTAATCGTGGCGCGAGTAATAGTTGCGCCCGTATTCGGCCCAGTGATCCGCCATGATCTGCTGCACCGACTGCTTCTTCGCCGCAAGGATGTTCAGCCACAGCAGCACCGCCCAGAGCCCGTCCTTCTCGCGGACATGGTCGGAGCCCGTTCCCGCCGATTCCTCGCCGCAGAGCGTCGCCTTGCCGGCATCGAGCAGGTTGCCGAAGAACTTCCAGCCGGTCGGGGTCTCGTAACTGCCGATCCCGGCCTTCTCGGCCACCAGATCGGCGGCGCGCGAGGTCGGCATGGAGCGCGCAACGCCTGCCAGACCCTTCGCATAGCCCGGCGCCAGATGTGCATTCGCCGCCAGCACCGCAAGGCTGTCCGAGGGCGTGACGTAAGCACCGCGCCCGACGATCATGTTGCGGTCGCCGTCGCCATCGGACGCGGCGCCGAAATCGGGCGCGTCGGGGCCGGTCATGACATCCATCAGCTCATGCGCCCAGACCGGGTTCGGGTCGGGGTGACCGCCGCCGAAATCGGGCAGGGGCCTAGCGTTCACCACGCTGCCCGCCGCCGCGCCGAGACGGTTTTCAAGGATTTCGCGCGCATAAGGGCCGGTCACCGCATGCATGGCGTCGAAGCGCAGCCGGAAGCCGCTGGCCAGCAGCGCGCGGATGTCGGCGAAATCGAACAGGCTCTCCATCAGCGCCGCGTAATCGGCGACCGGATCGACGATCTCGATCTCCATCTCGGCCATGCGGGTGGTGCCGGGTTTCGACAGATCGGCGTCCTGCGTTTCCAGAATGCGGTATTCGGTCAACTCCTTCGTGCGCGCGAAGATCAGGTCGGTCACGCCTTCCGGGGCCGGGCCGCCATTGGCGCCGTTGAATTTCAGCCCGAAATCCTCGCTCTCGCCGCCGGGATTGTGGCTGGCGGACATGATGAAGCCGCCATCGGCCTTGCGCTGACGGATCAGGTTCGAGGCCGCCGGCGTCGACATCAGCGCATTGGTGCCGACGATGACTTTCGCGGCCCCTTGCGCGGCGCACATGCGCAGGATCACCTGGGCGGCGCGGTCGTTGAAGAAACGCCCGTCGCCGCCCAGAACCAGTGTCTTGCCTTTGACGCCGCCGATGGCGTCGATGATCGCTTGAACGAAATTCTCCAGATAATGCGGCTGCATGAAGACGCGGGTCTTCTTGCGCAGGCCCGATGTGCCGGGCTTCTGGCCCTCGATGGGCTGGGTGGAGATGGTCGAGATGGTCATGCACGTCCCTCCTCTGGCATGAATACGGCGATGGACTCGGGCGCGACCTCGGCCGAGGTGCCGCTTTCCGCGCGATCCTGCGCCAGCGGATCGGCCGAGTCGAGAACCCGCATCCAGCCCCCCTGGGGCAATGCGGGCAGGATCATCTGCACGGGACCCGCGCCACCATTGATGGCGATGAAGGCGGCGTCCTTCGGGTCGGCCACGCGCTCGGGCGAATTGGCGGCCATGCGGATTTCAAGGGCCAGGGCGCGCAGGTCGCTGCGCTGCCAGTCAGTCGAGGACGGCTCGGCCCCATTCGGCAGGTGCCAGACCAGATCGCGCCCGCCTTCGGGGATCGGCAGCGAATGCAGGAAGCGCCGCTGATGCAGGACCGGATGGGCATGGCGCAGCGCGATCAGCTTGGCGGTGAAATCCGCAAGTGCCTGATCGGGGGCCTGCCAGTCGATCCAGCCGGTCGGGTTGTCCTGGCAATAGGCGTTGTTGTTGCCCTGCTGGGAATTGGCGATCTCGTCGCCGGCCAGCAGCATCGGCGTGCCCTGAGACAGCATCAGCGTGGCCAGCATGTTGCGCCGCCGCCGGGCCCGGGCGGCGTTGATGGCCGGATCCTCGGTCGGGCCTTCATGGCCCAGATTGTCCGAGTAATTTTCGTTATGACCGTCGCGATTGCCCTCGTGATTGGGCAGGTTGTGCTTGTGCTCATAGGCGGTCACGTCGGCCAGGGTGAAGCCGTCATGGGCGGTGACGAAATTCACCGTCGCCTGCGGCGCGCGGCCGTGATGATCGAAGGTCGGCGCCGATCCGGTGACGCGTTCGGCCAGATCGGCGATATTGCCCTCGCCACGCCAGAAGCGGCGCACGCCGTCGCGGAAGCGGTCGTTCCATTCCAGAAAGGGCGGCGGGAAATTCCCCAGCTGATAGCCGCCGGGGCCGACATCCCAGGGTTCGGCGATCAGGCGCGTATTGGCCAGAACCGGGTCCTGACGCAGTGCCGACAGGAACCTGCCGTCGCGGATGAAGCCCGAAGGTTCGCGCCCCAGAACCGGGGCCAGATCGAAGCGGAACCCGTCGACGCCCATCTGCTCGACCCAGTAGCGCAGCGAATCGAGGATCATGCGCATCACCATCGGATGCGCGCAATCGACGGTGTTCCCGGTGCCGGTATCGTTGACGTAATAGCGCGGATTATCCGCCGACAGCCGGTAATA
The DNA here is from genome assembly GCF_937873615.1 of uncultured Paracoccus sp. Taxonomy (GTDB): domain Bacteria; phylum Pseudomonadota; class Alphaproteobacteria; order Rhodobacterales; family Rhodobacteraceae; genus Paracoccus. Next base: position 17,291 of record NZ_CALMYP010000036.1, read on the forward strand.
GCTGGCATTGTCGAGGCCCCGGAAGGACAGCGTCGGGCCAAGTTCATTGCCCTCGGCGGTGTGGTTATAGACCACGTCCAGCACCACCTCGATCCCGGCCTCGTGCAGGCGCGTGACCATGTCGCGGAACTCGGCCGGGTCGCCATGGGCGGTATAGCCGGTCTCGGGGGCGAAGAAGGCCAGCGTGTTATAGCCCCAGTAATTGGTCAGCCCCTTGCGCAGCAGAAACGGCTCGTCGGCATGGGCCTGCACCGGCAGCAGTTCCAGCGTGGTAATGCCGAGCCGCAGCAGATGCTCGATCACCGCATCCGAGGCGAGGCCGGCGAAACGGCCCCGCAGGCCTTCCGGCACGCCGGGATGGGCGGCGGTCAGGCCCTTGGGGTGGGCCTCGTAGATGACCACGCGGTCGCGCGCCACGCGCCGGCCACGCGGCAGGGCGGGCGGATCGCTGGTGACCACGCATTTCGGCATGAAACGCGCCGAATCGCGGTGGTCGATGGACATGTCGGCCTGCGCCGTGTGGCTGTCATAGCCCAGAAGCGCATCGTCAGGGATCACCCGCCCCGAGAGGCGCCGCGCATAGGGGTCGATCAGCAGCTTGGCCGGGTTGAAGCGGTGGCCCAGTTGCGGCTCGTAGGGGCCATGGGCGCGCAGCCCGTAAAGCGCGCCTTCGGGCAGGCCGGGGACAAAACCATGCCAGATATCGCCCAGCCGGTCGGGCAGGGTCAGGCGCTGGATCTCTCGCGCGCCATCGGGCGAGAACAGGCAGATCTCGATCTTTTCGGCATGGGCCGAGAAGACGGCGAAGCTGACGCCATCGCCAAGGGGATGCGCGCCGAGCAGGTCGGCACTGCCGGCCGTGATGGCATAGGTCGGGTCGGTCATGGAATCGTCAGCGTCCGGTCAGCTTGTCATAGAGCGCCGCGTAATCGCGGGCCGAGGCGTCCCATCCGACCGGATGGGCCATCGCCCGGGCTGTCATTCGCTGCCAGATATCGCGCCGGGCGTAAAGGGTCGCGGCCTTCTGCAGCGCCAGGTTCAGCGCATCGGCGGTGACTGGCGCGAATTGCAGCCCGGTTGCCACATCATCGCGCAAAGCCGCGACATTGGCGTCGATGACCGAATCTGCCAGCCCGCCGGTCTGCGCCACCAGCGGCAGCGTCCCATAGGCCAGCCCATACATCTGCGTCAGCCCGCAAGGCTCGAATCGCGACGGCACCAGCACGATATCGCCGCCGGCGAACATGCGATGCGACAGCGCCTCGTCATAGCCGATATGAACGCCGATCCGGCCCGGCCAATGGGCGGCGGCGCGCAGATAGCCCTCCTGCAGATCCGGCTCTCCGGTGCCCAGAACCGCCAGCTGTCCGCCGCGCGCGATCAGGCCGGGCAGGGCCTCCAGCAGCAGGTCGAGGCCCTTTTGGCGGGTCAGCCGGCTGACCACGATGAAGAGCGGCCCGCCTTCGGCATCGAGCCCGAATTCGTCGCGCAGGGCCTTGGCGCAGGCGGTCTTGCCGGCCATGTCGGCGGCCGAGTAATTGGCCCCGATCAGCGGATCGGTGGCCGGGTTCCAGACGCCCAGATCGACGCCGTTCAGGATGCCTGACAGCACCTCGGCGCGCGACCGGATCACCCCTTCCAGCCCGAAGCCGAATTCCGCTGTGGTCAGTTCGGCGGCATAGGTCGGCGACACGGTCGAGATCGCGCTGGCATAGACCAGCCCCGCCTTCAGCGCCGAGATCTGGCCCCAATATTCGTAACCTTGCGGGTTGAAGCCGTCATGCGGCAGGCGCAATTCGTCCACCGCGCGGGCCGGGGCGATGCCCTGGAAGGCGATATTGTGGATGGTCATGATCGAAGGGGTCTGGCGCGCCCAGAGCGGCGCGAACCCTGCCTGCCAGTCGTGGCAATGCAGCACATCCGGCACCCATCCATCCGCCAGCCCGTCGCGCGCGATTGCCGCCGCCGCCCAGCTGAGCGCCGCGAAACGGCGCGGATTGTCCGACCAGTCGGCACCGGATTCGTCGATATAAAGCGAGCCGGGGCGGTCGAACAGATGCGGCGCATCCAGCAGCAGCATCTCCAGCCCCGCGACCTGACCGGCCATGACCCGGGCCGGGCCGCCGTAAAGATCGGGATCGGACCAAAGCTCGGTGGGGTTCTCCAGCCGCGCCATGAGCCCGCGATAGGCCGGGATCAGGGTGCGCAACTGCCAGCCAAGCGGGGCCAGTGCGGCGGGCAGGGCGCCCACCACATCGGCAAGACCGCCGGTCTTCACCAGCGGTGCGCATTCCGAGGCGACCGAGAGGATGCGGCCCGCCCCGGCCTGCGCCGCAGGCTTGGCACTGGCCTTGCCCGCAGGCTTTGCCTTGGCCTTCGCCCCCGGTTTGGCGGCGGCTTTCGCCGCAACCTTTTTCACGGGCTTTGCCGCCCCGGTCGCCGCCGGCTTCATTTCGAGGCCAACATGCGGTTGACCATCTCCTGCGTGATCAGCGTCACGCCGCCCTCGCTGACGCGGAACCATTTCGCGTCCTCGGCCGGGTCTTCACCCACGACCAGCCCTTCCGGGATCTCGACGCCACGGTCGATGACGACATTGGTCAGTTCGGCATGGCGGCCGATATTGACATAGGGCAGGGCCACCACCGATTTCAGCGTCGAATAGCTGTTGGCCTTCACCCCGGTAAACAGAAGCGAGTTGCGCACCTGCGAGCCCGAGATGATGCAGCCGCCCGAGACCATCGAGCTGATGGCATGGCCGCGCCGATCCTCGTCGTCATGGATGAACTTCGCCGGCGGCGTGATCTCGCCATAGGTCCAGATCGGCCAGCTGTTGTCGTAAAGATCCAGCTCGGGCGAGAAATCGGTCAGGTCGATATTGGCCTTCCAGAAGGCGTCGATGGTGCCGACATCGCGCCAATAGGCCGGCGCGGACGGGTCCGAGCGCACGCAGCTATCGGCAAAGCGATGCGCCACGGCCTTGCCATGCTTGACCAGTTCCGGGATCAGGTCATGGCCGAAATCGTGGCTGGAATTCGGATCGGCCCCGTCCTTCATCAGCAATTCGCGCAGGAATTTCCAGTCGAAGACATAGATCCCCATCGAGGCCAGCGTCGAATTCGGATCGTCGGGCATCCCCGGCGGGTCCTTCGGCTTTTCGAGGAACGAGATGATGCGCCCGTCGGCATCGACATCCATCACCCCGAAGGCCGAGGCTTCGGCGCGCGGCACGGTCAGGCAGCCCACGGTCACATCGGCACCGGATTCGACATGCTGTTGCAGCATGAGTTCGTAATCCATCTTGTAGATGTGATCGCCGGCCAGAACGATCAGGTAATCGACGTTGTAGCTGTCGATGATATGGATGTTCTGGGTCACCGCATCGGCGGTGCCGCGATACCAGTTTTCCTCGTCCATCTGCTGCGAGGCGGGCAGGATATCCAGGAATTCGTTGCGCTCCGAGCGGAAGAAGGACCAGCCGCGATTGAGGTGGCGGATCAGGCTATGGGCCTTGTATTGCGTGGCCACCGCCATCTTGCGGATGCCGGAATTCAGCGCATTGGACAGCGCGAAGTCGATGATCCGCGATTTGCCGCCGAAATAGACGGCCGGTTTCGCGCGCCGGTCGGTCAGCTCTTTCAGCCGAGAGCCGCGGCCGCCGGCCAGCACATAGGCCATGGCGCGGGATGACAGGCGTTGAGGTCTTTGCAAGGTCATGGGTTCCTCCCCCAGGGTGAAATCGTCAAACGGCCTCGTAAACGAGGACGGAAAGCGGCGGCAGGTCGATCAGTGCCGACTGGTCGTAGCCCTGCCATTCATCGCCATCGGCGGTGATCACGGTGGCGGTCGGCATGTCCGATCCGCCGTAAACGCCGGCATCGCTGTTCAGCCTGAGCTTCCACTTGCCGTCGCGCGGCAGGCCAAGCCGCCAGCCATGGCGCGGCACCGGTGTGAAGTTGCAGATCACCGCGACCGGCGCATCGCCCGCCTCGCCATAGCGGGCATAGGCGACGACCGATTCCTGCGAGGCCCCGCCCTCGATCCAGCCGAAGCCCTCGGGCGCATTGTCGCGCCGATGCAGCGCCGGCAGTTCGCGGTAAAGATGGTTCAGGTCGCGGACCAGCGATTGCACGCCCTTGTGGCTGGGATCGTCCAGCAGGTGCCAGTCCAGCGAAGCGTTGTGGTTCCACTCTTTCCACTGGGCGAATTCGCAGCCCATGAACAGCAGCTTCTTGCCCGGATGGGTCCACATGAAGCCGTAATAGGCGCGCAGATTGGCGAATTTCTGCCAAGCGTCGCCGGGCATCTTCTCGATCATCGAGCCCTTGCCGTGAACCACTTCGTCATGGCTGATCGGCAGGATGAAATTCTCGGAAAAGGCATAGACCAGCCCGAAGGTCAGCTGGCTGTGGTGATGGGTGCGGTGGACGGGTTCACGCTTGATGTAGTCCAGCGTGTCGTTCATCCAGCCCATGTTCCACTTGAAGCCGAAGCCGAGGCCGCCGGTATCGACGGGGCGCGAGACGCCCGGGAACGCGGTCGATTCCTCGGCCACGGTCATGATCCCCGGCACCTCGCCATAAGCCACGGTATTCACGTCGCGCAGGAAGTCGATGGCTTCCAGATTCTCGCGCCCGCCATGAATGTTCGGGACCCATTCGCCTTCCTTGCGCGAATAGTCGCGATAGAGCATCGAGGCGACCGCATCCACGCGCAGCCCGTCGATATGGTATTCCTGCAGCCAGTAGAGCGCATTGGCGGTCAGGTAGTTGGAGACCTCGCGCCGGCCGTAATTATAGATCAGCGTGTTCCAGTCCTGATGGAACCCCTCGCGCGGGTCGGCATGTTCGTAAAGCGCGGTGCCGTCGAAACGCGCCAGCCCATGCGGGTCGGACGGGAAATGGCCCGGCACCCAGTCCAGCAGAACGCCGATCCCGGCCTCATGCGCGGTCTCGATCAGGGCGCGGAATTCGTCGGGCGTGCCGAAACGGATGGTCGGCGCGTAAAGCCCGACCGGCTGGTAACCCCAGGAACCGTCGAAGGGAAATTCCGAGACCGGCATCAGTTCGAGATGGGTAAAGCCCATCTCGACGACATAGGGGATCAGGTCACGGGCATGTTCCAGATAGGACAGCGGGCGATTGCCGTCCTCGGCGACGCGGCGCCAGCTGCCCAGATGGACCTCGTAGATCGATATCGGGGCGGCGACGTTCTGCGCCTCCTGCCGGGTCTGCATCCAGGCGCCGTCATGCCAGTCATGCCCCTCGATCCCGCGCACGACCGAGGCCGTGGCCGGCGGATGTTCGGCCCCGAAACCGACCGGGTCGGCCTTCTGCGGCAGCGGTTCGCCATGCGCGCCGGTAATGGCGAATTTATAGGACGCACCTTCGCCGATATGGGGGATGAAAATTTCCCAGACCCCGGTCGAGCCGCGCCGCCGCATCCCGTGCCGGCGCGCATCCCAACTGTTGAAATCGCCCAGCAGGGCGACGCGGCGGGCATTCGGTGCCCAGACCGCGAAATGCGTGCCCTCGACGCCCTGATGGGTCATCACATGCGCGCCCAGCACGCGCCAGAGCTGGCGATGCGTGCCCTCGCCGATCAGATGTTCGTCGATCTGGCCCAGCACCGGACCGAAGCGATAGGCGTCTTCGTATTCCCATTCCGCCCCGGCATTGCTGCCGCGCAGAAGATAGGGCGAAAGCAGGGGCATGACGCCGATGAACAGGCCCGGCGCGCCATCGACGGGATCCATCGGATAGACGCCGCCAACGGTGGCGAGGGCCATTTCCTCGGCCCCGTGATCGAGTGCCGCGATCCGCCAGCCATCGCCATAGGGTTGTGGCCCGAGCAGCGAGAAGGGCTCCGCCTCGCGCCCGTCGGACAGTGCCTGCGCGCGATCGGGCGGCAGGGCCGGCCCGCGATCGTCCTTAGCTTGCAACGCGTCTGGATCTTTCTGCCGGTCGTTCATTGCCTGCCTCCCCCATTTTCCAGATCCGGTCCATGTAGTCGCGAACCGAGCGGTCGGACGAGAACCAGCCCATCCGTGCCGTATTCAGCGCGGCCATTCGGTTCCAGTCCTGCATATCTCCATAGGCCGCATCAATCCGTTTCTGAACAGATTGGTAATCGGCAAAATCCGAACAGACGAGATAGGTGTCCCAATTCGTCAGGATATCGACCAGCCGGCCATAACGCGCCGGATCGCCGCCGAAGGTGCCAAGCGCGATCAGGCTGATGGCGCGCGACAGCGACGGGCAATCGGCGATGGCCTTGCGGGCATGGTCGGGCACCTGTCGACGGGCCTCCACCTCCTCGGTGGTCATGCCGAACAGGAAGAAGTTCTCCGGCCCGACATGCTCGCGGATCTCGACATTGGCGCCGTCGAGCGTGCCGATGGTCAGCGCGCCGTTCAGCGACAGCTTCATGTTGCCGGTCCCGGACGCTTCCTTGCCGGCGGTCGAGATCTGTTCCGACAGATCCGCCGCCGGGATCAGCCTGACCGCCATGGAGACGTTGTAATTCGGCGGATAGGCGACCATCAGGCGGCCCTTCATCAGCGGGTCGTTGTTGACGACCTCGGCCACGTCGTTGATGAGGTTGATGATTTCCTTGGCAACGGCATAGCCCGGCGCGGCCTTGCCGCCGAAGATCTTGACCCGCGGCTGCCAGTTCGCGGTCGGGTTCTGGCGGATCTCGTCCCAGCGGGCGATGGTTTCCAGCACGTTCAGAAGCTGGCGCTTGTATTCGTGGATGCGCTTGATCTGCACGTCATAAAGCGCGTCCGGGTCGGGGGTGATGCCCAAAGTCTGGCCCAGCCAGTTCGACAGCGCCACCTTGTTGTCGCGCTTGGCCGCCGCATAACGGTCGAGCCAAGCCTTGTCGGTCACATGCGGCTCCAACCCCGTCAACTGGTCGAGGTGATCGACCCATTCATCCCCGCCGAGGGTTTCCGTAATCAGCCCCGACAGCGCCGGGTTCGCGGAATAAAGCCAGCGGCGCGGGGTCACGCCATTGGTGACATTCTCGATCCGGCCCGGATGCAATGCGTTCAGGTCGTGAAAGACCGATTCCTTCATCAGTTCGGAATGCAGGGCCGAAACCCCGTTCACATGGCCCGACTGCATGAAGGCCAGCCGGCCCATATGGACCTGACCGTGATGGATGGCCGACAGCTCCCACGGGCGGGTCGGGTGGCGGCGCTTGTGGTGGTCGTCGATCCGCTCGACGAGGTCCATATGGCGCGGCAGGACCTTGCGGAACAGACCTTCCGACCAAGCCTCCAGCGCCTCGGGCAGCAACGTGTGGTTGGTATAGTTCAGCACCCGTTCGGCCATGTCGGCGGCGGCGTCGAACTCCTGGCCGAAATCGTCGATCAGCACCCGCACCAGTTCCGCGCCGGCAATGGCGGGGTGGGTGTCGTTCATCTGGATGGCGACCCGTTCGGGCAGCTTGGCGATGGTTTCGCCTTCCGAGACGAAGCGGCGCATGATGTCGCGCACCGAGGCGGCGGTGAAGAAATATTCCTGCTTCAGGCGCAGTTCCTTGCCGGCCTCGGTCGAATCGTCGGGATAAAGCACGCGGCTGATCGTCCGGGCCAGCGATTCGGCGGCACCGGCGGCGACATATTCGCCCCGGTTGAACCGGGCGAGGTCGAATTCCGCCACCGCCTTGCCCGACCAGAGCCGCAGCGTATTGGCCCAACGCCCGCGCCAGCCGATGATCGGCGTGTCATAGGCGGCCGCGATCACGCTTTCCGAGGGGTGCCAGATCTTCTTGGCGCCGTCGCCCTCGATCCAGCCGCCGAAGCCGATCTCGTAAGCCGCTTCGGGGCGCTCGAACTCCCAGGGGTTGCGCGATTTCAGCCAGCTGTCGGCGGTCTCGACCTGGCGGCCATGATCGAAGCGCTGCCGGAACAGCCCGTGTTCGTAACGCAACCCATAGCCGTAGGCCGGGCAACCCACCGTAGCCATGGATTCCATGTAACAGGCCGCGAGACGGCCCAGCCCGCCATTGCCGAGCGCGGCTTCGGGTTCGTCATGGATGACCTCGTCATAGCTGACGCCAAAGCCGTGCAGCGCCTCGCGCGCGGCATCGTCGAGGCCCAGGTTCACGACCGAATCCTCCAGCAGCCGGCCGATCAGGAATTCCATCGACAGGTAATGGATGCGCTTCAGCTTGCGGTCATAGGTGGCGCGGGTCGAGGCGAACCACGGCTCGACGATGCGATCGCGAATCGCCAGCGACAGCGCCACGCGCCAGTCATGGACCGAGGCATGGGCCTCGTCCTTGCCGATGGAATAGGTAAGATGGTCACGAATGGACTGGGCCAATGCGGCAGGGCTGGCGGCGGTCGCGGGCAGAGTCATCGTTGCGTTCCGTATGTCTATGATGATAGCGGCATGTTAGCGGCAACATTACGGTGATCGTGCCCGGTGTTCAATGGCGTGGATTGCGAAGGAGGTATGACGATGGTGAATGGCTGGTGGCGCGGATCGGTGACCTATCAGGTCTATCCGCGGTCCTTTCAGGACAGCAATGGCGACGGAATCGGCGATCTGAACGGGATCACCGAGCGGCTGCGCCATATCGCGAGCCTCGGCGTCGATGCGGTCTGGCTGTCGCCGGTCTTCACCTCGCCCATGGCCGATATGGGCTATGACGTGTCGGATTATACCGATATCGACCCGCTTTTCGGCACGCTGGCCGATTTCGACCGGCTGGTCGCCAAGGCCCATGAATTCGGGTTGAAAGTGATCATCGACCAGGTGCTGAGCCATTCCTCGGACCGCCATCCCTTCTTCGTCGAAAGCCGCAAGGGCAGGGATAATCCGAAATCCGACTGGTATGTCTGGGCCGATGCGCAGCCCGACGGCAGCCCACCGAATAACTGGGCCTCGGTCTTCGGCGGCTCGGCCTGGGAATGGGACGGGCATCGCAAGCAATATTACCTGCACAATTTCCTGACCTCGCAGCCGGATTTCAACTTCCACAACAAGGAAGTGCAGGATTGGCTGCTGGAAACCATGCGCTTCTGGCTGGATCGCGGCGTCGACGGCTTCCGTCTGGATACGGTGAATTTCTATTTCCACGACGCGAAGCTGCGCAAGAACCCGCCGCGCCGGGGCGAGCCGCAGGTGAACCCCTATGAAATGCAGCTGCACCGCTATTCCAAGACCCGGCCCGAGAACCTGGATTTTCTGGCCCGGCTGCGGGCGCTGACCGACGAATACGGCGCCTCGACGGTGGGCGAGGTCGGCGATTCGACCCGCGCGGTCGAGATCATGGCCGAATACACCTCGGGCGAGGAACATCTTCATCAGGCCTATAGTTTCGACATGCTCGGCCCGGAATTCACCCCGAAGCATTTCCGCTCGAAGATCGAGACCTTCTTCAAGAAGGCCCCGGATGGCTGGCCGACCTGGGCGTTTTCCAATCACGACGTGATCCGGCACATGACCCGCTGGCAGGACCACGCGGCCGATCAGGACAGCCTGGCGAAGCTGGCCTGCGCGATGCTCTTGTCCTTCCCCGGCTCGGTCTGCCTCTATCAGGGCGAGGAACTGGGCCAGACCGAGACGGATCTGGAGTTTTCCGAACTGACCGACCCGCCCGGCATCCGCTTCTGGCCCGATTACAAGGGCCGCGACGGCTGCCGGACGCCGATGGTCTGGGAAGATGCCGGCAGCAATACCCATGGCGGCTTTTCGACCGGCACGCCCTGGCTGCCGGTGAAGGCACCGCAACTGGCGCGCAATGTCGCCGGGCAGGAGGCCGATATCGGATCGGTCCTGCATTTCTATCGCCACATGCTGGAATTCCGCTCCGAACGCGCGGACCTGCATGGGCGCGGCATGGCGCATTTCTTCAACCGCCCGGACCCGGTGCTGATGTTCCAGCGCGGCGCGCTGATCTGTGCCTTCAACCTTGGCCCCGATACGGTCGAGACGAACCTGCCCCCCGAAGGGCGCGGCGGGCATCTGGTCGGGCCGTCGCAGGCGGCAGGGCTTTCGGGCCGCAGCCTGACGCTTGGCCCGAACGGTTTCGCGTTTATCCAGATAGTTACCCGCTGAAATTCGAAAATGCCGCTACAAGGACAAGGGGCTGCGTCTGACGCGGCCCCTTTTTTCGCGCGTGCGGGCATGGAAGGTGGGCTGCTTCTGCCCTTGGAATGGCTTGATGAGGTTGCGTGATGGAAACGGCATGAGCAATGTCGTTCCACATTTTCGAACACGGGGTTTTGCTGCGGCGCTCTGGATGGTTATCCGGCAATAAACTAGCCTCTGCCTCGGATTGAAGAAGCCTCCGGTTATGCCGGACATCTCAGCAAAAGGAATATGACAGGATGAGCAAACCCAAGATCGCCGTCATCATCGGCTCGACCCGCAAGACCCGCTTTGCCGACAAACCCGCCGCCTGGCTGATGGAGCAGGTCGCAAAACGCGACGACATGGCATTCGAACTGGTCGACCTGCGCGATTACGAATTGCCGTTCTTCGACGAGATGGCCTCGAATCTGTGGATGCCGAGCAGCGATCCCAAGGCCGTTGCCTGGCAGAACAAGGTCGGTGAATTCGACGGCTATATCGTGCTGACAGCCGAATATAACCATTCGATCACCGGGGCGCTGAAAAATGCGCTGGATCAGGCCTACAAGGAATGGAACCACAAGCCCATGGCCGCCGTTGGATACGGTGGCGTCGGTGCCGCGCGTGCAATCGAGCATCTGCGCGGCATCGCGGTCGAATTGCAGATGGTGCCCACACGCAATGCGGTGCACCTGGGTGGGGGTGAATTCATGAAGGTCAGCCCGCTTGGCCAGAACGGCGACATGGCCGAGGTCGACGAGGTGCTGCAACCATCGCTTAACGCGTTGCTGGACGAACTGGCCTGGTGGGCCAAGGCCACCATGGCCGCCCGCGCCGCCTGAATTGTGTAACGAGTAACGGAACGGGCGATCCTTCGGGATCGCCCGTTTTTTGTTGCGGTCCGGCTGACGACATGAAAAAGCCGCCGGCGGGTGCCGGCGGCTTTCGGTCTGTCTGCCCGGGGATCAGTCCAGCGGTTTCAGCCCGGCCTCGATCTGCGCCCGGCGCGGCTCCAGGAAGGGCGGCAGGGACAGCGCCTCGCCCATGGTCTCGGCGGGTTCGTCGACGGCGAAACCGGGGCCGTCGGTGGCGATCTCGAACAGGTTGCCGCCCGGCTCGCGGAAATAGAGCGAGCGGAAATAGTAACGCTCGACCTCGCCCGAGGAGGGGATGCGCAACTCGTTCAGGCGCTGCGCCCAGGCATGAATCGAGGCCACGTCCGGGGTGCGGAAGGCGACATGGTGAACCGCGCCCGCGCCCTGACGCGCAACCGGCAGATCGGGCTGGACGGCGACATGCAGTTCCGCCGAGGGACCGCCTTCGCCCATGCCGAAGACATGGACCTGACCCGAACCGTCGGGGCTGGGATAGTCGCGCAGCCGGCGCATGTTCATGACGCTGGTCAGCACCGCCTCGGTCGGGGCGAGGTCGGGCACCGAAATCGTGATCGGGCCGAGGCCGCGGATCTGATGCTCGGCCGGAACCGGGCTGCGATCCCAGGGATGGGTCACGCCGGGCTGATCGGCGGTCAGGCGGAAGCGCTGCCCCTCGGGGTCCTCGAAATCGAGGCTGGCGCGGCTGTCGAGCGTGGTAATGTCGCCCGTTGCGACACCGAGATCGCGCAGCCGCCCGGCCCAGTAATCCAGACTGGCCTCGTTCACGCGCAGCCCGGTGCGGCTGATCGAATGGGTGCCGCGACGTTCGGGCGCGACCGGCCAGTCGAAGAAGGTCAGGTCGGTGCCCGGACTGCCCGCGCCATCGGCGAAGAACAGGTGATAGGCGGATGTGTCGTCCTGATTGACGGTCTTCTTAACCCGGCGCAGCCCCAGGGCTTCGGTATAGAAGCGGTTATTGGCGGGCGCGTCGGCGGTGATCGCGGTCAGGTGGTGAATGCCGGTAAGGTTCATCTTTGGCCTCCTTTGATGTGCTTGGGGCAAATATCGGAGGCGGCTCAGGCGAACACCAGAGCGGGCTTTTCGGAAGCGGCGTTCGGCCCTTGCGAACGGCGGCGGGGCTGATAGACATGGCCCATGCGTTATTCTCTGGACGAAATCGAGACCTTTCTGGCGGTGATGGAACTCAGCACGGTGACCGCCGCCGCCGCCCGGCTGAACCTGTCGAAATCCGTGGTCAGCAAGCGCATTTCGGATTTCGAGGCGGTGGTGGGGGCGGCGCTGTTTCGGCGCAATGCCGGCCGGATCACCCCGACCGAGGCGGCCGACCGGCTGGCCGAGCGGCTGCGCCCGGCTTTGGGCGAACTGGTTGCGGCCACCGAAAGCGCCGCCTGGGGGATGGACGGGGCCACGCCGTTGCGCGGCGCCCTGTCGATTGCCGCGCCGATGAGCTTCGGGACCATGTATCTTTCGCCCATGCTGGCCGATTTCGCCGCCAGACATCCGGGGCTGGAACTGCGCGTCGATTACGACGACCGGTCCCGGGACCTTGCCCGCGAGGGTTACGATCTGGGCATCCGGATCGGCAAGGCCCGCGACGGGGCGCTGATGGCGCGCAAGCTCTGCGAGGATCGACAATATGTCGTCGCCAGCCCCGACTATCTGGCCCGCCATGGCACCCCCGAAAGCCCAGCGGCGCTGCGCGATCACCAGATCATCAGCTATGCGCATCTGTCCGATTCGGCGCTGTGGCAGTTCCGGCTGAACGGCCGCAATGTCTCGCCCGATGTTGCCGCCCGGCTGACCTTCAACAATGGCGAGGCGATCCGGGATATGGCAATCGCCGGCCTCGGCATCGCCATCCTGCCGGGCTTCATCATCGCCGAGGCAAGGCGGGCGGGCCGGCTGGTCGAGATTTTGGATCAGGTCGAAACCCGGGCGCTGCCAATCATGGCGGTCTGGCCGCCGGTTTCGCCGCTGCCGGCCAAGTTGCGGGCGCTGATCGACCATCTGGCGGCTTCGCTGGCAGACGGCGCGCCCTGGCGCTGAGCGATGTGGGGCAGGGCGGTGCCCAGCCGATCCGCTCAGGGATAGATCATGATCGGCGTGCCGTCCGGGACCATGGCATAGATATCCTCGATCTCGGCGTCGGTGACAGCGATGCAGCCGACGGTCCAGTCGCGCTTAGTCGCCACCCGTCCCTCGGGGCCCTGACCGTGGATGAAGATGTCGCTGCCGACCTGCACGCCCTGCGAGAGCGCCCGCGCCTTGTCGGCCTCGTTCGGATAGGAAATCCCGACCGAGAGGTGATAGCGCGAATTCGGATTGCGGCGGTCGATATAGTAAAGACCTTCGGGGGTCTTGCCGTCGCCCTCGTATTCCTTGTTGCCGATGGGCGCATAGCCAAGGCCGAAATTATAGCTCTTGATCGGCTTTGTGCCGGAATAGAAGGTCATCACCCGGCGCGACTTGAACACGTCGATCCGCGTGACGCGCGGGCCGCGATAGGTCTTGAACCTGGAATCGGTGCCCGAACAGGCCGCCATGGCCAGAAGGCTGGCCCCGCCCAGCATCAGTTTCAGGAAGTCCCGCCGCATCGCTGTCCCTCGCCCTTATTCGCGTTTTGTCCATTGTGACCGTCGGGGCAGGGCGGTGCAATGGTGCCACGCTTCACGTCGGCTTGAACGTCGCCGCCTGCTCGCTGTTCCACAAGCCGTTTCGCTTCGCTAGCATCGCGACATGGACCGCAGCCTCGATCATCCCCTGCGCACGACCCTGGTGAACGAGCTTCACGCCCGGCCTTCGCCGCGCATTCATGCGCCCTGCCATGCGATCTATCTGGCCTTCAAGGAACCGGGCGGGACCGCTGGCCGCGACCGGGCCCGGGATATCGGGCATTTGCAGGCGCTGGCAGATCGCCACGGCGCGCCGAAGCCGACACTGGGGGACAGCCATTATTCGGCGACGCTTGGCCGGCACCGGGTGATCTGGGAAAGCCATACCGAGTTTGTCAGCTATACCGCCCTTGCCGAAGGCGTGCCGCGCCAGCCCTTCGATCCCAACCTAGCCGCCATCTTCGCCGAAGACTGGCAGCGCGATGCGCTCGGCAAGCGCGTCACCGCCGTCATGATCCGGGTCGAGCACCTGCCCGAAGACCTCTCGCAGGTGGATGACAGCCTGGCCGAATGGTTCAGCAAGGACAGCCTCGCGGCCTGCTGGGTGCTCGAACGCTCGGCACTGGTCGCATCGGATTTCCGCATCGACCCCGACGGCTGGATGCGTTTCGCCGTCTTCGTCCGCGACAGCGTCGGATCGGGGCGGACAGGGCGCATCATCCAGCGGCTCTGCGAGATCGAGACCTACCGCGCCATGTCGATGCTGGGGCTGGGCCGGGCCCGCGACCTGTCGTCGCGCCTGAACGCGCTGGAGCCGGAACTGGCCGCCATGGTCGAGGACATGGAGGACGGCCCCGCCGAAGGCACGCTGCAGCAGCTTCTGTCGGTCGCATCCCGGCTGGAGGCGCTGGCGACGCAAAGTGCCTTCCGCTTCGGCGCGACCCGCGCCTATGAGGCCATCGTGAACGACCGCATCCGGGCGCTGCGCGAGGACCGTTTTCAGGAAAACCAGCTATTCTCGGAATTCATGATCCGCCGCTACGACCCGGCCATGCGCACCGTGCGCTCGACCGAGGGGCGGCTTGGGCGGATGCTGGAACGCACCGGCCGCGCCGCCGAATTGCTGCGCACCCGGGTCGAGGTGGATCGCAGCACCCAGAACCAGCAGGTGCTGCAAAGCATGGACCGCCGGGCCGAGCTGCAATTGCGGCTGCAACACACGGTCGAAGGGCTGTCGGTGGTCGCGATCAGCTATTACGCCCTGGGTCTTCTGGGCTATGTTCTGGCGCCGGTCGCGAAATCCCTTGGGGTCGACAAGATGCTGCTGATGGCGGCGGCGGTGCCGGTCGTGCTGCTGCTGGCCTGGACCGGACTGAAGCGGCTGAAAGCCGCGATTGATCATTCGTGACTGGACGCGCCGGGGCAGGGCGGCGATAAACGCCCTTAAAACACAGGAGCAGATATGAAATTCGTCCTCGCCCTCGCCGCCATTCTGGCGCTCTCCGCCTGCAATGTGCCGCTGGTGCCGTTGATCTGATCATGAGCAAGACACTGAAAATGTATGGGCTCGACTATTGCTCGACCGTCCAGAAGGCGCGCAAGGCGCTGGAAGGGGCCGGCTGGACGGTGGAGTTCCGCGATGTGAAGGAAGACACGCCGGACAAGGCCGAATGGACGCGGATGCTGGATGCGTTCGGCGAAAAGCTGGTCAATCGCGCCAGCCTGACCTGGCGCGGCATGTCCGAAGAGGAACGTGCCGCCGCGCCCGTGGCGATGCTGGCTGCCAAGCCCGCGCTGATGAAACGCCCGGCGATCGAGCATGATGGCCAGCATTTCCTGGGCTGGACCGCCAATGTCAAACGCGCCTTCGGGATCGACCCCTGATCAGGCCTTCCACTTGATCGAACAGCCCATCGAGGCGGTCTGATCACGCGGACCCTGACCGGTCCGGGCGATCAGGATCATGGCCTCGAAAAGCTCGCGCTTGGCGTCCGGCGGTCCCGGTTGCCGGCCCGACGCATCCAGCCTGCCGCGATATTGCAGCTTGCCCTCGGCATTGTAGCCGAAGAAATCCGGCGTGCATTCGGCCCCATAGGCCCGCGCGACGGATTGGCTTTCATCGTAGAGATAAGGGAAGCTGAAGCCGTGCTTCTCGGCTTCGGCCTTCATGAATTCGGGCGCGTCCTGCGGATAATCCGCGATGTCATTGGCCGAGATCGCGACCACGCCGATGCCGTGATCGCGCTGCAGTTCTGCCGCGTCGCGGGCGATCCGGTCCAGCACCGCCTGCACATAGGGACAGTGATTGCAGATGAAGATCACCAGCGTGCCGCGCGGCCCGCGCAGGTCATCACGCCGGAAGATCCTGCCATCGGGATCCGGCAGCGCGAAATCCGGCATCGCGGCGTCGTAATCGCAAACGGGTGTTGTCACAGCCATGTCAGCCTCGATAGTTATGAGGCATCCGTGATGCGCCAATGTGGTGCTGCGTGCAAGCTTGGCTGGTTTCTGGTTGCCGGTTGGTTACATAATACCGATTATTAATATTTTGGATCGATGTTCCGATGGCTGTCCCCCTGTGGCGCTTCGGGACGAAATGTCGCCATGACAACCGGAGTTCTCATGCCTCACCGCCGGCTGGTGCTGATCACCGTGCCCTCCATGATCGTTCTGCCCTTGCGCCTGATGCAGACGCTGCACCAGAGCGGCAGACAGATCGTCACCGATCCGCTGGCCGGGATCGACGATGTGGCAGCGCGTGCCGAGCGTCTGGCGGCGCTTGTCGCAGATGCCGATCGCGTGGTGCTGCTATCGGCGGCAGGCCTGCACGACTTGCCAGCGCTCGCGACGCTGGGATTGCAGGACAGCCAGATCGTCAGGCTCGACAGCGCCGACCCGGCACGCGCAGCCCTGCGCGCCTTGCGTAACGAGGCATGGATGACCGAAGCGCGCTCAAAAGGTGTCGATGCGTTGCTGCCGATCCCGGATGAGGCAACGTTCCGCATTTCCGTGAATGCAAACCGTTTCAATAACCTGATCCATGAAGTTCAGATAGGAAGGACGATTCTGGACGCTGCCCTGCGGGGGATTTCACCGCGCCGGATCACCGTGGATTGCGGCGATGAGGTCGATCTGGATATTCCTGACCTGCCCCCCTTGCCTGCGGTTGAAGCAGAGCCGTTCTCGGCCCTCACCGAGGATCCCGAAGCGACGGTGATACTGATCCGCAACGCCCGTATTGCCAGCCCGGGCGTGGTTCTGCCGCCCTTGCCGGGGATCACGCAGCGCGCTTCGTCTCCGGTCATGGCCTTTGTCTGTGGGCGCAATGCTTCCTCATATCTATCTGTTTTTATTAAAAAATATATTGACGAAGGCATTCCACTGATCTATATCGACAATGGATCGGATGACGGCTCCGCCGAAATCGCCGCCGGGCTGGTCGGTCGGGGGATCGCGGAGCTGCACCACCTGCCCTATGATGGCAGCTTCTCGGTCGAGGCGCAGCTTCGTCTGAAACAGAAACTGATCGCGCATCACGCGCCCCGTTGGGTGCTGAACATGGATGCCGACGAGATTCCCGAACATCGCGATCCCGGCGCAAGCATCCTGGACATGGCGCGCGACGCTGAAAGACACGGCTATAATGCCCTGAACTTCAATGAATTTGTCTTCCTGCCCCGACCCGGAGAGGATCACGGCGGACAGGATTACGCACAGGAAATGCGGCATTACTATTTCTTCGAGCCGATGCCCTATCGGCTGATCCGCATGTGGCGCCACGGGCTTGGCCTGTCCAATCTCGACAGTGCCGGGCATCGCCTGTCGGGGCCGCTGCGGGTGGCGCCGGTCTCGCATAATCTGCGCCATTACATCGCCCTCAGTCAGCAGGCCGCGCGGCAGAAATATGTCGGCAGGCGCTTTGCTGCGGCTGAACTGGCGCGGAACTGGCACAGAAACCGCACCGGCCTGACCGAGGACGACATCCGCCTGCCCGATCCCGGCGCGCCGCAGATGCGGGAATTGCCGCAAGACGACCCGAAAGCCTTCGACCGCAGCCAGCCGCTCAAGGCCCATTGGTGGCAATGGCCGCGCCCCTGAACGACGCAGGAACCCGTCCCTGCCCTTGCGAGCCGCCTGCCCTTCGCCTACATCTTCTACGAAAGAAGGACGACTGCATGGCCATTGAAGCCCACGAAATCGAAGCCCTGATCCGCGCGGCATTCCCGGATGCGCAGATCACCATCCGCGATCTGGCCGGCGACGGCAATCATTTCGCCGCCGAGGTGATCGACGAATCCTTTCGCGGCCAGAACCGGGTCCAGCAGCAGCGCGCAGTCTATGCGGCGCTGAACGGCAAGATGGACGGGCCCTCGGGCCAGCTTCACGCGCTCGCCCTGACCACCAAAGCCCCCGATTGAGGATATTCCGATGACAGATGCGCGCGCGCAGATCCAGCAGGCACTCGACGAAAACGACGTGGTGCTGTTCATGAAGGGCACCCGGGAAATGCCGCAATGCGGGTTTTCCAGCCGCGTCGCCGGGGTGCTGAACTATATGGGCGTCGCCTATCGCGACGTGAACGTGCTGGCCGATGACGGTATCCGCCAGGGCATCAAGGATTACTCGGACTGGCCGACCATCCCCCAGCTTTACGTCAAGGGAGAGTTCATCGGCGGCTGCGACATCGTCACCGAGATGACCCTTTCGGGCGAGCTGGACCAGCTGTTCGAGCAGAAGGACATCGTCTTCAACAAGGAAGCGGCGGACAAGATCCGCGAAGCAAACGCCTGATCCGAAGGCATAATTTTTCGGCATTCCCGACGCGTGAAGCCCCGCCGCAATGCGGGGCTTTTGCTTTTGACGCCGCCCGGATTCGCACCTAACCTGTCGGCAGTCAAAACCAATAACGGGAGGAACCAGATGACCATTCGCAACCGCGTCGCAGCCATGCTGCTTGGTCTTTCGGCCGCCGCCGCGCCGCTTGGGGCGCAGGCTCAGGATTTCATCAATGTGCTGACCGGCGGCACCTCGGGCGTCTATTATCCGATGGGTGTGGCGCTGTCGAAGATCTATTCCGAGGCCCTGCCCGATGCCAAGGTCCAGGTGCAATCGACCAAGGCCAGCGTCGAGAACCTGAACCTGCTGCAGCAGGGCAAGGGCGAGATCGGCTTCTCGCTTGGCGATTCGGTGAAGCTGGCGGCGGAAGGCAATGCCGATGCCGGGTTCAATGCGCCGCTGGACAAGCTGCGCGGGATTGCCGCGATCTATCCGAACTATATCCAGATCGTCGCCAGTGCGGATTCGGGCATCACCACGCTGGCCGATCTGAAGGGCAAGTCGGTTTCGGTCGGGGCGCCGAAATCGGGGACCGAGCTGAACGCGCGGGCGATCCTCGCCGCCGCCGGGATGAGCTATGACGATCTCGGCAAGGTCGAATACCTGCCCTTCGCGGAATCGGTCGAACTGATGAAGAACCGCCAGCTGGACGCGACGCTGCAATCGGCGGGTCTGGGCGTGGCCTCGCTGAAGGACCTGTCGACCTCGATCCCGATCACCGTGGTTTCGGTTCCGGCCGAGGTGGCGGAAACCCTTGGCGCGCCCTATACCACCGGCGAAATCCCGGCCGGCACCTATGAGGGCCAGGACGAGGCGGTCACCACCGTCGCCGTGCGCAACTATCTGGTGACCTCGGATGCGGTCAGCGACGACACCGCCTATGCGATGACCAAGGCGATGTTCGAAAATCTCGACGAGATGAAGGCCGCCCATGCCGCCGCCAATGCGATCGACGTGCAGAATGCGCTGCAGGGGATGCCGATCCCGGTCCATCCCGGTGCGCAGAAATACTATGACGAGGTCGGCGTAAAGGCCGAGTGATGCTGTCCGGGCCGGGGCGCGCGAGAACCCGCGTTCCGGCCCGATCCTGCCAGTGAAAGCGCCAAGATGACCGTCGATACCCACCCGGCCGAAACGGCCGATCTCGGCCTGCACGATCCGCTGGCCGAAAGTTTTCCGCAGAATCTGCAAGGCCGGCTGCTGTTCTGGATCGCGGTCGCCTTCTCGCTGTACCAGATCGCGACGGCGGCGCATCTGCTGAACCTCAACAGCCAGATCCAGCGCGCCATCCATCTGGGCTTCCTGCTGCTTCTGGGCTTTCCGCTGCTGGCGCTGCTACGCGGGCGCGCAAAGCCCTGGCAGGCGCTGTCCTGGGTCATGGGGCTGATCGGGGTCGGCATCGCCGCCTATCAATGGGTCGAATACGTCCCGCTGATGATGCGCGCGGGCGATATCAACGGTCTGGATACCATGGTCGGCATCCTGACCCTGATCGCCGTCTTCGCCGCCGCCTGGGTGGTCATGGGCCCTGCCCTGCCCGTCGTGGCCGGCGTCTTCCTGATCTATGCGCTGTTCGGGCAGTATTTCCCCGGCGCGCTGCAGACCCGCGGCTATTCGCTGGAACAGGTGGTCGAGCAGATGGCCTTCGGGACCGAAGGCATCTACGGCACGCCGCTTTATGTCAGCGCCACCTATATCTTCCTGTTCATCCTTTTCGGCTCGTTTCTTGAGAAAGCCGGGATGATCAAGCTGTTCACCGATGTTTCGCTTGGCATGGTCGGTCACAAGATGGGCGGCGCGGCCAAGGTCAGCGTCGTGTCATCCGGTCTGATGGGCACGATCTCGGGCTCCGGCGTCGCCAATGTCGTCACCACCGGGCAGTTCACCATTCCGCTGATGAAAAGCTTCGGTTATCGCCCGGCCTTCGCCGGGGGCGTCGAGGCCACCGCCTCGATGGGCGGGCAGATCATGCCGCCGGTCATGGGGGCTGTGGCCTTCATCATGGCCGAGACGCTTGGCGTCGCCTATGTCGAAGTGGTGCGCGCCGCGATCATCCCGGCAATCCTCTATTTCGCCTCGGCCTTCTGGATGGTGCATCTGGAGGCCGGACGCCGCGATCTGCGCGGCATGGCGGTCGAGGACCTGCCCTCGGCCCGCAAGGCATTGCGCGAGGGCTGGTATCTGATCCTGCCGCTGGCAGTCCTCGTTTTCCTGCTGTTCTCCGGCTATACGCCGCTTTATGCGGGTGCGGTCGGCCTTGCGCTGACGATCATGCTGATCCTCGGCGCCTCGCTGATGCTGGGCCTGCCCTCGATGGCGATCCGGGCGATCTTCTGGATCGGGCTTGGGCTTCTGGTCGGCTATCTGCTGCAGGGCAAGCAGGAGGTGATGCTCTGGGCGCTTGTCGCTGTGCTGCTGCTTGTCAGCACGCTCAGTAATGGCGGGCAGGCGACCATCTGGCAGGTGATCGACAGCCTGGCCGAGGGGGCCAAGACCGCCCTGCCCGTCGGCGTCGCCTGCGCGCTTGTGGGCGTCATCATCGGCACCATGACCCTGACCGGGGCCGCGAACACCTTCGGCATCTTCATCGTCAGCGTGGGCGAGAACTCGCTGCTGCTGTCGCTGCTGCTGACCATGATCACCTGCATCGTGCTGGGCATGGGGATCCCGACGATCCCGAATTACATCATCACCTCCTCCATCGCCGCCCCCGCGCTGCTGGAACTGGGGGTGCCGCTGATCGTCAGCCATATGTTCGTCTTCTATTTCGGCATTCTCGCCGACCTGACCCCGCCGGTGGCGCTTGCCTGTTTCGCCGCCGCCCCCATCGCGCGGGAATCGGGCTTCAAGATCAGCCTGGAGGCGATCAAGGTCGCCGCCGCAGGCTTCGTCATCCCCTATATGGCCGTCTATACGCCCGCCCTGATGCTGCAGACCGGCGGGCCGCTGGCCGAGGCGGTGGGCTTTCCGCTGGCCGTGGCCTATATCGTGCTGAAATGCGTGATCGCCATCGGGCTTTGGGGCGTGGCGGTGATCGGCTGGCTTGGGCACCGGCTGGCCATCTGGGAACGCGCTTTGGCCATGGTCGCCGCCTTTACCCTGGTTGCAGCCCTGCCCCTGACCGACGAGATCGGGCTGGCGCTGACGGCGGTCTTCGGCTTCGTCTGGTGGATGAGAAGAAAGCCTGAATGAGCTGCCTTCTGATCGGCGCCGTCGCCCTTGCCTTGTCGGGCGACAGATTCTCGCTGGAATGGACCCATTCGGTCGAGAAGGTCGAATGGCACGAGGAATGGACCGTCAATGATGCCGGATTGCAGTTGACCAAGGCCGCGATCAAGGGATCGGGGGCGGGCATGGAACCGGGGCCGAATGCGAAGCTGGAAAACGGCTGGTGGATCTGGCGCCCGAGCTTGCCACCGATCCCGGAACTGGTGCTGGCCGCATCGGGTGCGACCCCATCGGCCTGGCGTTTCTGCGATGGTGAGGATTGCCGCGATCTTGGGGCGGAGCCGGGCGAGGCGATCACCATCAAACCCTGCCCCTGATGCGAAAAGGCCCGCCAATCTGGCGGACCTGTCTGGCGATCAGTAATAATCGTCCTCGTCCCAATCGTCATAGTAAAAGTCGTCCTTGCCACGACTGCGCCCTAACGTTGAGGCGATGACCACCCCAAGCGCGAAGGCCCCGGCCAGACCGATGGCCGGCCCGGCCTTGGTCCCGACGGCGCGGTCCAATGTCTCGCGCGCATCCTTCAGCGCCTCGCCGCCCTCTCGGGCGATGTCGGACATGGCCGCTTCGGTGTCCTTTACCGTATCGCCGGCCGAGCCGAAGATCGAAAAGACCCGGCTTCGGGCCCCGTCCACGGCAGCCTCAGCCCGGGATTTCGCCTTGTCGATGGCGGCATCTGCCATGCCGCTCAGCCGGGCCTCGATCTCGCTGCGCAATTCCTCGCCCGTGGGCATGGGATGGCTGTGCTTTGACGCGGCCAGCCAGATGATCAGCGCGACGATCAGGAAGGCCACGCCGATGATCAGCGAGGCGACGGTCGGGCCAAGATCCAGCCCCCAGGTCAGCCAGCTCCACAAGGCGGCCAGAAGGAAACCCGCGCCGATCCCGGCCACGGCACCGGCACCGGATTTCATCCCGGTCCGGCGCGCCTTGTCGCCAAGCGCGAGTTGCAGCCGGTCGAGGTAATCGAACATCCGACCCCTGCCCGCTTAGCGACGCGCGATCAGCAGGCCGACCAGAAAGCCGACGCCGGCGGCAATGCCAAGCGCCTGAGCCGGGTTGCGGCGCACCGCCGCCGACAGATCGTCATAGTAATCCTCGGCATGAGAGGCGATCTGATGCGCCCCGTCCTGACCGCGACGGTACAGCCGGCGGGTCTCGTCGCGGGCGGCCTCGGCATATTCATGGCCCAGCTCGCGCGCGGATTCGGCGTATTCCCCGGCCTTTTCGCGCGCCTGACGGGCAGCCTCCTGCGCCTTTCCGGCGGCGGCTTCGGCGGCGGCCTTGATCTCTTCCTTCTTCGTCTCGGCATTCTGATCGTTGCGGGGCATGGCAGTCTTCCTTCCGAGGTGAGTTCAGGGTTGCAAGGCAAAACGCGGGCCGGCGGCGACCCGTTCCGGCGGATGCCATAAATCTTTGACAACCGGGGCGCGCGTTCGCAGATTTGGGAAATGGTACCGCCTCCCCGGCTTGAACGGGGGACCTCTGGATCCACAATCCAGCGCTCTAACCAACTGAGCTAAGGCGGCACGGTTGGCGTCGTTTACCGCCGCAATGCACAGGATGCAAGGCCGGACTTGCCGCAATTTCGCCATCGGGTTAGGACGGAAAAAAAGGACAGCGCCATGGGCATCAACAGCGAAAGCGATATCTCCGCGAATATCCAGATCGGGCCGACCGATCAGGGGATGGTGCGGATCTATGTCGAGGGCGACGGCATCGACCTGCCGCTGGACTTCGACCCCGAGGAGGCCGCCGAAATCGCCGAGGAGCTTCTGGCCGCAGCCGAGGCGGCGCGCGATCTGAGCGCCCCAAAATCCGGCAAGGGCAAGCCGCGCCGTTAGATTAGGTGCCGCGTTCCGGCTGTCCGCCTGCGACCGGGTCGGTCAGGGCCTGCAACCGGATCGAGGCTGTCCGGGCGATGTCCCGCGTCAGCCGCGTGCGCCGCGCCCCGGCCATCTTCGTCAGCGGCGAATCGCGCAGGATCTCGGCGCCGTAAGCGTCGGCGCGGATCAGCCCGGTATCGGGCGGCAGCAGATCATCGGGGAAATCGGTATCGACGGCCCAGAAGAAACGGTCGCTCCATTCCAGATAGTTCTGCCATTTGCGGTCGGCGGTGAAATCCGCCCGCCCGCTTTTGCATTCGACGATCCAGATCTCGCCCTTTGGCGTGATCGAGATCACATCGACCCGCAGCCCGCGCGAGGGCACGAATTCACACAGCACCGCGTGATCGAGACTGCGCAGCAGCCGTGCCACGCCCCGCGCCAGGCGGAATCCGGGTTGCTCGGGAAGGTTCGGCTCGGTCATTTGCATGGGCAGATCATGAACAAAGCACAAACATCATGCAAGCCCCTGCCCCGCTTCGGCCCCGGTCGGGCGGTCTTGAAAGGCGCTAGGAACGCGCCTATTTCTGATCCTCGGCGGGTTTCTGCTCTTCTCGTGCGGGCCACTTTTTCCACTGGCCTATAATTTCTCGATGGGGGCTGGCTCTGTCATGGCCCTGGTCATGTTACCCGGCGCCCACCTGGTTCTCCAGGCTTTCGGGAAAACCTGCGCGCCCACGGTCGCTGCGGTTCCCGCCACAAGCCGTCCCTTCGGGGGCGGCTTTCTCGTAAGGTAGAAGGGCGGCCCAAGGACCGCCCTTCGCCGAGAGGCCTCGATCCGAGGGAAGGATCAGAAGCCGTAAACCAGAGACACGCCCAGCGTATTGTCGGTGCGGATCTCACGGTTTTCCTGGTAATCGGTCGACAGCGACACGCGGGTTGCCAGCGTGTCCGACATCTTCACGTTCATGCCCAGTTCGTTGGTGATCTCGTCACCGGCCGAATCCGAGGTCAGGTAATCGGTGTCATTGGTGATGAACAGGTTTTCGTTGATCCGGTGATAGACCCGCGACGACAGGATATAGCCCGTCTCGGTTTCCGATTTCAGGTAATCGGGCTCATCCATATCGACCATCTTGGTGTAACGGACACCGATACCGGCCTGAACGCGCCAGGTGGTGTCCGGCGTGTTGATGACGCGATAACCCGGACCGAAGCCAAGGAAGGCGTCCCGCTTCTTGCGACCCGGCAGATCGTCGATGTCATCGGCAGACAGGGTGCCATCGGCATAGTCGTCAAGATCGTCCTGCACCATGCCGTCATTGTTGATACGGCCAAGCGCAAAGGCATAGAAACGGTCGTTGAAGTAGTATTGCGCGTCATAGATCGCGTAGACTTCTTCCTTGTCCTTGTCGCCGTCATCATCTTCGCCATATTCGATGCCGAGGCCGACCGACTGTGCGAACCGGCCCTGATTATAGGCCATGCGGGCGGCAAGGGCGAAGTCCTGGCCCTCGTCATTGCCGGTCGAACCGGCATAGGTCAGCGACACGCCGCCGAACAGGCCCTGACGGCGATCGTTCGGACCGAAACGGTCGGCATCGTTGGAACGGGCGAAATCGTCTTCGACCGCGTCCTGCACGTCGTCGAGGCGATCGTTCACATCCGAAACGCCCGAGATATTCGCACCGGTCGTGATTTCGGTCTGGGCGAATGCCGGGAACGACAGGGTGGTTGCGATGGCGGTGGCGCCAGCAATAAGAGCAACTGCTTTCATGGTCTCCATCCTCTTTTTATGGTGGCGCGACATTCGGCGTCGCGCTGTCTCCGTTGCATCACCTACGCCCCGTCCGGCGGGCTTTCCACGACCCGGGATGCGGTTGTCCAGATGTCGAAAATGTGACGGCGCGAGAGGAAACCAATGGCGGAATCGGTGCCGAATCTGCCGCTCGCGGCCAAAACCTGTTTGCGATCAATTCGATTCCAGCGGCACTGAACATATCAGTTTGTTCACGCTGCGTTCACGGCGTCGGCGCCGAGGTTTCAGTTCCGTTACCAAGGCCGAAATAACGTGAATCGACCGTGATCGAGTTGCCACATCGCGTTAACGAAATGCGGCGCCCGTTGGCGCCGCTCGTTTGACATTCATTTGGCAGATGCAGCCGGTGGGGCGATCAGCGCAGCCGATTCGCGCGCCGCGCCGGCTGAGTGACCCGGGCGCGTTCGGTGAAGATCCGCACCCGCCGCCCGCCGCCGCCGTTCTGATCGTCCGAGGCCAGCCGCATCACCGCAATGGCGAACTGGACGCCGGCGAAAAGCACGGTGTGAAACACCACCAGCATCAGCACGGCGACCCAGCCCATCCGGTCCGCGAAGACAAGGTGCCGAAGGTTGGCGATATCGAAACCGATCAGCATGGCGGTAAAGGCCACCGCAAGGCCGAAGCCGATGGCGACATTGACGATATAAAGGCGAATGAGCTTGGGCATGGCAATTCTCCGGAATGCGAGACTCAGTCTAGCACCAAAGCTTGCCGATGAATATGCCCGCAACGCGACGTGAAAACTGACAGAGCCGGCGCGGCTGGCGCGCCTAGTCGAACTTTTCCGGCGCCGCCTCGCGGGCCATGTGGTCCAGCACCGCATTGACGAATTTCGCCTCGCGCCCATCGGGGAAGAAGGCATCGGCAATGCCGACATATTCGCTGATGATCACCCGAGGCGGGGCCTTGGCGGCGGTCAGTTCCGCACCGGCGGCACGAAACAGCGCCCGCAGCACCGGGTCGATCCGGTCGATGGGCCAGCGGGCGACCAAAGCGCGGTCGGTCATCTGGTCGACCTTGGCCTGCCAGGTCACGGCATCGTCGAGGATGCGGGCGAACAGCGCCTCGTCGGCCTCGGCCGAGATTTCGTCCTCGCTCTCGTGACCGATGCGCCAATCCTCGAACTCGCGCCGGACGCGGTCGGCGGACTGGCCGGCGGCCTCCATCTGGAACAGCGCCTGCACGGCATAGAAGCGCGCGGCGGTGCTGCGCTGGCGTCGTTCGTCATGTCGTCTGGGGCTGCTCATGCGCCGGTCGGTCCTTCAAGTCGGCCCGCGAGGCGGATGGGATCATGCGCCCCGGGATCGGGGGCCGAGCGTTCGCGGGTGGGCGCGTATTTGCGCGACAACGCGACCAGATGCAAGGCCGCCGCTGCGGCGCCGCCGCCCTTGTCCTGATCCTGAGGATCGGCACGGACCTCTGCCTGCTCGATATTTTCGACCGTCAGGATACCATTGCCGATGGCGACGCCTTCCAGCCCCAGCAGCGTCAACCCGCGAGAGCTGTCATTGCAGACGGTATCGTAATGCGTGGTCTCGCCCCGGACCACGCAACCAAGTGCGACGAACCCGTCAAAGCGCCCGCTGCGCGCGGCCATGCCGATGGCGGTGGGGATTTCGAGCGCGCCCGGCACCTCGATCAGATCGACCACGGCGCCGGCCCGCGCGGCCATGGCGCGGGCACCGGCGATCAGCCCGTCGGCGATGCCCCGGTAATAGGGCGCGACCACGATCAGCAGCCGGACCGGCGTGTCGAAACGCGGCAGCGGAAGGGCTTCATGCGCGGTTCCGGCCATTCTCATCCCCTCTCGATGGCGCGCGTCTCGGCGATGGACAGCCCGTAGGCGTCCAGCCCGACGATCTTCAGCGGTGCGGTATTGGTCAGCAGGATTAGCTCCCGCAGGCCGAGCGTCGAGAGTATCTGTGCCCCGACCCCGTATTGGCGCAGCGTATGCGGGCTGACCTCGCCCTCGCCCGTGATCTTCTGGCTGAGATCGCGGATCAGCACCACGACGCCCCTGCCCTCCTCGGCGATCATGCGCATGGCGGCGGGCAGATCGCCGGCCCCCGCGCGCGCGATGCCCAGCGCGTCATGCAAGGGATCGAGCGCATGCATCCGCACCATCACAGGCCCGGGCGTCGAGATATCGCCCTTGGACAGCACGATATGTTCCGCGCCCTGGGTCTCGTCGGCGAAGATGCGCATCATCCAGTCGCCACCATGGACCGATTGCACCGGCCGCTGCGCGCGTTCCGAGATCAGGTTGTCGTGACGCCGCCGATAGGCGATCAGGTCGCTGATGGTGCCGATCTTCAGCCCGTGGCGTTGCGCGAAGGCGATCAGGTCGGGCAGCCGGGCCATGGTGCCGTCCTCGTTCATGATCTCGCAGATCACGCCCGAAGCGTTCAGCCCGGCCAGCCGGGCGATATCGACGGCGGCCTCGGTATGGCCGGCGCGGACCAGCACGCCGCCCTCGCGGGCGCGCAGCGGGAAGACATGGCCCGGCGTGGCGATGTCGGCCGCGCCCTTGGTCGGGTCGATGGCCACGGCCACGGTGCGGGCGCGGTCATGGGCCGAAATCCCGGTCGTCACCCCCTCGCGCGCCTCGATCGACATGGTGAAGGCGGTCTCGTGCCGGCTGGAATTCTTCGGCGACATCAGCGGCAGGCCAAGCGCGTCGATCCGGCTGCCCGGCAGCGACAGGCAGATCAGCCCGCGGCCATGGGTGGCCATGAAGTTGATCGCATCGGGCGTCGCCATCTGCGCCGGAATGACCAGATCGCCCTCGTTCTCGCGGTCCTCGTGATCGACGAGAACGCACATGCGGCCATTGCGGGCATCCTCGATGATCTCCTCGATGCTGGAGATCGCGTCGGACCAGTCCCGCTCTACCGGACCCGGAGTTTCATATTGCATCTGGGGCGCACCTTCCTGATCCGAAATCGATTCTGACCGGTCAAGTTTATGACCTGCCGGCATCTATCCTGCAACGGCGCTGCCCGGGCGCAGGTTGTCGCAGGTCGACTGAACGGCACAGTTTCGTCGCGTCACGGCGCACCGGGCGGGCGCTTTCAGCCCTGCCAGCGCCCCCGGAATGCCAGCGCGGCATAGGAGAGCTTGCGCCGAAACTCCGATATCGCCGCGTTCTGCCCGGCAGCGACGGCGCGCAGCACCTGCCGCGCCCCGGCCCCGGCGAAAAGCGCAGGCGCCGCGCGACGCGGCAGCCCCCGGCCCATTTGGCGCGCCCTATCGAGCGCTGCCAGCCCGGTCCCGGCCAGCCCCGCCAAGGCGTCGGGCGCATCGCCCGCCAGCCCCATATTCATCGCGCGCAGCCGTGGATAGGCGCCAAGCCATGCCGCCAGCCCGGCCCCCCGCGCCTGCTCGTCGATCAGGGCGTCATACCCGTCCAGCCCGCAGCCCCGCGCCGCCAGCCGCATCAGCGTGCCGGTGCAGCCGTCGATATGGGCCAGAAGTGCCGCCTGACCGGCGAAGGGTTCGCGCAAGCTGTCCTGCTGGCGCGCCTCGATCAGCCCGGCCAGCGGCGCGATCTCCGGCCCCCAGGCCTCGAACAGCGGCAAGGCGATCTCGTGAGGCGTGGGCGCGCGCCCCTCGGCCATGGCCGCGACCTGATCGGCCCACCATTGCAGGCGCATCTGGCAGATCAGCGGCTCGAGAGAGGCGATGGCGGCACGCGCGATCTCCAGATTGGCGGCATAAAGCGTGGCCAGCTTCGCCCGGTCATGCGGCTCGGCGGCCATGGTGCTGGCGAAACGGTCGGGATCGGCCCCGCGCAGCAATTCGGCGCAATGTTCCGGCGTCACGCCGTCGCCCCGTCATGGATCAGCTTCCAGACGATGGCGTCGTGCAGGGCCTCAAAACTGGCATCGACGATGTTCGGGGACACGCCGACGGTGGACCAGCGATTGCCCTGCCCGTCCTCGCTGTCGATGGTGACGCGGGTCACCGCCTCGACCCCGCCGCCGGTGATGCGGACGCGGAAATCGGCCAGCCGCATGTCGTCGATGCTGGCCTGATAGGCACCCAGATCCTTGCCGAGCGCGCGCCACAGCGCATTGACCGGGCCGCGATCGTCATGATCGGCCTCGCCATGCGATTCGCTGACCGACATGACCCGCTGGCCGTGGATCTGCACCGTCACCACCGCTTCGGAAACCGAGACCTGCGCGCCCTTCGCATTCCGCCGACGCTCGACGATGACCCGGTAGCGTTCGACATCGAAGAAGCGCGGCAGCTGGCCCAGATGGCGGCGCGCCAGCAGTTCGAAACTGGCCTGCGCCACGTCATAGGCATAACCCTGATCCTCGCGCGCCTTCACCTCGGTCAGGATCGCGGCCAGATCCGCGCCTTCGGGGATCTCAAGCCCCGCATCCTTCAGCCGCGCCCGCAGGTTCGATTGCCCGGCCTGGTTCGACATCGGGATGATGCGGGCATTGCCGACGCTTTCGGGCGGCACATGTTCATAGGTCGTCGGGTTCTTGACGATGGCGCTGGCATGAAGCCCGGCCTTATGCGCGAAGGCCGAAGCCCCGACATAGGGCGCGTTCGGCGCCGGCGCGCGGTTCAGGATCTCGTCCAGCCGGCGCGAGGTCTTCTGCAGCGATTTCAGCGCATCCGCCGTGATCTGCGGCACGAGCGCGGTAAATTCCGGCTTCAGGGCCAGCGTCGCCATCAGCGTGGTCAGATTGGCATTGCCGCAGCGCTCGCCCAATCCGTTCAGCGTGCCCTGCACCTGCCGCGCGCCCGCCCGGATCGCGGCGAGGCTGCCCGCCACCGCATTGCCGGTATCGTCATGGGTGTGGATGCCCAGCCTTTCGCCGGGGATGCCGGCGGCAATGACCTCGGCCACGATCTGCGCGATCTCATGCGGCAGCGTGCCGCCATTGGTGTCGCACAGCACGATCCAGCGTGCGCCGGCATCGCGCGCCGCCAGCAGGCATTGCAGCGCATAATCGCGATTCGCCTTCCAGCCGTCGAAGAAATGTTCGGCATCGAACAGCGCCTCGCGCCCGAGGCCGACGATATGCGCCAGCGAGGCCGAGATATTGTCGAGGTTTTCGTCCAGCGTGATCCGAAGCGCCTCGTGCACATGGAAATCATGGGTCTTGCCGACCAGACAGACGCTGCCGGTCCCGGCATTCAGCACCGCCGCCAGAACCTCGTCATTGCCGGCGGAGCGTCCGGCCCGCTTGGTCATCCCGAAGGCCGTCAGCGTGGCGCGGGTTTTTGGGGGATTGTCGAAGAACTCGCTGTCGGTCGGGTTCGCACCCGGCCAGCCGCCTTCGATATAGTCGAGACCAAGCGCGTCGAGCATCCGCGCGATTTCCACCTTCTCGGCAGCCGAGAACTGCACGCCCTGCGTCTGCTGGCCGTCGCGGAGCGTGGTGTCGTAGAGGTAAAGGCGGTCGGTCATATCTGCTCCAACTCCGCTGCGCTGAACCCGGGACCGGCGGACAGTTCAACACCTGTCGCGGTCATTCGAATTTCGACACCGGCAGCCGTCAGCTTTTGCTTCATCGCGTCCACCGCCGAAAAATCCTTGCTGGCCTTGGCCGCAATACGCAGCGCGTCCAGTTGCGCCGCAAAGCCTGCAAGGTCCGGCCCGCCCGCGACCCAATCGCCAAGCCTGTCGTCAAGCAGTCCGACAAGTGCTGCCGAAGCTTTCAGCGCAGGAATATCCCCATCCTTCGCCAGATCATGCAGCGCCGCAATCGCCCCCGCCGTATTCAGGTCATCCGCAAGTGCGGCGATCACAGCGGGGGCCGGGCTGGCAGAGGGCTCGATGCCCTCGGTCAGGCCGCGCCACTTGCGCAATGTCGCCTCGGCCTCGCGCACCTTCTCCGCCGTCCAGTCCATCGGCTTGCGGTAATGCGTCATCAGCAGCACATAGCGGATCACCTCGCCCGGAATGCCCTGATCGAGCAGGTCGCGGACGGTGAAGAAATTGCCGAGGCTCTTGGACATCTTCTTGCCCTCGACCTGCAGCATCTCGTTATGCAGCCAGACATTCGCCATCACCTCGCTGCCATGGGCGCAGCGGCTCTGGGCGATTTCGTTCTCGTGATGGGGGAATTGCAGGTCGATACCGCCGGCATGGATGTCGAAGACATCGCCCAGCAGTTCCGCCGACATGGCCGAGCATTCGATATGCCAGCCGGGCCGGCCATGACCCCAGGGCGAGTCCCAACCCGGCTGATCGCCGCTCGACGGTTTCCACAGCACGAAATCCATCGGATCGCGTTTATAGGGCGCGACCTCGACCCGGGCGCCGGCGATCATGTCGTCCAGTGACCGCCCCGAGAGCCTGCCATATTCCGGGAACTTGCGGACCTCGAACAGGACATGCCCCTCGGCGGCATAGGCGAAACCCTTGGCGATCAGATCCTCGATCATGGCGATCATCTGGGCGATGTAATCGGTCGCGCGCGGCTCATGGGTCGGTCGCAGCGCGCCAAGCGCGTCCATGTCGTCGTGATACCAGCCGATGGTCTCCTCGGTGATGTCGCGAATGGGCCGCCCGGTCTCGGCGGCGCGGGCGTTGATCTTGTCGTCGACATCGGTGAAGTTCCGCACGTAAGTCACGGCATCTTCGCCATAAACATGGCGCAGCAGCCGGAACAGCACGTCGAAGACCACCACCGGGCGCGCATTGCCCAGATGGGCGCGATCATAGACAGTCGGGCCGCAGGCATAGACGCGGATATTTTTCGGATCGATGGGGTCGAACCGTTCCTTCTTGCGGATGCGCGTATTGGTCAGGCTGATTTCGACCATGGTTCCCCCTTGCGGGGATCCGGTCACAGCACCTCGCCCCGCAGAAATGCGTCAGCGGATAATGCAGCAGGTGATGCGGCGTGCGAACATGGGCATCGCTTATCGCATCGCGCCGCCGCTGCCAAGCCCACCGTTAGCGCCCCCAGTCTTGCCGCCGTCACGAACCCCGCCTAGACAGGCCGCAACCACCCCTTTCCGGAGAGAAAAGATGCCCGCGTCCAAGGATTTCAACGACCGTATGCTCTCGCTGGGCCTCGCCCGCGTGTCCGAGGCCGCAGCCCATGCCTCGGCCACGCTGATCGGGCGCGGCGACGAAAAGGCCGCCGATCAGGCCGCCGTGAACGCCATGCGCGACCAGTTGAACCTTCTGGATATCAAGGGCGTCGTCGTCATCGGCGAGGGCGAGCGCGACGAGGCCCCGATGCTGTTCATCGGCGAGGAAGTCGGCAATGGTTCGGGCCCCGAGGTCGATATCGCCCTCGACCCGCTGGAAGGCACGACGCTGACCGCGAAGGACATGCCCAATGCCCTGACCGTGATCGCCATGGCCCCGCGCGGCACGCTGCTGCACGCCCCCGATGTCTATATGGACAAGCTGGCCATCGGGCCGGGCTATGCGAAGGACGTGGTCAGCCTCGACATGACCCCGACCGAGCGGGTGGCGGCACTGGCCAGGGCCGGTGGCGTGAAGGCCACCGACATCACCGTCTGCATTCTGGAACGCCCCCG
Organism: uncultured Paracoccus sp.; assembly: GCF_937873615.1. Lineage (GTDB taxonomy): Bacteria > Pseudomonadota > Alphaproteobacteria > Rhodobacterales > Rhodobacteraceae > Paracoccus. Next base: position 50,120 of record NZ_CALMYP010000036.1, read on the forward strand.
CCACGAGGACCTGATCGCAGAGGTCCGCGCCACCGGCGCCGCAATCCGGCTGATCACCGATGGCGATGTGGCCGGCGTCATGCATTGCGCCGAACCAGACCTGACCGGGATCGACATGTATATGGGTGCCGGCGGCGCGCCTGAGGGCGTTCTGGCGGCCTCGGCGCTCAAATGCATGGGCGGGCAGATGTGGGGAAGGCTGCTGTTTCGCAATGACGACGAACGTGGCCGCGCCCGCAAGGCCGGCATCGCCGATTTCGACCGCATCTATTCGCGCGACGACATGGTGACGGCGGATGTGATCTTCTCGGCCACCGGGGTGACCAACGGTTCCATCGTGCGCGGCGTGAAGCGCGAACCGAAATTCCTGGAGACCGAGACCATCCTCATGCGCTCGAAAACCGGCTCGGTGCGGCGGATGATCTATCGCAACCCGATCAGGTGAGCGGACGCTGACAGCCATTGATGGACTTGCAAGCGGCGCGGCACTGGCGCAGAACCCTGCCATGCCAGATCGCGCCGCTTTCCTGAATGTCGAAACCTCGCTGAGCGGTCGTCGCTGGGTCGGTCCCGACGACATGCTGAACCGCCGGGCCGAGGCCCTGACCCAATCCGCCGACCTGCCCTTGCCGGTCGCCCGCATCCTTGCCGAACGCGGGATCGAGGCTGCGGATGTGCCCGGGTTCCTGTCGCCCACCCTGCGCGAGATGCTGCCCGACCCGCTTGACCTGCGCGACATGGGCCTAGCCGCCGAACGGCTGGTCGAGGCGGCGGTGAAGGGCCAGAAAATCGCCATCTTCGCCGATTACGATGTCGATGGCGGGGCTTCGGCCGCGCTGCTGCTGGACTGGCTGCGCCATCAGGGCCGCGAGGCGACGCTCTATATCCCCGACCGCATCGACGAGGGCTATGGCCCCAATGCCCCCGCCATCGCCGCGCTGGCGCAGGATCACGACCTGATCGTCTGCGTCGATTGCGGCACGCTCTCGCATGAGGCGCTGGCAGCCGGTGCCGGCACCGATATCCTGGTGCTCGACCACCATCTGGGCGGCGAAACGCTGCCGCCGGCGCTTGCCGTGGTGAACCCCAACCGCCAGGACGAGGATGGCGCGCTTGGCCATCTTTGTGCTGCGGGCGTGGTCTTCCTGACGCTGGTGCAGGCCGGCCGGGTCCTGCGCGCGCGCGGCCAGACCGAGCCCCCGCTTCTGCCGATGCTGGATCTGGTGGCACTGGCGACGGTGGCCGATGTCGCCCCGCTGATCGGCGTCAACCGCGCCTTCGTGCGACAGGGGCTAAGCATCATGGCGCGGCGCGAAAGGCCCGGGCTGGTGGCGCTGTCCGATGTCTCGCGCATGGACACGGCACCCAGCAGTTTTCATCTGGGCTTCATGATCGGTCCGCGCGTCAATGCCGGTGGCCGCGTCGGGCGCGCCGATCTGGGCGCGCGCTGCCTGTCCGCCACCGATCCGGCGCAGGCCCGCCAACTGGCCGAGGAACTGGACGAATTGAACCGCGACCGCCGCGCCATCGAGGCCGCCGTCCGCGAGGAGGCGCTCTCGCAGGTCGAGGCGCGCAATGACGCGGCCCTCAGCTGGGCTGCCGGCGACGGCTGGCATCCGGGCGTGGTCGGCATCGTTGCCGCCCGGGTGAAGGAACGCACCGGCCTGCCCTCGGTGGTGATCGGGGTCGAGGGCGGCATCGGCAAGGGCTCGGCCCGCTCGGTCCCGGGCGTCGATCTGGGCCGCGCCGTGCATCGCCTCTCGGCCGAAGGGCTGATCGAGAAGGGCGGCGGTCACAAGATGGCCGCCGGCCTGACCGTCGCCGAATCGATGATCGCCGCCGCGATGGAGCGCCTGGCCGCGCTGATCGCGCCCGAATTGCAGAACCGCAGCGGCGCGAACGATCTGCGCATCTCCGGCCTGATGGAGCCTGCCGCCGCCACCCCCGAGCTGATGGAGATGATCGAGCAAGCCGGCCCCTTTGGTCAGGCCGCCCCTGCCCCGCGCTATGCCTTCTCGGACCTGATCCTCGACAGCGCCGCGACCATGGGCGACGGGCACCTGCGCGCGGCGTTCCGGGTGGCTGGCCAGAAGCCGCTGGAGGCCGTCGCCTGGGGCGCCATGCAGGGCCCGCTCGGTCCCGCGCTTCTGGGCGCGCGCGGGCGCCGTTTCCACGTTGCCGGCAAGCTGGAACTCTCGCATTGGGGCGGCCGCGCCCGGGTCCGGCTGCGCCTCGACGACGCTTCCGCGCTGTAATCGAAAATAATTTCGTGCGAGGCAATTTTTCGACTTGCGGCCTTCGCGAGCCTGACCTAAACACCGCTCCACGCCGCGAGTGAAGCTCGCAGCCGCCAATGCTGGCCCGTTCGTCTATCGGTTAGGACGCCAGGTTTTCAACCTGGAAAGAGGGGTTCGATTCCCCTACGGGCTGCCACTTTTTCATGTAAAACATTGTTAATCATGGACTATTCCTTCTCGCTGTCCAACGGGTCAGAAGAGTTGGACAATTTCCCAAGTTTTTTGAAACCGCTATCCGCAAGCTTCGAACGGTTTGCACGCCTCGTGTAGACGGAGGCCTGTGTGGTATCAGTATGCGCCAAATAGGAGGCGATCTCCCAGTCTGACGCCCCCGCATCAGCGAGCCTCGTTGCTCCAGCCTTCCGCAGACCGTGAATTGACCCCGGAACCTCTGCCTCTCGGCAGCGGTCCCGAAACCAGTTTCCAAAGGACGTGACTTTATAGGCTTCTCGCAGGTCATCCTTTGCCAAAAATATGTGCTGTTCAGGCGGAAGGCGCTCAAGCTCCTCTGCCAGCTCGGGAATCACAGGAAGGTCTGCCGCCACCCCTGTCTTGCCGCGTGCATATTCGATGCGCAGCTTGCCATTTTTGACGCGCAACATGTCCCTATTCGCCCCACAAAGGTCCTGTCGTGCCATGCCAGTGTTAAGTGCGATTAGGATCGCCAGCCTTGCCTTGGTGCCAGGCCCATGGCGCGTCAGGAACCGCGCAACTTCGGCGTCTGTCCAAGTGTGATAGCCACCCCTGCTTTCCTTAAGCCGATCCGCCAGCTTTGCCGGGTTATGCCCCTTGTATCGCTTTTTTTTCGCGGCAAAATTATACAACATCGACAGGTTCTTCTTCACAGTATTTGCTGCGGATGGGCCTTCCTTTTTAGCCATTAGCGCTTCAACATGCTCTACCTCCATCCGCGCAAAGGGCAGGTCACCCGCTTGTTCACGAAGCCAATCGAACTGGTAGCGCAGGGTCTCTTTTCGGATCGGCGATGAGTATTTGTAGCGGTCGCTGGAGAGAAACTGCTCAATCAACCAGCCAATCGTATCCGTCTTCGCGCGCACCTTTGGTAGCTTCACGTGTTCTAACGCTGCTTCATACGCCGAGTCAAAATCCGATGATCCGAAGGGCCCGGGTATATTCGTTCGGAAATCCCCCTTTTCGAAACGCCAGTAAATCCGCCCTTTCACAATGTTTTTCCGAACATATGGATACTTCTTCCCTTTCCTGCGGCTCATTTCAACAATCGGTCACAAGGGTTGCCGCCGCTGTCATCTGGGCTGCCCTCGGGCACGATCACGACCAGACCGGCGCGATGGTCCACCTCCACCCGTCCGATTTTCAGCCCCGCCGCAATTGCAGCAGCGATGCTGCGGGCGACCTCGACTTTTGTCACTATTGCAGGACGGTTCGCCATCATCCCCGTCCTCCCTGCGGTTGGTCGGGTTCAACCATGTTGGCATTCAAGAATTCATCGAATGCCCCTTGAGGAACGAAGTACATTCCGCCGATCTTCACGTGACGAAGCTGCTTCGCTGTGATCAGCGACCGGACGCGGCGCTCAGGCCAACCCAGACGCTGGGCCAACTCCTTTGGCGTCTCCAGATTATTTTGCATGGCGAATCCTTGGAAAATCGTAGACAATCTGCAAAAGGCGAGACGAATCTGATCTGAAATGTATCGCCACCGAAGCAATGTACACGATTCGATACAGGACGCAAGCCCAATGACGATTGCGGAGCGATTGGCACATTTCCGAAAAAGCCTTGGCAAAACGCAGATCCCCTTTGCGGAGGAACTCGGAATCTCTCAGTCGGCCTACAAGAACTATGAACGTGAGGCGACCGATCTACCGATCAGCCTCGCGGTCAAACTGTGCCGGGAATACGACCTGTCAGCGGAATGGCTGCTACTTGGGCGGTCGGGCATGACCACCAAGATGACAGACGAGATCATCGAAAGCGCCGTTGTGGTGACGCGCGAATTCCTGACCGAACACGGGCTGGAAGTACCGCCGGAAAAAGAGGCGAAGATTGTCCGCTACCTGGTCCGCAAGATGTCCGAGACGGGCAAGCTGAACCCAGCGGAGTGTGAAGAGATTATCAGGCTGGCGATTTGACGAGGGGCTTATGTCCACACCGGAAGAGATGAGACAGATCATGCGCGAGGCCCTCGAACGGCAGCGCGCTCAGGTGCTTGCAACGATGTCGGCCAGAGATCAGCGCCTCGTGAACATTGTGCCCAAGCCGAAGTTGGAAGAGGTTCGGGCCAACGCACGGGCGGCATTCCACGACGCGCTGTTTTGGCCCACCGCGCAGGCCCTCGCAGCCTGTGCTGTCATCGGCTACGCCTTCGCCCTTGCCGCACTGGCCAGCTTGAACGGCCATGCACCCAATCCGCTGACTGCCTCGGTGGCATCCGTCAGCGGGCTTGTCGTCCTGCTGTCGCTGGCGCAATTCGCCTATCTGACCCGCAACCGATAACGACCCGGCGCCGCCGCGCCCAAGAATGAAAGAGACCTGAGCAGATGCCCACCCTACGCTGGTTGACCCGAGACGACGATGTGCGCGCCGCTGAAAAGGTGCCCTACCGCCTGTTGGAGGAGGTCGATGAACTGGGGTATGGCAACCGTTCGCTGGGCAATATGCTGATCCAGGGCGATAACCTTGAGGCGTTGAAGGCGCTGCTGCCCTATTACGCGGGGCAGGTGAAATGCATCTATATCGACCCGCCCTATAACACCGGATCGGCGTTTGAGCATTACGACGACAATCTGGAGCATTCCCAATGGCTGGCCATGATGTGGCCCCGGCTGGAATTGCTGCGCGAGTTGCTGGCCGAGGATGGTTCGATTTGGGTCACGATAGATGACAATGAAGGCCACTACCTGCGCGTAATAATGGATGAAATTTTTGGACGGAAAAATTTCGTAGCTGAAGTCAGCTGGCGCAATTCAGATAACAGCAACAACAATGTCACGAAGTTTTCTCAAGACCACAACATCATTCAAGTTTTCTCAAACCGTGCAGATTGGCGTCCAAACTTTTTGAACGATCCTTCCAAACGAAAGCACTTCAAGAATCCAGACAATGATCCAAACGGGCCGTGGTTCGATGGTAACCCGGTTAACAATCCGGGTCTCCGTCCGACGCTTCAATTCAACATCACAAGCCCACAAGGGCATACAATCAAGCACCCACCAAATGGTTGGAGGTGGTCAAGGGATACAATCGAAAAGAAGTTGGCAACTGGTGAACTGCGATTTTCCGACGATGGAAAGCGCCTGATCCGTCGTACATATTTGAACGACATGGCGGGATTGCCTCCATCAACACTCTGGGTCGATATAGCCGACACAAGCCATAACCGGGCTGCAAAATACGAACTAAAAAGCCTTTTCCCCGGTGTGGCAGTAACCGATCTATTTTCAACGCCAAAGCCAGAGGCGCTTTTGCGGAAAGTCCTCGAATTGGCTACCAACCCCGGCGACCTCGTGCTGGACAGCTTCCTTGGCTCTGGCACCACCGCTGCCGTGGCGCAAAAGATGGGGCGGCGCTATATCGGGATCGAGATGGGGGACCACGCCGTCACCCATTGCGCGCCGCGTCTGCAAAAGGTCATCGACGGCGAACAGGGCGGGATTTCCAAGGCGCAGAACTGGCAGGGCGGCGGCGGTTTCCGCTTTTACCGCCTCGGCCCGCCGGTCTTTACGGAAGACGGCCAGATCCAGCCCGATATCCGCTTTCCCGTGCTCGCCGCCCATATATGGTTCGCGGAAACCGGCAGCCCGTGGACGGAACCGCAGCCCCTGACCCCCTTCCTTGGGGCACAAGAGGGCAAGGGCTATGCACTGCTCTACAACGGCATCCTTGGCGACAAGTCGGTGTCGGGCGGCAACGTGCTGACCCGAAAGACGCTGGCCGCAATCCGTGCCGCCATGGGCGATTTCACCGGCCCCCTGACCGTTTACGGCGAACGCACGGCGCTGTCTGACGCAACATTGAAGGCCGAACAGATCGAATTCAAACAAACCCCCTATGATGTGAAGGCGCGCAAATGAAGCTGAAGGACTATCAAAAAGCCTCGCTCGCCACGCTGCGGAAATTCTTTGAAGAGGCGCGGATCGTCGGCCCGAAACCGGCCTATGAGGCGATCACGGCGGAACCCGAACTGGCCAAACGGCTCAAGGGCTATGCGGCGGGCTACAAACCGATTAAGGCGCTGCCCGAGGTTCCCTATGTCTGCCTGCGCCTGCCCACAGGGGGCGGCAAGACCATTCTGGCGGCGCATTCCATCACCGTGGCCAAGGATGCCTGGGTGGAAAAAGATTTCCCGCTGGTGCTGTGGCTGGTGCCGACGAACACGATCCGCATCCAGACCGCCGAGGCGCTGAAAAACCCGCGCCACCCCTACAGGCAGGTGCTGGACGAGGCGTTCGAGGGCCGTGTGCGCGTGTTCGATATTGGCGATTTCACGCAAGTGACGCCGCATGACCTGCGGTCAAACCTCTGTGTCGTGGTCGGCACGATCCAGACGCTGCGCGTCAGCAACACGGATGGACGCAAGGTCTATGCCCATCACGAGATGCTGGAGGGGCATTTTTCGACCGTGTCGCCCAATACGCCGGGGCTGGAGCGCAATGACGATGGCCCGATGAAGGGCGATATCCGGTTTAGCTTTGCCAACCTGATGCATGTGCACCGTCCGCTTGTGATCATGGACGAGGCGCACAAGGCCGGGTCGAAGCTGAGCCAGGATGTCTATGAGCGGATCA
>NZ_CALMYP010000037.1 GCF_937873615.1 uncultured Paracoccus sp.
CCCCGTGGTGCATCAAAGGGGCGATGGACGGTCCGGCCTTTGCCGCCTACATCCGGGTCGATGATGTGGTAGACCCCGGTCGGCCCGATCCGCTCCTGCCCGAACGGCACTTCTTCGAGCGGCAGCACGATGTCCGTGCTGCTCTTGGCGTTGGTGAGGCGGATGAACTTCGCGCCTTCCTGCTTGCCCAGCCATTCGACGGCGCTCGCGCTGATCGCCACGCCGCCGCGCGCCAATTCGCTGCGGCACCAGAGGCAGACCGACCCGGCGTGGTCCTCGTAGGCGAAGTGGCGGGAGCCACCGGGGCGGCGGTTGAAGACGCGCGCGGTCGCGGCGTCGAACTTCGTTTCTTCTGACACAGCCTGTGTCCTCCGTTGTGGAGGGCGCTGGCGTTCGGTTGCGTGGATTGGGAAAACCGACACACCGAGGCCAGCACCCCAAATGGGTGAATGGTCTTGATGGTCGGCGCCATATTCGGTCCCGGTCTGCCCTTGGGCAGCCTGCCTTAAGGTTTGATGGGGGAGTGGCCCCCCGCCGGTCGATGGTCCCGGAACTGTCCGGCATAGGTGGAGCCCGGAGGCCCGCATTTCCCACGACACCTTCGACCTGAGGCCAAGCCGCGATCCTGTCAAGGGAGAAGCGTTTGGAACAGGCGTGTGCGATCCGCCCGCGCTCGCCTTCGTTGTATCCTTGGGCACAACTGTCTGCTATTCCTTGGGAAACAAGAACAAGGTGTAGGGGTGGGGCAGTGGACGCAGCCGATCTTGAGAAATTCGCGGACAACCTGAAGGCTAAGTTCGCCCTGACCGGAACGGCCTCTCCCGAGGACCAGTTGAAACCGGATGTGGCGGCGCTTTTCGTCGCCGCTGGTGCGAAACTCGGGTTGAAGGTCGAGACCCGGACCGAGACACACCTCTCCGAACACAAGGTCCGGCCCGACATAGCTATCTACGTTGGTGGCCTGATCTGCGGTTACGTCGAGTTGAAGGCCCCCGGCCTCGGAGCCGACGCGCCGAAGCTGAAAGGCGACCACAACAAGAAGCAGTGGGCCAAGCTGAAAGGTCTGCCGAACCTGATCTATACGGACGGGCAGGAATGGGCGCTCTACCACTCGGGCGAGCGACCGGACGGCTTCCCCATCGTGAAGCTGACCGACGACCCGACCGTGAAGGGTAAGGCCGCCATCGCCGGAACCGATCTGGCAGACCTCGCCCGCCTGCTGGAACCGTTTCTGCGCTGGAACCCTGTCGTGCCGCACCAGCCGACGCCGCTCGCCCAGTATCTCGCGCCGCTGACCCGTTTCCTGCGCTCCGAGGTGGAAAACGCGCTGACCCAGACGGGATCGGCGGTCGGGCTTCTCGCAAACGAGTGGCGGCAATTCTTCTTCCCCGATTCCGACGACGCAAAGTTCGCGGATGCCTATGCCCAGACCGTGACCTACGCGATGCTGCTGGCCCGCCTGTCCGGCGCCACGAAGCTGGACCCGGCTGAGGCCGCGAAGACGCTGGACGCGAACAACGGCCTGCTGGCCCGGACGCTTGAGCTTCTTGGGCAGAAGGCCGCGCGCGATGAACTTGTGGTCGGGTTCGAGATGCTGCGCCGGTCGCTAGAAGCGCTGGACCCGCACGACTTCCTGAAATCGAAGCCCGACCTCTGGCTGTATTTCTACGAGGACTTCCTCGCTGCCTACGACCCGAAGCTGCGCAAGGATTACGGCGTCTACTATACCCCGCGCGAGGTCGTTGAATTGCAAGTGCGCCTTGCCTCGGAACTGCTGGAAAAGCGGTTCGGCAAGAAGCTGGGCTTTGCCGACGATGGCGTGGTGTTCCTTGACCCCGCCGTGGGCACCGGCACCTATCCCGTCGCGGCGGTGAAGCACGGGTTGGAGAAGGTGCGAAAGCGGTCCGGCCCCGGCGCGGTCGCGGCCCGGGCGCGGCAGATGGCCGAGAACATGCATGGGTTCGAGGTGCTGGTCGGCCCCTATGCCGTTGCCCACCTGCGGCTGGCGCAGGCGCTGGAAGGCGCGATGAACGACGCCAAGGCGGCGGCGGGCGAGCCCGAGGAAAAGCTCGGCAAGCGGCTGAACATTTACCTGGCTGACACACTTGAAAGTCCGAACTCGAAGCCGCCGATCCTGACGCTGACCTATCGGGCCTTTACCGAAGAACACGAGGCCGCGCGGAAGGTGAAGAACACAGGCGACGTGCTCGTGTGCCTTGGCAACCCGCCTTATGACCGCCAACAGATTGATTTTGAGGACACAAAAACTAGGCGTAAGGGCGGCTGGGTTCGGTTTGGCGACCAGATCGAAGGCGGGGCGAAGCAAGAGGAACAGGGGGAACGCCCGATCTTCCGCGACTTTACGGAACCGGCGTCGGAAGCCGGTGCCGGAGTCCATCTGAAGAATCTGTATAACGACTATGTCTATTTCTGGCGGTGGGCGCTCTGGAGGCTCTTTGAGCAGCAGAAATGCGGAGGCGTAGTGACGTTTATTACCGCGTCGAGCTATCTTGCCGGTCCGGGCTTTATCGGTGTCCGTGAAGTGATGCGCCGGACATTCGATGAGCTTTGGGTAATTGACCTAGGCGGCGACAATATCGGCACCCGAAAGACGCCGAATGTATTCGCCATTAAGACGCCAGTTGCGATTGCTGTCGGTGTTCGATCTGAAAAGCCATTGTCCGACAAACCGGCAATGGTTCGCTACGCGAAGGTGGACGGCGCAGATCGTGAAGAGAAGCTGGCGCGGCTTGACACGATTGATGGGTTTTCGGGTCTGGCTTGGCGTGATTGCGATAGTGGTTGGCACTCACCCTTTCTTCCTTCTGGCCAAGGAGACTATTTCGCTTGGCCACTTGTGATTGATCTATTCCCGTTCCAGAGAAGTGGTTCGATGTTTGGTAGAGCTTGGCCGGTAGCCGAGAATGCCGAACTTCTGGCAACTAGATGGGATCGCTTGGTTTCGGCACCGGCCACGGAGAAACCAAAGGCCTTCCACAACAACAACTACCGCGATGTCTCTCGGGCCTACCCCCATCATTCGTCGCGGGCAGCGATGCCGCCAGTCGCCGGGCTGACAAAGAAGGACGCTAGGCCGCAAATCCGTCCCTACCAGTGGCGCTTTCTGGATCGGCATTTTGCGTTTGAAGACAATCGGTTGAACGACCGTATGGGCGGATTGCTTTGGGACATAGTCTCGGAAAAGCAAGTTTTCCTGATGACTATGAGCACCAAAGTGATCGGAGTGGGGGCGGGGCTTTGCGCAAGCTCAGCGGTGCCGGACAAGGACGCATTCTGCGGGCGGGGCGGCAAGGATGTGATCCCCCTCTACCGGGATGTTGCAGGGACGGAGCCGAACGTGACCGCCGGTCTGCTGGACGCGCTCGGGAAGGAATACGGCACCACGCCGTCGCCCGAGGATTTGGCGGCCTACGTCTATGCGCTGCTTGGCGGCCAGTCCTATACCCGGCGCTTCTGGAACGAGCTTGAGACGCCCGGCCCGCGTGTGCCCATGACCAAGGACGGCGGGACCTTTGCCGAGGCGGCGAAACTGGGCCGCAAGCTGATCTGGCTGCATACCTATGCCGAGCGCTTCCGGGGCGACGGGCGCGGCGATGACGTGCCGCAGGGCAAGGCGACGACGATCAAAGGCGTGTCGTCCGACCCGAAGCACTACCCCGAGGAATACGCCTATGACGCGGCCAAGCGCGAGATTGCCGTGGGCGACGGTCGCTTCGGCCCGGTCGCGCCCGAGGTCTGGGACTTCGAAGTGTCCGGCCTTGAGGTCGTGAAGTCGTGGCTGGGCTACCGGATGAAGAAGCGGGCGGGCAAGAAGTCCTCGCCGCTGGACGACATCCGCCCCGAGCGCTGGACCGCGCGCATGAGCGACGAATTTCTGGAACTGCTCTGGGTTCTGGAATCGACCCTTGCGATGGAGCCCGAGCTAGAGAAGGTGCTGGACAAGGTCGTCGCCGGGCCGTGCTTCGCCGCCGCCGATCTGCCCGCGCCGACGCCCGAGCAACGTAAGGCTCCGGGTAAGGCTACGGCCTCCGACGACCAGCCCGACCTGTTCGGCGGCGATGACGAAGACGAAGACGGCGACGACGACTGATCGCGCCCGGCTTTCGCCTATGATTCTGGGGGTTTGGCCGCGTCGTCGCGGCCTGCCTCTGCCCAAGCAAGGAGCCCGGGAAACGGACCCCGAGCCTTACTTTAGCCTTACGTCGCGTAAGGTTTTCGGGCAGGTCGGGTAGCTAAGTATCTGATTTTATGGCTCCGGCGGTAGGGATCGAACCTACGACCAATTGATTAACAGTCAACTGCTCTACCGCTGAGCTACGCCGGAACACGGGGGCGATATAGCAACCTGTTCTGGGGGCGTCCAGAGGGATTGTCGCAAAATTTTCATGGCAGCGAAAATTGCGTTTCCGGGCCAATATGGGCTGGGGCAGAGAGGGCGCCGATCTCGCTCAGGGCGATCAGATGGGCGAGGACGTTGCGTGCCGCGGCCGGCAGAAGCTGCGGTGGGACGGTATAGATTCGCCCCGCCAGGGTGGCGGCATCGGCGGGGCCGTCGCGCAGGGCGCGCAGGATCTCGGCGCTGCGCTGGCGGCGATGGGTGCGGAGTTCCTCGATCCGGGTGGCGGGATCCTCGACCGGGTCGCCATGGGCGGGCAGCAGGCGGCGGGGCGCCAGTGCCGCGATCCGGTCGAGGCTGCGGAAATAGTCGATCAGATCGCCATCGGGGGGCGAGATCAGGGTCGAGGACCAGCCCAGGATCAGATCGCCGCAGAAAAGCCGATCCTCCCAGAGAAACGCCAGGTGATTGCCCATGTGGCCGGGGGTGTGGATGGCGCGAAGCGACCAGCCGTCGCCCGTCACGGTCTCGCCGTCGCGCAGCAGGCGGTCGGGGCGGAAGGCGGTGTCGCGGCCCTCGCCGCCGCCGGCGGTCCCGCTCAGCCGTGCCATCATCGGCGAGCGGCCGGCATCGGCGGTTCCGAAAGCCAGGATCGGGGCGCCGGTGGCCTGTGCCAGCGCGGCGGCGCCCCCGGAATGGTCGAGATGGGCATGGGTCACGAAGATATGGCTGATCCGCCCAGCCCCGGCTTCCAGAATCGCGGCGCGGTGGCTGGCGATGTCGGGGCCGGGGTCGATGACGGCGATCTGACCTTTGCCGAGCAGAAAGGTGTTGGTGCCCGGACCGGTCAGGGGCGAGGGGTTGGGGGCCAGGATCGTCTGCAGCATCGTCGCGGGTTTTCCTTCGCGGGTTTGGCGATTAACCTAGCCGCGCAAGGATGGGGGCGCCATGCAATTCGGACCTGAACTCGGCTGGCTGAAGCACCTCATGCCGCGCGGGCTTTACGGGCGGGCGGTGCTGATCCTGCTTCTGCCGGTCTTTACCCTTGTGCTGGTTGTCACGGTTATGTTCCTGCAGCGCCATTTCGACGACGTGACCCGTCAGATGACGCGCAATGTCGCGGGCGAGGTGGCCTTCGTGCGGCACAGTCTCGAACAGGGGCCAGACCGGGCGGCGGCGCTGGAGACGGCGCGTTGGGTCGCGGGAAACCTTGGCATCGGGATGGAAATTCCGGGTGGTCCGGTCGCGGACAGTCGGGTTTTCTATGATATTTCCGGGCGCATCGTCATGGAGGAGCTTCGAGCGCAACTGCCCGGGCTGCGCGCGGTCGAACTGGCGGATCTCAAGCAGGTGCGGATTGGGTTGGACGGTCCGCTTGGGCCTTACGCGTTGACGTTTTCGCGCGGTCGGGTCAGTGCCTCGAACCCGCATCAGTTGCTGGTCCTGCTGGGTTTTACTGCAGCGCTGATGACGGTGATCGCGGGCCTGTTCCTGCGCAACCAGCTGCGCCCGATCCGGCGGCTGGCGCAGGCGGCCGAGGATTACGGGCGCGGCCGTGTCACCCCCTATCGGCCCGGCGGCGCGATCGAGATCCGCAGCGCCGGCACCGCCTTTCTGGACATGCGCAACCGGCTGGAGCGGCTGGCCGAGCAGCGTGGCATGATGCTGTCGGGGATCAGCCACGACCTGCGCACGCCGCTGACCCGGCTGCAACTGTCGCTGTCGATGCTCAGCCCCGATATCGAACCCGATGCCGAGGAAATCGCCGCCATGCGCCGCGATCTCGACGAGATGTCGCGCATGATCAATGCCTTCCTGGCCTTCGCCCGGGATGCGGCACAGGACGCTGCCGGGGCCGAGGAGGTGGCGCTTCTGCCGTTCATCCAGCGCATCATCGACGACGCCGCCCGCGCCGGCCAGCAGATCGAACTGGTGGCACCGGGTCTCGGGCCCGAGGATGCGGCGACCTTCCGGCCCGACATGCTGCGCCGTGCCGTCGAGAACCTGATCGGCAATGCCGCGCGCTATGCCGGCCATACCCGGATCGAACTGGCCACCAGCCCGCGCGCGGTGCGCATCATCGTCGAGGATGACGGGCCGGGTATCCCCGAGGATCGCTACGAAGACGCGCTGCGCCCGTTCAGCCGGCTCGATCCCGGACGCTCGCGCAACCGGGGCGAGGGGGCGGGTCTGGGCCTGGCGCTTGCCGCCGATACGGCGCGGATGCTGGGCGGTCAACTGAGGCTGGGACGCAGCGCCGATCTGGGCGGGTTGCGCGCCGAAATCGCCTTTCCGCGTTAAGGCCGGGCAGGGGGGCGGACGCCCCCGACCCGATCCCGTATCCGGGGGCTTGCGGGCCAGCAATTGCGGGGCGCGCGTTGTTGACAGCCCTGCCGATTGCGCCTATAGCCCGCACGACCTGACGGGTTCTTCGCCCTCGGGGTCCAGAACCAGATGGTCGGAATTCGGGACAAGTGCCTGAATTCGCTGGATAGCCACTCCGCCCCCGCAGGGGAACGGATGGGCTTTGGCTTTTTGCGATTCGCGCAATTGGCCGTCGAGAAGTGGCGCAGTCTGACGACTGCGAGTATTGACAGAGCAAGACGGGGAACCGAATGCCTACGATCCAACAGCTGATCCGCAAACCGCGGCAGCCGAAAGTGCAGCGCTCGAAGTCGCAGCACCTCCAGGGATGCCCGCAGAAGCGCGGCGTCTGCACGCGCGTCTATACCACGACGCCGAAGAAACCGAACTCGGCCATGCGGAAAGTCGCCAAGGTGCGCCTGACCAACGGGTTCGAGGTCATCTCCTATATCCCGGGCGAAAAGCACAACCTGCAGGAACACAGCGTCGTGCTGATCCGTGGCGGCCGTGTGAAAGACCTTCCGGGTGTCCGTTACCACATCCTGCGCGGTGTGCTGGATACCCAGGGCGTCAAGGATCGTCGCCAGCGTCGTTCGAAATACGGCGCCAAGCGTCCGAAATAAGGAGATAGGCACATGTCACGTCGTCACGCCGCTGAGAAGCGCGAAGTGCTGCCCGACGCCAAATATGGCGATCGCGTGCTCACCAAATTCATGAACAACCTGATGGTCGACGGCAAGAAATCGGTCGCCGAACGCATCGTCTACAACGCGCTGGATCGCGTCGAGGGCAAGCTGAAGCGCGCCCCGGTCGAAGTCTTCCACGAAGCGCTCGACAATGTGAAACCCTCCGTCGAAGTGCGCTCGCGCCGCGTCGGTGGTGCGACCTATCAGGTCCCGGTCGAGGTTCGCCCGTCGCGCCGCGAGGCGCTGGCGATCCGCTGGCTGATCACCGCGGCCAAGAACCGCAACGAGAACACCATGGAAGAGCGCCTTGCGGGCGAACTGGCCGATGCCGTCAATGGCCGCGGCACCGCCGTCAAGAAGCGCGAAGACACGCATAAGATGGCCGACGCCAACAAAGCGTTCAGCCACTACCGCTGGTAACCGGAAGGAAGGCCCATTATGGCACGCGAATATCCGCTTCAGCGTTATCGCAACTTCGGCATCATGGCCCACATCGATGCCGGCAAGACGACGACGACCGAGCGTATCCTTTACTACACCGGCAAGTCGCACAAGATCGGCGAAGTCCATGACGGCGCCGCGACCATGGACTGGATGGAACAGGAAGCCGAGCGCGGCATCACCATCACGTCTGCGGCCACGACGACCTTCTGGCAGCGCCAGGAAGACCCGACCACCGAAGGGACTTCGGACACGAAGTACCGCTTCAACATCATCGACACCCCCGGCCACGTCGACTTCACCATCGAAGTCGAACGCTCGCTGGCGGTTCTGGATGGTGCGATCTGCCTTCTGGACGCCAATGCCGGCGTCGAGCCGCAGACCGAAACCGTCTGGCGTCAGGCCGACCGCTACAAGGTTCCGCGGATCGTCTTCGTCAACAAGATGGACAAGATCGGCGCCGACTATTTCAACTGCGTGCGCATGATCAAGGAACGCACCGGCGGCACCCCGTGCCCGATCGCCCTGCCGATCGGCGCCGAGGACCAGTTGGAAGGCATGGTCGACCTGATCAAGATGGAAGAATGGGTCTGGAAGGGCGAAGACCTCGGCGCAAGCTGGGTCCGTCAGCCGATCCG
>NZ_CALMYP010000038.1 GCF_937873615.1 uncultured Paracoccus sp.
GAGTATCCCAAACCGCATGGGCCGGCCCGGATACACAAAGTTCAGGACACTCCCTCAACGTTCCCCTTACAGGCCAGACGCTGGATGCGACCCAGCAGACACTGACCCAGGATTTCGGCCTCAACTCGGCCGGCGATTATGTCTGGTCGCGCGCCTGGCAGGAGGTTCAGGATTCCGATGGCAATGTCGGGCGAATCTACATGATCCGGGTCGGGACATATAGCGGAAGCGGCAACCCCGACTACAATACGCTCAACAAGCATACCTATTACGCCTTCACCGGTCCGCTCAATGTTCAGGACGGGGTCACCTATACCGTTCTATCCAATTTTAACGGCGCCGGCGATTACGCGCATTCCTATTTCACCGAACCGACCTGCTTCGACGCGGCAACGCTGATCGAGACCGACTCGGGGTTGGTCGCAGCCCGCGATCTGGCGGTGGGTGCGCTTGTCATGACCCGCGACAGCGGTTTGCAGCCGATCCGCTGGATCGGTCAGCGCCGGATGTCGCCCGAGGAGTTGGAGGCTGCGCCGAAGCTGCGGCCGATCCGGATCCGGGCAGGGGCGCTTGGTGCTGGCAGTCCGTCGCAGGACCTGATCGTCTCGCCGCAGCACCGGATCCTGGTCCGCTCTGCCATTGCGCAACGCATGTTCGGCACGGCCGAGGTTCTGGTCGCGGCAAAGCAGCTTGTCGCCCTCGATGGGGTCGAGGTCGCCGATGATCTGGCAGAGGTGACCTATGTGCACTTCCTTTTCGATGACCATCAGGTCGTGCTGGCCAATGGCGCCGAGGCGGAATCGCTCTATCCCGGGCCGGAGGCTCTGCGCATGATCGGGCCGGATGCGATGGACGAGTTGCTGGCGATCTTCCCCCAATTGAAGGACGAGGCCGGGGCACCGGCACGGCCGCTGATCCCCGGACGTCAGGCGCGCAAGCTGGCGGATCGGATGGCCAGAAACGGCAGGCCGCTTCTTCGCGCGATGTAAGGCGACGGCAACCTGAACGATCGGAATGAGGCAAGGACCCCGCCAGCGATGTCGGGGTCTTTTGCTGCGAGTGCCGGTGCATTTTGATAGGGATCAATGTGGCATTCGTTCGGCTTCCTGTATCTCATGCCGAAAGTGATCGCTCAGGAGTATAGGGGGCCCCATGACCCGACTGTTCTTTCTTCTTCTGTCGCTCATCATGACGACATTGGCCGGGATCGGTGTGATCGCGGTTCTGGTCATGGGCTTTGAAACGGCCACCGCGATCATTGCGGCGGCAGCCATCGGGGCGGTGATCGCGGTTCCTGTGGCCTGGCTGGTGGCACGCAAGCTGGAAAATCTGGACTGACGCCAGGGATTTGCGCTGGCACACGGGCATGAGCGACTGATCGCCTCTGGCCGCAGCCGGGGACGAAAGACGCGGGCGCGCGATGTCGGCGGGCGTTACTTGCGTTGTCCGGCGGGAAAACAGATCGCCGTCCAGGTCTCCAGCCATATGCGCTGCCATTCCAGCAGCAACTGGAACTGCGCCCTTTGCATCTCTGCCAAAAGCTCTCTGTGCGAGGCACCGGCAACGCTGTTGGCGGCCGACAGACACGCGCTCATCCAGGGATTCTTCATCGGATCCTCCCCCGCGAAAAATGGGATAGTTGAGCAGATAAGCCAGCAATGCAGATGGCGGCGAAAAGATCAACGATTCTATAATGATGAGTTTGCATATGTTAAACCTGCGAAGGGGCAGGGGATCGCAGGTTTTTGCGGGCGTGCCGCCGCGAAATCCGTGCCGTCCCGCGCGCGGACCGAGAAAGCGCTTGCCAGCCAGGGAAAACACGCCTATAGGCACGGCTTCATCACGAAACTCCACCGGATCAAGGGTGGCCCGTGGAAGCGGGGCTCTCCGGTGATGTTGAAAGGAAAAGGCGCATGAAAGCGCAGGAACTCAAAGCGAAAACGCCCGAGCAGCTGCAGGAGCAGCTGGTTGCGCTGAAAAAGGAAGCGTTCAACCTGCGCTTCCAGCAGGCCACCGGCCAGCTCGAATCGACCGCGCGGATGCGCAGCGTCCGTCGCGACGTTGCCCGCGTGAAGACCGTTCTGAACCAGAAAGCGGCCGAAGCCGCCTCGTCGAAGTAAGGGGACCGATATGCCCAAACGCATCCTGCAAGGCACCGTCACCTCGGACAAGAACGAGCAGACCGTGACCGTTCTGGTCGAACGCCGCTTCAAGCACCCGCTGCTGCACAAGACCGTGCGTTCGTCGAAGAAATACCGCGCCCATGACGCGGAAAACCAGTTCAAGGTCGGTGACACCGTTCGCATCGTCGAATGTGCGCCGATCTCGAAGACCAAACGCTGGACCGTTCTGACGGATGACGCGCAAGCGTCGGCCTGAGGTCCAGATATATTCGAAACCCTGGGGCGGCACGCATCGCCGTCCCCAAAGGTCGGGAGTAAACCATGATCCAGATGCAAACCAATCTGGATGTAGCTGACAATTCCGGTGCCCGGAAAGTTCAGTGCATCAAGGTTCTGGGTGGCTCGCACCGTCGCTATGCGTCGGTGGGCGACATCATTGTCGTGTCCGTTAAGGAAGCCATCCCGCGTGGTCGCGTGAAGAAAGGTGACGTCCGCAAGGCCGTCGTCGTGCGCACCGCCAAGGAAGTGAAACGCGAAGACGGCACCTCGATCCGCTTCGACCAGAACGCCGCCGTCATCCTGAACAACCAGGGCGAACCGGTCGGCACCCGTATCTTCGGGCCGGTCGTGCG
>NZ_CALMYP010000039.1 GCF_937873615.1 uncultured Paracoccus sp.
TCAACGCTTCAGCGGAACCCAAAACGATTCAGGGTTGCGGCGAAATGCTTTAGCTCAGGTCTTCGTCCGGCACCTCGCGCGCGTCCAGCGTCAGTTGCAGGAAGGCCAGATCCAGCCATCTGCCGAACTTGGTGCCGACCTGCGGCATCAGGCCCACCCGGATGAAGCCCAGCCTCTCGTGCAGGCGGATCGAGCCGCTATTGCCGGCCTCGATCCCGGCGACCATGACATGTTTGCCCAAGCTTCGGGCGCGGGCGATCAGCGCCTCCATCAGCGCCCGGCCAAGGCCGGCGCCGCGCTGATCGGTGCGGATATAGACCGAATGCTCGACCGTGTGGCGATAGCCGTCGAAGGCGCGCCAGTCCCCGAAAGAGGCATAGCCCAGCACCTCGCTGTCGCGGGACGCAACCAGCACCGGATGGCCGGCGCGCCGGCGGTCGGCCAGCCAGGCGGCGCGGTTGGGCAGATCGACAGGGGCGTCGTTCCAGATCGCGGTGGTATGGGCCACGGCGTCGTTATAGATCGCGAGGATTCCGGGCAGATCGTCGGGGGTGGCGTCGCGGATCTTCATCCTCGTCCTCGCAGGGGGCTTTGCCCGCGACCCAATCCCAGCCGGAAAGCGAGGTCAAGACAGGCTGCGCGGTCAGCTGACGCCCAAGCCCGCCTTCATCATCAGCCGCCGCACCGGGGCGATGCCGTAGATGGCGCCAAGACCCGCCGCGCGCAGGTCGCGCAGGGGCCGGGCCTCGATCATCGAGGCGCGGTTCAGCAGGTCAATGCCGGCGATGCGCAGCCGTGCCTCGGTCCAGCGGCGGCGCTGGAAGGCGTCGAGGCTGGCGCGGCTGCCGGGGTCGTCCTGCGACAGATCGACGAGAAGCGACAGGTCCGCGAGGCTCATGTTCAGCCCCTGCGCGCCGATGGGCGGCACGACATGGGCGGCCTCGGCGATCAGGGCGGTGCGCGGGCCGGTGAAGCGGCTGGCGATCTGGCTGATGATCGGCCAGGCGCTAAGGCGGGTGGCCTGGGTCAGCTGGCCCAGAATGCCGGTCGAGCGGGCATTGAGTTCCGCCGCGAAATCCTGCGGGTCGAGCGCCATCAGCCGCGCCACTTCGGCGCCGCGCTCCATCCAGACCACGGCGGATGACGGCTTGCCGTCGCGGTCGGGCAGCGGCACCAGCGTGAAGGGACCGCCCGAGCGGTGGATCTCGGTCGAGACATTGTCATGCGGGCGCTCGTGCGTGACGGCGAAGGCAAGCGCCTTCTGTCCGTAGCGCGTCGTTTTCACCCCGATCCCGAGCGCCGTGCGCACCGGGCTGTTGCGCCCGTCGGCACCGACCACCAGCCGCGCGGTCACATGGCTGCCATCGGAAAGCGTCACCAGTGCCTCGCTGTCGCGGGCGGTCAGGCCGGCGGTGCCGGTGCCCGGACGGAAAGAGACATTCTCCATCTCGGCAAGCCGGGTCGCGATCTCGCGGCGCAGCAGCCAGTTCGGCAGGTTCCAGCCGAAGGGCGCGTCGGAAATGTCGGCGGCGTCGAAATCGCGGGTCAGCCGGGCCGTGGGTTCGGTCCCGCCGGCATCGACGATGCGCATGACCTGCAAGGGCGTGGCATGGGGCGACAGCCGGCCCCACAGGCCCGCGCGTTCCAGCAGCCGGATCGAGGGATGCAGGAAGGCGGTGGTGCGCAGGTCCGAACCGGCGGCGCCTTCCTCGGTCACCGGGGGGGCGGGATCGACGCAGATCACCCGATGCCCGGCGGCACCGAAGGCCGCGGCCGCGATCAGCCCGGCGATGCCGCCGCCGGAAATCAGGATATCGGTTTCGGCCCCGGCGCGGTGCATCGGATCAGTTGCCCAGGGTGATGGCCAGAAGCGCGGCCCAGACGATCGCCGTGCCAAGCAGGCCGAGCATGCCGAGGGCGGGCAGGCCGAAGACGGCGACGATCACCACGGCCAGCACCAGCACCGCCGCGACCAGCAGCAGGATACGGGCGGCAAGCGCGTTCTCGGCGGCGCTTTCCTGTGCGCTTTGGCCATGCGAATCGGTGGCTGCGGTGGCGGACATGGGCGGTCTCCTGCGGAATGGTTATCGGGTCCGACTGTGCCAGACCCGGCCCGATCAGACAAGCGAACGCAGGAATGCGGCCAGATCGCGGGTGCGGTGATGAACATGGGCGCCATGTTCGTGATCGAGCGGCAACTCGTCCGGCCCGTGCCGGCCCGATCCGACCAGCACTGTCTGCATGCCAAGCCGCGCCGGCACGTCCAGATTGCGCGGATCGTCCTCGAACATGGCCGCCTGCGCGGGGTCGAGGCCGTGGGCGTCGATAACTGCGGCATATGCGCGCGCGTCGGGCTTGGGATGAAATCCGACCTCCTCGATTCCATAGATCGCCTCGAACGGGCCAAGGCCGAGCCGGTCCAGCACCCGGCTGGCATAGGTGCTGTCGGCATTGGTGTGGACGATCTTGCGCCCGGGCAGGGCGGCGATGGCCTCCGCAAGCGCCGGGGCCGGGCTCAGCACCGAAAAGTCGATGTCATGGACATCGAGCAGATAGGCATGGGGGTCGATCCGGTGTTCGGCCATCAGCCCGGCCAGGGTGGTGCCGTAATCGCGCCAGTAATGCTTGCGCAGCCGGTCGGCCTCGGCCCGGTCGACGCCGAGGACGCGGGTGACATGCGCGGTCATGCGGGTCTCGATCTGCTGAAACAGCGCCGCCTCGGGCGGGTAAAGCGTATTGTCGAGATCGAAGATCCAGGTGGTGACATGTCGGAAGGGCATGTCCCGGTGATAGGCCGGGGCGCGCGGGCGTGCAATGGCGCGCGAATGCGACGCCCGGTCTTCGCGCTTGCAATCGCCTGCGGCATCGCGGCTACTGTCGCCATG
Source organism: uncultured Paracoccus sp. (assembly GCF_937873615.1). Lineage (GTDB taxonomy): Bacteria > Pseudomonadota > Alphaproteobacteria > Rhodobacterales > Rhodobacteraceae > Paracoccus. The sequence goes on from NZ_CALMYP010000039.1 coordinate 2,886, forward strand.
AAAGACGCCTATACCCTGATCGTCGAGGCCATCGACAACGGTATCTACAAGCCCGGCAACCGGCTGGTGGAATCCGAACTCGCCGACCGTTTCGGCGTCTCGCGGACCCCGGTTCGCGAGGCCCTGCAACGGCTGGAAACGCAATCCATGGTCAAGCGCGACGGCCGCAGCCTGATCGTGGCGACGTTGGACCACAACCAGCTGGCCGAGCTTTACACCGTCCGCACCGAGTTGGAGGCACTGGCGGCCCGGCTGGCCGCGCGTCACGCCACGCCCGAGGAACTGCGGGTGCTGCAATCCATGGTCGACGAGGACCTGTGCCATATGGGCGATGCCGAGGCTCTGGCGCGCGCGAACCGGCGGTTTCATCACCAGATCCATCTGGCCTCGCATAACCGCTATCTGGTGCAGCAGCTCGATATCGTGCATCGCAACATGGCACTGATGGCGCGCAGTTCGCTGGCGGTCGAGGGCAGGCCCAAGGTGGCACTGGCCGAGCATCAGGCGATTGTCGACGGGCTGAAATCCGGCGATGGCGCGGCTGCCGAGGCGGCGCTGCGGGCCCATATCTCGAAAGCCTTCGAGACCCGGCTGCGCGAAGACGCCCGGCGCGAGCCCTGAGCCCCGCCCATGCGGATCATCGAAGCGGAAACCGATCTGGCGGAAGGCCGCGCCCATCTGGCGGCGGTCTGCCCGGTCTGGGCCGCGACTCTGCCAGGGCTGGACCTGCCCCTGCGCCGGAGAAGCGACGGTTTTGCCGCGATCCTTGATGCGATCATCGGCCAGCAGATCTCCATCGCCGCTGCCGGGGCGATCATGGCGCGGCTGTCCGAGGCCGGGCTGACCGCGCCCGAGGCGATCCGCGCCGCCGGAGAGGAGGGCTTGCGGGCCTGCGGCGTCTCGCGCCCGAAGATCCGCTACCTGCTGGGCATCGTGGCCGGCGAACCCGACTGGCAGGCGCTGCGCAAGGCCCCGGATGCGGAGGTGATCGCCACCCTGACGGCGCTGCCCGGCATTGGCCAATGGACGGCCGAGATCTATCTGGCTTTCGCCCTTGGCCGCAGCGACGCCTTCCCGGCGGGCGATCTGGCCCTGCAGGAATCGGCGCGGCTGCTTTACGGTCTGGAAGAGCGCCCGTCGCCCAAGGCGCTGCTGGAACTGGCGGAACCCTGGCGCCCCTGGCGCGCCGTCGCCGCCCGCGCGCTCTGGGCGCATTACCGGGTGGCGAAGGGCAGGGAAGGGGTCAGGTCGTGAGGTGGTGGCGGGGGGTGGGCCTAAGTTGCCCAATGCTGTGTTATGCCCCACTGTCCGCTCGGCTAGCCCGGTACCTTAGGACGACGTATTAGGTTTCACGCGCCAAATAATACGTCAAGAAGAAGCACATACTGGCACACACCATTGAGCACGGATAAATTTGGCTTGTCGAATATGTCGGACAGAAGGAGCAAAAATGCCTAGCGCCTTGACCCTTATCGGGAGTTTGATTTTTGCTTCACTGAGCTTTCTTGCTGGTCGCTTCTACGCGGAATCCGAACGTATTCTGTCAGAAAAGCGAAAGCACTATTTGGAATTTCTCAGCATCCTTCCGCCACTTCAAGACACCTACAACGACTCGACAAAAGAGGAGTTTCTAACCGCTCTACGGCCTGCGATGGAGTACGTACCTCGCCTAATGTTCTACGCGGATAAGTCGGTCATAATGGCTTGGGGCGTTTTGCTGCAAAAGTACCTTGAAGCACATGCAAAGCTAACTCCCGGATGTCCGGATCATGCCTCGGAATACAAGGCGCTCTCGATGGCACAAAATGACTTAGTCTTAGAAATGCGGCGCGATTCCTTTAGGTGGTCGATCTTTAACTACAGCGGTAAATCTCGCGTTCCTGAAAAGTTGGACATTCCCAAATCCTAGTGTTTCCCAACCAACATCCCCCGGATCGACCTAAAAAGGCCCGGCATCGCTGCCGGGCCTTCCCCCTGTCCTGCCGTTCTTCTTGCTTATTGTGCCGAGGCCAGGAGATCGGTGATCCGGCGGACCGAGGCGCGGCGGTTCTGGCGTTCGTCGGTCAGGACCGGGATCTTCAG
>NZ_CALMYP010000040.1 GCF_937873615.1 uncultured Paracoccus sp.
CCAAGTCGCAAATCTATCCCGTCAGCAGAAGGTGATCGCCAGACAACGCTTACGCCCGATCAGGCGTCGGGGTGGCGGGCGTCGTCCAGTGCAGACCCCTGCCCGGTCGCGCGGGCATGGGCGGCCATGGCCTCGTAATCGGTAATGCTCTCCTCCAGCGGGGCGGAGTTCTGGCGGTGATAGATGCTGGTCAACTGGGCGGGCTCGGCCTCGGCGCGGATGAAATCCAGCATCCCGGCCTGTCTGGCGGGATCGTTCAGCTCTCGGTAGTCGAGGGCCATGTTGCGGCGGGGATGCTGCGCTTTCAGGTCTCGATAACGCTGGCGCAGCTGGGCGTCGAGGCGGATGGTCTCATCGAAAAGCTGCGGATCGAAGCGGATCACGGCGTTATCCTCGGGTGCTGCGCCGGGTTCGGTCTTGGTATAGGCGCCGGTCTGGATGGCGCGGGCGAGCGAGAGGTATTTGCGGATCGGGTTGCGGAACAGGAAGATCTTCTGCCAGTGCCGCGAGCGCAGCGTCTGCTTGCCGATGCCGGTCTGGTGGATGCGGTTCAGGAATTCCTTGAAGCCGAAGACCGGGCTGTCGCAATGGGCCATGAGCAGCGCCAGATAGCCCAGCGGATCGGCATCGCGCAGCGCGGTATCGTGGCGGGCGAAGCCGACCTGTTGGCGCAGCCAGGGCGGCAATTCGACGGCGTTGGGCTTGTAGAGCTCTCCCAGGCAGGTGACGTCGGGCGCGCTGCCCAGAAGCGAGGCCAGGTGATAGGAGCCGCTGCGAGGCAGGGTGACGATGAGAAACCGCGCCCGATGGCCGGATGTGCCGAAATCATGCATGGGGGCGGAATGGCCTCAACTGCGAAATCGGTTCCGTGATAGGCCGCGAGGGCCATTGACGCAATCCGCTTGCTGGGTCATGGCAGGCGCCATGCTGCGTATTGACGACATCTCCTATTCCATTGCCGGGCGGCCACTGTTCGAACATGCGTCGGCGGCGATCCCCTATGGCCACAAGGTCGGGCTGGTCGGGCCGAACGGCACCGGCAAGACGACGCTGTTCAAGCTGCTGAGGGGGGAGTTGGCGCTGGATGGCGGTTCCATCGGCCTGCCCGCCCGCGCCCGCATCGGCGGCGTGGCGCAGGAGGCGCCGGGGACCGGGCGCAGCGTGCTCGATACGGTGCTGGACGCGGATCTGGAGCGCGCCGCCCTGCTGGTGGAGGCGGAGAGCGCGACCGATCCGCATCGCATCGCCGAGATCCAGACGCGACTGGCCGATATCGATGCCTGGTCGGCCGAAGCGCGGGCGGCGACGATCCTGCGGGGCCTCGGCTTCTCGACCGAGGACCAGGCGCAACCGACCAGCGATTATTCCGGCGGCTGGCGGATGCGGGTGGCGCTGGCCGGCGTGCTGTTCGCGCAGCCGGACCTGCTGCTGCTGGACGAGCCGACGAACTATCTGGACCTGGAAGGCGCGCTCTGGCTGGAAAGCTATCTGGCGCGCTATCCGCATACGGTCATCGTCATCAGCCATGACCGCGAGTTGTTGAACCGCGCCGTGGGCCATATCCTGCATCTCGAAAACCGCAGGCTGGTGCTTTACACCGGCGGTTACGACAGCTTCGCCCGGACAAGGGCCGAGAAGCGGGCGTTGCAGGCCTCCGAAGCGAAGAAGCAGGAGGCGCGGCGGGCGCATCTGCAGAGCTTCGTGGACCGGTTCCGGGCCAAGGCCTCGAAGGCCAAGCAGGCGCAGGCGCGGGTCAAGATGCTGGAACGCATGGACCCGATCACCGCGCCGGAAGAGGCGAAGTTCCACCGTTTCACCTTCCCCGCGCCCGAGCAGCTTTCGCCGCCGATCATCGCCATGGAGGAGGTCTCGGTCGGGTATGGTTCGCGCGAGGTGCTGCGGCGGCTGAACCTGCGCATAGATCAGGACGACCGCATCGCGCTGCTGGGCCGCAACGGCCAGGGCAAGTCGACGCTGTCGAAGCTGCTGGCCGAGCGGCTGGAGACCATGGAAGGGCGGATCACGCGTTCGGGCAAGCTGCGGGTCGGATATTTCGCCCAGCATCAGGTCGATGAGCTGGAATTGGACGAGACGCCGCTGGATCATGTCCGCCGGCTGCGTCCCGATGAAACCCCGGCCCGGCTGCGCGCGAGGCTGGCGGGTTTCGGGCTGATGGAGGCGCAGGCCGAAACGAAGGTCGGGCAACTCTCTGGCGGGCAGAAGGCGCGGCTGTCGCTGCTCATTGCCACCATCGACGCGCCGCATCTGCTGGTGCTGGACGAACCGACGAACCACCTCGACATCGAAAGCCGCGAGGCTTTGACCGAGGCGCTGAACGATTATACCGGCGCCGTGGTGCTGGTCAGCCATGACATGCACCTTCTGTCACTGGTCGCGGATCGGCTGTGGCTGGTCGATCAGGGCGGGGTGGCGCCCTGGCAGGGCGATCTGGACGATTACCGGGCCATGCTGCTGTCGACGCCCGAGGACCGACCGGCGCGCGCGCCCGCCAAGCCGGCAAGCAAGCGCGCCAGCCGCGACGAGATCCTTGAACTGCGTGCCGAGGCCCGCCGGGCCGAGGAGCGGATCGAGAAGCTGGCCGAGATGCTGGACAAGCTGGGCGTGAAGATGGCCGATCCTAAAATTTATGACGATCCGGCCGAGGTCGAGAAATGGGGCCGCAAACATGCCGAGGCGAGCGAGGCGATGATCCGCGCCGAAAGCCTGTGGATGGAGGCGCTGGAGCGGTTGGAAAGCGCCGAGAACGGCTGAGTCGCAAGCAATCCGTTGCGCGAAGGTCACGTCTGGTTCAAGATGGTTGCAGCACCGGGCCGTGGCGCTTGATTCCCCGCCCCGATTGCCCGATGCCGACCCTCGACGGGCGCAAGCCCACCTTTTCGTTATGAGGTCCGACGCCGATGAAACTCGCCCTGTCCCTGATCGCTGCCCTTGCCTTCGCAACGCCTGCGCTGTCGCAGGATGCTGCTGTTTCCGGGATCGATTCGGTCGAGTTCGATTTCGGCATCGGTGCCATTGCCAAGCCGAAATATGCGGGCGCGGACGATCATGATGTCGGTCCCTGGGTAACGCTGCGCAACCTGCGCGTCGGCACCTATGGCGGGCGTGACAGCGCCAACGGTTTCTCGATCCTGCCGAATTTCGACATCATGGGCCCGCGCGAGGAAGATGACGACGACGCGCTGAAGGGCATGGACGATATCAGCCGCGCCTATGAGGCCGGGGTGAAGCTGGCCTATACCCGCGACGGGCTGTCCACCTATGGCACCGTGCGCAAGGGTTTCGGCGGCCATCACGGCGTCGTCGGCGAATTGGGCGTGAAATACGACTTCGCGACTTCGGACAAATGGTCGTTCCAGGCCGGCGTCGAGGCCGGTTATGGCGACAGCAAGCTGAACGAGACCTATTTCGGCGTCAGCGCCAAGGAAGCGGCCAATACCGAATACGGCGAATACAGGCCCGGCGGCGGCTTCAACACCGCAGCCGCGATTCTGGAAGCGCGTTACCAGCTGACCGAAAAGACCGCCCTTCTGGGCGAGGTCCGTTTCCTTCGCATCGTCGGCGATGCCGCAGACAGCCCGATCGTGCAGGACAAGAACCAGCCGACCCTGCGTCTGGGCATCGTGCGCCGGCTGAACTTCAACTTCTGATCCGGTTCGACCCGCGCGAGGTCAGCCCGCGACCTGCCGCAGCAGCCTTTGGCGGGCGGGCGGGATGGCGGCGATTTCCAGCCCGGTGAAAACATGCAGCGTGCCAAGCTGGTCGTCGACCACGGCATGATCGCTGACCCAGCCGCCCATCAGCAGATAGGTCCGCAAAAGCGGCGGCAGCCCGGCCTGCGCCCGGCGCGGGTCCGGCGTGAAGCGGGCAAGCGCGCGCGCGAAGCGGAAGACCTTCGGCGACTTCACCCGTGGCAGCCAGCAGCGCGGCGCCAGATAGCGCTGCCTGAGAAGCGCGAAAGCGTCCTGATAGCCCTGCGTCTCGGTCCCCATGAAGGAGGAACAGCCAAAGAGAAGCTGCACCCCATGGGCATCGACGTAAGCCGTCATCCAGCCCCAGGCGACGCGCAGGATGTCGGGATCTGAATATTCGGGATGGGTGCAGAAGCGCCCCATCTCGACCATCGGGCCGGCAAATTCCTTCAGCTTGCGCAGGTCGTAATGGCGGGCGGAATAGCTGCGTTCGATCTCGGCACCGCTGGCGAGCGCCAGAAAGCGGAAGGTGGCGACAAGCTGGCCGCTGCGCTGATCCTCGATCAGCACATGGGCGCAGGCGGCGTCGTGGTCGTCGGCATCGAGCGCGGTCTGGTCCGGCGCAGCACCGCGCCGACCGATGAAGGCCAGCCAGCGCAGGCGTTGCGCGGCCTGAAGGTCGGCCCCGGTCTCGGCCAGCCGGGCCCTGTAGCGGCCTGTCTTGCGCATCATCTCGGTCTCTCCGGTGCCACGATCTTGTCACCTGACTGCATATTCCTATCTAGTAACGGTCGTGCAACAGGAGAGTTCAATGCCGAAGCTGGTAAAATCCGACGCGGAATGGCGGGCGCAGCTGAGCGATGCGGAATATTACGTCACCCGGCAGGCCGGGACCGAGCGCCCCTTCTCTCATCAGGGGTTCCCGAAGGGCGAGGGTTATTTCGCCTGCATCTGCTGCGACGCGCCGCTGTTCACCCAGAATGCCAAGTTCGAAAGCCATTGCGGCTGGCCGAGTTTCAGCGCCCCCGGCGGCGAGATCGACGAGCATGTCGATCAGAGCCACGGCATGATGCGCACCGAGGTTCGCTGCCATAACTGCGACGCCCATCTGGGCCATGTCTTCCCCGACGGGCCGCCGCCCACCGGCCTGCGTTACTGCATCAATGGGGTGGCGATCAGATTCGTGCCTGCCGCAGTATAGGCCGGCGCCGATCAGTCGCCGCCGAGCGCGCCGGTGGGATCGAAATTGCCGATATTGCCGAGGACCTGACGAATCGCACTGGTCGAGGTCACGTTGGTCTGGGTCACGCGGCGCGACAGCACCACGATGCGGCCCTGCTCGAAGCCGAAACGCTCGACATTCGAAACCGTGCCATCGGGGGCGAAATGGATGGCGACGACCTCGCGCTCGATCTCTCGCGGGGGCATGGCGCCGTAATGGCGCCAGCGCGAACCGACATAGAACCAGCCCGATCCTTCCAGCAGGCCTTGCGAACCTGGCCTGCCGATCATGCTCTCAAGCTCGAACTGGCTGGTCTGGCCGATCTGGATCAGCGCCAGGTCTTCCTCGGGCGGAATATAGCCGTGATTGCGGTAAATCGGTGCACATCCGGTGACAAAAAGCGTCAGCGCGATAACAAGGCCACGGATCGGTAACATATGAGGTCATTCCCGCCAGATGCGCGGCCCCGGTTGACGCCGCCCGAGAGGCTTAGCAAACTCGGCAGGTTGGCTCAAGAAGATCGCGGGCCACGGCTCTCAATCCATCTGGAAAGGCTCAGTTTGGCAGGACGTCCCATCCCCGAGAGGCTGCGCGTGGCGCATTTGTCGCCCAGCCGCCCGAATGAATTCGATATTGCCCCCGATGCCGGGGCCCGCGCCCGGATCGCTGCCGAGATGGAGCTGCTGGCGCTGCCGGAGATGCGCTTCAGCGGTGCGATTCGCGCCTCCGGCGCCGAGGACTGGGCGCTGTCGGGCAAGCTGGTGGCGCGGGTGGTGCAGCCCTGCGCGATCACGCTCGATCCGGTCGAGACGGCGATTGCCGAGGATGTGACGCTGATCTTCTCGCCCCATGTGACAGCGCCGGACGAGGAAGAGGTCGAGATGGGCGATGACAGCATCGAGCCGCTGGGGGCCTGGATCGAGCTTGGCGATATCGCGCTGGAGGCGCTGTCGCTGGCGCTGCCGAGCCATCCCCTGTCGCCGGGGGCCGAGATGCCCGAGGCGGCCATCGGTGACGATCCGGCCGAGGACGAGGGGCGAAAGCCCTTCGCCGGGCTGGCCGATCTGCTGAAGAAGGGCGATCAGGGCTTGTAGGGCGCCATGCCGGCGCGGGCGAGTTCGTCGGCGCGCTCATTCTCCGGGTGGCCGGCATGGCCCTTGATCCATTCCCAGTTGACCTGGTGGCGCGATTGCGCCGCATCCAGCCGCTGCCAGAGATCGACATTCTTCACCGGCTTGCGGTCGGCGGTCTTCCAGCCGTTGCGCTTCCAGCCGTGAATCCAGTTGGTGACGCCGTTCTTCACATAGGCCGAATCGGTGGTGATGGTGATCGCCGAGGGACGGGTCAGGGTCTCCAGCGCGGAAATCGCCGCCATCAGCTCCATCCGGTTGTTGGTGGTGTCGGGCTCGCCACCTTCCAGCTCGCGCTGCTTGACGATCTTCTCGCCGTCCATGGCGCGCATCAATACACCCCAGCCGCCGGGGCCGGGATTGCCGGAACACGCGCCGTCGGTCCATGCAAACAATTCGCTCATGCCCCGGCTTCTAGACGAAGCCGGGGGGAAGCAAAAGGCGATCAGGCGCGCTCGGTCGCGAGTTTCAGGCCAAGAAGCGCGAAACTGGCGGCGAAGGCACGGCGCATCCAGCCCATCGCGACCTCGCTGGACAGGACACGCTGGCGCCCGGTGACGGCAAGGGCGACATAGCCCATGAAGACCGCGAAGGTCATCAGGGTGAAGCCCGCGCCCAACTGGATCAGCATCCCCATGCCCGCGCCTGCCGGCATGAATTGCGGAATGAAGGCCATGAAGAACAGGGGCAGCTTGGGGTTCAGGATGTTCAGCAGGATGCCGCGCCGCACCAGTTCCCTGGGCGAGGCGGGCTCGCTCGGGCGCACCGACAGCCCGCCGCGATCCTTCAGCACCGCCCAGGCCATCCACAGCAGATAGGCGACGCCGGCGAATTTGATCGCCTGAAACAGCAGGGCGCTGGAATGCAGCACGGCGGCCAGCCCGGCCATGGCGACGATCATGTGAACCACAGTCGCGATGGTGCAGCCGAGCGCCGCCCAGAAGCCGGCGCGAAACCCGCCGCCGAGCGTGGTCGAGAGCGTATAGACCACGCCGATCCCCGGCGCGAGGCAGACGATGAAAGCGGTCAGAAGGTAATCCCAGCTCATGTGTCCAATCCCTTGTAATCCGGCAGCGCGGCAATCCGCGCGAGCCATGCATTGATGGCCGGAAAACGGCCCATGTCAAACCCGCCACGTTCGCCCGCCGTATGGGTATAGCCGTAAAGGCAGATATCGGCGAGGCTGATGGCGTCGCCGACCAGCCAGTCGCAGGTGGTCAGACGATTCTCCATGATCTGAAGATGGGCATTGCCGCGTTCCAGAAGGTCGGCCATGCGTTCGGGCGTCGCCAGATGCCGGCGCGGCGGATAGAATTGCAGCGCGCCACGCACGGCGATGGTGCCCTCATGCTGGTTCTGTTCCCAGAACATCCAGCCGAGCATTTCCGCCTTCAGGACCGGATCGGCGGGGACAAACCCCGTGCCCTCGCCCAGATAGCACAGAATGGCATTGGATTCGGGCAGCAGCCGGCCATCGTCCAGTTCCAGCACCGGGGCCTTGCCGAAGGGCAGACGGCCCTCGGCCTTGGCGGTCGCAATGGCGGGCGAACTGTCCTCGACATCGACGATCTCGGCTTCGCGGCCAAGAAGCGCCAGCAGCAGCCGGACCTTGTAGGAATTGCCGGAGGACGGCATCGAATAAAGCTTCATCTGAAATCACCCTGCCCCGCCTGTCGGAGTCGGGGCGATCTGGACAGATCAGGCCGGTTCGCGCAAGACCCGGGGGACCTTGAATTCGACATTTTCCTGCGCGGTTTCGACGATCTCGACGGTGACATCGAAGCGGGCGCGGAAGGCGTCGATGACCTCGTTGATCAGCACCTCGGGGGCGCTGGCACCGGCGGTGACGCCGACGGCGCGGATACCCTCCATCGCGCGCCAGTCGATTTCGGCGGCCCGCATGACCAGCTGGCTATAGGCGCAGCCGGCGGCGCGTCCGACCTCGACCAGACGGCGGGAATTGGAACTGTTGGGCGCCCCGATCACCAGCAGCGCGTCGATCATCGGTGCCACCGCCTTGACCGCCGCCTGACGATTGGTGGTGGCGTAACAGATGTCTTCCTTGGCCGGGCCGACGATCGCCGGAAAGCGCGCCTGCAGCGCGGCGACGATGGCCGCCGTATCATCGACCGAGAGCGTGGTCTGGGTGATGAAGGCCAGCCGGTCGGGGTCGCGCGGCGCGATGCCGGCCACGTCCTCGACGGTTTCGACCAGCAGCACCTCGCCTTCCGGCAACTGGCCCATGGTGCCCAGAACCTCGGGGTGGCCGGCATGGCCGATCATGACCATCTGCAGGCCTTCGGCATGGTGACGCTCGGCCTCGACATGGACCTTGCTGACAAGGGGACAGGTGGCATCGACGAAGATCATCTCTCGCCGTCGGGCCTCGGCCGGGACGGCTTTCGGCACGCCATGCGCCGAGAAGATCACCGGGCGGTCGTCGGGGCATTCGTCCAGTTCCTCGACGAAGACGGCGCCCTGATCGCGCAGGCTGTCGACGACGAATTTGTTATGCACGATCTCGTGCCGGACATAGACCGGCGCGCCCCATTTCTGCAGCGCCATTTCGACGATCTTGATGGCGCGGTCGACGCCAGCGCAGAAGCCGCGCGGGGCGGCGAGGTAAAGCGTCAGGGGGGGCTTGGCCTGTTCCATGATCCGCAGGTAACGCGCTTGTGCAGGAAAATCCAGTGGAGCCGGGCTAGGCTCGGGAGGTTCTTTTGACAGCCAAGCCCGCCCAGCCCCATCGGGGCCGGTTCCGGCACGCAGACAAGGAGATTGGATATGAGATTTCTGCTGAACGCTGCTTTTGCCGCCCTGATCGCCGGCGCTTCTTATGCCGCGCCCTGGCCGCAGGGCAAGGCCAATACGGATTTCCCGCCCGCCTTTGCCGGGCAGACCCGGGCCGAGGCGATGCAAAGCGGCGTGACCCTGAAAGTCGAGCCGGTGATCAAGGGGCTGGAGCATCCCTGGGCGGTCGCGCTTCTGCCCGATGGCGGCGTGCTGGTGACCGAACGGCCCGGACGGCTGAGATATTACGCCAATGGCCGCGTGAGCGAGGTGAGCGGCATTCCGAGGGTCGATGCAAGGCGGCAGGGCGGGCTGCTGGATGTGGCGATCTCGCCCGATTTCACGGGCAGCCGGGTGATCTTCCTCAGCTATGCCGAGCCGCGCGAGGGCGGCAATGGCACCGCCGTCGCGCGCATGGTGCTGGCGCCGGACGGGGCCTCGGTCAGCGATGTGGAGGTGATCTTCCGGCAGATGCCGACCTATGACGGCGGGCTGCATTTCGGCAGCCGGATCGTGCCGGCGCCGGATGGGTCGCTGTTCATCACTCTGGGAGAGCGCTCCGACGTGCCGATCCGCGACACGGCGCAGGATATGGGCCATCACCTCGGCAAGCTGATCCGGATCATGCCGGACGGGAATATCCCTTCGGACAATCCCTTTGTCGGTCGGGACGGTGTGCGCCCCGAGATCTATGCCAGCGGCTTTCGCAATGTGCAGGCGGCCACGCTGGACAAGGCGGGCCAGCTTTGGACCATCGAGCATGGCCCGCTTGGCGGGGACGAGTTGAACCGACCGGAGCGGGGCCGCAATTACGGCTGGCCGGTGATTTCCTATGGCAGGAATTACAATGGCAGCGCGGTGAATGAGGGGATTACCGCGCGCGAGGGGATGGAACAGCCGGTCTATTACTGGGACCCGGTGATCGCGCCTTCGGGGGCGGATTTCTATGAGGGCAGGCTGTTTCCCGGCTGGCAGGGCGATCTGCTGATCGGGGCGATGCGGCCGCCGGGGCTGGTGCGGCTGAAGCTGGACGGCGGCAAGGTCAGCGGTGAAGAACGGCTCGATCCCGGCATCGGACGGATCCGCGATGTGCAGGTGGCCGGTGACGGCACCATCTGGGTGGTCACGGATGAGGCGGATGGCGGGCTTTATCGCCTGTCGCCTGAACGCTGAGCTTCAAGGAGTCTGCTCAGCGGCGACGGGGCGAAAGGTGCCCGCCGGACCTCCCCCTCAACGGTGATCCCGCGCCCCCGGTTCAGGGGCGCAGGGATCGATTCATGTCTCGATCGTCGGCGGCGGCTCGGACGGGTCGCGCTGCGGATGACCGTTCTCGCGCGGGGGTCGCCCGATCACGTCGCGCAGCGCATCGAGTTCGATGAAGTTGTCGGCCTGACGGCGCAGTTCGTCGGCGATCATCGGCGGCTGGCTTCGCGTCGTCGAGACGACCGAGACCCGGACGCCCTCACGCTGCAACGCCTCGACCAGGGGCCGGAAATCGCCGTCGCCGGAAAACAGGACGGCATGATCCATCCGGGGCGCAAGCTCCATCGCGTCGACGGTCAGTTCGATGTCCATATTGCCCTTGATCTTCCGGCGCCCCAGGGCATCGGTGTATTCCTTGGCCGCCTTGGTCACCAGGGAATAGCCGTTATACTGCAACCAATCGACAAGGGGCCGGATCGGCGAGTAATCTTCGTTCTCCAGCAGGGCCGTGTAATAATAGGCGCGGAGGAGTTTTCCACGGCGCTGGAACTCTTGCCGCAACAACTTATAGTCGATGTCGAAGCCCAGGGACTTGGCCGCCGCGTAAAGGTTTGCACCGTCAATGAAGAGTGCGAGGCGATCATCTTTGTAGAACACGTAGACTCCCTAGACATGCCCGCGCAGGCATGCCAACTGATAATTGCAAATGCTGGAAACGATTACCGAAACCAGAATGTCCACCAACTTAGCCCTGATCGCCCTTGGCGCAAACTTGTCTTCTTCGGTAGGTTCTCCTGACCAATCGGTTCGCTTCGCGCTGCAGTTGATTAGCAGGCATCCCGACCTTACGCTAGGGTCAGTTTCCAAAATTTACTATTCGCCGGCTTTTCCGGCTGGCAGCGGGCCCGATTACGCCAATGCCTGCGCCTGTCTGCACACGGCGCTTTCGCCCGAAGCATTGCTGCATGTTCTCCATGAGATCGAGGCCGAACTGGGGCGGCAGCGCGACGGCAGAAGATGGGCGGCGCGTGGGATCGACCTTGACCTTTTGGCCGTGGGGCAACTGGTTCTGCCCGATCACGCGACGCAGGACGCATGGCGCAGCCTGCCGCTGGCCGAACAGATGACCCGCACGCCCGAGCAGTTGATCCTGCCGCATCCGCGGATGCAGGACCGCGCCTTCGTGCTGCTGCCGCTGGCCGAGATCGCGCCGCTCTGGCACCATCCGCGCAGCGGGCAGACGGTGGCAGAGATGCTGGCCGCCCTGCCCGCCGAAGACCGCGCGGCCCTCCGGGTTTCGCTTGACAATCCGCCCGCGACTCACCAAGTAACCGTTTCCGCCCTTTCTGATTCGAACCGATAGGTGATTCATGGCCCGCGTGACCGTCGAAGACTGCGTTGACAAGGTTCCGAACCGCTTCGACCTGGTGATGCTCGCATCGCATCGCGCCCGCGAAATCGCGACCGGCAGCCCGCTGAGCCTCGACCGCGACAATGACAAGAACCCGGTCGTCGCCCTGCGCGAAATCGCCGAGGAAACCCAGCAGGTCGACGACCTGCGCGAGCGGATGATCGAATCCAGCCAGACCCAGATCGAGGTCGACGAGCCGGAGGAAGACGCCATGGCGCTTCTGCTGGGTGCCGAGGTCGACCGTCCGAAGCCCGCCGACGAGGAATCGGAGGAAAGGATGCTGCGGATGATGCTGGAAGCGAACCAGCGCGGCTGAGGGTGAACGGGGTTTTCGATTGGACAAGTTCGATGTCGAAGACCTGATCGCGCTGATCCGCAACTACAATCCGCGCACCGATGAAAAGCTGATCCGGCTGGCCTATGATTACGGCCAGCGGATGCATGAGGGCCAGACACGCCATTCGGGCGAGCCCTATTTCACCCATCCCGTCGCCGTCGCCGCCATCCTGACCGAGATGCGGCTGGACGATGCGACGTTGGTCACCGCCCTTCTGCATGACACCATCGAGGATACCCGCGCCAGCTGGTCCGAGGTTTCCGATAAATTCGGCCGCGAGATCGCGGATCTCGTCGATGGGGTCACCAAGCTGACCAATCTGGAACTCTCCGGCGCGCATTCCAAGCAGGCCGAGAATTTCCGCAAGCTGTTCATGGCCATGACCCGCGATCTGCGGGTGATCCTGGTCAAGCTGGCGGACCGGCTGCACAATATGCGCACGATCCGCGCCATGCGCCCCGACAAGCAGGCCAAGAAGGCCCGCGAGACCATGGATATCTATGCGCCGCTGGCCGGTCGCATGGGTATGCAGTGGATGCGCGAAGAACTTGAGGATCTGGCCTTCAAGGTCATAAATCCCGAGGCCCGCAACTCGATCATCCGCCGCTTCCTGACCCTGCAGAAGGAATCGGGCGATGTCATCGCCCAGATCACCCGCGACATCCGCACCGAGCTTGACCGCGAAGGCATCGAGGCCAATGTCTATGGCCGCGCCAAGCGCCCGTTCAGCGTCTGGCGCAAGATGCAGGAAAAGCAGCTCACCTTCTCTCGGCTGTCGGATATCTATGGCTTCCGGGTGATCGTGGACACGGAAAGCGAATGCTACCGCGCGCTTGGGCTGATCCATCGCCGCTGGCGGGCAGTGCCGGGGCGGTTCAAGGATTACATCAGCCAGCCGAAATCGAATGGCTATCGCTCGATCCACACCACCGTGACCGGCCGCGACGGCAAGCGGGTCGAAGTCCAGATCCGCACCCGCCAGATGCACGAGGTCGCCGAGGCGGGCGTGGCGGCGCATTGGGCTTATCGCGACGGGCAACGCTCGACGAACCCTTTTGCCGTCGATCCGGCGGAATGGATCGCCCAGCTCAATGACCGGTTGGGGGGCGAGGATCACGACGAGTTCCTGGAGCACGTCAAGCTGGAGATGTATTCCGACCAGGTCTTCATCTTCACGCCGAAGGGCGATGTGATCCAGCTGCCGAAAGGCGCGACGCCCATCGACTTCGCCTATGCGATCCATACGCGGATCGGCAACAGCACCGTGGGCGCCAAGGTCGATGGCATCCGGGTGCCGCTCTGGACCCGGCTGAAGAACGGCCAATTGGTCGAGATCATCACCGCCGCCGGCCAGCGTCCGCAGGCCGCCTGGCTGGAGATCGTCCAGACCGGCCGTGCCAAGGCCGCGATCCGCAGATCCCTGCGCGAGGAGGACCGGGCGCGCCTGATCCGGCTCGGTGCCGAACTGGTGCGGATCAGTTTCGAACATCATGGCCGGCGCGTCACCGACAAGGCGCTGCGCACGGCGGCGACCAAGCTGGCCTTGCCCGATTCGGACGAATTGCTGGCCCGGATCGGCTGCGCCGAGATGTCTGCGCAGGACGTGCTGACAACGCTTTACCCCGAACTCAGCGACCACAAGGAAACCGTCGATCCCAAGCGCCCGGTGGCCGGGCTGGAGGCCGATCAGACATTGGGGCGCGCGCAATGCTGCCAGCCGCTGCCGGGAGAGCGGATCGTCGGCATCACCTATCGCGGCCGCGGCGTCATCATCCATTCCATCGACTGCCCGGCCCTGGCCGAGCTGGACAATGAAGAGGACATGAAGCGTTGGGTCGACCTGCAATGGCGCGAGGGGCGCCATCCGCCGGCCTATCCGGTCACGCTTTCAGTCACCATCCGCCACGATGCCGGCGTTCTGGGGCGTATCTGCACGCTGATCGGCAGCCAGGGGGCCAATATCTCGAACCTGACCTTTGCCGACCGCAAGCCCGATTTCTACCGGCTCGAAATCGAGGTCGAGTTGCACGGGCTGGACCAGCTTCACGCACTTCTGACCGCGCTGGAGGCAGAATCGGACGTGGCGCAGGTCACGCGCCTTCTCAGGCCGGACCTGGCACCCTAGATTGATCGCGTTACTGTTTGACCCGTTAATCCTTCTGTTACCCGTTCCGCATACCCTTTCGTCATGTTCAAGCGCCGCAAACCCCGCAGCTATTCGCAGATCGCGACCGAGATGATCTATCCGCGCGGCGGCTGGCTGCGCGCGGGGCAATATGTGCTGTATCGGTTGCGGCGGCTGCCCGATCAGCCGCACAAGATCGGACGCGGGGTCGCGGCGGGGGTGTTCATTTCCTTCACGCCGCTGCACGGGCTCCATTTCCTTGCGGCCGCAGGCATTGCCTGGGTCATTGGCGGCAATATCCTGGCGTCGCTGCTGGCGACATTTGTCGGCAACCCGATCACCTTCCCCTTCATCGCCTATGCCTCGACCTGGCTGGGGCGCGAGCTTCTGGGCACCCATGGCCGGCTGTCGGCGAAGAAGATCCTGAACGAATCCGCCGATGCCTCCATGCAGGTCTGGCACAATTTCACCGCCATGTTCGGCCACGGAACGCCGCATTGGGACCGGCTGGGTTCCTTCTATCACGACATCTACCAGCCCTATATGGTCGGCGGGCTGATCCTTGGCATCATTGCCGCCGTGGTCGCGCATTACCTGACGGTGCCGGTGATCCGCGCCTATCACCGCCGGCGGGCACGGAAGCTGGCCAAACGGATCGAGCGTATTCGCAGTGTCGGCACCCCCCCGGCCAAGCCGCAGGCCGGCCCACGACCGGATGATCCGCCACCCTGATACGGCAATGACAGATTTGGGCTTTTCATCGCCGCGTCCGCTTGTATAGTCGGCGCCATGACCCGGATGCGACATATCGCCCCTTCCCGCAACGCGCAGATCGGCGCGCGTTTCGCCGTGAACCTCCGCGGTCTGCTTCTTCTTACGCTGCGCTGAGCGGGTCCTGCCGGGCCGCCGCTCAGTCAGGCCAAGCGCCCGGCCTCAGGATTCCAATCAGCGAAAGAAGCAAGACAATGACCGACAAGAACCGCGTATATATCTTCGACACCACCCTGCGCGACGGCGAGCAGTCGCCGGGCGCCACCATGTCCCATGCCGAGAAGCTGGAAATCGCCGCCATGCTGGACGAGATGGGCGTGGACATCATCGAGGCCGGCTTCCCGATCGCCTCGGAAGGCGATTTCGCCGCCGTCTCGGAAATCGCGAAACAGGCGAAGAACAGCGTGATCTGCGGGCTGGCGCGCGCGCAATTTCCCGATATCGACCGCTGCTGGGAAGCGGTCAAACACGCGAAACGCCCGCGCATCCACACCTTCATCGGCACCTCGCCCCTGCACCGCGCCATTCCCAATCTGGACATGGACCAGATGGCCGAACGGATCGAGCAGACCGTGACCCATGCCCGCAACCTCTGCGACAATGTGCAATGGTCGCCCATGGACGCGACGCGGACGGAACACGACTATCTGTGCCGGGTGGTCGAGATCGCCATCAGATGCGGTGCGACCACGATCAACATCCCCGATACGGTCGGCTATACCGCGCCGCGCGAAAGCGCCGACCTGATCCGGATGCTGATCGAGCGCGTGCCGGGCGCCGACGAGGTGATCTTCGCCACCCATTGCCATAACGACCTGGGCATGGCCACCGCCAACAGCCTGGCCGCGGTGGAAGCCGGCGCGCGCCAGATCGAATGCACTATCAACGGGTTGGGCGAACGCGCCGGCAATACCGCGCTGGAGGAAGTGGTGATGGCGCTGCGTGTGCGCCATGACATCATGCCCTATGACACCGAGATCGACACCACCAAGATCATGGGCATCTCGCGCCGGGTGGCGCAGGTCTCGGGCTTTCCGGTGCAGTTCAACAAGGCCATCGTCGGCAAGAACGCCTTCCTGCATGAAAGCGGCATCCATCAGGACGGGGTGCTGAAGAATGTCGAAACCTTCGAGATCATGCGCCCCGCCGATATCGGCTTGAACGAGACCAATATCGCCATGGGCAAGCATTCGGGCCGCGCCGCGCTGCGCTCGAAGCTGAAGGATCTGGGATACGAGGTCGGCGACAACCAGTTGAAGGATGTCTTCGTCCGCTTCAAGGCTTTGGCCGACCGCAAGAAGGAAGTCTATGACGACGATATCGTCGCGTTGATGCAGGACAGCGCCGCCAATACCGGCGACGATTACCTGCAGGTCAAGCATCTGCGCGTGGTCTGCGGCAGCGACGGGCAATCGGCGGATCTGACCCTGATCGTGGACGGGCAGGAAAAGACCGCCTCGACCACCGGCGACGGGCCGGTCGATGCCGTCTTCAACGCCGTGACCGAGATCTATCCGCATCAGGCGGTGCTGCAACTCTATCAGGTTCATGCCGTGACCGAGGGCACCGATGCGCAGGCGACGGTTTCCGTGCGGATGGAGGAAGAGGGCCGCATCGCCACCGGGCAGGCCGCCGATACCGACACCATCCTGGCCAGCGTGAAGGCCTATGTCGGGGCGCTGAACCGGCTGCGCGCGAGGCGTGAGGCCATCGGCAAGGATGGCGATGCCAAGCAGGTCAGCATGTATTCGCATTAAGTGGCGACGCTTGCGAAGATCGAAGGCCGGGCCGCGCGCCCGGCCTTTTTCATGCGCCAGTCATGAAGCCGAAATCGGCATTCTTGAGGAAGGGAAAATCGTCCTCGATCAGCGCCTCGAAATGCGCCAGGGCAAGCGCGACATGGCGGCTGTCCCAATTCATCTGCGCGGGTGCGGCGGAATCCCCCGCATCCCAGCGAAGCTGGACATAGTTCAGCCCTTCGATATCCGAGAAAGCCGGGAAATGGCGCGGCAGGTCGAAATGGTTGCGCGAAAAGACTGAACGAGAGCGATCCGCCATCCGCACAGCCGCCCCGGCACTGCCGAACAGCTGTTTCGCGCGCCAGAAACTGACCGGCTCGTCGCCATAGCTGCGCAGGATCAGCCCGCAGGCCATGCTGATCGCAACCGTGCGCATATCCTGAAAGCGGCGCATATGGGCCCGCAGCCGGGCGATGTAATGCCGGCTGAGCGCGTCGTCATCGTCGATGCGGAACTGCATGACCGGCCCGCCAGCCGCCTGAGCCACTTGCATCAGCGGCTCGGCCAGCGCGGCTTTGCAGTCGCGCTCAGCCGAAACGATGATGCGGATCTGCGGCATCTGCGCGCAAAGATCGCGCAGCCGGGCCATGTCGGGTGCCGGCAATTCGGGCGAGGTCAGGATCCACAGCTCGAAATCCGGGTCGGTCTGGGCGGCAACCCAGGGCAGGAACAGGGTCTCGAAGGCAGCGAAGCGCCGTTCCAGCCGGTCGGGCGCATAGATCTGCGCCGCCTGATGGGCGATGCGTTCGGGCGATGCATCGCCGCCGCCCCGCATCCCGATCCAGTCGCCAAGACCCAGGAAGGAGAAGCGGCAGATCCCGACGATTCGATCATTCATGGCAGGCTGCGGCTCCGGCTGAGAAGGGTGCGGGCCGCAGATTAGGCGCGGTCGGGCGGCGGACGCAACCGGCGCTGCGCGTCGGGCGGGATCATGACGAGGCATCAAGCGCAACGCGAAACCCCATGATTACTGGAAATCAGGGCTTTCGCGAAGCCACTCGGCCTTTTATATGGGGCGACGCGCTGCGCCGGGCGCGATTCCCGGCTGGGCGGAAACCTATATGGACAGGCCGGGACAACCGGCACGAAAAGGATACAGGCATGGCGTTCTTCGGGCTGTTCTCTACCGATATAGCGATCGACCTCGGGACGGCGAACACGCTCGTCTATGTGAAGGGCAAGGGGATCATCCTGAACGAACCTTCGGTGGTGGCCTATCACGTCAAGGACGGCAAGAAGCAGGTTCTGGCCGTGGGCGAAGACGCCAAGCTGATGCTGGGCCGCACGCCGGGTTCCATCGAGGCGATCCGGCCAATGCGCGAGGGCGTCATCGCCGATTTCGACAGCGCCGAGGAAATGATCAAGCATTTCATCAAGAAGGTGTTCAAGCGCACCACCTTCTCGAAACCGAAGATCATCGTCTGCGTGCCGCATGGCGCCACCCCGGTCGAGAAACGTGCCATCCGCCAGTCGGTGCTGTCGGCAGGTGCGCGCAAGGCCGGGCTGATCGCGGAACCCATCGCCGCAGCCATTGGCGCGGGTATGCCGATCACCGAGCCGACCGGCTCGATGGTGGTCGATATCGGCGGCGGCACGACCGAGGTCGCGGTGCTGTCGCTGGGCGATGTGGTCTATGCGCGCTCGGTCCGTATCGGCGGCGACCGCATGGACGAGGCGATCATCAACTATCTGCGCCGCAACCATAACCTGCTGATCGGCGATCAGACCGCCGAGCGCGTGAAAACCTCGATCGGCACCGCGCGGATGCCCGATGACGGGCGCGGCGCCACCCTGCCGGTGCGCGGTCGCGACCTGCTGAACGGTGTCCCGCGCGAGCTGGAGATCACTCAGGCCATGGTCGCCGAGGCCCTGGCCGAACCCGTCCAGCAGATCTGCGAGGCGGTGATGGTGGCGCTGGAAGCGACGCCGCCCGATCTGGCCGCCGATATCGTCGATCGCGGCGTCATGCTGACCGGTGGCGGCGCCATGCTGGGCGAGCTGGACCTGGCGCTGCGCGAGCAGACCGGGCTGTCGATCTCCATCGCCGATCAGCCGATGAGCTGCGTGGCGCTTGGCACCGGCAAGGCGCTGGAATTCGAAAAGCAGCTGCGTCACGTCATCGACTACGACAGCTGAGGCGGGGCCGGCGCGATGGCCCGCAAGGGTTACGATTTTGCCACCCCGGTCCGCCGCATCCTGATCGGGCTGCTGGCCCTGTTCCTGCTGAGCATGTTCCTGTTCTGGCGCATCGACAGCCCCCGGGCCGAGGCGATGCGTTCGGATTTCGTGGATCGTTTCGTGCCCAGTTTCGAATGGGCGATGACCCCGGTCACCCGGGTCACGCGGATGGTTTCCAGCCTGCAGAGCTATTCGCGGATCTACGAACAGAATCAGGAGTTGCGCCGCGAGTTGCGCGAGATGGAGCGCTGGAAGGAAGCCGCCGTCCAGCTTGAACAGGAAAACGCCAAGCTTCTGGCACAGAAC
Organism: uncultured Paracoccus sp.; assembly: GCF_937873615.1. Taxonomy (GTDB): domain Bacteria; phylum Pseudomonadota; class Alphaproteobacteria; order Rhodobacterales; family Rhodobacteraceae; genus Paracoccus. The sequence continues at coordinate 18,983 of NZ_CALMYP010000040.1, forward strand.
AATGTCCGGCTGGACCCGACGCTTACCTCGATCACCGGGGTGGTGCTGACCGATAGCGGCACGGTGTTCCGGCAGTCGGTTCTGCTGAATGTCGGGCGCCGCGACGGGGTGGTGGATGGCTGGGCGGTCATGGACGGGCTGGGACTGGTCGGGCGAATTTCCGGCGTCGGCGGCCAGACCAGCCGGGTGATCCTGCTGACCGATCCATCATCCCGGATTCCAGTAACCGTCCAGCCTTCGGGCGAGAACGCGCTGCTGACCGGCGACAACTCGACGCTGCCGACGCTCGAATTCATCGAGCGGCCCGAGAATGTGCGACCGGGCGACCGGGTCATCAGTTCGGGCGACGGCGGGATTTTTCCGCCCGATATTCTGGTCGGACAGGTGGTGCAAGGCTCGGACGGACGGCTGCGGCTGCGCATGGCGGCGGATTACGGGCGGCTGGAATTCCTGCGCGTGCTGCGCAGTCACCCGGCTGAGCGTCTGCAGGATGGCGGCGCACTGGTCCTGCCGCCCGAGCCGGGGCTGATCGGGCCGGTGCTTCCCGGCGCCCCCGCCGCGCGACCCGCAGACGCAGGCGCGCCATGAACGATCCCCGTCGGCGCCGCCGCTTTGTCGCCATGTCGATCTATATCGGCATTGGGCTGATGATCCTGTTTTTCCAGCTCATGCCGCTCCATCCCGGCCAGCCCGGCCGACCCGGGCCGGACCTGAGCCTGTGCCTGACATTCGCCTGGGTGCTGCGCCGCCCCGATCAGCTGCCGGCGGCGGTCATCGTGGCCCTGTCGGTCGTCGGCGATTTGCTGCTTGGCCGCCCCTTCGGGCTATGGAGCCTCTTCATCCTCATGGCCACCGAGCTTTTGCGCCCGCGTGCGCAGCGTTGGGCGGATCAGGCGTTTCTGTTCGAGTGGCTGCGCGTCGCCATCCTGATGGGCCTGATGCTGATCAGCAACCGCCTGATCATGGTTCTGTTCCTGCTGCCTGTTCCCGCGCTTGCCCCTGTGGTGCTACAATGGGTTGCAACGGTCGCGGCCTATCCGCTGGTGGTGCTGGCGGTGCATGTGATCGGCATCAGGCGGTTGAGCACGGCGGAACTCGAAATGACGGTAAATTGATGCGTAAATCGCCCAAGGACATGATCGACAGCGCCCGCATCGTCTCGCGGCGCGGGGTGATGCTGGGCGTCATTCAGGCGGCGGTGATCGGCACGCTGGCCTGGCGGTTGCGCTCGATGCAGGTCGAACATGCCGACGAATATCGGCTGCTTTCGGATGGCAACTCGATCAAGTTTCGCCTGCTGCCGCCGGTGCGCGGGCTGATCCATGACCGCAATGGTCTGGTGATCGCCGGCAATGAACAGAATTACCGTGCCACCATCACCCGCGAATTGGCCGGCAATGTCGATGAGGTAGTGGCCAAGCTGCGCCTGCTGGTGCCGATGTCGGACGAGGAGGCCGCCGAGTTGCTGGCGGGAATCGCCAAGCGCAGCGCCAGCACCCCGGTCAGCATCGGCGATCACCTGAGTTGGGACGAGTTCAGCTCTATCGCCGTGAACGCACCGGCGCTGCCCGGCGTGCAGCCGGAATCGGTTCTGTCGCGGGTCTATCCGCGCCGGGGCGATTTCGCCCATGTGCTGGGCTATGTCGGTCGGGTCTCGGATTACGACCTGTCGAAGATGGAAGATCCCGACCCGGTGCTGATGCTGCCGGAATTCCAGTTCGGCAAGGTCGGGGCCGAGAACAAGCTGGAACCGATCCTGCGCGGCAAGGCGGGCATCCGCAAGGTCGAGGTAAATGCCGCAGGCCGCGAGATGCGCGAGCTCAGCCGGCAGGAGGGCCAGCAGGGCGCCACCTTGCAGATGACCCTGGATGCGGGGTTGCAGAATTACGCCGTGCAACGTCTGGGCGAGGAATCCGCCGCCGCCGTGGTCATCGACGTGACCAATGGCGATATCATGGCCATTGCCTCGAACCCGGTCTTCGATCCGAACCTGTTCGTGCGTGGCATTTCCTCGGCCGATTACAAGGCGCTGACCGAACATGACCACCGCCCGCTGGCCGACAAGACCGTGCAGGGCGTCTATCCGCCCGGCTCGACCTTCAAGATGGTCACGCTGCTGGCCGGGCTTGAGGCGGGCGTTATCAACGACGGCAGCACCTTCTTCTGCAATGGCGCGCTGGAGGTTGCCGGCCGCAAGTTCCATTGCTGGAGCCGGGGCGGCCACGGCCATGTGAACCCGGTGCAGAGCCTGCAGAAATCCTGCGATGTCTTCTATTACGAGACCGCCCGCGCCACCGGCATCGACCGCATCGCGGCGATGGCGCGACGACTGGGTATCGGGGTCGAACATGACCTGCCGATGTCGGCCGTCGCCACCGGCATCGCCCCCGACCGGGCGTGGAAGCAGGAACGCTTCGACCAGCCCTGGGTGATCGGCGATTCGCTCAATGCCTCGATCGGGCAGGGTTTCGTGCTGGCCTCGCCCCTGCAACTGGCGGTGATGACGGCGCGGGTGGCGACCGGGCGCGAGGTCAAGCCGCGCCTCGTGCGCGCCATCGACGGGGTTCCGGTCGAGACCCCGGAATTCGCCGATCTCGGTCTGAGCGAACGCAACCTGCGCGTCGCCCGGCGCGGCATGGATGCGGTGATAAACTCGGCCGCCGGGACGGCGGGGAAATCGCGGATCGTGGCCGAGGAATGGCGCATGGCCGGCAAGACCGGCACCAGCCAGGTGCGCAATATCACCGCCGCAGAGCGCGCCCGTGGCGTCACCCGTAACGATCAGCTGCCCTGGAACCGCCGCGACCATGCACTGTTCGTCTGCTACGCCCCCTTTGACGCGCCGAAATATGCCGTCTCGGTCATTGTCGAACATGGCGGCGGCGGCTCGGCGGTGGCCGCACCCATCGCCCGCGACATCCTGCTTTACGCACTCGCGGGCGGTGTGCCGCCATTGACCGCCTATCCCGACGGGCAGCGCGGCCAGATCGAGGAGATGCATCGCAATATGCGCCTGATTACCCCGGTCGCCACCTCGGGCGGGGGAAGCACACGCGCATGAGCTATCTCGACTACAAGGTTGCCGAGCCGCCGCGTGGCATTCGCAAGTTCCTGGCGCTGAACTGGCCCCTGGCCTTCCTGCTGGCGGCGGTGGCCTCGGTCGGTTTCCTGACGCTCTATTCCGTCGCCGGCGGCAATATCGACACCTGGGCCCGCCCGCAGATGGAGCGTTTCGCCATCGGCATGGTGGCCATGCTCGGGCTGGGCTTCGTGCCGATCTGGTTCTGGCGCGGGATTTCGGTCCTGGCCTATGTGATCTGCGTGCTGCTGCTGGTGGCGGTCGATGTGATCGGCCATGTCGGCATGGGGGCGCAGCGCTGGCTGGATCTCGGCCCGGTCAAGCTGCAACCCTCCGAGCTGATGAAGATCGCGCTCGTCCTGCTGCTGGCGGCCTATTACGGCTGGCTCGACCTGAACAAGGTCTCGCGCCCGCTCTGGGTGCTGATCCCGGTGGTGCTGATCCTGATCCCGACCGCACTGGTGCTGCAACAGCCGGATCTCGGCACCTCGCTGCTGCTGCTGATGGGGGGGGGCATCGTGATGTTCGCAGCCGGGGTCAGCCTGTGGTATTTCGGCGCCGTGATCGCGGCGGGCGTGGGCGTCGTCTGGACGGTGCTGGAAAGCCGGGGCACGACATGGCAATTGCTGCACGATTACCAGTTCCGCCGCATCGACACCTTCCTCGACCCGACCCAGGACCCGCAGGGCGCGGGCTATAACATCATCCAGGCGCAGATCGCGCTGGGTTCGGGCGGCTGGTCCGGGCGCGGCTTCATGGAGGGCACCCAGTCCCGCTTGAACTTCCTGCCCGAGAAGCATACCGATTTCATCTTCACCACCCTGGCCGAGGAATTCGGCTTCGTCGGCGCCGGCTCGCTGCTGCTGCTTTACGCGCTGATCATCGGCTTCTGCCTTTATTCGGCGCTGACCAATCGCGACCGTTTCGCCAGCCTTCTAACCATCGGCATCGCCGGCACCTTCTTCCTGTTCTTTTCCATCAACATGGCGATGGTGATGGGACTGCTGCCGGTGGTGGGCGTTCCGCTGCCGCTGGTCAGCTATGGCGGTACGGCAATGATGATCCTGCTCATGGCCTTCGGCATGGTGCAGTCGGCGCATGTGAACCGTCCACGCTAAGCGACTGGTATCGCTCGAAACGGACCGGATTGCCGAACTGCCACATCGATAGATCAAACAGTCATAAAATGCAGGCTAACAAGCCTGCGACAATATTTCCCTATCCATGTAACAGTTCTTCTGATAGTGCGCCCTGCGGTTCTGTCCTTGCTGTGTTGCTTCCCAACAAACGCAGCCGCCGGACAGGGTCATAATCGCGTGTGCTTTACTTATGGGAGAAGGTTGTGGCTGGTTCAACATTAACGGGTTCATCGTTCTATCTGGGACAATCGACTTACAACGGCACTGCTGCGGTGGGTTCGGTCCTCTCTGTTCACAACTCCGAGGTGGCGCCGCTGACCATGGTCAGCAACCCGTCAACCATAACCGGTCAGCCCTATAGTAGCTGGACGAACACATCGACCAATCCTCTGTACCAGGAGGGCTATATCGGGGACAACATCAACCTCGACCTCGGCGAAGCCGTGCGCATGGACCTCAATTCCGACAATACCCTGGATGGCAGCGATCCCTGGCTGAGGGTAACGGATTTCGACCGTTACAAGATTGATATCCGGCTGGAGGACGGCACCATTATCCAGGGTGTCGGGGTGATCATTTCGGGCACCGACCCGGGGACGGGCAACACCTACCAGTCTATGGTGTTGGGTGACGAACTGGTCCTGGCGCTGAACGCTTCGGGCCAGAACGTTACCAAGATATTCCTGACGGAATATGTGCCGACCGGTACGCTCGGCGGCGACCTGACCCAGCGTCAGGATATCGCCAATTTTGCCAACGAGATCGCCGCTTTCGAAGTCGCGCCCTGTTTCGTGCGCGGCACACGGATTCTCACCAACAAGGGCGAGCGTCCGGTCGAGAATCTCTCTATCGGTGACAAGGTGCTGACGGCCGATCATGGCCTGCAGGAGATCCGCTGGATCGGCTCGCGCCGGGTCCCGGCGACGGGCGCGATGGCGCCGATCCGCATCCGCGAGGGCGCGCTGGAAAACGACCGTGAACTGTGGGTTTCCCCGCAGCACCGCATGCTGATCTCGGGACCGAAGGCCGAGATTCTTTACGGGCAGTCCGAAGTGCTGGTGCCGGCGAAATCACTGGTCGACGACCGCATGATCCGGGCCGTCGAAGGTGGCAACGTGGAATATTTCCACATCCTGCTTGACCGTCACGAGGTCATCTTCGCCAATGGAACACCGGCGGAAAGCCTCTATCTGGGCCCAGGCGCCTTGAAAGGCCTGGCGCCCTCGGACCGCGAGGAGGTGCTGGCTCTGTTCCCTGAACTGGAAGCCCGGCTGGAACGCGGCGAGCGTCCCGAAGGTGCACGGCCGTTCCTGACCGTCCGTGAGGGGCGCGAGTTGATCGGCCGGGTCTGACGGTCGCCGCCCCTATTCGGGCATTGCAATTTCGCGCCGGGCGCTCCTTTACTGGGGCGCCCTTTGTCTTTGCCAAACCCGAAAGCCCCGATGGATATGACTGAATTCCCGCCGCTGAAAGTGCTGTTCGCTGCCAGGGACGAGCTATGGCCCGCCTGGTCGTCGGCGCTGCGTGCCGCCTGCCCCGAGGCGAAGCTGACGCGCGCGGGCGATCCCGCCAGTTTCGACGCCATCGTCTATGCGCCGGGCGGCGAGATCGAAGACCTATCGCCCTATCGCAATGCCCGTCTGGTCCAGAGCCTCTGGGCCGGGGTCGAGCGTATCGTCACCAACCCGACCCTGACCCAGCCGCTGGCGCGCATGGTCGATCCGGGGCTGGAACAGGGGATGATCGACTATTGCGCCGGCTGGGTGCTGCGCGCGCATCTGGGCATGGACGCCTATGCGCAGGATGGCATCTGGCGCAACGATACCGTGCCGCCCCTGGCCAGCGAGCGTCGGGTGACGGTGCTGGGCGCGGGCGCGCTCGGTCAGGCGGTGGCGCGGGCGCTGAAGGGGCTGGGCTTCGATGTCGCCACATGGTCGGCCTCGGGGCGCGGGGCCGAGGGCATCCCAGCCTTCGCCGGTCCCGAACTGGACCGCGCCCTGCGCCGGGCCGAAATCCTGATCCTGCTGCTGCCCGACACCGCAGCGACGCGCGACCTGATGAATGCGGGCAGGCTAGCGCTGCTGCCGCAGGGGGCGACCCTGATCAATCCCGGTCGCGGCACGCTGATCGAGGATGCGGCGCTGCTGGCGGCGCTCGATCACGGCCATCTCCGCCACGCGGTTCTGGACGTGTTCCGAACCGAGCCCCTGCCCCCCGATCATCCTTTCTGGGCGCATCCGGCGGTGACGGTGACGCCGCATATCGCCTCGGAAACCCGGGTCGGAACGGCGGCGCAGGTGGTGGCGGAAAACCTGCGCCGGGTCATGCGTGGCGAGGCGCCGCGCTTCCTGGTCGACCGGGCGAAGGGTTACTAGAATCGCAGGATCGGCGGCTTGTCGGGATCGCTTCCGGGCGCACGGGGAGCGGGTGCCGGGGCGGGTTCCGGCACCGTCCGATCCAGCCGCAGGATCAGCGCGCCATCGGGCAACGGCAGATCGAAGGCGACATCGCAAGGCGCGGGCAGCGGTGGCAGGAAGGCCAGCAGTTCCGCAAGCGCCTTGGCGATAAGCGGTCGTTGCGCCTCGGCCACGCCGACGAGGACCAGCAGATGCCCCGCTGACCCATCCGGCCATTCCGCTGCGGCCAGCCCGGCAGCCTCAGCCAGACCGGCCATGTCCGAGAGCCGCGCCGCCAGCGGCTCGGCCAGGGCCGCGACCATCTCGGGCGAGGGCGCCGAAAGCCGGGCGACGCCGGCCTTTTCCTCGGCCGGGGCCTGTGACAAGGCCTCGGACAGCCAACCGAGTGTCGCGGCATCCAGAAGCATCTCGGACGGCGCGCCGGGATTGACCATCAGCGTCACGCCCTCAGGCGCCAGCATCGCCGCCAGCGCCCGGCCCGGCATGGCGAGGTGCCCTGTGGGGGCGTCGAAGAAACCGGCCAGCCGGGCCTCGTCATCGGCGGCAATGGCCAGCCGGCCTGCGGGCAGATCGAACAGCCGCAGCTTGGCGCGGTCGCCCACCGGATCGCCTTCGAGCGCCACGAAAAGCTCGGTATCGGCAAGACGGTTCAGGACCCGCGCGCGCGCGGCATCGGGCAGGTCGTGGAAGGGTGCCGGGCAAAGGCGGTCAAGCGGGGTCATTCAGCACCTCATGGACGCGGGCACGCAAGGCCGGCAGCAGGTCCCTTGCGAACCAGTCATTGCGTTTCAGCCATGCGGTATTGCGCCAGGACGGATGTGGCAAGGGAAAGACGCCGGGCAGATGGTCGCGCCAGCCCTCGACCACCCGGCTGACCGGCGCGCGGGTGCCGAGATGCCAGCGCTGCGCATGGCCGCCGATCAGCAGCGTCAGCCGGGGTTGCAGCAGTTCCATTACCCGCTCGCGCCAGGTTGCGGCACAGATCGGCGGCGGCGGCAGGTCGGAACCCTTGGCGTCATAGCCGGGAAAGCAGAAAGCCATCGGCACGATGGCGATGCGGTCACGGTCATAGAATGCCTCGGGCGTGATCCCCATCCACTCGCGCAGCCGCTGCCCCGAGGCATCGTCGAAGGGTTTGCCGCTGTCGTGAACCCGCGCGCCGGGGGCCTGACCCACGATCAGGATACGGGCCGAGGGCCTGAACCAGACCACCGGACGCGGCCCATGCGCCGTGGCCGTCGCCGCGAAGCGACCCGCGCAAAGCCGGCAGGCGGCGATTTCGGCACTCAAAGCTTGGGGTTTCGGCATGGGGTCAAATTAACCATGGCACAGCCCGATGTGAAGAGAAGCGTAAATCTTTGATAAACCACGAACTAAGGGATTGGTGGACTTCGCGGGGCGGAAGGCATAATTTGCTGGCAAGAGTGTCCGCCCTGACCAAGGCGGACTGCGCGTTACGATCCGGCCGGGTGCCGCTTCCAGGGTATCGATGATGCTGGAATTCGACAATGTCTCCAAGTCGTTCTGGACAGGAACGCAGCGCAAGGTGATCCTCGATCAGGCATCTTTCCGGGTTGAGCTTGGCCACTCATTGGGAATTCTGGCACCTAACGGCACCGGCAAGACCACCATCATCAACATGATGTGCGGGTTGGAAAAGCCCGACGAAGGCATAATCCGCCGCGAATGCCGGGTTTCGTTTCCACTGGGGTTCATGGGCGGCGTGGTCAGCCGACTGAGCGCGAACGAGAATGCGCGCTTCATCGCCCGGATCTACGGGCTGGACCCGGATTACGTCTCGGCCTTCACCCGCTGGCTGACCGATATCGACGAATATTTCGACATGCCGGTCGGGATGTATTCGTCGGGGATGCGGCAGCGCTTCGTGTTCTCATTGTTGCTGTCGCTGGAATTCGACATCTACCTGATCGACGAAGGCATGCCGACCGCAACCGATGTGGAATTCAACCGCAAGGCCGGCCAGGTCCTCAACGAGAGATTGGTGAATTCCACGGTGGTGATCGTGTCGCACCAGGCTGAAATTCTGGAAAAATTCTGCCGACAGGCGGCGGTCCTTCGCGACGGTCGCCTTTACATTTTCGAAACGCTGGACGAGGCGAAGCAATATTATGACTACACCGCCTAGGGTTCGGATCTACCGCCAGAAGCGAAGCGAATCGGTGCTTGGCGTGGAGCGCGACACCGGGGGCCAAGCGGCCAGGGCGACGGGCGCGGCCGAACGAATCGTGCTGACCCAGCCGATCATCGCCAATGCGGCACAGGACGCCGAAACCGTGCCTGACGCAGCGGCCCAGGGCATGGAAGCTCAGCTTGCCGCCGTGAAAGCCGAGGGGCTGACTGGCAGGCAATTGCGCCTCGCGCGGCGGATCGCGGCCATGCACGGTATCGACGTCGACAGCGATGAAGAGGCCGTCGTGGTGCTGCGGGCGAGGAATATCGACCCCTTCCATCGCTCCTCGCTCAGCCAGATCGTTGCCCAGACCGGCGCCGCCACGGCTGCGGCCGCAGAACAGGATCGCGTTGAGCCGGCCTCGGAATCAGGCAATCAGCTGGCGCTGCGGCGAGAGCCCTCTCCGCCAGGCAGCCGGCAACAACTGGGCCAGATCAGCCCGGTGAAAGTCCCGGCCGGTCGACCGGACCTGCCGTCGCGAGAGGCGTTGACAGAAGAAAAGCGCGCGGCCGAGATCTATCGCATCCAACGCGACATCGCGCGGCGCAGGCGCATCCGACAGTTCTGGTTGACCGTGCGCCTGCTGCTGATGGTCGTCCTTCCGACCGTGATTGCCGGTTGGTATTACTTCACAGTGGCCACGCCGCTTTACGAAACCAAGTCTCAATTCCTGATCCAGCAGGCCGATTCGGCCATCACGGCCTCCGGGAACTCCATCCTCAGCGGCTTGCAGCTGAACCCGGATTCTGTCGCCGTGCAAAGCTATCTGACATCGAAGAACGCGATGTTGCGCCTGGACGAGGAAGCCGGCTTCAAGACCGCCTTCCAGGACCCCTCGCTCGACCCGCTGCTGCGCCTGCCGCCCGATGCGACCGATGACGACGCCTTCAAGACCTATTCCGACATGATCAAGGTCGGATATGACCCGACCGAAGGCGTGCTCGACCTGACCGTCATCGCCCCCGATCCCGTGTTGAGCGAGGAATTCGCGCTCGCTCTCATTCGCTATGCCGAAGGCAAGGTCGACGACCTGACCTCGCGTGTGCGCTCGGACCAGATGGCAGGATCGCAAAAGAACTACGAAGCAGCCGAAGCCCGTGTCCGCGACGCACAGACTGCGGTGCAAAGCCTGCAAGAACAACTGGGTGTTCTGGATGCGGCTTCAGAAAGTACGCTGGTGATGTCACAGATCGGACAATTGCAATCCGAGTTGACAAAGAAGCAGTTGGAACTGGCGCAATTGCAATCCAACCTGCGCCCGAACGAAAGCAGGGTGCAAGGTGTCGAAGGCGATATTCAGCGCCTTGAGGAGCTGATCGCACAGAGCCGCGCGAAACTGACCGAGAATAACGGGACAAACGGTTCGCTGGCCCAGATCAGCGGCCGGCTGCGCATTGCCGAGGCGGATCTGGAGACCCGGCAACAATTGCTGGCCGCGGCTGCCGAACAACTGGAGGTTTCGCGGATCGAGGCGAACAAGCAGGTCCGCTATCTGTCGCTCTCGGTGGCGCCGGTCGCGCCCAGCAATGCGACCTATCCGAAGTCACTTTCGAATACGATCGTGGCCTTCCTTATTTTTGCCGGGATTTATCTGATGCTGTCGCTGACCGCATCCATCCTGAGAGAGCAGGTATCGACATGAAGCAGGTTCAGATCGGCAATATCACCTGCGGCAATGACCAGCCGCTGACGGTCATCGCCGGCCCGTGCCAGTTGGAATCGCTGGATCATGCCCTGATGATCGCCGAGGTGATGGCGAAAGCCTGCGCCGATGCCGGGGCGGGCTATGTCTTCAAGGCCAGCTACGACAAGGCGAACCGGACCTCGCTCAAGGGTCGGCGCGGCATCGGCATGGATGACGGGCTGCGCGTGCTGGAGGAGGTACGGCGCCAGATCGGCTGCCCGGTCCTGACCGATATCCACGATATCGAACAGGCCCGCATTGCCGGTGCCGTGGTCGACGTGATCCAGATCCCGGCCTTCCTGTCGCGCCAGACCGACCTGCTGCTGGCCGCCGGCGAAACCGGGGCGGTGGTGAATATCAAGAAGGGCCAGTTCCTGGCCCCCTGGGACATGCCCAATGTCGCCGACAAGGTCGCCTCGACCGGCAATGACAAGATCCTACTGACCGAGCGTGGCGCCAGCTTCGGCTATAACACGCTGGTCACCGATTTCCGTTCGCTGCCGATCATGGCCCGCACTGGCTATCCGGTGATCATGGATGCCACCCATTCGGTGCAGCAGCCCGGCGGTCAGGGCGGCTCCTCGGGCGGGCAGCGCGAATTCGCGCCGGTCATGGCCCGCGCGGCGGTCTCGCTCGGCGTGGCCGGGGTCTTCATCGAGACGCATCAGGACCCAGACAACTCGCCCTCGGACGGGCCGAACATGATCTATCTCGACCAGATGCCGGCGCTTGTCGCCAGCCTGATGCGCTTCGACGCGCTGGCGAAATCCGACCCGGTCATGCCTTCGTGAGGGCAGGTGCCGCCATCCGCGCGGCGGCCTTGGCGGCAGTGCTTCTGGCCCTGTCGCCGCCCCTTTGGGCGCAGGACCTGGCCAGCCAGCCCGAGGGCACCATCGCCGTCACCCCCGACGCCCGGACCGATGCGGCGATCAGCGACCGGATCGAGACGATCCTGTCGGGTCTGGACGGCTTTGCCGATGTCACGGTCGACGTCGATGCCGGCATCGTCACGCTTGGCGGCACGGTGCTGGACGGCGCTGCGCAGGAACGGCTGGACCGGCTGGTCGCCCGCGTCGACGGCGTGGTCGAGATCGAGAATCAGGTTCATGAAACCACCGATCTCGGCGCCCGGCTGACCCCGGTCGCGCAGCGTTTCCGCGACCGGATGGCGCAGATGGTGGGGTTTCTGCCGCTGCTTGGCGTGGCCCTGCTGACGGCGCTGCTGATCGGCTGGATCGGTAACCGCATCGCCCGGATGCGCCGGCCCTGGGACCGGATCGCCGCCAACCCTTTCATCGCCGAGATTCTGCGCACCGCGATCCGGCTGGGCTTCTGTGTCGCCGCCGTGGTGGTGGCGCTCGATATCCTTGGCGCGACGGCGCTTCTGGGCACATTCCTGGGCGCGGCCGGGATCATCGGCATCGCGCTCGGCTTCGCGGTGCGCGACACGGTGGAGAACTTCATCGCCTCGGTCATGCTGTCGCTGCGCCAGCCCTTCCGGCCCAATGACCTGATCGAGATCGACGGCATCATGGGTCGCGTGATCCGTCTCAACAGCCGGGCGACAACGCTTCTGTCGCTGGATGGCAACGACATCCGCATTCCCAATGCCATGGTCTTCAAGGCGGTCATCACCAATTACACCCGCCACCCGCAACGGCGCTTCACCTTCGATCTCTCAGTCGCGGGCGGCACCGACCTGGCGGCGGTGCGCGATCTGGGCCTGAAGACCCTGCAGGCGCTGGATTTCGTCCTGCCCGCCCCGGAACCCGCCGTCTGGATCGACGAGATCGGAAAATCCGGCATCGTCATGCGCTTCACCGGCTGGGTCACTCAGCAGGGGGCCGAGTTCAACAAGGCCAGAGGAGAGGCGATCCGCGCCGTCAGGGACACGCTGGAAGCTGCGGGTTATGGCCCGCCAGAGCCGACCTATCGGGTCCGGCTGGAAGAACCGCCTGCCGAGGCATCGCAGCCGCCGCTGTCGCCGGCGGCAGCGGAACCCGTGATCGACGAGGACACGACCCCCGACATCGCCCCCGATGCGGCGTTCGAGCGCATGGTCGAGGCCGGAAAGCAGGAAGGCGAGCGCAACCTTCTGTCCGAACACGCCCCGCAGGAATAGGGCCGGCCCCGCGACCGGCGGCAGCGCGACCAAAATCTGTGGTACACGGTGCAAATGCCGGCGATGCTGCCCCCTTCCCTGCCGTGTCAGATCACCTCATCCAGCAGCGCCATCGGCCGCACCAGCCTCGTGCCCCTGGGGCCGGCGACAATGGGCCGGTTCAGCAGAATCGGATGCGCCTCGATCGCGTCCAGAAGCCGATCGTCGCTCAGCGCGGGATCGCCAAGGCCCAACTCGGCATAGGGCGTATTCTTCTCTCGCAGCAGCCCGCGAACACCCAAGCCGCTGTCCTTCGCCAACCGGCGCAGCACCTCGCGCGAGGGCGGGGTCTTCACATATTCGACCACCTCAGGTTCGATTCCGCGCGCCCGGATTTCAGCCAGCACATTGCGCGAGGTCGAGCAGCGGGGCAGATGATAGATGGTGACGGTCATGACTTTCCTTCCTGCGGCACCCTGCGGGCTGGAAGCGGCACTGCTTCTGCCCTATATATCCAACAGCATTACGGGAAAACGCGCATGGACGACAATCTCACGGAAGGCGAGCCGCTGATCCGGCCCTCGACCACGGAACATCCGCTTTACGAGCAGGTCGTCGAGGCCTGCCGCAGCGTCTATGACCCCGAAATCCCGGTGAATATCTACGATCTCGGGCTGGTCTATACCATCGACATCAGCGCCGAAGCCCTGGTGAAGGTCGTCATGACCCTGACCGCGCCCGGCTGCCCGGTCGCGGGCGAGATGCCGGGCTGGGTCGCCGATGCCGTCGAATCCGTGCCCGGCGTGCGCGAGGTCGATGTCGAGATGACCTTCCAGCCGCAATGGGGCATGGACATGATGTCCGACGAAGCCCGGCTGGAACTGGGCTTCATCTGACGCCCTACCAGTGCGGCGGCTTCTGATCGGCCAGCGGGATCGAGCTGCCATCCGCCGCCTCGCGCTCGGCCTCGCGTTCCAGTAGCATTCCCACCCGCGATTTCAGCCGGACGATCTCGTGTTCCTGTCGGGCAACCACGTCCGACAGGTCCTCGACCGTGCGGGTCAGGTGGGCGATGCCTTCTTCCAGCCGCTGCAACTTGTCCATTCCGTCCATCTCCGCTAAGCCCCGTGGCGAGACTGGAGACAGGTTCCATGCCGCAGGACAAGAAGAAAAATCCCCGCCCGAAGGCCGAGACGCCAAAGGGCTTTCGCGACTATTTCGGCGCCGAGGTGACCGAACGCAAGCAGATGCTGGACCGGATCGCCGAAATCTACCATCTGCACGGGTTCGATCCGCTGGAAACTTCGGCCGTGGAAACCGTCGAGGCGCTTGGGAAGTTCCTGCCCGATGTGGACCGCCCCAATGCCGGCGTCTTCGCCTGGCAGGAGGAAGACGTGCCCGGCGGCGGGCGCGGCGACTGGATGGCGCTGCGCTATGACCTGACCGCGCCCTTGGCCCGCGTTGCCGCGCAATATCGCAACGATCTGCCCGCGCCCTATCGCCGCTATGCGATGGGGCCGGTCTGGCGCAATGAAAAGCCCGGGCCGGGGCGGTTCCGGCAGTTCTATCAATGCGATGCCGATACGGTGGGCAGCGCCTCGGTCGCGGCGGATGCCGAGATCTGCGCCATGCTGGCCGACGCACTGGAAGCGGTGGGCATCGCGCGCGGCGATTACCTTGTGCGGATCAACAATCGCAAGGTGCTGAACGGTGTGCTGGAAGCCGCCGAGGTCGGCGCCGACAAGGCCGATGACGTGCTGCGCCAGATCGACAAGTTCGACAAGGTCGGCGAGGCCGGGGTGCGTCAGCTTCTGACCGTGGGTCGCAAGGACGACAGCGGCGCCGAGATCGAGGGCGTCGGGCTGACCGATGCGCAGGCCCGGCCGGTGCTGGCCTTCCTGACCTCGAAAGGCGCGGATAACGCGGCCACGCTGGCCAATCTGCGCGCCGCCGTGGGCGCTTCCGCCATCGGCGCGGAGGGCGTCGACGAACTGGCCCAGATCGCGGCGCTGCTGGCGGGGCTTGGTGTGGGCGAGGATCGGGCGATCATCGACCCCTCCATCGTGCGCGGCCTCGGCTATTACACCGGCCCGGTTTTCGAGGCCGAACTGACCTTCGAAATCCTCGACGAAAAGGGCCGCAAGCGCCAGTTCGGCAGCGTCGCAGGCGGCGGGCGCTATGACGGGCTGGTCGAACGCTTCACCGGCCAGAAGGTGCCGGCGACGGGCGTCTCCATCGGGGTCGACCGGCTGCTGGCCGCGCTCCGCGCCAAGGGGCTGGCCGGGGGCGACGCGCGCGGCCCGGTCGTAGTGACGGTGATGGACCGCGACCGCATGGCCGCTTATCACGCCATGGCCGCCGAATTGCGCGCCGCCGGCATCCGCGCCGAGGTCTATCTGGGCAATCCGAAGAATTTCGGCAACCAGTTGAAATACGCCGACAAACGCGCCGCGCCCATCGCCGTGATCCAGGGCGGGGACGAGGCCGAACGCGGCGTGGTGCAGTTGAAGGACCTGATCCTCGGCGCAAAGCTGGCATCCGAGGTCAGCCACGAGGAGTGGAAATCCCAGCCCGCCCAGACCGAGGTGCCGCGCGACCAGCTGGTCGCCGCCATCCGCGAGATGCTGGCCCGATGGTAACCAAATCCGCCAAGCAGGCCATCGGCCAACGCTTTCTGGCCGCCTTCCGCGATGCCGGCGCGGTCGAGGTCGCGCCCGACATCCTGCTGGACGCCGCCACCCTGCTGGACCTTTACGGCGAAGACATCCGCGCCCGCGCCTATGTGACCGCCGACCCGGTCCGGGGCGAAGTCGTGTTGCGCCCCGATTTCACCGTCCCGGTCGTGCGCGCCCATATGGAAACCGGCGCCGAACCGGCACGCTATTGCTATCTGGGCGAGGTGTTCCGCAAGCAGGACCATGGCGAGACCCGCCCCGAGCACCCGCGCGACAACGAATATCTGCAGGCGGGATTCGAGGTCTTCGCCCGCGACGCGGGCGCCGATGCCGAGGTCTTCGCGCTCTTCCACCGGCTGCTGACCCCCTATGGCCTCAGCGCGACCATGGGCGACATGGATATCCTTCTGGACGCAGTGCGCGCGCTGCCGGTCTCGGAGGCGCGCCGGGCCGCACTGCTGCACCATATCTGGCGCCCGATCCGCTTCTCGCGCCTGCTCGCCCGCTTCTCGGCCCCGGCAAGCCCGCGCGCCCTGCCCGACAGCGCCGCGCCCTGGACCGGCTTGCGCACCGGATCGGAGATGGAGGCGCGCATCGCCACCCTGTCGATGGAACCGGACGAGCCCCCCCTGCCCGCCGTCTGGGCGAACCGTCTGACCCGGCTCTTCGCCGTGGACGCGCCCGCCCCGCAGGCGCTGGCGCAACTGCGCGAATTGGCCAGCGAAATCCCCGCCATTGTGGAAGCCGTGGACCGCCTCGCCACCCGCCTCGACCAGTTGGCCGCGCGCGGCACCGATCCCGTCGCCATCCGCTTCGCCGCCAGTCATGGCCGCGAGACAATGGAATATTACGACGGCATGACCTTCACCTTCACCGCGCCGCACCCCGACTGGCCGCCGGTCGCCTCGGGCGGGCGCTATGACGCGCTGACCGCGCAGCTTGGCGCCGGGCGCGCCATCCCCGCCGTCGGCGGCATCATCCGTCCCGGCCTGATCGCGGAACTGGAGGCCTCATGCTGAAGCTCGGCGTGCCGTCCAAGGGGCGGCTGATGGAGGATACGTTCCGCTGGTTCGCGGATCGCGGCATCGCCCTGTCGCGCGCCGGATCGGACCGCGAATATGCCGGCCGGGTCGAGGGCGCGGACCTGTCGCTGGTGCTGCTGTCGGCCAGCGAAATCCCCCGAGAGCTTGCCTCGGGCCGGATCGACCTTGGCGTCACCGGATCAGACCTGGTGCGCGAAAAGCTTGCCGGCTGGCGCTCGGACGTGCGCGAGGTGGCGCAGATGGGGTTTGGCCATGCCGATCTGGTGCTGGCGGTCCCGGCCTGCTGGCGCGATTGCGAAAGCCTCGACGATTTCGCCGCCATCGCCCGCCAGTTCCGCGGCACCCACGGCTTCCGGCTGCGCATCGCCACGAAATATCACCGCCTGGTCAGGGCCTTCCTGTCCGAACACGAGGTCGCCGATTACCAGCTTGTCGACAGTCAGGGCGCGACCGAAGGCACGGTCGCCAACCTGACCGCCGAGGCGATTGCCGATATCACCAGCAGCGGAGAGACGCTGCGCGCCAACCACCTGAAAATCCTGCCCGACGCGCTGATCCATGCCAGCCAGGCGACACTGTTTGCTTCGCAAAAGACCGATGCGAAGGCCATCAAAGCCTTCGCCACTCAACTCGGCCTCTGACCGTCTTTGGTGCCCAAATACCTCGGGGTCGCCGGTCGGTGCGCCACCGGTTCGAGAACCGGCCGGCGACGGGCAGCGCCCCGGTCCTTACTTCGCCGCAGCAAACACCGGCTGATAGATCTTCTCCAGCCGCGCCATCGCATCCGCCGGTGACATCTCCTCGGACAGGCCCGAACGGCGCGAGGTCAGCTCGACCTTGTTGTTCTGCAGCCCGCGCGGCCCGACGGTGATCCGCCAGGGCAGGCCGATCAGGTCCATGGTGGCGAATTTCGCACCGGCGCGTTCATCGCGGTCGTCATAGAGCACGTCGAAGCCCTTGGCCGATAGCTCGCGATAAAGCGCCTCGCAGGCCGAATCGACCGATGCATCGCCCTGTTTCAGGTTGACGATGCCGACATGGAAGGGGGTCACGCCCTCGGGCCAGATGATGCCCTTGTCGTCGTGGTTCGCCTCGATGATGGCGCCGGCCAGACGCGAGACGCCGATGCCGTGGCTGCCCATGTGGACGGGCGTGCGGGCGCCGTCGGGGCCGACGACGGTGGCGCCCATCGGCTCGGAATATTTGGTGCCGAAATAGAAGATCTGGCCGACCTCGATGCCGCGCGCGGTGCGACGGCGGGTTTCGGGGACCTGGGCGAAAACGGCCTCGTCATGGGTCTCGTCGGTGCGGGCATAGCGGCTGGTGAATTCCTCCAGCACGGCCTGACACTGTTCGACGCTGTCATAGTCGATCTGCCGGTCGCCAAAGGTCAGGTCGGTGATCTCGCTGTCATAGAAGACTTCCGACTCGCCGGTCTCGGCGAGGACCAGGAATTCATGCGTGTTCTCGCCCCCGATCGGCCCGGAATCGGCACGCATCGGGATCGCCTGCAATCCCATACGCTCATAGGTGCGCAGATAGGTCACAAGATGCCGGTTATAGGCGTGCAGCGCGTCTTCCTTGGTCAGGTCGAAATTATAGCCATCCTTCATCAGGAATTCGCGGCCGCGCATGACGCCGAAGCGCGGGCGGATCTCGTCGCGGAATTTCCACTGGATGTGATAGAGCGTCAGCGGCAGGTCCTTGTAGCTGTTCACATGGGACCGGAAGATGTCGGTGATCATCTCCTCGTTCGTGGGACCATAGAGGAGATCACGCTTGTGGCGGTCGGTGATGCGCAGCATTTCTTCGCCGTAATCGTCGTAGCGGCCGCTTTCGCGCCACAGATCCGCCGATTGCAGCGTCGGCATCAGCAGCGGGATATGTCCGGCGCGCTGCTGTTCCTCATGCACGATCTGCTCGATCCGCTTCAGGACCTTGTATCCCAGCGGCAGCCAGGAATAGATCCCCGCCGCCTGCTGCTTTATCATCCCGGCGCGCAGCATCAGCCGGTGGCTGGCGATCTGCGCCTCGGACGGGGTTTCCTTGAGAACGGGCAGGAAATAACGCGACAGACGCATATGCGGACCTTTATCAGCAGGGTTTTGCCTCGGTTATCCGAAAGGCTTCGGCGGGGCAAGAACGGCGCGGCGGTTGCTCTTACCAAGGCGACGCGTCCGCATTACGCTGGCCGCCACGAGCAGCACTGGCCGCGAGGGCATCCATGACCGACCAAGCGCAATTCTCAGAGGGCTTCACGCCGCAACACGATGTCGCGGTGATCGTCGCCTGCGACGCCAATTACCTGCCCTATGCCGCCGTGGCCGCGCTGCAACTGGCGCGGGCGGGGCGCGATTACGATGTGCTGATAGGCGGCCCCGAAGCCTTGTCCCTGCCCGCTGTGCTGCGAGAAGCCGGGATCGGTCATGTCGCGGCGGTGGATACGGCGATCCTTGATGCGCTGCCCACCGATGCGCGCCGCTCCATCGCCACCTATATGGAACTATTCTTCGCCAGCGCCCTGCGCGGGGTCTATCGCCGGATCCTGGTGCTCGACAGCGATGTGGTGTTTGAGCGCGGCGATCCGGGGCGGCTGCTTAGCGCCGGGATGCTGGGCCATGCCGTCGCGGCGGTGCGCGACAACCGGCAATGGCGCAGCCCGAGGAAACTGGTGCGCGAATTCAAGCAGCTTGGCCGCCCTGCCGCCCCCTATTTCAACGCCGGCGTGGTGATGATCGACACCGAAAGCTGGGCCGAAGCCGGCTGGTCCGAGAAGGCGCAGGCCTTCGCCCGCGATCATCTGGCGGGGCTGGGCCGCGATCAGGCGCTGATGAACGGGATGCTCTATGGCGACTGGGCCGAGATCAGCCCCTTGTGGAACTGGCAGTTCACCTGGTCCTCGGCGCATCTGATATCGATGGCGGACCCGTGCCTCGTCCATTTCATCGGTCCGCACAAACCCTGGCTGGACAGCGCCGAGACCCGCGTCCCCCTGCGCCTGCGCGAGGGTTACGCCCGCATCCTGCCCGCCCATTTCCCCGAGGCCCCGAGGGCTGCGGCCCTCGACCGCCGCCACTGGCCGGCGCGGGGGGACTTGCGCAAGAGCCTTGCCAAGCAATGGATGGCAGCCGGGCCGATGCTGGATTATCTGGGTCGTTTCCCGGATGAATATACGCTGCTGAACCCCTGAATCAGCGCCACTTGTCGGCGATCCATGTCGCCGGCAGGTAGAAATGGCGCAGATGCTTCGACAGGCTCTCGCGCCGCCGCCCGTCGAAGGTCGCTTTCAGGTGATCGCCGGGCGTGCGCACCGGGTCGGATTTCGACCATTGCCCCAGAACCGCATCGTCGGGGTTCAGGTGGCCGGCGAAGATCACCACCTTGGTGCCCTTGGGGATCCTCGGCGGGCGGATATAGTTCAGCGGGAAGGGCGGGATGCAGTTCAGCCGGAAATGGCTGACCCAGCCCTTCGGCCAGAATTTCACCCCGCCGGGCGCGTTATGGGTGACGAAGCGCTGCTCGTAGCGGTACTTGTCCGCCGCGCCCTGCGGATCGGCGCGAAAGACTTCCTGCATCGGCTTCAGCTTGCCCACCTGCATCCGGTAGATCGAGGTCTGGGCCATGCGCTCGAAAGGCGTGTTCGGGTTCTTCGCGGTGATCGTATCCGAGGGATCGCCATAGTCGAAGAAACCGTCGATATTACCGGTGATGATGATGTCCAGATCCATGAACAGCACCGTGCCGGTGATATCGCCCAGATCCCCCCAAAGCTGCGATTTCGGCCATTTGCCCGGCGTGTTCTTCGGCATGACGAAATCGGGTTCCGGCAGCGGCCGCACGACGATATCGGGGTTCAGGCCGGTCCCGTCATCGGTGAAACAGATGACCCGGAAAGGCGGCGTGATATTGCGCGCCACCATATTGAAGAAGCGGTTCACATATTCGGGGCCGTATTTCACCCCCCACTTGATGCAGATGATCTGTTTCATGCCTGCCTTTCTGCCGTTCTTTCGGCAATGCAGCAAGTGCTGTTGACTCTCGCCCCCGGCCAGCTATAAGCGCCGCTTCATTGGTGTTGGTGGACCCCGCAAGGGGAAGCCTGTCGGGGGAAACCCAAAGGACAACGCCCTTTTGAAACTGACAAAAGGAGATCAGCCGTGACCAAACGCACGTCTGCCAAGTACAAGATCGACCGCCGCATGGGCGAAAACATCTGGGGCCGCGCCAAGTCGCCGGTCAACCGCCGCGAATACGGCCCCGGCCAGCACGGTCAGCGCCGCAAGAACAAGCTGTCGGATTTCGGCACTCAGCTGCGCGCCAAGCAGAAGCTGAAGGGCTATTACGGCGACCTGACCGAGAAGCAGTTCCGCCGCATCTACGCGGAAGCCGAGCGCGTCAAGGGCGACACCGGTGAAAACCTGGTCGGTCTGCTGGAGCGCCGTCTGGACGCCGTCGTCTATCGCGCGAAGTTCGTGCCGACCATCTTCGCCGCCCGCCAGTTCGTGAACCACGGCCATGTGACCGTGAACGGCAAGCGCGTGAACATCGCTTCCTACCGCGTCAAGGAAGGCGACGTGATCGCCGTCCGCGACCGCTCGAAGCAGCTGGCCATCGTTCTGGAAGCCGTGCAACTGGCCGAGCGCGACGTGCCGGATTACCTGGATGTCGACACCAGCAAGCTGACCGCGACCTTCGTGCGCACCCCGGCGCTTGGCGACGTGCCCTATGCCGTCGTGATGGAGCCGAACCTGGTCGTCGAATATTACGCGAAGAACTGATCCTTTTCGCGTCAGGAATTTCAGGGGCCGTCCTTCGGGGCGGCCCTTTTTCATTGCCGGCTGAGCAGTTCCAGATCGGACGCCTCGACTTCGTGGACAAGACCCACGCCCTCGACATCGATCAGCACCCCGGCTTCGAGATGCCCCCAATCGTCGCGGGAAAACTCCCGTGAGAAACTGCCGTCATCAAGGCAAATCACGACAATGCCCCGGCGACCGGCCCAAAGCAGGCGGTCGCCGGGGCGAATTTCAGTGCCGTCGGGATAGCGCATGACGAGCCTTCGCTTCGCCGCGCATCGCCTCAGTCCTTCTTGATCAGACCGGCAAGAGCTGCCGCGAAGGGGTTGTCCGGGTCGATGGGCTTTTCGGCGCGCGGCGGGCGGGCCGAGTAGTTCTTGGCCCGGTCGCCCCGGTCATCCTTGCCGCGCGGCTTGCCCTTCCCGGGCTTGCCACCCTTGAAGTCGGGCTTCCTGCCGCGCGGGCGGCCACCCTCGCCGCCTTCGGCGCGCTGCCCGCCATCCTGACGCTGCCCGCCGCCGTGACGGCGGTTGCCGCCCTGCTGCTGGCGCGGGCCGCGCGGTTTCGGGGACCAGCGGAAGGTATAGAAGACCTCGACCTCGGGCGCGGCTTCCTCGGTCGCTTCGACCGCGTCGCCTTCGGCCGGGGTCTCGCCCGCCGCAGCGGCGGCCTCGGCCTCGGCCTTCTTCTTCTCGGCCTGCTCGGCTTCCCACTTGGCGCGGGTTTCGGCGGCAAGGACCGATTCCTCCTCGGTCAGCGGGTGTTCGTGATCGACCTCGACCGGGGCTTCGGGGGCAGGCGCGGTTTCGGCCTTGGCCTTCGGACGCTCGCCCTTCTCGGCGGCATAGCCGAGGCCCTCCATCAGGTTGGCGAACTGTTCGAGCGTCATGCCGGTGATCGAGAGCATGTCGGCATTGGCCTCGAAACCCGCGCGGGTGTCCTGCGTGCGCAGCATGTCGGCCAGACGTTCCAGCATGTCGATGCGGATCGCGCGCTCGCCCGCCGGGCGATAGCCGGACAGCGTATAGACCCGCACCGGCACGTCCTTGATATTCGGGATCGTCACCAGACCGGGCGGCGGGCTTTCGGGGAATTCGGCCAGCCCGTCCCAGAGGCCCGACAACACAAGGCGCAGCCGCGTCGGCGCGGGCTTCAACAGCGCCGGCATGAAGATGGTGAACTGACCGAAGCGGACGCCATGCTTGCGCAGCAGCCCGCGCGCATCCTGATCCAGATCCTTGACCTCGCCCGCGACATCCTCGCGCCGGATGATGCCAAGGTTTTCAACCAGCCGGAAGGCAAAGCCGCGCGCCAGACCGGTCAGCGCCTCGTCATTCTGCATGGCCAGAAGCGGCTCGAACAGGGTCGCCAGCTTGCGGTCGATGAAATGCTGCAAGCGGCGCTGCACCTTCTCGGCGATCTCGGGGCCGGCTTCCTCGTCGACGAAGGCCTCGACCCCGGGTTTAAGCAGGTCGCCGCCCTTGACCAGCTTGCCGATGGCGGCATTGCCCCACATCAGCCCGCCCTGCTCGGTGAAATCCAGCTCGGTATCGGGCGCGTTATAGAAACGATCCGCGCGCAGATGGAATTCGGGCTTGAGCGCCTCATAGGCGGCACGGTTCAGCATCCGCGCCTCGTCGGGATTCTGGGTCTGATCGGCCCGGAAGCGGAACCCTTCCAGCCGACCGGCGAATTCGCCTTCGACGCTGACTTCACCCTTGTCGTTCACCTCGGCCACGAGGGTCTCCTTCTGCTTGAGCCGGCGCATAAGCACAGAGGTGCGCCGGTCCACAAATCGTTGCGTGAGCGCCGCGTGCAGCGCATCTGACAGGCGGTCTTCTACCGTGCGCGTCGCCTCGCGCCAATACGATTCGTCCTCGACCCAGCCAGAGCGTTGCGCGACATAAGTCCATGTGCGGATGAATGCCAACCGCTTCGACAGCGCGTCGATGTCGCCTTCGGTCCGGTCGATGCGTTCGATCGCCCGCGACAGCCAGTCGCCGGGGATGGTGCCTTCCTGCAGAAAGGTGAAGATGCGCAAGAGCAGGCTGGTATGTTCCGCCGGCGAAATGGACCGGAAATCCGGGATCCGGCAGGCATCCCAGAGCAGCCGCACATCCGGCGCGGTGGTCACACGGTCGCGGATTTCGGGCATCTCGCGCAGGGTCTTCAACGCGGCGAGGTCGTCGGCCTCGCGGCCCCTGGTCAGCCATTCGCTGTCGGGCGCGGCTTCAAGGCTCTGGATCAGCCGGTCCATGGTGCCGAATTCCAGCCGCGGGTTGCGCCAGATCAGGCGACTGATCGGGGCGAAACGGTGGTTCTCGATGGCGTCGATCAGGCCTTCGTCCAGCGGCGATGCCTCGCCCGTCACGCCGAAGGTGCCCGGCTCGGTATGGCGGCCGGCGCGACCGGCGATCTGGCCCATTTCATGCGGGAACAGCGGACGCAGCCGGCGGCCATCGAATTTCACCGTCGAGAAGAAGGCGACATGCCGGATATCGAGGTTAAGCCCCATGCCGATGGCATCGGTGGCGACCAGATGATCGACTTCGCCGGACTGATACATCTCGACCTGGGCATTGCGGGTGCGCGGCGAAAGCGCCCCCATGACCACGGCGGCCCCGCCTTTCTGACGACGCAGAAGTTCGGCAATCGCATAGACATCGTCGACCGAAAACCCGACGATGGCGGAACGCGAGGGCATCCGGCTGATCTTCTTCGATCCGGCCCAGCTGAGCGTCGAGAAGCGGTCCCGGCGCATGAACTGCACCTTGTCGACCAGTGCGGCAATGGCAGGCCGCATGGTGTCGGAACCCAGAAGCAGGGTCTCGTGCAGCCCGCGCGCGCGCAGCAGCCGGTCGGTGAAGACATGGCCGCGCTGCGGATCGGCGCAAAGCTGGATCTCGTCGAGGGCGACGAAATCGGCGGCGACCTCGGGCATGGCCTCGGTGGTGGCGACCCAATATTGGGCGCGGGGCGGCACGATGCGCTCCTCGCCCGTGACCAGTGCCACGACGGACGGCCCACGCGCCTTGACGATGCGGTCATAGACCTCTCGCGCCAAGAGGCGAAGCGGCAGACCGATGACGCCCGAGCGATGGGCCAGCATCCGCTCGATGGCGTAATGGGTCTTGCCGGTATTGGTCGGGCCCAGCACGGCCGTAATGCGTGACATGGCTGCCCCTTGTTGCCGCGCCTAGATGTCGGTGCCGGTATCGGCCGCGTCAAGGCGGGCGGCGGCGTCGATGGCATCCTGCTGATGGGGGTTGATGTCCAGGCTGAGGCGCAGCGCCTCAGCGGCGCGGGCATTGTCGCCCAGTTCCTCCAGCATGGTGCCAAGCTGGGTAAGGGCAAGATACTGCTTCGGCTCCAGTTCCAGCGCCATCGACAGATCTGCCGCCGCCGGCCCGTAATTACCGTTCAGCCAATAGGCCAGACCGCGCAGCTGATAGCCCATGGCGTGATCCGGCGCGTGATCGACAAGCGCGGTCAGATGGCCGATGGCGCTCGGGTAATCGCCTTCGTCCAGCGCACTTTCGCCGCGCATCTGGATCAGGTTCAGCGGCTCTGAGCCGGTATCTTCCCAAGCGGTCAGGATCTCGGTCTCGGCCTCGACCCAGGCCTCGCCCTCGGTCTGGGCGAGCGCCGCGAAAAGCGCGGGGTCGGGCGGTGCGGCAATCGCTTGCGCCGGACCGAATGCAATGGCAAATGCCGTGACGGTATATTGGAAAATGCGGGCGCGCCTGTTCATATAGGCATTGTAACCCGACAGGCTGGCCCCCGCCAGTCAAGCTTATGGAGGAATTCATGTCCGAGGTGATCAATGCCGCCGTGGCCGCGCTGAGCGAGAAGATCAGCAGCTTTGCCGATGGCACCGCGAAATTCGTGATCGATGGCGAGGGCGCAATCGTCATGGACGCGGACGGCGTGCGCGCCGGCGATGACGAGGCCGATGTCACCCTGACCGCCAGCCGCGAGACCTTCGAGGGCATGTTGAACGGCGACGTCAACCCGACCATGGCCTTCATGACCGGCAAGTTGAAGGTCGACGGCAATATGGGGCTGGCGATGAAGCTCGGCTCGGCCCTGTCCTGAGCATTCGCGTCACCTTATCGTCCGTATTTTAGCCAGTTTGAGCGGTCATTCGATGGATCTGTCCCCGGCCCCGTTTCATCAGCTTCCCGAGTCGCAGGAACTCCCTGCCGAGGCCTTCTGGCTTCGCAGCGACGACGACCTGCGGCTGCGGCTGGCGCTGTGGCGGGCGGAGGCGCCGGTCGAAACCGTGCTGCTGTTTCCCGGTCGCACCGAATATGTCGAGAAATACGCCCCGGTGGCGCAGATCCTGACCGGGCTGGGGATCAATGTCCTGTCCATCGACTGGCGCGGGCAGGGCATGTCCGACCGCTTGCAGGACAACCCCCGCCCCGGCCATATCGGGGATTTCTCGCAATACCAGCTTGATGTCGTGGCCCTGATCGAGGCTGCGGCGGCGCTGAACCTGACAGAGCCTTGGCATCTTCTGGCGCATTCCATGGGCGGTGCCATCGGGCTGGCCGCGCTGATGAACGGGTTGCCGGTCCGGACCGCGACATTCTCGGCCCCGATGTGGGGCATCAATCACGCACCCATGCCGCGCGCTGCCGCCCTGGCGCTGTCGAAGATTGCCAGCAAGCTGGGTCGTGGCGGCAATCCCGCGATCGGCACCGGCGGCAATGGTGCCTATCTGCTGGACGAGCCGTTCCAGAACAACCTGCTGACCGGCAATGCCGATGCCTGGGCCCGTCAGGTGCGAGAGGCCGCCGCCTGGCCGGAGCTGACGCTTGGCGGGGCCAGCTATCGCTGGGTCGGCGCCGCGCTTGAGGAATGCCGCAGGCTGGCGGCGGAACCGGCGCCGGATGTGCCGATGCTGGTCACGCTCGGCTCGAAGGAACTGGTCGTCTCGGCCCCGGCGATCCGCACCCGTGCCGCCGGCTGGCCGGCGGGCCGGCTTCTGGAACTCGATGGCGGCCATCACGAGGTGATGTTCGAAACCCCGGAATTGCAGGCGCAATTCTACGATGCCTTCCTGAACCTGATCCGCCCCGGCCAGCCCGACCGGCAACAGGTCGCCGCCGGGGGTTGAACCGGGGCGCGGCAGCCTGCACATCTGGGGCAACAGAAAGGAACCCCCGATGCGTTTCGACCGCGAACCCCTGCGCGACACCACCCTGACCGCCACCAGGACTGAGTTCGGCAACCTGCCCGACTGGGACCTGAGCGATCTCTACCCCGCCCCCGACGCGCCCGAACTCAAGGCCGATCTGGCGGCGCTGGAACAGAAAGCCGCCAGCTTCGCCAGCGATTACGAGGGCAAGCTGGCCTCGCTCGATGCCGCTGCCATGCTGGACTGCATCCGCCGCTATGAGGAGATCGACATCCTCGCCGGGCGCATCATGTCCTATGCCGGCCTGCGCTATTACCAGAACACCACCGACGCCGCCCGCGCCAAGCAGATGTCGGACCTGCAAGCGCAGATCACCGAGATGACCACGCCGCTGGTTTTCTTCAGCCTCGAATTCAACCGCATCCCGGATGCGACCTATGAGGCGGTCTTTACCGCCGAGGGCGGCCCGGCCCGCTACAAGCCCGTCTTCGACCGGATGCGCGCCATGCGCCCCTATCAGCTGTCGGACGAGTTGGAGAAATTCCTGCACGACAATTCCGTCGTCGGCGCCGCCGCCTGGAACCGGCTTTTCGATGAAACCATGGCCGGCCTGGAATTCACCGTCGATGGCGAGACGATGCAGTTGGAAGCCGTCCTGACCCTGCTGACCGATCACGACCGCCCGAAACGAGAGGCCGCCGCCCGTGCCCTGGCCGATGTTTTCGGCAAGAACATCAAGCTTTTTTCACGCGTCCATAACACGCTGGCGAAGGAAAAGGCGGTGGAGGACAAGTGGCGCAAGATGCCCTCGCCCCAGCATGGCAGGCACCTGTCGAACCATGTCGAACCCGAAGTGGTCGAGGCCCTGCGCAACGCCGTAACCACGGCTTACCCCCGCATCTCGCACCGCTATTACGCGCTGAAGGCGCGCTGGCTCGGCCTCGACAAGCTGCAGGTCTGGGACCGCAACGCGCCCTTGCCGACCGAGACACCGAAGACCGTCGATTGGGACGAGGCGAAGGCCACGGTGCTCGATGCCTATGCCGGCTTCTCGCCGAAGCTGGCCGAACTGGCCGAGCCGTTCTTCGATCTTGGCTGGATCGACGCCGCCGTGAAACCCGGCAAGGCGCCCGGCGCCTTCGCGCATCCGACCGTGACCACGGTGCACCCTTATGTGATGCTGAACTATCTCGGCAAACCGCGCGACGTAATGACGCTGGCGCATGAACTGGGCCATGGCGTGCATCAGCGGCTGGCGGCGGGTCAGGGCGAATTGCTGGCCTCGACGCCGCTGACGCTCGCGGAAACCGCATCCGTCTTCGGCGAGATGCTGACCTTCCGCAAGCTGCTGGCCGAAACCACCGACCCGGCACAGAAAAAGGCGCTGCTGGCCGGCAAGGTCGAGGACATGATCAACACGGTCGTCCGCCAGATCAGCTTCTACGATTTCGAGATCCGCCTGCACGCCGCCCGCGCGGAAGGGGAGCTGACGCCCGACGACATCAACGCGATCTGGATGGATGTGGCGACCGAAAGCCTCGGCCCGGCTTTCGAGTTCATGCCGGGCTATGAAACCTTCTGGTCCTATGTGCCCCATTTCGTGCATTCGCCCTTCTACGTCTATGCCTATGCCTTCGGCGACGGGCTGGTGAACGCGCTCTATGCGGCCTACGAGGCCCAGCCCGAAGGCTTCCAGCAGAAATATTTCGACATGCTCTCGGCCGGCGGCTCGAAACATCACAAGGAATTGCTGGCGCCCTTCGGGCTGGACGCCTCGGACCCGGCCTTCTGGGACAAGGGCCTGTCCATGATCGAAGGCTTCATCGACGAGCTGGAGGCGATGGAGGCTTGAATCCTCAACCGCCTGCGCTGCTCCGGCGGCGCAGGCGATGAGGTCTCCGGCACATCCCCGCAACTTTCGGATTTCGCCGCCCCGGCAGATTTAATCGTTCCGTCACCGCGTCGACACGGCATCGTTACATTATCCCGCAATGGATCGCCCGACGTAACCTGACCGGGATAAGACGATGATCCGCCGCACCACCCTGACCTCTGCATTGGCCATTGCCGCCGCGCTGCCCGCCTTCGCCGAACCGACCTTCAACCGCATCGCCAGCTTCGCCACCGCCGAGAACATGGCCGAAGGCGAAGATCGTGCCCGCGAAACCTCGGCCGAGATCATGGCCGTGACCGAAGACGGCAA
The DNA here is from genome assembly GCF_937873615.1 of uncultured Paracoccus sp. Lineage (GTDB taxonomy): Bacteria > Pseudomonadota > Alphaproteobacteria > Rhodobacterales > Rhodobacteraceae > Paracoccus. The sequence continues at coordinate 47,454 of NZ_CALMYP010000040.1, forward strand.
CCGGCTGATCTATTCCGACAGCCCGCTCGGGGTGATCGGGATGATCGACATCAGCGATGCGCGCGCGCCGAAGCCGCTTGGCAATATCCCCATGGAGGGAGAGCCGACCACCACCGTGGTCAAGGGCGACATGGCCTTCGTGGGCGTGAACACCTCGGCCTCCTTCACCGAACCTTCGGGCGTGCTGCGCAGCGTCGATCTGACCAGCAACGACGTGGTGGCAAGCTGCGATCTCGGCGGCCAGCCCGACAGCGTCGCCATCTCGCCCGCCGGCGACATGATCGCCGTCGCCATCGAGAACGAACGTGACGAGGACATCAATGACGGTGCCCTGCCGCAAATGCCGGCAGGCTTTGTGGTCCGCCTGCCCGTCACCGATGGCACGGTCGATTGCGCGGCCATGCAGGTCGTCGAACTGACCGGCCTTGCCGATATCGCGCCCGAGGACCCGGAGCCCGAATTTCTGTCCTTCAACGAGGCCGGCGAACTCGTCGTCACGCTACAGGAAAACAACCATCTCGTTGTCATCGGTGCCGATGGCGCGGTCAGCGCCGATTTCAGCGCCGGCACGGTCGATCTGGATGCAATCGACACTGAGAAGGACGGCAAGATCGAACAGGGCGGCAGCCTCGCCGCCGTGCCCCGCGAACCTGACGCCGTGGCCTGGGTCGATGCCGACCATTTCGTCACCGCGAATGAGGGCGACTGGAACGGTGGCAGCCGCGGCTTCACCATCTGGAACAAGGATGGCTCGGTCGTGTTCGACAGCGGCAATATGCTCGACCACGAGCTGATGCGGATCGGCCACTACCCCGAGGGTCGCTCGGGCAAGAAGGGCGGAGAGCCAGAGGCCGTCATCACCGCCCGCTATGGCGAACAACCGCTGATCTTCGTCGCTTCCGAGCGTGGCAGCATCGTTTTCGTCTTCGACGCCACCGACCCGACCGCGCCGAAGCTGCTGCAATCCCTGCCCTCGGGCATCGGCCCGGAAGGGCTGGTCGCGATCCCGGGCCGGAACCTGTTTGCCACCGCCAACGAAACCGATCTGGGCGAGGATGGCGCCGCCCGCGCCCATGTCATGATCTATGAACGCAGCGAGGCGGCACCGGCCTATCCTACCATCGCCGCCGCTGAAGGCGTGATCGGCTGGGGTGCCCTGTCCGGTCTGGCACCGGATGCGGCCAATCCCGCGACGCTTCATGCCGTCAGCGACAGCGTCTATTCTGCCGCGCCCGCGATCTATACCATCGACGCGTCGAGCCTGCCCGCGCAGATTACCGCCAAGACCATCATCACCCGCGATGGCAGCCCTGCTGAAAAGCTGGACCTCGAAGGCATCGCCACGGATGGCGCGGGCGGGTTCTGGCTGGCCTCGGAAGGCAACAGCGAGAAAGAGGTTCCGCACGCCGTCCTGCATGTCGACGCCTCGGGCGCGATCACCCAGGAATTCGGCCTGCCGGACGCCCTGATGGCGCAAGAAAAGCGCTTCGGCTTCGAGGGCATCGCCCTGATCGACGGCAAGCTCTGGCTGGCGGTGCAGCGTGAATGGGGTGACGATCCCGAAGGTCAGGTGAAGCTGCTGCAACTCGACCCGGCAAGCGGCGAATGGGCCGGCGTCCGCTATCCGCTCGACAAGGGCGAGGGCTGGGTCGGCCTGTCCGAACTGGCCGTGCATGGCGACCACCTCTACCTGATCGAGCGCGACAACCTGATCGGCGATGCGGCGAAGCTGAAGGCCGTGACCCGGGTGGCACTGGCCGATCTGAACCCGGCACCGCTGGATGGCGAATTGCCGCTCGTGAGCAAGGAAACCGTCCGTGACCTGATCCCCGACCTCAAGGGCTGGAACGGCTATGTGCAGGACAAGGTTGAGGGCATGGCCATCACCGAGGACGGCACGGTCTGGATGGTGACCGACAATGACGGGGTCGACGACGCCTCGGGCGAGACCTTCTTCTGGTCGTTCAAGCTGGACTGATCCTGCCACGCATCCGGAAAGGCCCCGTCACGCACGGGGCCTTTTGCGTTGCCGGCAGATCAGGCGATGCCCTCGACAAGGGTGCGCACCGCCTCGCTGGCCGGGTTTTCGGACAGGGCCTCGGGACGGTCGAACTGCACGATGCGGCCGTGATCCATGACCGCGATGCGGTCGGCAAGCGCCCAGGCCTCGCCCCGGTCATGGGTGACCATAATCGCCGCCACCCCGGCCTTGCGTTGCAGGGCCCGCACCTCGCCCCGCAGCGAGTGGCGCACCTGGGTATCGAGCGCGCTGAAGGGTTCGTCCATCAGCAGCAGCCTTGGCCGGATCGCCAGCGCACGGGCCATGGCGACACGCTGGCGCTGCCCGCCGGAAAGCTGCGCCGGAAACCGGTCGGCCAGATGCGGCAGCTCGACCATGTCCAGCAGGTCGGCCACGCGGGTGGCGATCTCGGCGCGGGACGGGCGCGAGGCGGCGGGCATCACCTTCAGCCCGAAGCCGACATTCTCGGCCACGGTCATGTGCCGGAACAGGGCATAGTTCTGGAACACCATGCCGAAATGCCGCTGGCCCGAGGGCAGCCGGGTGATGTCCTCGCCATCCAGCATCAGCCGGCCCTGATCGGCATGGGCCAGACCCGCGACGATGTTCAGAAGCGTCGTCTTGCCCGAACCGGACGGCCCCAGCAGGGCCACGAACTCGCCCGCCTCGACGGTCAGCGAGACGCCCTTGAGGATCTCGGTCTCGCCGATGGACTTGTGGATATCCTGGACTTCCAGCGTCATGGATGGACCTCTCTGGCCGGGCCGAAGCGGTTCAGCAGGCCACGGATGATCAGGGTGACAAGCGCCAGCGCCGTCAGCACCGTGGCGGCGGCGAAGGCGCCGGTGGCATTGTAATCGTTGTAAAGCAGCTCGATCTGCAAAGGCAGCGTCATGGTCCGGCCCCGGATCGCGCCGGAAACCACGCTGACCGCACCGAATTCGCCCATGGCGCGGGCCATGGTCAGCATGGTGCCGTAAGCCAACCCCCAGGAGATATTGGGCAGCACCACATGGCGGAAGATCTGCCAGCCATTCGCGCCAAGCGTCAGCGCCGCCTTTTCCTCGTCCTCGCCCGTCACCATCAACACCGGAAGGATCTCGCGCATGACGAAGGGGCAGGTGATGAACAGCGACACCAGCACGATCCCGGTCAGGTTGAACATCAGCTGGATACCGTAGGGTTCCAGCGCCGCGCCGACCGGGCCATAGGCACCGTAGATCAGCAGGAAGCACAGGCCCACGACGATGGGCGACATGGCGAAGGGCAGCTCGATCAGGATCAGCAGCGCCCGCCGCCCCCAGAAGCGATAGCGCGCCACCAGCCAGGCGGCGGCGGTGCCGAAGACGATGTTCAAGGGCACCACGATTACCGCCGCGACAACGGTCAGGCGGATCGCGGCCAGCGTCTCCGGCTCGATGATGGCGGCGATATAGGCCGCCGCGCCATCGGCAAAGGCACGGGTGAAAATGGCCAGGACCGGCAGCAGCACCATGAGACCCAGGAATGCCAGGGCCAGCCCGATCAGGAACCTGCGCAGCATCGCCTCAACCCTCCCGGTGCAGATAGGCCTGCAGGCGGTGCTGCAGCATGTTGATCGCCACCAGCAGCACCAGCGACAGCCCCAGAAGCGAGCCCGCGATCGCCGCCGCCGCCGGATAGTCGAACTCGTCCAGCCGGATCAGGATCAGCAGCGAGGCGATCTCGGTCTCGTAGGGCATGTTGCCGGCAATGAAGATCACCGCACCGAACTCCCCCAGAGAGCGCACGAAGGACAGCCCCACCCCGGTCAGGACAGAAGGCAGAAGCGGGCGCAGCAGCACCCGCAGGAACAGTTGCGGGCGGCTGGCGCCAAGGGTCAGGGCGGCGGCTTCCTCGGCCGGGTCCAGCTCCTCGATGGCGGGCTGGATGGCGCGCACGGCGAAAGGGATCGAGGTGAAGGTCATCGCGATCACGATCCCCCACCAGGTATAGGCGACCTGCAACCCCATGCTGTCGAGGATGCGGCCCAGCCAGCCCGATTTGTCATAAAGCGCCACAAGCGCGATCCCCGCCACCGCCGTCGGCAGCGCGAAGGGCAGATCGACAAGCGCATCGGCGATGCCGCGCCCCGGAAAGCGATAGCGGGTCAGCACCCAGGCGATGATGAAGCCGAAGACCCCGTTCAGCGCCGTCGCCGCAGCGGCGGCGGTGATGGTGACGCGCAGCGCCGCCAGCACCCGTTCCGAGCCCATGACCCGCAGGTAATCGCCCGGCCCAAGCTGGGCCAGTTGCCAGAACAGCCCGGTCAGCGGCAAAAGCACGATCAGGCACAGAAACAGCAGCGTAATCCCCATGGACAGGGAAAATCCCGGCAGGATCCGGGCTTCGCGGCGGGCAAGCGTTGCCATGATACGGCGTCCTTGACATCGGATGCCCCCGCGCCGGAACGCGGGGGCCGTGGTTCGTTCGGCTTCAGATCAGTTCCGCAGCAGCTTGTCGAGCGTGCCGCCATCGCCGAAATGGGTCTTGCTGGCCTCGTCCCAGCCGCCGAAGACATCCTCGACCGTGACCAGACGCACCTCGGGGAATTGATCCGCCGTGGCTTCGACGACCTCGGGATCATGGACGCGGTTGTTGAACGAGGCGATGATTTCCTGCGCGGGCGTGCTGTAGAGGAAGTTCAGATAGGCTTCCGAGACATCGACCGTGCCACGCTCCTCGGCGACCTTGCGGACCAGGGCCACGGGAAACTCCGCCAGCAGCGACATCGAGGGCACGACACGCTCGTAAGCGCCTTCATCCTCGGCGGCGCGGATGTTTTCCACCTCGGCCTCGAAGGTGATCAGCACATCGCCGATGCTGCGCTCGACAAAGCTGGTGGTGGCACCGCGCCCGCCGGTATCGAAGACCGCGACATTGCCCAGCACCTTGCCGACAAACTCCTGCGCCGCCGCATCGTCACCGCCGAACTTGTCCAGCGCATAGGCATAGGCCGCGAGATAGGTATAGCGCGCATTGCCGCTGGTTTTCGGGTTCGGGAAAACGATGGAGACATCGTCTCGCACCAGATCGTCCCAATCCTCGATCCCCTTCGGGTTGCCGCCACGCACCAGAAAGGCCGGCAGCGAATAATAGGGCGAGGCATTGTTCGGCAGGTCCTGCTGCCAATCCGCATCGACGAAGCCGTTATCGGCCAGCACCTGAACGTCAGTTACCTGATTGAAGGTAACCAGATCCGCCTTCAGCCCCTGCAGGATCGCCCGCGCCTGTTTCGAGGAACCGGCATGGCTCTGCTCGATGGTCAGGGCCTCGCCGGTATTGGTCTTCCATTGTTCGATGAAGGCCGGGTTCAGCTCGGCGTAAAGCTCGCGTGCGATGTCATAGGAGACGTTCAGCAACTGGCGATCCTCGGCCTGGGCGGTGCCGGCAAATCCCGCGAATGCAATCGCAGCAATGCCGAAGCCGCGCCGCAGCAAGCGGGAGGTTTGGAAGAAGGTCATATCGAGGTCCTTTCGGAAGGCTTGTTTGAGCGCAATTGGTGACAATGTTCGCGAATTTGCAATCGCAGCGCATCACATAAGGATGATTTGCCGATCATTTTTCTCAAGCGCGGAATTTTTTCCAGATTTGCAGATTTCGCCCGCAAAGAATTCGCCCCTCTCCCGGTCGCTGCCGCCGCTTCCAGTCGTGACGGGCGGCGCAGGGCTTGCCAACACCTGCGCATCGCCCCAATCTGCGCCCGATTGCTGTCGGATCGGGCCAGAATGTGACTGATGAAACCTGCCCTGAACCGAAGGGCGCCTTGCTGAAAATTCCCGGCTTCAGGCTTTATGTCGTCGCCATCCTGTTCAACTGGCTGGCGATCCAGATCCAGACGGTCGCGGTTGGCTGGCAGGTCTATGACATGACCCGCAATCCCTTCGATCTCGGCCTTGTCGGCCTGTCGCAATTCGCCCCCGCGCTTTGTCTGGTGCTGGTCACCGGGGCCGTGGCCGACCGCTTCTCGCGCCGGCTGGTGATGGGGTTGTGCCTGCTGGTCATGGCATTCGTTTCCGGCACCTTCTGGTGGCTGACCCGTTCGGGCAGCATGGCGGTCACGGCAATCTTCGTGCTGATGGTGGTCTATGGCGCGTCGCGCGCCTTCTATAATCCGACCCGGCAATCGCTGATCGCCAATATCGTGCCGCCGGAACATCTGCCGGGCGCGCTGGCCACCACCAGCACGGCCATGCAGGTGGCGACGATCTGCGGGCCGGTGGCGGGCGGTCTGCTGTACGGGCTGGCGGCAGAGGTCGCCTATGGCACCTCTTTCGTGCTGCTGGCCATTGCCGCCGTTCTGGTGCTGGCGATCCCGAAGCCGGCGCAGAACCGCGCGCCCCGGCGGCGGCAAAGCTGGCAGGACCTGACCGCCGGCTTCAGCTTCATTCGCCAGCGTCCGATCATCCTTGGCGCAATCTCGCTGGATCTTTTCGTGGTTCTTCTGGGCGGCGCCTTCGCGCTGCTGCCGGTTTACGCGCGCGACGTGCTCGACGTCGGCATTTTCGGCCTTGGCGTCCTGCGCGCAGCGCCCGCGATCGGTGCGATTGCCGTCGCGCTGTTGCTGATGGCCCGCCCGATCCGGCGACATGCCGGACGCACCATGTTCGCCTGTGTCGGGCTGTTTTCCTTCGCGACACTGGTCTTCGGCCTGTCGACCCATGTCTGGCTGTCGGTTGCCGCCCTTGTGATCATCGGCGCAACCGATGTGGTCAGCGTCATCATCCGCCAGACGCTGATCCAACTGCACACCCCGGACGAGCTGCGCGGCAGGGTCAGCGCCGTCAACACCGTCTTCATCGGCGCCTCGAACGAGTTGGGAGAGTTCCGGGCCGGCAGCATGGCCGCCCTGTTCGGCCCCGTCGTCGCGGTGGCCGGTGGCGCGCTTGTGTCACTGGGGATCTGCGCCCTGTGGATGCGCCTGTTCCCGACGCTGCGCAATGTCGACACCCTGTCAGCGGACACGTCGCCGCGATAGGCGGGGCGCGTGACAGCCAGACCGAATGTGGCCGCGTCGCTCAGTCAGGCCGTGCGGCAGCCTGACCCCATGCGCCCGCTCCGCCCGCCCGCGCATACTCGACCACCCGGTCGCGCAGCGCCACGGCCAGCGGCGACATTGGCCGGCGCTTCAGGCTGAGCAAGTAATAGGGCGAAACCCGGATCTGGCGGCGCAGACGCAGCGCCCGGAAACCCGCGCTGACCGGGGGCTGGATCAGCAGCTGCGCAACCTCATCCGAGATGGGAGAGACCGCATCGCTCTGCGCCAGATAGGCAATGGTCAGCAGCAATGAGGGACTGTTGACGATATTGCGCGGCTCGCGCAGCCCGACCGCCGCGAAAGCGTCCTGCGTCGCCTCTCGGATCGGGGCGCCGCGCTGCTGCATGATCCATTCGTAATCGGTCAACTCGGTCAGCGTGACCATCGGCGCACGGGCCAGCGGATGACTGCCGCGCACGAGCAGGCTGACCCTCTCATCGCGCATCGGCAGGATCTCCAGATCGCGGCTTTCGAATTCGGGCAGAATGCGGCCAAGGACGAAATCCATCTCTCCGGCCAGAAGATGCCCCAGCAACTCGCGCGAGGGCAGCACATCGATGGTGATATTGGCATCAGGTGCGCGCTGCTTGACCTCGCGAATCGCCGAGACGAGATAGCCGACCGCAGGCCCCGTCACCGAACCGATCCTGACGGTCCCGGCAAACCCGCCGCGCAGGGCAGAGACATCGCTCGCCATGCTGGACAATTCGCGCAGGATGACGCGGGCGCGGCGCAGCACGGTCTGGCCGATCTCGGTCGGGGCCATGCCCTTGGGCTGGCGCAGGAACAGGGGCGCGCCGACCTGCCGCTCGGTTTCAGCCAGCATCCGCGAGGCGGCGGGCTGGGTCATGGCGCAAGCCTCGGCCGCCTGCTGAAGCTGTCCGGTCTCGGCAATCTCGCGGATCAGCCGCAATTGCGCGGGCTTCAGCATCATCCGGGCGGGCGAATTTGGCATATCAATTACGCTATGCAGATTGCGGATAATGTCATTTTACCTGCATGTCGCTGGCTTGCTAGCCTTTCTTCGCGGTCCAAGACGGACTCATGCAAAAGGACAGGGTGGCCGCGCGCCGCCCAAGGGGAGGAACAACATGAAAATCAGAACCGCCGCGGTCGCGCTGGCGATCAGCGTATCCTGGCTTGCCACCGGCACCCTGGCCGAAACCGTCGGCATTTCGATGCCGACGAAATCCTCGGCCCGCTGGATCGACGATGGCAACAACATGGTCAAGCAGTTCCAGGAAGCCGGCTACGAGACCGACCTGCAATATGCCGAGGACGACATCCCGAACCAGCTCGCCCAGGTCGAGAACATGATCACCAAGGGCGTCGACGTTCTGGTGATTGCGGCCATCGACGGCACCACCCTGTCGAACGCGCTCGCGAATGCCGGCGCCGCCGACATCAAGGTGATCGCCTATGACCGCCTGATCCGCGACACGCCGGATGTCAGCTATTACGCCACCTTCGACAACTTCAAGGTCGGGGTCGAGCAGGCGAATTCCCTGGTCAAGGGCCTGAAAGAGCGTTTCCCGGACGTGAAGCCGTGGAATATCGAGCTTTTCGGCGGCAGCCCGGACGACAACAACGCCTATTTCTTCTATGACGGCGCCATGTCGGTGCTGCAACCGCTGATCGACGACGGCTCGGTCGCCGTTCCTTCGGGGCAGGAAGGCATGGACAAGGTCGGCACGTTGCGTTGGGACGGCGCTGTGGCGCAGGCGCGGATGGATAACCTTCTGTCGGCCAACTATACCGACAAGCAGGTTCAGGGCGTGCTGTCGCCCTATGACGGCCTCTCCATCGGCATTCTCTCCTCGCTCAAGGGCGTGGGCTATGGCTCCGGCGACATGCCGATGCCCATCGTCACCGGACAGGATGCCGAGGTGCAATCGGTGAAATCGATCCTCGCGGACGAGCAATATGCCACCGTCTTCAAGGACACCCGAGAACTGGCCCGGGTCACGGTCGGCATGGTCAATGCCATGCTCAAGGGTGAAGAGCCCGAGATCAACGACACCGAGACCTATGACAACGGCGTCAAGGTCGTGCCCTCCTTCCTGCTGGAGCCGGTGCCGGTCGACAAGTCGAACTGGGAAGAGGTCCTGATCGGCTCGGGCTACTACACCGCCGATCAGATCAAGTAATCGCCAACCAGGCCGCCCGGCACGATCCGGGCGGCCCCCTTTCCCAGGGGGATGTCGCCATGACCGCGCTTCTGGAAATGCGCAATATTACCAAGACCTTTCCCGGCGTGAAGGCTTTGGACAATGTCAGCCTCTCGGTCCGCGAGGGCGAAATTCACGCCATCTGCGGCGAGAACGGCGCCGGAAAATCGACCCTGATGAAAGTCCTCTCCGGCGTCTATCCCGCCGGCAGCTACGAGGGCGAAATCCATTACGACGGCAGCGCCGCCGCCTTCCGCTCGATCCGCGACAGCGAAGAACGCGGCATCATCATCATCCACCAGGAACTGGCCCTGGTGCCGCTTCTCTCCATCGCCGAGAATATCTTTCTGGGCAATGAGCGCGCCAAGAGCGGCGTCATCGACTGGCCGGAAACCTTTCGCCTGACCGAAGCCCTGCTGGACAAGGTCGGCCTACGCGAGGCGCCGGGCACCCGCATCGAAAGCCTGGGCGTCGGCAAGCAGCAACTGGTCGAGATCGCCAAGGCGCTGTCGAAGAATGTCCGCCTGCTGATCCTGGACGAGCCGACCGCGGCGCTGTCGGAAAGCGACAGTCAGGCGCTGCTGGACCTGCTTCTGGAACTGAAATCGCAGGGCGTCACCTCGATCATCATCAGCCACAAGCTGAACGAGGTCCGCCGCGTCGCCGACAGCGTCACCGTGATCCGCGACGGTGCCACCATCTCGACCATCGACGCGCGCGGCGGCGACCTGACCGAAGATCGCATCGTCCGCGACATGGTCGGCCGCGACATGGCAAACCGCTATCCCGAGCGCGAACGCCATGCGGGCAAGGTGGTGTTCGAGTTGAAGAACTGGAATGTCTGGCACCCCGAACATGCCGACCGGCAGGTCATCGACGACATCTCGATGACCGTCCGCGCCGGCGAGGTGGTGGGCATCGCCGGCCTGATGGGATCGGGCCGGACCGAGCTCGCCATGAGCATTTTCGGGCGCTCCTATGGTCGCAAGATCTCGGGCGAGGTCATGATGCATGGCAAGCCCGCCGATGTCTCGACCGTGGACCGCGCCATCGCCGCCGGCCTCGCCTATGTGACCGAGGACCGCAAGACCCTCGGGCTGATCCTGGAAGACACGATCCGGCGCAATACGGTTCTGGCGAACCTGCCCGGCATTTCCCAGCGCGGCGTGATCGACGAAAGCCGCGAGACCGAGGTGGCCGAGGAATATCGCCGCGCGCTCAGCATCCGCACGCCCTCGGTCTTCCAGAAGGTGATGAACCTCTCGGGCGGGAACCAGCAGAAGGTGGTGCTGTCGAAATGGCTGTTCACCGAACCCGAACTGCTGATCCTCGACGAGCCGACGCGCGGCATCGACGTTGGCGCGAAATATGAAATCTACAGCATCATCAACGATCTCAGCGCGGCCGGGAAGGCCGTCATCATGATCTCGTCGGAAATGCCCGAGCTTCTGGGCATGTGCGACCGCATCCATGTGATGAACGAGGGCCGTTTCCTGGGCGAACTTCAGGCCGCAGAGGCCAGCCAGGAAGCCATCATGTCGCTGATCGTCAGAGAATAAGGGGGGGCAATGGAACAAACCGAAAAAGCCGCAGAGGGGGCCGGGATCGGCGCCTATATCGGCAAGCATATCCGCGATTACGGGCTGCTTTTCGCGCTGATCGCGATCATGGCCTTCTTCCAGATCGTCACCGGCGGCGTGCTCTTGCGGCCGGTGAACATCACCAACCTGTTCCTGCAGAACAGCTATATCATCATCATGGCGCTTGGCATGTTGATGGTGATCGTGGCCGGGCATATCGACCTTTCGGTCGGCTCGGTCATGGGCTTCGTCGGCGCATTGGCGGCGGTGATGATCGTCAACTGGGACGTGCCCGTCTTCATCGCGGTGATCGTCAGCCTGGTCTGCGGGGCGGCCATCGGCGCGGCGCAGGGCTATTTCGTCGCCTATTGGAAGATCCCCTCCTTCATCGTCACGCTGGCCGGGATGCTGGTCTTTCGCGGGCTGTCGCTGTGGCTGCTGGCCGGGCAATCGGTCGGGCCGTTTCCGTCCAGCTTCCAGTCGCTCGCCAATGGCTTCATCCCCGACCCGTTCGGGGCCGACAAGCCGAACCTGCTGGCCATTCTGGTCGGTGTCGTCACCGTCCTGATCCTGGTCTGGCTGGGCCTGCGCAATCGCGCCCGCAACACCCGCTACGGGATCGAGGACGAGCCTTACGGCCTGTTCGTCGCCCGTAATGCCATCGTCGCGGCGGCGCTGCTGTTCGTGACCTGGAAACTGGCCTGGTTCCGGGGCCTGCCGAATGTAATGCTGTCGATGGTCGTGCTGACCGTCGTCTATGTCTTCATCACCGAGCGCACGACACTTGGTCGGCGCGTCTATGCCGTCGGCGGCAATGCCAAGGCGGCGAAGCTTTCCGGCATCAGGACCGAGCGGCTGACCTTCCTGACCTTCGTGAACATGGGCTTTCTGGCCGCACTTGGCGGGCTGGTCTATGCGGCGCGGCTGAACACGGCGACGCCGAAAGCGGGCTTCGCGGTCGAACTCGACGTGATCGCGGCGGTCTTCATCGGCGGCGCTTCCATGGCCGGCGGCTCTGGCAAGATCGTCGGCGCGGTGGTCGGCGCCTTCATCATGGGCGTGATGAATAACGGCATGTCGATCCTCGGCATCGGCATCGACTACCAGCAGGTCATCAAGGGTCTGGTGCTGCTCGCCGCCGTCTTCTTCGATGTCTACAACAAGAACAAGGAAGCCTGACCATGCACCTGTCGCAACTGACCCTGCCCGGCGGCCTTCGTGGCGTCGCCGCCCGCGAGGGCGAGGCGGCCTGGCTGGTGCCCGGCGCGGCCAGCACGCTCGGGCTCGCGCAATCCGCCATCGCCGCCGGTCGCAGCCTGGCCGAAGAGGTCGCCTCGCGCGGCAAGGGCGAGGCCGTCGATCTGGCGGCGGCCCTGTCCGAAGGCCGGATACTGCTGCCCGTCGATCACCCCGACCCGGCGCATCTGCACCTGACCGGGACCGGGCTGACGCATCTGGGTTCTGCTTCCACCCGCGACGCGATGCACCAGAAGGCCGATCCGGCAGATCTGACCGACAGCATGAAGATGTTCCGCATGGGTCTGGAAGGCGGCCGGCCCGAGGCCGGCGGCATCGGCGCGCAGCCGGAATGGTTCTACAAGGGCAATGGCCATGCCGCCGTGACCCCCGGCGCCGCCCTTGCCAGCCCCGGCTTCGGCCTCGACGCGGGCGAGGAACCCGAGATCGCCGGCATCTACCTGATCGGCCCCGATGGCACGCCGTTTCGGCTGGGCTTCGCGCTCGGCAACGAATTCTCGGACCATGTGACGGAACGCGGCAATTACCTCTGGCTCGCGCATTCCAAGCTGCGCCCGGCCAGCTTCGGCCCGGAACTGCTGCTCGGCCCCCTGCCCGAGCATGTCGAGGGCTCCAGCCGGGTGATCCGCGACGGCGAGGTGATCTGGGAAAAACCGTTCCTCTCGGGCGAGGCGAACATGTCCCACAGCCTCGCCAATCTGGAACATCACCATTTCAAATATGACCTGTTCCGCCAGCCCGGCGACCTGCATGTGCATTTCTTCGGCACCGCCACGCTCTCCTTCGCCGACGGTATCGCCACCCGGCCCGGCGACCGCTTCGAGATCGCCTGCGACGCCTTCGGCCTGCCGCTGACGAACCCCCTGACCCAGCAACAAGACAGCGCCGCCGCCGTCGCCGTCCAACCCCTGTAAGGCCCGATCATGAGCTTCAAACCCGCCCAATGGCCCCGCAAGCTGCGCTCTCAGGAATGGTTCGGCGGCACCTCGCGCGACAATATCTACCATCGCGGCTGGTTGAAGAATCAAGGCTATCCGCATGACCTGTTCGACGGTCGCCCGGTCATCGGCATCCTCAATACCTGGTCCGACCTGACGCCCTGCAACGGCCATCTGCGCGAACTGGCCGAGAAGGTGAAGGCCGGCGTGTGGGAGGCGGGCGGCTTCCCGGTCGAAGTGCCGGTCTTCTCGGCAAGCGAAAACACCTTCCGGCCCACGGCGATGATGTTTCGCAACCTCGCCGCACTGGCGATCGAGGAACAGATCCGCGGTCAGCCGATGGATGGCGCGGTGCTGCTGGTCGGCTGCGACAAGACCACGCCCAGCCTGCTGATGGCGGCGGCCTCGACCGACATTCCCTCGATCATCGTGACCGGCGGGCCGATGCTGAACGGCTATTTCCGGGGCGAGCGGGTCGGCTCCGGCACCCATCTGTGGAAATTCTCCGAGGCCGTAAAGGCCGGCGAGATGACGCAGGAGGAGTTTCTGGAAGCCGAACAGTCGATGAGTCGCTCTTCCGGGACCTGCAACACCATGGGCACGGCCTCGACCATGGCCTCGATGGCCGAGGCGCTTGGCATGGCGCTTTCCGGCAATGCCGCGATCCCGGCCGTGGACAGCCGCCGCCGGGTGATGGCGCAACTGTCCGGGCGGCGCATCGTGCAGATGGTCAAGGACGATCTGAAACCTTCCGACATCCTGACCAAGCCGGCCTTCGAGAACGCCATCCGCACCAATGGCGCCATCGGCGGCTCGACCAATGCGGTCATTCACCTGCTGGCGCTCGCGGGCCGGGTCGGCGTCGATGTAACGCTGGACGACTGGGACCGCTGCGGGCGCGACGTGGCCACCATCGTGAACCTCATGCCCTCGGGCAAATACCTGATGGAAGAATTCTTCTATGCCGGCGGCCTGCCGGTGGTGCTGAAACGTCTGGGCGAAGGCGGGCAGTTGCACAAGGACGCGCTGACCGTCAGCGGCCAGACGATCTGGGACGAGGTCAAGGATGTCGTCAACCACAACGAGGACGTGATCCTGCCTCTGGACAGGGCGCTGACCGATCACGGCGGTATCGCGGTCCTGCGCGGCAATCTGGCACCCAAGGGGGCGGTGCTGAAACCTTCCGCCGCCAGCGAGCACCTGCTGAGCCATCGCGGCCGCGCCGTCGTCTTCGAGGATATCGACGATTACAAGGCCCGGATCGAGGACGAGGCCCTCGATATCGACGAGACCTGCATCATGGTGCTGAAGAATTGCGGCCCGAAAGGCTATCCCGGCATGTCCGAGGTCGGCAATATGGGCCTGCCGCCCAAGGTTCTGCGCAAGGGCATCACCGACATGGTGCGGATCTCGGATGCGCGCATGTCCGGCACGGCCTACGGCACCGTGGTGCTGCATACCTCGCCCGAGGCGGCGGCGGGCGGGCCGCTGGCGGTGGTGCGCGACGGCGACATGATCGAGCTGGACGTGCCGAACCGGCGGCTGCATCTGGACGTGTCCGATGAAGACCTCGCTGCGCGCCTTGCGGCGTGGAAGCCCGGCCATGAACAGGCCGAAAGCGGCTATGCCTGGCTGCACCAGCAGCATGTGATGGGCGCCGATACCGGGGCGGATCTGGACTTCCTGAAAGGCTGCCGGGGCAATCCGGTCGGCAAGGACAGCCACTGATGGCGGGACCGGCAAAAATCGCGCTTGTCGGCATCGGCAAGATCGCCCTCGACCAGCATGTGCCCGCGCTCGCCGCCAGCCCGGATTGGGATCTTGCGGCGACGGTCAGCCGTCATGGCCGCGTCGAGGGCGTCGAGGCTTTCACCGGGATCGCCGACATGCTGGCCGCCCGGCCAGAGATCGGCACGGTCAGCCTTTGCCTGCCGCCGGCGCCGCGTTTCGAGGTGGCGCAGGCGGTGCTGGCGGCGGGGCGCAACCTGATGCTGGAAAAGCCGCCCGGCGCGACACTGGCCGAGGTGCATATCCTTCAGGACATGGCCCGCGCCGCCGGGGTCAGCCTGTTCGCGACATGGCACAGCCGCATGGCCCGCGCCGTGGCACAGGCAAGGCGCTGGCTGGCCGACAGCACCGTCAGCAAGGGCCGCATCATCTGGCGCGAGGATGTGCGCAAATGGCATCCCGGCCAGGACTGGATTTTCGAGGCCGGCGGCATGGGCGTCTTCGATCCGGGCATCAACGCACTCTCGATCATGACCGAGATCCTGCCCGACCCGCTTCGCCTTCAGGGCGCGGAACTCGACGTGCCGGCCAATCGTCAGGCCCCCATCGCCGCGCGGCTGGATTTCGCCGGCGGCATCACCGCGGATTTCGACTTCCGTCAGGAAGGCCCGCAGACCTGGGATATCGAACTCGACACCGACAAGGGCCGGCTGGCGCTGCGCATGGGCGGCAACCGGCTGGAAATCGACGGCATCGCTGCCGGCGGCGAAGACGACATCATGGGCGAATATCCGGCCCTTTACGCGCGCATGGCCGAACTGGTCCGCGACCGCGCCTCGGATGTCGATCTGGCACCAATGGTGCTGGTCGCCGACGCTTTCACTCTGGGACGGCGCAACAGCACCGACCCTTTCGAATTCTGACGGCAGCCGAGGGACAGGCAGTCGCAGATCCGGGGCGCGCGCGCACGCACGCTCACACGTCAAGGGCGCGCCCCGGCACGGCAACCAAGGGAGGACATTATGAAACTCAATATTCTGACCATGACCACAGCCGCATTGGCGCTGAGCGCCGGCACCGCCTTCGCCGAAGGCGAGGTGATCGGCTTTTCGCAGATCGGTTCCGAATCCGGCTGGCGCGCGGCGGAAACCACGCTGACCAAAAGCCAGGCCGAGGAACGCGGCTATCAGCTGCAATTCTCGGATGCGCAGCAGAAGCAGGAAAACCAGATCGCCGCGATCCGGTCCTTCATCGCGCAGGGGGTGGATGCGATCCTGCTGGCCCCGGTCGTCGCCACCGGCTGGGATTCGGTGCTGGAAGAAGCCAGGGAGGCCGAGATTCCGGTCGTCCTTCTCGACCGTCAGGTCGACAGCAGCGACGATCTTTACCTGACCGCCGTCGGCTCGAACCTCGTCCACGAGGGCGAGGTCGCGGGCGGCTGGCTGGCCGAGACCGTGGGCGATCAGCCCTGCCGCATCGTCGAATTGCAGGGCACCACCGGCTCCAGCCCGGCCATCGACCGCAAGACCGGCTTCGAGAATGCGATCAAGGGGCATGACAACCTTGAAATCGTGCGCAGCCAGACCGGCGATTTCACCCGCGCCCAGGGCAAGGAAGTGATGGAAAGCTTCCTGCAGGCCGAAAACGGCGGCGCCGATATCTGCGCGCTCTACGCCCATAACGACGACATGGCCGTGGGTGCGATTCAGGCGATCAAGGAAGCCGGGCTGAAACCGGGCGAGGATATTCTGGTCGTCTCCATCGACGGGGTGCCGGATCTGTTTCAGGCCATGGCAGCGGGCGAGGCCAATGCCACGGTCGAGTTGACGCCCAACATGGCCGGCCCGGCCTTCGACGCGCTGGAAGCCTATTGGGCCGATGGCACCGCGCCCGAGAAATTCATCCAGACCGAATCGAAGCTCTATACCCAGGCCGACGATCCGGCCGGCGAATACGAGCGCCGCAAGGGCCTCGGCTATTAAGCACGGATGCCGGGCCGCCGCGCGCGGCCCGGTCCCCCAGAAGGGAGGAAGGCCATGCTGCTGTCGATCCGGTCCCTGACCAAGATTTTTCCCGGCACCCGCGCGCTCGATGCGGTGGATTTCGACCTGCGCGCCGGCGAGGTCCATGCCCTCCTGGGCGAAAACGGCGCCGGCAAGTCGACGCTGATCAAATGCCTGACCGGCGCCTATCGCCGCGATGCCGGCACCGTCACGCTGGACGGCGCGGCCATCGACCCGCGCTCGACCGTCGAGGCGCAGATGCTGGGCATCAGCACCGTCTATCAGGAGGTCAATCTTCTGCCCAACCTGACCGTGGCGCAGAACCTCATCTTCGGGCGCGAACCGCGCCGCTTCGGGCTGATCGACAGCCGCGCCATGCGGGCCGAGGCGCGCGCATTGCTGGGCCAATACGGCCTCGATCTGGACGTGGACCGCGATCTCGGCAGCTATTCCGTGGCCATCCAGCAGATCATCGCCATCGCCCGCGCGGTCTCGCTTTCGGGCAAGGTGCTGATCCTCGACGAACCCACCGCCAGCCTCGATGCCGCCGAGGTGCGGATGGTCTTCGACGTGGTCCGGGGTCTGCGCGAACGCGGGCTTGGCATCGTCTTCGTCTCGCATTTCCTCGATCAGGTCTTCGATCTGACCGACCGGGTCACGGTGCTGCGCAACGGCCAGAAGATCGTGACCGAAAACACCGCCGATCTGGACCGGGTGCGGCTGATCGAACATATGCTGGGCCGGGCGCTGGAAGACGAGGTCGCCACCCATCGCGGCGGTACCGACGACGGCACCCACCCCCCGCTTCTGCATTTCACCGGCTTCGGTCGGCGCGGCCGCATCGCGCCCTTCGACCTGACGATCGGCAAGGGCGAGGTCGTGGGCCTCGCCGGGCTGCTCGGCTCTGGCCGCACCGAAAGCGCCGAGCTGATGTTCGGCACACCCCCCGCCCAGCAGGGCGCGGCGCAGGACGATGCCGGCCCGCTCGATCTCGCATCCCCGCGCGCGGCCATCGCGGCGGGCTTCGGCTTCGTGCCCGAGGATCGCAAGACAGATGGCATCGTGGCCGACCTGTCCATCCGCGAAAACATCGTCCTCGGGCTACAGGCGGCGCGCGGCTGGTCCCGCCCGATCCCGCGTGCCGAACAGAACCGGCTGGCCGCCGAGTTCATCGAACGGCTCGACATCCGCACCTCCGGCCCGGAAAAGCCCATCGGCGAATTGTCCGGCGGCAACCAGCAGAAGGTGGTTCTGGCCCGCTGGCTGGCGATGAACCCGCGCTTCCTGATCCTCGACGAGCCGACGCGGGGCATAGATGTCGGCGCCCATGCGGAAATCCTGCACCTGATCGGCGATTTGACCCGGGCCGGCATGTCCGTCCTCGTCATCAGCAGCGAGATTGACGAGCTGGTCGCCGTCTCCGACCGCGTCATCGTCCTGCGCGACCGCCGCCATGTCGCCGAACTGGCCGGCGCGCGCGTCACCGGGGACGAGATCATGCGCGCCATCGCCAGCGAAGACAGCGAGGGGGCGGCCGCATGACAATGTTGAAACGCATCGCCCCGCAACTGATCGCGCTTGCCGCGCTCATGGCACTGGTGACGCTGTTCTTTCCCGGATTCCTGAACATCTCGGTCAATGATGGCCGGCTGGTCGGGCCGCTGATCGACGTGCTGAAACGCGGCGCACCGGTGGCGCTTCTGGCCATCGGCATGACGCTGGTCATTGCCACGCGCGGGATCGACCTGTCGGTCGGCACCACCATGGCGATCTGCGGCGCGGTCGCCGCCTCGGCCATTGCCGGCGGCTGGGGGCTGGTCCCGGCGCTGATCCTCGCACTGGCGGCAGGCGCGCTTGCCGGGCTCTGGAACGGGGTTCTGGTCGCGGTGATCGGCATCCAGCCCTTCGTCGCCACACTGATCCTGATGACCATGGGGCGCGGCATCGCACAACTGATTACCGAGGGCCGCATCCTCACCTTCACCGATCCGGGCTTCGCCTTCTTCGGCTCGGGCGCGGTGCTGGGCCTGCCGGTCCCGGCCTGGCTGTGGATGCTGACCGGGCTGGGGGTGATCCTGCTGATGCGCCGCACCGCCCTTGGCCTGCTGGTCGAATCCATCGGCATCAACCGCCGCGCCAGCGCCCTGGCCGGGGTCAATGCGACGGTGCTGCTGATGGCGGTCTATGTCGCCTCGGGGCTCTGCGCGGCACTGGCGGGGGGGGGGGGGGGCCCCCCCCCCCGCCCGGCCGCGGCCCACAAAGCCCGCCCCCCGCCCGGGGCTGGCGCCCCCCCCGCCCCGGGGGACGGGCGCCCCACCCC
>NZ_CALMYP010000041.1 GCF_937873615.1 uncultured Paracoccus sp.
TGGACTTGTCTCGAAAAGGTGCCGGTTTCTTTGCTCTTTCATGCGGCCTTTTTCTCGAAGGCCACGGGGCTTTTACCGGCGAGGGCTGAATGCCGCCGTCTGGGATTGTAGAAGCCGTTGATGTATTCAAACAAGGCCAATTCGACCTGCCGTCTGGTTTCCCAACTCCGACGCCAGACCAGTTCGGCCTTGAGGGTCTTGAAGAAGGTCTCGACGGCGGCATTGTCGAAACAATTGCCCTTGCCGCTCATCGACACCTCGAAGCGATGCTTGCGCAGGAGCTTCTGATAGTCGTGACTGCAATATTGCGAGCCGCGATCCGTGTGGTGTAGGCAGCCCGGTGGTGGCTGGCGCAGGTTGATGGCCATCTGCAGCGCCTGGATCGCCAGATCACGCTTCATCCGGTCGCTGACGGCCCAGCCAATCACGCGCCGTGAATAGAGGTCGATGATCACGGCGAGGTAAAGCCAGCCTTCGCCGGTCCAGATATAGCTGATATCGCCCGCCCATTTTTGGTTCGGCCCGGTTGCCGAGAAATCCTGATCGAGCAGGTTCGGCGCGATGTTGAACGCATGATCGCTGTCGGTGGTGCGTTTGTATTTCCTTGTTCGCACAGCACAAATGCCGTTCTCCTTCATCAGCCTGCCGACCCGCCGCTCGCCGACAGGCAGGCCCAGTTCTTGAAGTTCCGCCGTCATGCGCGGCCGTCCATAGCTGCCCAGGCTCAAGCACTGCTGCTCGCGGATATGCGCCAACAGCACCATGTCATCGCGCTGGCGCCGGCTGGGAGACTTGCGCAGCCAGGCCCGCAGCCCGCGCGGGCTGACATCGAACAACTGGCATAACCGCACCAGGGGAAGCGGACCGCGATATCCTGCGATGAACGAAAACCTCATCGCTTTTGGCCCGCGAAGAAGACTGTGGCCTTTTTTAATGTTTCCCACTTTCGCCGGGGAAACGATCCCCCGGATCGTTTCCTGATCCGCCTCAAATCCGTCACGATCCGTAACTCACGCCGCAGCCGTTCGATCTCCTTGATCAACTCGGGTTCCTTCTGGGGCACCGTCCCTGTGTCGCCAAACGCCTTTACCCATTTGTTCAGCGTCGAATGGCCCACGCCAAGATCCGCGGCCACCTGCTTGCGAGGCAAGCCGCTTGTCAGGGCGATCCGCACCGCCTCACGCTTGAATTCTGCTGTCGGCTTGTTCGTCATTGTCCGTCTCCTTGGTCGCTCTTATGCTCTCAAGAAACCGGCACCTTTTCGAGACAAGTCCAC
>NZ_CALMYP010000042.1 GCF_937873615.1 uncultured Paracoccus sp.
GGATGCCCGATTCCATCACATTGGCCTTCTCCATCGAGCAGACCTTGTTGCCGCGTTTTTGTGCCAGTTCAAAGGCGGCGCGGGCGACACGGCGGATTTCTCCGCTGGTGTAACGCTGGGTGTTGATGCCGACGCGACCGCCCTCGTTCTCGGGGTTGTTGTCGTCGGGATGGATGCCGCGCGGTTCGCCGAAATAGACGCCCGAGGTCAGTTCGCGCACGATCAGGATATCAAGCCCCGCGACGATATCGCGCTTGAGCGAGGAAAAATCCGCAAGCGCATCAAAGCATTGCGCCGGGCGCAGGTTGGCGAACAGGTCCATTTCCTTGCGCAGGCGCAACAGGCCGCGTTCCGGCTTCACGCTGAAATCGAGATTGTCGTATTTCGGCCCGCCGACAGCGCCCAGAAGAACCGCATCGACTTCCTGCGCCCTGGCCATGGTGGCGTCGGTCAGCGGCGTGCCGTGCTTGTCATAGGCGCAGCCACCGACGAGGTCCTCGCTGACCTCGAAATTCATGCCGCGATTGGTCTGGAACCAGTCGATGACCTTGCGGACCTCGGTCATGACTTCGGGGCCGATGCCATCGCCGGGCAGGATCAGAAGCGAATATGCGGACATGGTTTTCCTCGTGCTTTCAGGGTCGGGCTTGGCGTAGCGCCGCAGTGACACTTGGTCAAGTTCACGCTGAATTGGGTTGCGATTCGGGGGCGGATCAGGACTCATATCAACTACGGAATCGAGACCGGAGACCACCCGAATGACCCGTATCATCGCCGCAATTCTGGCTGCGGTGCTTCATTTGCCACTGACCGGCGCCATTGCGGCGGCGGATGGCAAGGTCATGGTGCCGCTGCCGAACCTGCAAGGCATATCCGAACAGGATGCCGAAAAGCTGATCGCGGCCCTGGCACAGGTGAACGTGATCGCCTCGAACTGCCCGGAATATCATATCACCGATGGCGAATGGACTTTGCTGGTGGGCACGGGCGACATGCTGGCCAAGGGGCTGGGCATGGACCCTGACACCTATGACGAGACCTATTACGGTCCGGCCTTCCGCATGTTGGACGATCCCGGCGCCTGCGACCGCATCGGTCCGCGCGCAAGACCGATCATCGACGACCTGATCAAGATGGGCGGCGGGACCGAGCCGATCCCGGAATAGCTAGCCGCCGATCTCCAGATCGACCCAGACCAGCCGATGCGGCGATGCCGCAGCCGCGATCCCGGCCATCTCCGCGCCCGGCGCCGGCCAGAACACGCCCGCATCCAGCACCCGCAGCCCCGATGACGGCAGCAGATAGGTGACGCGCAGATTGCCCGGTTTGCCATCGGGCCAGTCGGCAGTGTCGAGCGACGGATCGCCCCTGTGATCGGCATCGGCGGCCTGACGGGCACCCTCGCTTGCCGGGTGCGGGTCCTGCAGGCGGGGATCGGTCAGCAGGGACTGGATCGCCTCGTGCCGCCCATCGCCATCCTTTGGGTCGAGATTGGCATTCCCGGCCAACACGAAAGGCGCATCGGGCAGGTGGGTCAGCCAGAAGGCGTTTTCGTCGTGGTTGCGCCTGCCATTGCGGTCCTCGGGCCCGTCAAAGACCGGGGGTGCGGCGGAATAAGCCAGCAGATGCAGGGGCGGATCGGTCAGCAACTCGACATCCCAATGGCCGGTATCCGAGAGGCGCTGCACCGCCGCGGCATCGGGCGTCAGCGTATCGCCGATCAGATTGCCGGGCTGGTCGCGCCAGAGCAGGGCGCTGTAATCGGTGACCTCGCCCAGGGGCACGCGCGACAGGATCGCCATGCCGTTCTGGCCAGTGAAACTGCCCCAACCCTGCGAATCCTCGGCCTCGCCTAGCCTTCCGTTGCCGTCCAGATCGACGCCGCTCTCCATGCCGCTATTGGGCTGGGCGGCGAAAAGATGGGGGTAATCGGTGCCGCTGCGGGCCAGCAGTTGCGCGAAGGCTTTCAGCGCGGCGCGGTCGTGGTCCCAGTCGATGCCGGTCAGAAGCAGCACGTCGGGGTCGGTTTTGGCGATGACAAGGGCAGCGCCGAGGATCTGCGGGTCCTTGCCCGAGACGATGTCGCGCAGGAGAAGCCCCGGTCCCTTCCGGGTCAGATTGGGGTCGAAGCTGGCGATGCGCAGCGTGTCGGCCGCCGCCGGGGCGGCGGCCAGAAGGGCCAGGAAAAGGCCGGTTTTCAGACCCAAGGGCGGGCTTGGCTGGCGGTGGCCTCGAAGCTGTCGATGGCCGCCGAACGCTCCAGCGTCTGGCCGATATCGTCCAATCCATTCAACAGGTTATGCTTGCGCGTCGGGTCCACGTCGAAATGGTATTCGGTGCCGTCAGAGGCCGTCACCGTCTGGCTTTCCAGATCGACCGTCAGGCGCGCATTCTCGCCGTTGCGGGCGTCGTCCATCAGGGCCTTCACGGCCTCTTCCGGCAGCACCACGGGCAGGATGCCGTTCTTGAAGCAGTTGTTGAAGAAGATGTCGGCGAAACTCGTTGAAATCACGCAACGAATCCCGAAATCCAGCAATGCCCACGGCGCATGTTCGCGCGAGGAGCCGCAGCCGAAATTGTCGCCGGCGACGATGATCTCGGATTTGCGATAGGCCGGCTGGTTCAGCACGAAGTCACTGATTTCATTTCCTTCCCGGTCGAAGCGCATCTCGTCGAACAGGTTCTTGCCGAGACCCGAGCGGTGGATCGTCTTCAGGAACTGTTTCGGGATGATCATGTCGGTGTCGATGTTCACCAGCGGCATCGGCGCGGCCACGGCGGTGAGGGTGTTGAACTTTTCCATATCCTAGAATCCTGTCTGAAAGGGCGTACACAGCGCGTACACAGGGCGTACATACCCCGTGCATATCGCGTGCGGCCGCGGCCTCATCCTCAAGCCTCGGCCGTTTCGGCCATCACGTCGCGCACATCGACCAGGTGGCCGGCCACGCCTGCCGCCGCCGCCATGACCGGCGACATCAGATGCGTGCGGCCCTTGTAGCCCATGCGCCCCTCGAAATTGCGGTTCGAGGTGGCGGCGCAGCGTTCGCCCGGGGCGAGCTGGTCGGGGTTCATGCCGAGGCACATCGAACAGCCCGCAAGGCGCCATTCGAAGCCGGCATCGGTGAAGATCTTGTCCAGCCCCTCTTCCTCGGCCTGCAGGCGCACGAGGCCCGAGCCGGGCACGACCATGCCGCGCACGCCCGATGCCAGCTTCTTGCCCTTGAGGATACCGGCGGCGGCGCGCAGGTCCTCGATCCGGCCATTGGTGCACGACCCGATGAAGACCGCGTCGATGGCGATCTCGTTCAGCGGGGTGCCGGGCTTCAGGCCCATATAGTCGAGGCTGCGGCGGGCGGCGTCGACCTTGCCGCCCTGAAAATCCTCGGGCGCGGGGACGGATGCGGTGATCGGCAGCACGTCCTCGGGCGAGGTGCCCCAGGTCACGACCGGGGCGATGTCTTCGCCCCTGATGGTGATGACCTTGTCGTAATGGGCGCCTTCATCGGTCGTAAGCGTCTTCCACCAGTTCAGCGCGGCTTCCCATGCGGCGCCTTTGGGCGCATGGGGGCGGCCCTTCACATAGTCGAAGGTCTTTTCGTCGGGCGCGATCAGCCCGGCGCGGGCGCCGCCTTCGATGGCCATGTTGCAGACCGTCATGCGGCCTTCCATCGACAGGTCGCGGATCGCCTCGCCGCAATATTCGATGACATAGCCGGTGCCGCCGGCGGTGCCGGTCGCGCCGATCACCG
>NZ_CALMYP010000043.1 GCF_937873615.1 uncultured Paracoccus sp.
GCGATCGTCATGGTCGGCGCCGGTGGCACGGCATGACCGGCTTCTGGACGCCCGCCCGCGAGCAGGAACTCGCCGACCTCGTCGCCGGCGGCAAGTCCGCCAGCCAGATCGCCGGCGTCCTCGGCTGCTCGCGCAATGCGGTGATCGGCAAGGTGCTGCGCGGCAAGGGCCGCTTCGGCATGCTGGACGGCTGGTCCAGCCGGCGCGGCCGGGTCGAGGTTCGCCCGCGCGCCGCGAAGCCTATCGTCGACGCGCCCAGCATCGTGCCCGCCGATCCGCTGCCTCCGGCCCCTATCCCCGAACCGCCGGCGCATCCCATGCCCTTCTCGCAGGCGATCGACGAGGAACGCTGCCTGTGGTTCGCCGGCGAGGCTTACGGGCCGAACGGCCCTGACATGCCCGTCTGCGGCGGCGAGCGCGCCGACATTCCCGGCACGCGCTACTGCCTGCACCATCTGCGCCGGCAGGCGCAAGACAAGGCCGCGGCATGAGCGGCCCGGCCACCTTCCTCGACGGGCGCGTGACGCTGCATGCGGGCGATTGCCTCGACGTGCTCGATTCGCTGCCGGAAGCGTCCGTCGACGCGGTGGTCACGGACCCGCCCTATCACTTCGACACCATCGTCCAGCGGTTCGGCAAGGAAGGCTCCGCCGAGGCGGGCTTCGGCTCGGACGGCATCTTCCGCCGCGCCTCGGCCGGCTTCATGGGCAAGTCGTGGGATGGCGGCGACATCGCCTTCGACCCGGCGACATGGGCGCGCGTGCTGCGCGTCCTGAAACCCGGCGGCATGCTCGCCGCCTTCTCGGCCCCGAAGTGCTATCACAAGATGGCCTTCGCCATAGAGCGCGCCGGCTTCGAGATGCGCGACCGGGTCGTCCATCTCTACGACCTGACCGACCGCGAGGTCGCCTTCCTCGAAAGCCTGTCGCCTGCGCAGGCCGATGCGTTCGCCGCCATCATCGCCGCCGGCGACCCGCTGGGCGACCTGCTCTGGACCTTCGGCTCCGGCTTCCCGAAGGGGCTGGACGTGGCCAAGGCCATCGACAAGCACCTGGGCGCGCAGGGCGAGGTCGTGCCGACCGGCGCGGCCGTCAAGCGGATGATCCCCGGCGCCGACCAGAATTCGTCGGGGAGCTGGATCAAGGACAACGGCCGCGCCTACCAGCCCGGCTCCTATGCGCCCGCGACCGAAGAGGCTGCGCGCTGGGACGGCTGGAACATCGCCCTCAAGCCCGCCTATGAGCCGATCGCCCTTGCCCGCAAGCCGCTCGCGGAAAAGAGCGTGGCGTGCCAGGTTCTCGCCACCGGCACCGGCGCGATCAACATCGACGCCTGCCGTGTCGGCGACGATGGCGGCCGCTGGCCCGCCAACATCACCCATGACGGCAGCGACGTCGCCACCGCGGCCTTCCCCGAAGCGCCCGGCCAGATCGCGCCGGTTCGCCCCGACAGCGGCGGCGGACGCAAGACCGCCGAGGTCTATGGCGCGTTCGCGACGAACAGCGATCACGATCCGCGCGGGGATTCCGGGTCGGCGGCACGCTTCTTCTACACGGCGAAGGCGAAGGCCGAGGACCGCCTCGGCTCCGGCCACCCCACCGTCAAGCCGATCAACCTCATGCGCTGGCTTTGCCGGATGCTCTGCGCGCCGGGCGGCACAATCCTCGACCCCTTTGCCGGCACCGGCACGACCGGCGAGGCGGCGGTCATGGAAGGCTTCCTTTCGATCCTGATCGAGCGCGAGGCCGAATACCAAGCCGACATCGCGCGGCGCATGGACATGGTCTTCGACAGCGCCGCCCGGCGGCGCGCGCTGGCCCTCAAGGTCAAGACCGCCCGCGCGGGCGGCGAGCCGGATCCCGGCCCGCTATTCGGCACGCCCGGAGTAGCGGGGGGGGGGGGGCAGGCCGGAGCATTTACGGCCACTTCCGCGATCAGGACGGACGATCGGCCCGATCGGTCTCAAGCGATGAATGAGGCTGCGGAATGAACGACGCCACCGCCCTCCGCGCAGATGCCTTCGATCCGGCGATGATCGACTTCGAGGTTTTCGCGCTCTTTCTCGAAGCCCGGCGCATCCACCGCCGCAAGACCGTGGCCCGCGTCGCCCGCGAGGCGATGGTCGAGGTCGACGCCGTGAAGCGCGCCGCGCGCGGGCGCAATCCCGGCGCCTTCGAGTTCTTCGCCCTCGCCGACTGGATCGGCGAGCAGCCGACCATCTTTCTCAAGAAGGAGGCCCTGCCAAATGCGTGACCTCGCCGCATACGACTATGTCGGCCTCGGGCGCATCCTGCGCCGTCGCCTGCATGATGACGGGCGCGGCTGGCGCGCCTGCGCCGCCGAGATCGGCGTTACCTCGCCGGACCTTTCCCGCATCGCCAACGGCCAGCCGGTTTCCGCGCCGAAGGTGATCGCCGTCTGCGACTGGCTGGGCCTGCAGGTGCGCGACTTCTACACGCCGCCGGCGGGAATGTTTCACGGGAATAGCACTGAAACAGCCGTGGCCGCCGGCCCGGAAAACGGGAGGGCACGGCCATGATGCGCGTATTCTGGGCGCAATATCAGATCGTCGTCGACGGGGAGCCGAAGGCGTTCGCCTTCGCTTTCGAGTGCAGCCTCGCCGGCGCGGACGAGATCGCCGCGGCGCTGGCCGAGCATGGCGTCGTTGGCGGGAACCGGCTCGACCTGGTCGCGGACGGCCGCGGCGGGTCGATGATCCGGGGCCGCAGCGGTTGCGCCCTCGGCCTGACGGGCCTCGTCGCCATTCAGGCATATCGCCGTCAGGTCTGGGAGCCGGAAGAATGATCGCTCCCTTCGGCCACCCCGGTAGCGTCACCCCCGCCGCGATCGACGCGCTCCCCGCCGCCATGCAGCGCGAGGGCATCCTCCTCCTTATGGAAATGGGCCTGACGCTCGCCACCGTCGCGAAGGCGATGGGCAGGCCGCCCCGTGCGGTTTCCGACCTGATCCGCCTTGCGCCGATCTTCCGCCACGAAAGCCAGATGGCGGACGCGCGAGGTGAGGCATGACGCGGAAGATACTTGTCGCCGACCTTCTCTGCGGCGCTGGCGGATCATCGACAGGATGTGAGCGCGCCTTGGCCGAACTCGGCCTCAACATGGAGCTCGTTTGCGTCAACCACTGGCCGACCGCGATCGAGACGCATCAGAAGAACCATCCCGAAGCCCGCCATTATGTGCAGGACATCGCCACGGTTCGCCCGCACCTGATCGTGCCGGAGGGCTATCTCGACCTTTTGATGGCGTCGCCGACATGCACCCATCATAGCGTCGCCCGCGGCGGCAAGCCGACGTCCGATCAACAGCGTTCCGATCCGTGGCACATCATCACATGGCTGACCGAACTGCGGGTCAAGCGCATCATCATCGAGAACGTCTGGGAATTCCTGTCGTGGGGTCCGGTCGACCGGCGCACGGGCAAGCCGGTGAAGTCCCGCAAGGGCGAATACTTCCATGCGTGGATCGAGACGATCCGCCGCCTCGGCTTCGACCCGGAATGGCGCAAGCTCAACGCGGCCGACTACGGCGACGCCACGACCCGCCAGCGATTCATTCTTATGGCCCGCTCCGATGGCCGCAAGGTGCACTGGCCCATGCCGACGCATCGCAAGCGCGACGAGGTGAACGGCGACCTGTTTTCCGAATCGAAGCCGTGGCGCCCGGCCCGCGAAATCATCGACTGGAATATCCGCGGCAAGTCGATCTTCGGCCGCAAGAAGCCGCTCGCGCCCAAGACCCTCGCGCGCATCTATGCCGGCGCGGTGAAGTTCGAATGGCCGGAGGTCTTCATCCTCCTGCTCGCCCGCGAGATAGAGCGGTCCCTGCTCTATCATATCCGCTGGACCTTTTCGGTTCGCAATGCGCCGGCGAAGGCCGCGGCGCGCAGGAAGCGCAGGGCGCTGGCGCGCGATCTCATTGCGCGGCTTCGGCACTTCCGGGTCGAGCCGATAGCGTTCGCGCAGGGCGGCCGCTCGGCGGACCCCATGCTGATCACGCTGCGCCGCAACGGCGCCGGCTCCGATGTCAGCCGCCCGCTGCCGACCATCGCCGCCAATGGCACCCATATCGGAATCGCCGAGCCGATCGTGCTTTCGCAGCACAACAGCGGCGCAGCCCGCACGACCGGCGACCCGCTGCCGACGATCACGACGGGCGGCGCGGCGACCGAGGAGCGTCCCGGCTGCGCCCGCCCGATGCTGGTCGAGCCGTTCGTGGTTTCCGCCGCCCATGGCGTCGATGCCGGCGAGCGCAATCCCCACGAGCGCAGGGTCAAGAGCGTCGACGAGCCGCTGGGCACCCTGCATGCAGGCGGCGGCAAGTTCGGCATCGTCGAGCCGTTCATTCTCAACCGCCACGGCGACGGCTACGGCGAGACGCGCGCCCATTCGGTCGAGGAGCCGGCCCCCACCGCGAACTGCGACGGCGGCGGATACCTGGTCGAGCCGTTCGTGCTTTCGCAGGCTTCGGGCGGCGCGCCCCGCACGGTCAGCGATCCCATCCCCACCGCGCCGACCGGCGGCGCGCATGCGCTTGTCACGGCCTATTACGGCGGGGCCTCGACATGCTCCAGCGACGCGGACCCCCTCCCGACCGTGACGACAAAGGACAGGTTCGGCATCATCGTCCCCGTCACGCATGGCGGCGGCGAAGGCCGTGCGCTCGACGTGGACGTCGACGGCCTGCCGACGATCACCGGGGCGAACCGGGGCGAGCTTGCCTTCATCACCGCGCAATTCGGCGAGCGCGAAGGACAGGCGCCGCGCACGCATAGCCTCGACCAGCCATTGCCGGTCGGCCCCACCCTCGGCCAAGGCCATCTCGTAGAGCCGACGCCCCACTACGACATTCTCTTCCGCATGCTTGAGCCGCACGAGCTGGCGGCCGCGATGGGTTTCACGACCGAGGAAACCAGATACGAGTTCGCCGGCACGAAGACCGAGCAGATCAAGCAGATCGGCAATGCGGTCTCGGTGGCGAAGATGAAGGCATGCGTCGGCGCGATCATGGCCGACGCTGCGCCGAAGACCCGGAAGCCTGCCGAGGCGGAATTTCGCGAGGCTGCGGAATGACGATCCGGATCCTCCAAGGCGATTGCTGCGACGTCCTCAAGACCCTGCCGGACCAGTCCGTTCATTGCGTCGTGACCTCACCGCCCTATTACGGGCTGCGCGACTATGGCGTCGCCGGACAGATCGGCCTCGAACCATCCCCCGCGCTCTACGTGGACAGGCTGGTCGAGGTATTCCGTGAGGTCTGGCGCGTGCTGCGCGACGACGGCACGCTCTGGCTCAATCTCGGTGACAGCTATGCCGGCAGCGGCCGCGGCGGGAACCCGGCCGATAGCCCTCACCAGAAACAGGCGACGAACCGCGGGTCGCGGGCGTTCTTCCACGACAATATGGTCGACAACGGCGTGATCGGCCGCAAATGGGTTAAGCCGCCGGCCGGATACAAGCAGAAGGACTTGATCGGCATCCCGTGGATGGCCGCCTTCGCCCTTCGTGCCGATGGCTGGTATCTCCGATCCGACATCATCTGGCACAAGCCGAATCCGATGCCGGAGAGCGTGACCGACAGGCCGACGTCGGCGCACGAACACGTCTTCCTGCTCTCGAAGACGCGAAACTACTATTACGACGCTGACGCCATCCGCGAGGCCGAATCGGTGCCGGATTGGGACGATGGTTCCCGCGTGTTCGGCGGCGTCAACAAGCACGGCGCCAATGTGCAGCACGGCCGCACGACCGGCCGGCGGGCGGTTGCCAGAAAGCGCGGACTTCCGCCACGCCACGCGCAATATGAAAGCAGCGACCAGAGCGGACTCGACCAGGTCGGCCGCGGCAGCGGCCGCAATGCCCGCAACGTCTGGACGGTGGCGACGCAACCCTTCCCAGAGGCGCATTTCGCCACCTTCCCCCCGCGTCTGATCGAGCCCTGCATCAAGGCCGGCGCACCCCTTGGCGGCGTCGTGCTCGATCCCTTCGGCGGCGCGGGGACGACCGCGCTTGTCGCTGATCGGCTCCAGCGCAGCGCGATCCTGATCGAACTCAATCCCGACTATGTCGATATGGCCCGCCGCCGCATCGTTCACGACGCGCCCCTCTTGGTGAAGGAGGCCGCCGAATGATTCTCCGCGAAACGACGATCGGTGACTGCCGCCTTCTGCTCGGCGATTGCCGGGAGATTCTGCCGTTGATAGCGGGGGGGGGGGGGCATGGCCGTCGTAACTGACCCTCCTTATGGCCTCGGCCGGAAAATGCAGGGCGGGACTTGGGGC
The DNA here is from genome assembly GCF_937873615.1 of uncultured Paracoccus sp. Lineage (GTDB taxonomy): Bacteria > Pseudomonadota > Alphaproteobacteria > Rhodobacterales > Rhodobacteraceae > Paracoccus. The sequence continues at coordinate 6,298 of NZ_CALMYP010000043.1, forward strand.
GCGAAAGACGGCTTCAAGGAAATGCTCGAATGGGACGCCGCGCCGCCGGCTGCGGACCTTCTGCGCGACATTCTCGCGGTCGGCAACACCGCGATCCTGTGGGGCGGCCAGTATTTCGATCTTCCGCCGACCCGGTGCTGGCTGATCTGGAACAAGACGAACGCCGTCCCGACCATGGCCGATTTCGAGATGGCTTGGACGAATCTCGATCGGCCGGCGAAGCGGTTCAACGCCCCGGTCGGTCGCGTGGAGTTCGGCCATCCGACGCAAAAGCCTCTCTCCTTGATGATGTGGACCCTCGGTTTCGTGCCGGAAGGTCCGGTCGTTCTGGATCCTTTCATGGGGTCGGGAACGACGGGCGTGGCATGCGCGAAGCTCGGTCGGTCCTTCGTCGGCATCGAGATCGACGAACGCTATTTCGAGATTGCCGTGGAGCGCATCCGGAAAGCCTATGAGCAGCCGGATTTATTCGTGGCACGGCAGTCGCCCTCTCATCAGGAGACGCTTCTATGAGCCGCGCCGTGATCCTTCCCACCCGCTTCACCGCAGAAGATGCCGACCGCGCCTATGAAGAATGGGGCGCGAATTGCGGGCCGGGAGCCATCGCCGCGATCTGTGGCCTGACGCTCGACGAGCTTCGCCCGCATATGGGCGACTTCGAGAACAAGCACTACACGAACCCCACCCTCATGTGGTCGGTGCTGCGGAGCATCGGCGCGCGCTGGTCTGTGCGCCGCTCGGGCGGCTGGCCCGACTATGGCCTGTGCCGGGTGCAATGGGAGGGGCCGTGGACGAAGCCGGGCGTTCCGCCCCGCGCCGCCTATCGGTTCACCCACTGGATCGGCGCGGCTCGCCGGCGCGACGGCGCCATCGGCATCTTCGACATCAACGCCATCGGCAATGGCACCGGATGGGCCTCGCTGGCCGACTGGGAGCGAATCCTCGTCCCCCATATCCTTGAAAATTGCGTCCCGCGCGCGGACGGCGGCTGGCACCTGACGCATGTCGTCGAGATCGAGCGGGGTGCGCCATGACGACGCCGGTCGAGGAATTCATTGAAGAGGCGCGCGCCGTCACGATCGACGAGGCGGCCGAACGGCTGGGCCTGAAATTCACCGGCCGCCGGCATGAGCATCCGCAGCCCTGCCCGGTCTGCAGCGGGCGCGACACGTTCTCCTTCAACACCGAAAAGAACAAATGGAACTGCCGCCATGGCGGCGTCGGCGGGCAGGATGCGATCGGCATGGCCGCCCATATCCTCGAACTGGACGTCCGCCGCCGCGCCGGTTTCCTCGAGGCGTGCTCGGCCGTGCTCGGCCGCGATATTCCTGCCGGCGGCGAGCGCGAAACCGACGAGGAACGCGCTGCACGCCATGCGCGGCTCGAAGAACTGCGCATGCGCCATTATCAGGAAATGGCCGAGCGCGAGGCCGGCCAGAACGCCTTCCGCGACCGCGAACGGCAGAAGGCGCAGGGCATCGTGCGGCACGCCGCCGCGCTGCGGACGTCAGCCATGTGCGAGGGCCGGTTCTACCTTCAGCAACGCGGCTGCGGTGTTCCCGACGACGAATGGCTGCGCATAGCGCCCGACCTGCCTTACTGGCACGGCACCGACGACAGGGGGCAACCGCTCGAAATCTATTCCGGCGCGGCCATGGTCGCTCCGTTCATCGACCCCGCCGGCCAGGTGATCGGTTGCCATATCACATGGATCGACCTCAAGGCGGCCCCGAAGTTCCGGCCCGTCTTGTTCGGCCTGACCCGTAAGGGCGTGGAAGCCGGGCGCGCGCCGTGGCGCGCCGGCGACCGATGGCCCTCGCGCGATGACCTCGACGCCGAACTCTACGAGCCGCTCGCCACGAAGAAGATGCGCGGCACGAAGAAGGGCGGCCTCATCCCGCTCGCCGGCGCGCCCTCCGCCCGCCGCTGGCTCGGCGCGGAAGGGATCGAAAACACGCTCGCCTTCGCGCGCTGGGAGGACTTCCGGCCCGACACCTTCTATTTCGCCGCCGGCGACCTCGGCAACATGGCCGGCCCGGCCGACCCTTCCTCGCGCCGCGCGCACCCGACGCTGCGCAAGAAGGACAAGAACGGCCGCGAGCGCGCCGTCATGGTGCCGGGGCCGGTCCCCTTGTTCCGCGACGGCGGCGAGCCGGACGCGATGGTCGTCCCCGACCATGTCGACGAGCTTGTCCTGATCGGCGACGGCGATTCCGAGCCGGTGATGACGGCCTCGGCCATGGTCCGCGCCAAGGCCCGCCACGCCCGGCCGGGCCGGCTCGTGCCCATCATCATGCCGCGCCGCGGCACCGATTTCGCGGCCATGCTGGCCGGTCATCCATCTGCATTTTCTTATGACGACGAGGTGAAAGCGTGAGTGAGGGAGGAAAGCACAATCCGGCATGGGATGAAGTCGACGCCATCGTCGCCGCTGCCTACCGCAGCGCGAACAATGGCGGGCGGCCGCTCGTCTCGGCAGCTTCCGCGCCGCCTCCGCCGGAAGAGCCGGATCCCCAGACCATGCTTTCGGACTGCGCCTTCGAGCCGGAAACCGACATCGGCAACGGCAGGCGCTTCCTTATCCGCTACGGCCGCCGCGTCGTCCATGTCGCCCGGATCGGCTGGCACGGCTTCGACGGCGCGCGCTGGAAGGAGGACGAGGACGGTTCCGTCGTCCGCCCGCTGGCGCAGAAGACGGCCGAGATGATCTCGGAAGAAGCCGCGCTGCTCACCGCGACCGAGGAAGAGGAAAAGCTGATGCAGGCCGGGCGCGATGCCCGCGTCGAGCGCAAGAAGATGGGCATCCCGAAGAAGGACTGGGATGCCGAGAAGCTCGGCATCTACATGCAGCTTGAGGAAACCATAGAGGAAGGCGAGGAGGCGAAGAAGAAGGTCAACGGCCGCAAGTCCGCCCGGCACCGCCATGCCAAGAGCTCGGCCGGGTCGTCGAAGATCGACAACATGATGAAGGAGGCCCTGCCGCATGTCGCGATGATGGTCGGCGACTTGAATCGCGACCTCTTCGCCGTCAACTGCGCCTCGGGCACGATCCGCTTCGTCCGCGAGGAAAACGACGAATCCGACCCCGCCGATCCGACCTATATCTGGCGCGCCCGGATCGACCCGCACAACCCGGCCGACTTCATCTCGAAGCTGGTCGGCTACGCCTTCGACGAGCATGCCAGGTCGCCCACCTTCGAGACGTTTCTCAAGCGCGTGCAGCCCGACCCCGACATCCGAGCCTTCCTGCAACGCTTCGCGGGATATTGCCTCCTCGGCCTCACGGTCGAGCAATGCCTCGTCTTCTTCTATGGCGCGGGCCGAAACGGCAAATCCACCTTCGTCGATCTGCTTTGCGAAATCCTCGGCGACTATGCCGTCACCCTCTCGATCGACAGCTTCGCCGGCGAAACCCGGCGCGGCGGCAGCGAGGCGACGCCCGACCTTGCGCGGCTTCCCGGCGCCCGCCTCGTCGCGGCCAGCGAGCCGGAAATGGGCGTGAAACTCAAGGACGCGCTGATCAAGACCCTGACCGGCGGTGAGAAGATCGCCGTGCGGCGGCTGCATCAGGACTTCTTCGAGGTGCTGCCCCAGTTCAAGATCATGCTGTCGGGCAACCACAAGCCGAGGATCGACGACACGTCGGACGGCATCTGGCGGCGCGTCTATCTCGTGCCGTGGGAGGTCCAGATCCCGGTCGAGGAAGTCGACCGGGAACTTCCCGCCAAACTGCGGGCCGAGGCCGAGGGTGTGCTGGCGTGGATGATCGCTGGCGCGCTGGACTATCTGAATTTCGGCCTGCGCCCGCCCGAGAAGGTGCTCGCTGCGACCCGCGAATACCGCGAGGAAAGCGACCCCATCGGCGCGTTCGTGCGCAATGCCTGCATCGTGACAGGGCGCGAGGAGGACGTGTCCTCGCCGGGCGACCTGCATATCGGCTATTCGAACTGGGCGTCGCGGGAGGGCGCCCCGGAGTTCAAGGCGTCCACCTTCGCCCGGAAGTTCCCCGACTACACGCGCCTGTCATGGGCGGGGCCTGACGGCCAGATGCGCACCTTCTGGAAATCGAAAAGCGGCACGACGGTCTATCGCGGCATCCATGTCCGCGACGAGTTCGTGACGCCGCCCGGCCGCGACCCCGGCCCGTCGCCCGAGGATTACGGCCATGGCGATTGAACCCTTGTCCCCCTTTTTCGCGGAGGCCGTGCCTTGGCCTTCCCTCCTTATCGTCGCAACGCGCGGGCCGATATTTGGGCTGCGAGGGACGATAGCTGAAAGGGTGGGGCGCAAGCGGCGGGAAAAAGGGTCTGGGAAAACAGGAGGTTAGGACGCTAGGGGCGCTAGGGACGGTAGATCGGAAGTTCCCCATGCGCGCGCGCGAATAGAAAGAGACATTCCCGATAAAACAGGGAATTTCGTTTCCATATAAGCGCGAGATTTATCGTCCCTAGCGGCCCTAGCGTCCCTTACTTCTGATTTTTGTTTGTATTTTCAAATAGTTATCAAAACTGCCCCTTGGGGCGAAAGAAAGAGAATTGGGGCGGAAGCCCTGAATTTGGGACGATAGGGGTTTCGGCATGAAAACGATGGCGATTGAGGAAATGCTGGCATGGGCTTTCGTGCATGAACTGCCGAAGGGCGGCGGCGTGGACGGGCTGGACAACGTGAATTCGGCTTGGCGGATGCTGCAGGCGTCGTCATGGGGGAAGATCACGAACTGGGCGGAACTGATGACGACGATCGACGCGCCCGCCCGCGACCACGACAATTTCCTGCTAGAACAGGGCGCGCCCCATGACGACGCCCTTGCGGTGGGCGCGGCGGTCGCCGACCTCGCCCATTGCGAGATCGTCATTCCGTCCGGCTGGGATCCGCTGCCCGACTGGCCGCAGCATGACGACCGCATGCCGGGCTTGATGGCGCAGGCCATCGAACGGGCGGTCGAACGGTTCACGCTTCGCCCGCGCGGTCGCCGGGCTGCGCACCTTGTCAGCCTCGTGATCGGCAGCGCCGTGCTCGGCCGCGAGCCGGGCTGGGCCGCGCCGGTCCCGGCGATCAGGATGGTCGAGCGCGCCGGCAGGCCCGCATGGTTCATGGCGAAACAGGTCCGCGACGTCTTCGGCCGGGCGAACGAGATCGAGGTCGACGGCTTCAACCGCAAGGCCGGGCGGCCGTATCGTGGCGCTTATCGCAAATATGAGTTCTCCGACGATCCGGTCGCCGACATCATGGCCAGGCTGGACCGCGAACTATGGGCCGCGGCCCTGCGGCGCGTTCACGACCGCGTTGCGAATCAGCTTGTCTCGCATCGGCTGTCAGAATCGGAGATCGTCGCCCGTCCGTGGGGCGAGCGCGGCCCGCGCGTGCAACTGATTGCGGGGCCGGGCATTGGGGCGAAAAGAACCGCTTGACGTGCGGCAGAAATTTGCCCTATACCTTGTCACGGATAAAAAGGTTCGGAAGCCCCGCGCGGAAACGCTGCGGGGTTTTCGCGTTTCGGGAGGCACCCATGCTCGTGACGAAATGGGCTGATGTCTCCGGCATCCAGCGTTTCGGCAAGATGCTTTCCACACTCGCCGAGGGCGAGGTGCGCAAGATCGGCAACCGCGCCGTCAACCACACGGGCGATATGGCCCGGACGCAGGTGCGCAGGGTGTTGCCGAAGCAAACGGGTCTGCCCCGCACCACGATCATCAAGGCCGTGCGCGTGACGCGCTCGTCCCCCCAGA
>NZ_CALMYP010000044.1 GCF_937873615.1 uncultured Paracoccus sp.
TGCATGGCGCAGCTGTGCCGCAGCACATGCGGGGTCACGTGCTTGTCGGCAATCGAAGGGGTCGCGCGTTCTGCCACGGCAACATGTTGGCGGAGCCGGTAGGCGAAACCGTCTCGTGTCATCGGGCCGCCATCGCGGTTCAGGAACAGTTCCGGCCCGACATCGTTGGGACGGACGGCCAGCCAAGCCCGAATGGCAGCTTGCGTCTCCTTCCAGAGCGGCAGCACCCGCTCCCGACGGCCCTTCCCAAGCACCCGGATGTTTGCGAACGAGCCCCGCGGGAAATCGTCCATCCGAACCGCGAGAAGTTCAGACGCCCGCAAACCTGCTGCATAGGCCAGATGAAGCATCGCCCGATCACGCAGCCCAGCCGGCGCTCTGCCGTCTGGGGCCGCAAGCAAGGCGCGTACCTCGTCCTTCGTCAGGTAGTCGATCAGCTTTACATCTGTCCGTTTGACGGGCAGTGCCCTGACCATCATCGCCTGTTCGAGGCAGGCTGGACGCCTTGGTTCAAGGAAGCGGAAAAACGCCTTGATCGCTGCCAGCCGGGCATTGCGGGATCGCACGGTATTGGCTCGACCCTCTTCGATGTGCTCGAGAAAGGCCCTGATCAGACTGACGTCGAGATCCTCGATCGCAAGGTCAGAAGGCTGTCGTTTAAGGCGTGTGGCCGCAAACCGCAGCAAGAGTGTGAACGCGTGGGCATAGGCGGCGATGGTATGTTGGCTGGCGCCACGCTCATCGGGCAGATGCTTCTGCAGGAAAGCCGACAGGTCCGGCGCGAGCGGGGTCATGCTGCACCCCCGGTCCACGTCTCTTCCGCCCTTGCCGCGATCATTTGCAACAAGACGGGGGTGGCTTCGAGATACCAATAGGTATTGGCGATATCGACATGGCCGAGATAGGTGCTAAGGGCCCTCATGTGCCGCAGGATCGACTGCAGATCGTTCCCGCAGGTCTCCAGGGACCGAACCGCGAAGGTATGGCGCAAATCGTGTAGCCGGGGGCCGCGACCAGTCGGATTGCGGTATCCGAGCTTGCGCACGATCCGTACAAAGACCACGTGTGCTCTCGTCGCTGTCGGTGCGTGACCATGCCCGAGCACGAAAAGGTCATGACCGGCATCACGGACGACGCGCCGCTGATCGAGATAGCGCTCCAACGCTGCACGGGTCGACGCGTGAAGAGGGACGAGGCGGCTCTTGCCAAATTTGCCCTTGCGGATCATGAGGCCATCTTCCGTCAGGTCGTCGCTACGCAGGGACAATGCTTCCGAGATGCGCAGACCTGTCGAGGCCAGCAATCCGAACAGCGTGTGATAGGTCTGCGGGCTGATCGGGGTCAGGCCCGGAACCAGTAGTGCCTCCGCAAGAATGCTGCTGATCTGGTCTTGCGAAAGGAGATGGGGCGCAGGCCGGCGGCGCCTTGACCGGCCAAACAATCCTGCCACTGGAACTTCGTGTTGAGTGTCCTCTGCATGCAGAAACATCGCGAAGGCGCGTGCCTGATCATATCGGTCTTGCGCTGAATTGGGCGTGGTCGCGCTGCCCGCCCACTCGAGGATTAGTGCCGCGGTTACGTGCGGATCGGTCCGGTCAGCAGCAAATGCGGCGAACTCGCGCAGGGACTTCTCATGTTTGGCAAACCCCTTTCCGAGGGCGCGATGCAAGTTGATGTAGCGGTCGACATGGCCATGCATCATGCTGCGTACCCCGGCCAAGGCTGGGCCACGGCCCTCAGCATATCGACATCGACCTTGGCGTAGATTGCGGTTGTGTCGCGTGAAGCGTGGCGCAGCGCGGCCCCAATCTGATCCAGTTCCGCCCCACCGCGCAGCCATGTCGAAGCCAGCGAATGCCGAAACACATGTGCGCCGGTCGGCAGGCCGACGAAGCCGCCGCGGGAAAGGACTCGAGAGACGATACCGGCGATCTCGGCCGATGAGCGAAATGGGGTGAAAGGGGCTTGGACGCGCAAGAAGACCCCATCGGATGCAACCACCGGGCGTGCGTCTTCGACATAGGCGAGCAGCGCATCACCGACGTCTTGCGGCAAAGGCATAAACACCCCACGTCGGCTTTTGCCGTACAATCGCAACCTGCTCGCGCGCCAGTCGATGTCGCGGAGGCGGAGTTGCCAGATATCGCCAGCCCGCAGGGCCATCCGCGCGAGAAGCAGGATGATGGCGCGGTCCCGCACCTCAACCGCTGTGCCTGTGCCGCAGGACGCGACGATCTCTTCGATGGTCGAAGCCGGGATCGTCCTTGGGACGGTCGAAAGCCTGCGTCGCACCCCTGACGGCACCGCAAGAAGCAGCGACGGAGCACACAACCCCTCGCCGATCATGAAACGCAAGAATGTGCGCAAGACTGTTATTGTCATGCGGACTGACGATCGGGAGCGGTCATCGCCTTGATCCAAAACGATCGAGCGGACGGCCGCAGCGGTGATCCCCTGCGGTTCCGATCCAAGCTTCATCAGCCAGCGGCCCAACTCATGCTGATAGCGCCTGATCGTCTCGGACGTGGCGCCGCGCTCCCGGCGCAGCCAAGTGGCAAAATCGGCGACGCCTGGATCGGCCGGTGGTTCCGTGGACACGGCCACTGGGATTACCCCCTCCTCTCTGAGGAAAGACACGAAGGCGCGGGCACCACGGCGGCGATCCTCATTACCGGTGCCCTCGACCCGCTTGCCACGTTTGGTCTTGATCCCGCACTGGCAGTCGTGATGGGCAAACTGCTCGATCACGTCGACATCGATTTGGCTGGCCGGAATACGTCGCTGAAGAGCCCATTCCGCAAAATGCCGCGCCTGACTCATGCGGGAGTTGTAGGTGACCTTGCCGTAGCCTTGGCCAGCAAGCCACGCGGAAAAGCCGGCCAAATGTCGGCCAAGCCGGGCAACCTCGTCTGGAATGGCCACATGGCCGGTGTCCTCCAGATAGCGAAGAAACCTCCGGACCTCGGTGATGTAAGCGGGGTCCCGCAACTGCGCGGCGCCATAGCGGCCGCACAGGCAGCGGTGTCGCGCAAAACGACTGATTGCCGCAGTATCAAGATCCCTGATCGCGATATGCCGGTCGGCGACCCACTTCAGGAAATGCCGGGCGGCGCTGAGCGCGCCAGCAGACAAGTTGGGATTATCCGCAAGATAACCGGAAACAAGTGCTTGGTCGCTGACAGCCCCGGCGGCTGCCGCGCTGCCGGGGTGGGAGTTGGAGGGGGATGTCATGTCGGGGTGTCCTTCTGCGGTTGAGAGCAGAGGCATCATGATTATGCCAA
>NZ_CALMYP010000045.1 GCF_937873615.1 uncultured Paracoccus sp.
AAACTACTTCACCGCCACCGGATATGCATCAAGTTAAAATCGAAATGCTCTAGGCGCGCAGCCGCACCATCATCGCCGAAAGGGTGCGCTTCATCCAGTCGAAAGGCTCGCCCCCGGGTTGCCATTCGGGGAAATGCCCGTCGGCATACATGCGCGCGAGGCCATAGACCATGGCCCGGCAGCCGAGGATGACTGTGTCGACCTCCAGCCCCGGGGCCAGATCGCCCTGGTCGCGGGCGCGGGTAAGCAACTCGGCCATGCGCTGCCGGATCACCGCGTTCAACTGCACCGCCAGCACGGAGGATTCGAAGTCGATCAACTCGCGGTTGCTGATGACCTGGAAATGGGTCGGATTGTGGCGCACCCAGTTCAGATAGCCGATCCCGATCCGCTCGATCTGCGCCAGTGGATCGTCTTCCAGCGCCGGGTCCTGTGCCGCATTCACGGCTTCCAGCAGTCGCTCTATCGCCTGTTCAGCCACCGCCGTCATCAGCGCCGTCTTCGACTTGAAATGCCGGAAAGGCGCGCCGGCCGAGACGCCTGCGCGCTTGGCCACCTCGCGCACGGTCACGTTTTCGGCACCGATTTCCTCGATCAGCGTGATCGTCGTTTCGATCAGCACCGGCACGAGGTTGCCGTGGTGATAGGGCTTATGTTCTTCCGGCATTCCAGTCTCCTTGGCCCGGGACACTATGCAAAGGCCGGTTGCAGCACAATCCGAAGCCGTATATCCATAATGTAATCATTGATTACATTATGGATAGGACCGAATCATGATCGCCAGAATCGCCATGCTCACCTGTCTTCTGTTGCCTGCCTTGCCCGTCCTTGCCGACGAGGCCCCAAGCCTGGACATCGTCTGGCCCCCCGCCGGTGCCGAGATCCCCCTTGGCGACGATCCCGAGGGCCGGATCGGTGTGGTCGTGACCAGCAATTTCAGGCTGATGCCCGCCGGAAGCTGCGGCGAGGATGCGCGCTGCGGCCATGTCCACATGCGGATCGACCCCGAGGGCGACAGCTGCAATATCCCCGGCAAGACCTATAACAGCATGAACAGCGATTTCGGCGGCCCGCTGATCGTCGCCCGATTCGGTCATTGCAGCGAGCCGAAGGGGGCGCATGTCATCGGCATCCTGCTGGCCGACGACTTTCACCAGCCGATTCTGGTCGATGGCCAGCCGGTCACGGCGCTGGTCCCGGTCACCACGCGCTGATCGCTCTGCGCGCCGATACAAACGAAAAAACCCGCCATCGCTGGCGGGTTCAGGTTGCTGGCCCCGAAGGGCCGCCTCCGTCTCGATCAGCCCTGACGGGCCTTGAAGCGACGGTTGGTCTTGTTGATCACATAGATCCGGCCCTTGCGGCGCACCACCTGGCAATCGCGGTGGCGGCTCTTGAGCGAGCGGAGCGAGTTGCGAACCTTCATCGGTCTTCCCCTCATAGAAGCGCTCAAGCCAAGCGCCTGCAAACTGAAATACCCCCGGTCATAAGCCCGGGGGCGCGAAAAATGGTGGGCGGTACTGGGATCGAACCAGTGGCCACTACGATGTCAACGTAGTGCTCTACCGCTGAGCTAACCGCCCCTTGCCGTGCGATTCGGTCCCGGATGGGCGCCTTCTCGCTCGGTTCGGGGGTCTATATAGGCAGTCCCCGGGGGTTTCAAGACGGTTGGCGACAGAAAAGCGCATGGTTATAAACACGGGCAGAACAGTGCAGCGAACACGCGCCACCCGAGGGGGCCGGATGGAACAGCCAGCGACGATACGGGACGCCTTCAGCCACGATTTGCAGATGCCGGACCATTGGGCCAGCGGGGTGATCGTCTGTTCGCCGCATTCGGGTCGCGATTATCCCGACTGGTTCCTGACCGAGACCTGCCTTGACGTGCAGGCGCTGCGCTCCTCGGAAGATGCCTTCATGGACGAGCTGATCCAGCCGGCGCTGGAAGCCGGGGCGGTCACGCTGACCGCGCGGCTGCCGCGCAGCATCGTCGATCTCAATCGCGGCGCGTCTGAACTGGACCCCGAGGCGGTGGATTGCGGGCGCAGCCGGCCAACCACGCCGCGCGCCATCGCCGGGCTTGGGGTGATTCCCCGTGTTGTCTCGGGTGCCCGGCCGATCCGGCACGCGCCGATCCCGCTGGCCGAGGCGCAGCGTCGGATCGAAACCTATTGGCGCCCCTATCACGAGGCGCTGCGCGAGTTGATCGACGAGGCGCGGGCGCGCTTCGGCTGGGCCATTGTCATCGACATGCATTCGATGCCGCATGACGCCGTCGCCCATATGCTGCCGCCCCATCCCGAGGTCGTCATCGGCGACCGCCACGGCATCAGCTGCGCCGCCGTCCTGCGAGAGCGGGTTTGCGGCGTCTTCCGGCATCACGGTTTCCGGCTGCGGCTGAACGCGCCGTTTTCCGGCGCCTATGTCGCGTCTGCCTACGGTCGACCGACGCAGGGAGTGCATGTGCTTCAGGTCGAGATTGACCGTGCGCTCTATCTCGACCACCGCGAAATGGTGCCTTCGGAGGGCTATGCCAGGCTTCAGGTGCAGCTCGGTCAGGTGCTGCAAGAACTCGCCGGGCTTCGTCCCGATCACATCAGGGCCAAGGTCGCGGCGGAATAAGCAAGCAATCCGCGCATCGTGCCGCATTGCCGGAGCTGTAGCGCTACGGCCATGATAAAAGGCGGGGACATGCCCCGCCTTTTGTGGCTTTTCGTCCGCTGCCTTACTGCGCCGGTTTCGGGGCCGGCGCTTCGGCACCCAGGGCCTCGGCGGCATCGTTCATCGCACCATCGAGGGCCGATTTCAGGCTGTCCTCGACCTCTGCCTTGGCGTCGTCCAATGCGGCCTTGGCTTCGTCAGCCATGGCCTCGACCCCGGTTGCTGCGTCAGTGACGGCTTCCGGCGCTGCTTCGGCTTCGGGTGCTTCGGCTTCGGGTGCCTCTGTCTCGGCCGATGCGGGTTCAGCTTCTGCCGCAGGTGCCTCGGGTGCGGTTTCGGCTTCCGCCTCTTCGGCAGCGGCGGGGGCCGCGCCTTCGACCGGCAGCGCCGCTTCGTCGCCGGCGGGCAGGCGGATGGTCGCAGCCGGGTTCATGGCGAAGAAGTTCATCGGCATCAGGTGGATGGTCTTCCACTCGGTCGACATGACCGGCCAATCCTCGACCCGCGGGATGTGGTGGAAGCCCGCCGTGAACCAGCTGACGATATCGGCGTCATGCAGCGACTGGTCGTCCTCGACCCATTGCGCCAGCGTGTCCGAGCCGTCCGACTGCATCGCGAAGGTCCCACCGGCATAGCGCTGATCGGGGTCGTAGACCGTGTTCCACAGGCTGTATTCCAGATAGCGGTTGCGCTTGAAGGGCGGGTCGTTCTCGAAGTCGTAAGGCCCATAGGCGATGCTGCCATGGTGGATCATATAGGCCGGGTTATAGCCGAGCTGACCTTTCCTGCTTCCATTCATCACATGGAAGTAACGCGGCTTGAAGGCGCTGAACGTATAGCGGGCCTCAAGCTCGGAATGGGCCATCACCTCGTTCACCTGCCACATCGACTTGCGCGGCACGTCGGGCAGGTTTTCAGCCGGGACGATGTCCAGCGTTGAGGCCATGTTGGCGGGCTGGTCGATGTCGAAATCCAGCCGGAAGTTGAAGTAGTGATCGTGGTTCGGCGCCACCAGATGCGGCGCGATCAGGCTGCCGAATTTCGTGTCGGCTTCGGCGGTCGGATCGTCGATGCTGGTCGAGGCGACGCCCTTGACCGCATCGAGGCCCGAGGCACCGACCTTGATGTAGATGTCGCCGTTCTGCTTGAAACGATAGTCGATCAGATAGTCGTAATTGCCGACCTCGGAAGCGGAGCGGATGACCAGTTCAGTCTCTGGCCGGCCCTCTGCGGGAACGAACTTGTCGGGCCCCTGCTCGAAAACCTCGAAATGGCGCCAGGCCGGGTCGCCGATATCGCGCTCGAAGATGCAGATGGCGTCGGGGATCTCCATCGGGTTGCCGGCATCGTCATTGATCACGGCGGGCAGGAAGGTGGCGTAATCCGGGCAGTCGATATTCTTGCGCAGGGGCGTCAGGAACAGGCCGAACCCGTATTCGCCGCTGTCCATATAGGTGCGCCAGTACCAGCCCTCGGACGGGTCCATATAGGGCACGAAGACTTCCGAAAGATGCGCCTGATACAGCACCGAGCGCCATTCCTCGCCGTCGCGCACATCGACATTCGACAGCACGAGGCCCGGGCGCTTGCCGGTGCGCCAGCGGAAGCGCCAGATGTCCCAGTTCACCACGCCGTTCTCGACGGTGTAATTCGGCCCGCCCGGCTGCGAGAGCCGCGCCGCGTTGCTGGCCGGGCGCAGCGGCACGCGTTCGGCGATCTCGGCCTCGGTATAGCCCCAGTTATCCTCGGGTGCGGGGATGGCGCCGTGGTCGATCACCTCGGTGACGGTGCCGTTCTGCAGGTCAACCATGGCGTAAAGCCCTTCCAGGGGCTTTGCATACCAGTTGGACGACCCCGAGGGCGCCTTGTAGCAGGGCACCTTCATCAGACGGTTGCCCTCGTATTCCGGGGTCAGGAAATTGCCGGCGGTCAGCGGCAGGCAGAAGGCCTCCTCGGGTTTGACGCCGCGTGCCTCCAGTCCGGCGATCACGCGTTCATCCGACAGCGCGACCTCCATCGCCTTGGCGAATTCCCCATACATCACCATCGGCTGACCTGCGGTCGGGGCCGATTCCTCGACCGTGCCCTGGGTCAGGTTGACCAGGGCGCGCTTGAAGCCCTCGGGTGTGGCGAAGTCGACGGTGGCGCGGCGGTCGAGCGCGTCGCCCTCCTGCCAGGTCAGCACCTGTTCCTTCGGCGGTTCCTTCAACTCGATCAGCGGATAAAGCGTGGAATCGTCGGCCTCGCCCGCGCTGCGCAGGATTTCGGTTGCCTTGCGGATTTCCTCTCCGGTCAGCCCGTCGAGCGGGTGGGCCAGCGCGGCCGAGCCCATAAGGGCCGCGGCCAGCGTCAGGCCGGTTGTCAGCTTGTGTTTCATCTCATTCTCCCTGTCGTCGATCAGCGGATGATCGTTTTCACATTGGTGCATTCGCGCAGGCCGGCGGTGCCGAACTGGACGCCGATCCCGGATTGGCGGACGCCGCCGAAAGGCGCGTTGGGCTGGATCATCCCGTGCTTGTTGATCCAGACCGAGCCGGCGCTGATGCGGTCGGCCAGCTTGCGCGCGCGGTCCGCATCGCCCGACCAGACCGAGGCGCCGAGCCCGCATTTGTCGTCATTCGCGAGCGCGATCACGGCGTCTTCGTCGCGCCATTTGGTGACGCCGATGGCCGGGCCGAACTGTTCCAGGTCGTGCAGCTTCATCCCCGGTTCGACCCCGGTCAGGATCGTCGTGGGGAAGAACAGGTCATTGCCCGTTGGCACGCCGCCGGTGACCAGCCTGGCCCCCTTGTCGAGCGCGTCCTGCACGAAATCCTTGACGATATTGTACTGGTCACGGTTCTGGATCGGGCCGACGATACTGGATTCGTCCAGCCCGTCGCCCATCGGCATCGCCTTGGCCACGCCAGCGAGCGCCTCGACCACGGCGTCGTGCACGTCTTCGTGGACGTAAAGCCGCTTCAGCGCGGCGCAGGTCTGGCCGTTATTGATGAAGCAGCCCCAGAACAGCCCTTCGGCGATGGCGGCGGGGTCCACGTCGGGCAGCACGATGCCCGGATCGTTGCCGCCGAGTTCCAGCGTCACCCGCTTGATGTCCTTCGCCGCCGAGGCCATGACCCGCGAGCCGGTCGGGATCGAGCCGGTGAAGCTGATCTTGTCGATGCCCGGATGGGCGGTCATCAGCGGTCCCAGATCGCCTTCCGATGCCAGCGCCTGAACGACGCCGGGCGGCAGGGCCTCCTGCATGATCTCGACCAGTCGCAGGGTCGAAAGCGGCGTGTTCTCGGACGGTTTGATGATGACGCAATTGCCGGCGAGGATGGTCGGGATAATGTGCCAGATGCCGATCAGCACCGGCCAGTTCCACGGCGTGATCGCGCCCACCACGCCGATCGGGACATGGTGCAGCTCGACCCGGCCTTCCTCGTTATCCTGCAGGATCTCGGGTTCCAGCGTGAGGCTGGCGGTATAGCCGGTCCAGGCCTGACAGCCGCCGATCTCGAAGCGGGCACCGACGCCGTTCAGGGGCTTGCCCTGCTCGGTCGACAGAAGCGTTGCAAGCTCCTCGGCATTCTCGCCGATCAGTGCGGCGATCTTGTTGCAGGCCGCCTGCCGGTCGGCCCAGGGCGTGGCGGCCCAGCCCGGAAAGGCCTTGCGGGCGGCGGCTGCGGCGCGGTCGAGCGCCTCGGCATTGGCACCCAGCGCGCGGCCCGCGACGGCCCCGGTCGAAGGGTTGATGACATCGAAACCGGCGCCGGCCTCGTCGCGGGCGCCGTCGATGATATTCGGATAGGTCTTGGTCATGTGTTCCTCCCCGCAGGACTCATCGTGCTGCGTCTCCTCTGACTTTCAGGCTAGGCGCGGGGCCGGGGGCCGTCTTGGCGAATCGCGACAGGGCGCGTCAGGCGGTGCGGCGATACTGGCCCGGTGTGCAGCCATGCAGATTACGGAAATCGCGGGTGAAGCGCGAGATGTCGGGGAAGCCCGCCTGCTCGGCACAGGCGGTGACGGTCATTTCAGGGCAGAGGCGCAGGAGGTTGCGCACAGTTTCCATTCGCCGCGCGGCGATGGCGGTCGAGGCGGTGCTGCCTTCCGCCGAGAAGGCGCGCTGCAACTGCCGCAGAGAGACGCCCAGCATCGCGGCGAGGCCGGCGGGCGTCAGCGCCGGATCGCCGGCGCGGCGGGCGATCAGATCCTGCGCGGCGGCGGTCAGGGCAAGATCGGGCGCGTTCATGTTGCGCAGGGCTATGGCCAGTAGATCGGCAAGCTCGTCCGGTTGCCCGGCCAGCCGGCCAAGCGCGCGGGCCACGGCCCGGCCCATGATCGAGGCGCCGGGCAGGTGCAATCCTGCGCCCGCGCTTTGTCCGAAAGCCTCTGCCAAGGGGCGGCGCGGCAAATGCAATGAGGCCTGCAAGGAAGCGTCATCATAGCGGAAAAGCGATGCCCGCGTCGAACTGGCCAGGAAGAAGTCGCCCGCCGCAAGCACGACCCGTTGGCCGCGTTGCTCCATCCGGGCCGAACCGGCCAGCTGGCGGATCAGGAAATAATGGGGCGCATGGTCGCGGCGGGCGTCGCGTTCGTCACGCTCGATGGCGCGGGCATTGGTTGCAACCCGGACGAGGTCCAGCCCGCCGAAACGACCGGCCGTGACCGAACCGGCGGGTCGCGGCGCTTTATGCACATGAAAGGCGCCGCAAACCGCCTGCAAATCCTGCTGGAAGCGGCGCGGATCGGCGCCTTGCAGTTCCAATGCGGTTTCTGACACGGCATATCCCTACGGAATATATTTCGAACTCAAAATATATTATTCGTTCCGACGATTCGGTCAAGCCTTGCGTCGGTGCCGTGCAAAATGTCCCATATGCAGCGCCGATAATTCGTTCTAATGAAGAAATTGAGGGAGGACATAACCGTCAAAGGCGGGCCTTCCCAATACGAGTGAACGAATAAACGGGGAGGTCAATATGAACCGTATCGTAACCGCCGGCCTGGCGGCCATCATTTCGCTTGGTCTGGGCGCGGGTGCCTGGGCACAGGATATCACCATCAAGTTCAGCCATGTGGTCGCGCCCGACACGCCGAAGGGCAAGGGCGCCGAGAAGTTCAAGGAACTGGCCGAGCAATATACCGAAGGCAAGGTGAAGGTCGAAATCTACCCGAACAGCCAGCTCTACAAGGACAAGGAAGAGCTGGAGGCCCTTCAGCTTGGCGCCGTGCATATGCTCGCGCCCTCGCTGGCCAAGTTCGGCCCGCTCGGCATCCAGGATTTCGAGGCTTTCGACCTGCCCTATATCTTCGACGGCTATGACGCGCTGCGCAAGGTGACCGATGGCGATGTCGGCAAGGCAATGCTGGCCAAGCTGGAAGACAAGGGCATCAAGGGCCTGGCCTATTGGGATAACGGCTTCAAGATCATGTCGGCGAACTCGCCGCTGATCGAGCCGGACGATTTCCTTGGCCTGAAGATGCGCATCCAGTCCTCGAAAGTGCTGGAAGCCGAAATGAACGCCCTTGGCGCGGTGCCGCAGGTTATGGCCTTCTCTGAAGTCTATCAGGGTCTGCAGACCGGCGTCGTCGACGGCACCGAGAACCCGCCCTCGAACATGTATACCCAGAAGATGAACGAGGTGCAGAAGCACGCCACGCTGTCGAACCACGGCTATCTGGGTTACGCGGTGATCGTGAACAAGGAATTCTGGGACGGCCTGCCGGAAGACGTGCGCGGCCAGCTTGAGCAGGCCATGGCCGAGGCGACCACCTATGCCAACGGCATCGCCAAGGACGAGAACGACAAGGCCCTGCAGGCGATGATGGATGCCGGCACGACCGAGTTCCACGAGATGACCGACGAGGAAAAGGCCGCCTGGAAAGAGGTGCTGCTGCCGGTCCGCGAGGAAATGGCCGATCGTATCGGGGCCGACCTGATCGCCCAGATCGAAGCGGCGACCGCCAACTGATCGGTGAAGGGGCCGGGCAGGCAATGCCCGGCCCCTTCCAACCAGAATCATAACAAGTGACATGACAGGGGGGACGCGATGCGGTTTCTGGACCGTTTCGAAGAGATTTTCATCATCCTGCTGATGGCCGCCGCGACGATCCTGATCTTCGTCTCGGTCACTCAGCGATACGCGCTCGACATGACCGCTGACCTGGTTCGCGCCAGCCGCGGCTGGGGGATCGAGTGGCTCAGCAACGGGGCACGCTCGTTCTATTCCTGGATGCGCGGACTGAATCTGGTCTGGGCGCAGGAGGCCTGCATCTACCTTTTCGTCTGGATGGCGAAATTCGGTGCGGCTTACGGCGTGCGGATCGGCATCCA
The DNA here is from genome assembly GCF_937873615.1 of uncultured Paracoccus sp. GTDB lineage: Bacteria > Pseudomonadota > Alphaproteobacteria > Rhodobacterales > Rhodobacteraceae > Paracoccus. The sequence goes on from NZ_CALMYP010000045.1 coordinate 8,981, forward strand.
TGTCGGCGTCGACATCCTGTCGGAACGGCTTGAGGGCACGGCGAAGAAGGTCGTGACCACCATCGCCATGTCGGGCGGCATCATCTTCACCGCCATCGTCGCCTGGTTCGGCGCCGATTTCGTCTATCACGTCTACCTGAACGGGCAGACCTCGCCGGATCTCGAAATCAAGATGTGGGTCGTCTATCTCGCTGTGCCGCTGGGTTCGGCGCTGATGTGCTTCCGCTTCATCCAGGCGCTCTACTGGTATCTGACCACCGGCTATATCGCTCATCACGACATCAGCTCCGTCGAGGGTGTCGAGGAAGAGGCCGAAGTCGCCTCGGAGGGCAAGGCATGACCGCGCTCATCATCTTCCTGATCCTATCGGTGCTGCTAATCACCGGCATGCCGGTGTCGATCGCGCTTGGCCTGACCGTCTTCACCTTCCTGTTCGGCTTCACCGAAATCCCGATGGACAGCATCGCGCTGAAGCTGTTCACCGGCATCGAGAAGTTCGAGATCATGGCGATCCCGTTCTTCATCCTGGCCGGCAATTTCCTGACCCATGGCGGGGTGGCGCGACGGATGATCCGCTTCGCGACCTCGATGGTGGGGCATTGGTATGGCGGCATGGGCATGGCCGCGGTCTTCGCCTGCGCGCTGTTCGCGGCGATCTCGGGGTCTTCGCCGGCGACGGTGATGGCCGTGGGTTCGATTCTGATCCCGGCCATGGTCAAGCAGGGCTATCCGCCGCAGTTCGGCGTCGGTTCCATCGCCACGGCCGGCGGGCTGGGCATCCTGATCCCGCCTTCGATCGTCATGGTCATGTATTCGGTGGCCACCACCGGCATGGTGGTGACCGGCCCCGAGGGCGAGACGGTGCTGTCGGCCTCGATCGGGGCGCTGTTCATGGCCGGGGTGATCCCGGGCCTGATGCTGGCGACGATGCTGGGGGTCACGACCTATTGGCGGGCGCGGGCGAACAACTATCCGCGCATGGACAAGGCCAGTTGGGGCGAGCGCTGGCGCGCCTTCCGCGAATCGGTCTGGGGGCTGATGCTGATCGTCATCATCATGGGCGGCATCTATGGCGGCTTCTTCACCCCGACCGAGGCCGCGGCCGTCAGTGCCGTCTATGCCTTCGTGATCGCGGTCTGGGTCTACAAGGACATCACGCTGCGCGAGGTGCCCAAGGTCCTGCTGCAATCGGCGGCGATGTCGGCGATGCTGCTTTACATCATCACCAACGCGGTGATGTTCGCCTTCATCCTGACCTCGGAACAGATCCCGCAATCGCTGTCGGCCTGGATCGTCGATCTCGGGCTTGGCAAAGTCGGCTTCCTGATGGTCGTCAACGTCATGCTGCTGTTCATCGGCATGGTGATGGAGCCGTCGGCCATCGTGCTGATCATGGCGCCGATCCTTTATCCGGTGGCGGTCAAGCTGGGCGTCGATCCGGTGCATTTCGGGATCATGATGGTCGTCAACATGGAGATCGGGCTGTGCACGCCGCCGGTCGGGCTGAACCTTTATGTGGGTTCGGCCATCTCGCGGCTGGGCCTGACCGAGGTCAGCAAATCGGCGCTGCCCTGGCTGCTGACGGCGCTGACCTTCCTGCTTCTGGTCACCTATATCCCGGAAATCTCGCTGTTCCTGCCGCGATTGCTGGGGATGTAGCGCCGGGCTGTTGGAAAACGGATCGGGCCGCCCTTCGGGGCGGCCCTTTTCACATGTTCAGCGCCGCGCGCATCGCCGGATAATCCGGCGCGCGCAGGTCGCAGATGTCGAATTCCGGTGCCGCGACCTCGGGTCCGATCCCGGCGGTGAACAGCCCCGCGCCCCTGGCCGAGCGGACGCCGGCAATGGCATCCTCGAAGACGATCACCGCTTCGGGCGGCAGGCCAAGCGTCTTCACCGTGACCTCATAGGGCATCGGGTCGGGCTTGCGGCGCGGCAGCGGATCGGCCGAGACGATCACCTCGACCACGTCCAGCACGCCGATCTGTTCCAGGGCGTCGCGAATCAGCCGCTCCGGCGAAGAAGAGCAGAGCGCGATCCGCAAGCCGCGCCCGTGCAATTCGCGCAGGAAATCCGCCGCACCCGGGATCGGCCTGCGCAACGAGGGCATCCAGGCATCGACGGCGGCAAACACCTCCTCCTCGATGGCGCGGGCGGCTTCGGGGGTGGCGGGTTCGAAGACCTGGGCCACCAGCTCATCCATGCTGCGCCCGACGCTGGCGAGGATCTGGGCTTCGCTGATCCGGCACCCGTGACGGGCGGCTACGGCGTGCTTCGCGGCCTCCCAGGCGGGTTCGCTGTCGACCAGAGTTCCGTCGAGATCGAAGATGGCCGCGCGAAAGCGGGTCAGGTTGATCGGTGATCCTTCGTGCATTCGTATTCCTTCGCCAGCGTTCCAGACCGTAGGAGTCATCGCATGATGCGCAAGCGCGTCAAGCCGATCACTGCGCAGGCCGTCAAGAAACGGAGGCCTGCAGCTTTGAGCGGATTTGCGCTATACTAATGGAGAGGGAGTCCATCACTGAGGACATTTCAATGCATTCTGAAAGAGTAATACAGGTCAGACAACCTCGGATCACCGATCTTGAGGCTCTGCCCTCGTTTCCTCTTAACCACATCGTCCACAAGTATAACCATATCGTCCACGCCCGGCTGCGTTCGACCGAAGTGTCGACCTTGCAGATGCGTATCATCGTGACGCTGCATACCTATGGGCGCCTGACTGTCAGCGAACTTTGCGGTTATGCCATTGCCGAGCAGCCGACGATGAGCCGTGCTCTCGACAGCCTGGAGACTCAGGGGTTGGTGCGCCGCGAGATGAGCGATGCCGATAGCAGGCTGCGGTTGGTGAGCCTGACCGAAGGCGGGGTTGCGGCACACGCCCGCATACGTCCGGTTGTGATCGGGATAAATGACGCCATGACGGCCGGCTTTGATGAAAGCCAGCGCGCGACGCTGTTGCGTCAGCTTGGGATGCTATTGACCAATCTGGAGCAGCTTTAATTCAGCCCCGGTCCCGGCCGTCGCGGGAAGGCGGCTGCTAGCTCAGTTCGGCCAGAATCGCCTGCGCGGCGGCGCGCGGATCGGGGGATTGCCAGATCGGACGACCGACGACGATGTGATCCGCGCCTGCGGCAATCGCGGCGGCTGGTGTTTCGACCCGCTTCTGATCGCCAAGTGCTGCGCCGGCGGGTCGCACGCCCGGGGTCACGATCAGCCGGCCAGCCGATTCGGGCAGGGCGCGGATCGCCGCCGCTTCGCGCGGGCTGGCAATGACGCCATCGGCGCCGGCCTCGAAGGCGCGGGCGGCGCGTTCGACGGTCAGTTCGTGCAGATCGCCGGGACGGATCATCGCCGCGTCCAGATCGGCCCGGTCGAGCGAGGTCAGCACCGTCACGCCCAGTATCTTCATCCCCGACCCTGCCGCGCCTTCCTTGGCCGCGCGCACCACATGCGGATCGCCATGCACGGTCAGGAAATCCAGATCGCATTGCGCCAACCCGCGCACCGCCGCCTCGACGGTGGCGCCGATATCGAACAGTTTCATGTCGAGGAAGATCTTCTTGCCGTGCTGGTCCTTCAACTCCTGTGCCAGCGCAAGCCCGCCGCCGGTCAGCATCCCCAGCCCGATCTTGTAGAAGGAAACCGCGTCACCGATGCGCTCGGCCAGCTCCAGCCCTGCCAGCGCATTGCCGACATCCAGTGCCACGATCAGCCTGTCATCCATCACCCTTTTCCTCTGCCCGGTTTCGCTTGAACTTCGTGCCACGCCTCTTAGGTTATGGCCGCAGGTCGAATAGCGGAGAAGACGATGCCAGACCAGTTGATTACCGAGTTTCTTGGCCAGAACGCCAGTTTTTTCCTGATTGCCGTCGTCATTTTCGTCATGGTGATGATGGCGGTGCGCATCGTGCCGCAATCCGAAAAATATGTGGTCGAGCGCTTTGGCCGGTTGCGCGCCGTGCTGGGGCCGGGGATCAACTTCATTTTCCCGTTCATCGACCGCGTGCGCCACAAGATTTCCATTCTGGAACGCCAGCTTCCGACCTCCAGCCAGGATGCGATCACCGCCGATAACGTGCTGGTGCAGGTCGAAACCAGCGTCTTCTATCGCATTCTCGAACCGGAAAAGACCGTCTACCGGATCCGCGATATCGACGGTGCCATTGCCACAACCGTGGCCGGGATCGTCCGTTCCGAGATCGGCCAGATGGAGTTGGACCAGGTCCAGTCGAACCGCGCGCAGCTGATCCAGCGGGTGAAGGAATCGGTTGCCAATGCCGTTGACGACTGGGGCGTCGAAGTGACCCGGGCCGAGATCCTCGATGTCAATCTGGACGACGCCACCCGCGCCGCGATGTTGCAGCAGTTGAATGCAGAACGCGCCCGTCGCGCCCAGGTCACCGAGGCCGAGGGCAAGCGCCGCGCGGTCGAACTGGCCGCCGATGGCGATCTTTATGCCGCCGAGCAGCAGGCCAAGGCCAAGCGCATTCTGGCCGAAGCCGAGGCTTTCGCGACCACCGCGATTTCCGAGGCCATTGCCAAGGGCGGGCTGGAAGCGGCGCAATATCAGGTGGCGATGAAGCAGGTCGATGCGCTGGCGACGATCGGGCAGGGCTCGGGCAAGCAGACCATCGTGCTGCCGGCCAATGCCGTCGAGGCGCTTGGCGATGCCTTCCGGATGCTGCAGGGGCGGCCGAAATCATGATCTGGGAAAGCGGCTGGACCTGGCTGATCATTGCCGCCGTGCTGGCGGTGCTGGAACTGCTGGCGCCGGCTTATGTCTTTCTCGGCATCGCGATATCCTGCGCCGTGGTGGGGCTTGGCCTGTTGGCGGGCATCGCCTCGCCCGGGCTGCCGCTTCTGCTGGTCGTCGTCGCGGCCCTGTCGGGCGTGGCCTGGCTGGCGCTGCGCCGGGTGGTCGGCGTGCGCCACGGGCAGGTGCGGATCTGGGATCGCGACATCAACGACGACTGAACTGCGCCCGTTCATGTCCTGATCACTCGGGCGGCGGCGCTTGCGCCTATGCTTGTCTTGCTGGCCTGTCCGCAGCGAATGTCGACCGATCCGGCGCATCCGAGGAACCCTCGTCGAGGTTTCTGAGAATGCGCAACAAGCCACTCTGCCAAGGCGGCTCGCGGCTATTGCAAGACGTCAATCCGATTACCAGATGATACCCGAGACCCGGCCCGCGCCGTGCCATTTCGGGCGTCGCATTTCCGGGGGCTGAGAAGGAGATGTCCATGGATATGGAAAAATTTACCGAGCGTTCGCGCGGGTTCATGCAGGCCGCGCAGACCGTTGCCATCCGCGAGGAAAATCAGCGAGTGGTGCCGGAGCACCTGCTGAAGGCCCTGATGGATGACGATCAGGGATTTGCCACCAATCTGATCACGAAATCCGGCGGCGATGCGCGCGCCGTGCGTCAGGCCACCGATGCCGCCGTGGCCAAGCTGCCGAAAGTGTCGGGCGGCGACGGACAGGTCTATGTCGACCCCTCGCTGGTGCGCGTGCTGGACGAGGCGCAGAAGCTGGCCCAGAAGGCCGGCGACAGTTTCGTGCCGGCCGAGCGCCTGCTGACCGCGCTTGCCATCGTCAACACCAATGCCCGCGATGCCTTGCAGGCCGGCGGCGTCAACGCGCAATCGCTGAACAGCGCCATCAACGACATTCGCAAGGGCCGCACCGCCGACAGCGCCAGTGCCGAGGACAGCTATGAGGCGTTGCAGAAATACGCGCGCAACCTGACCGAGGCCGCCGCCGCCGGCAAGATCGACCCGATCATCGGCCGGGACGAGGAAATCCGCCGCGCCATGCAGGTGCTGTCGCGCCGGACCAAGAACAACCCGGTGCTGATCGGTGAACCCGGCGTCGGCAAGACCGCCATTGCCGAGGGTCTGGCGCTGCGCATCGTCAATGGCGACGTGCCGGAATCTCTGCGCAACAAGCAGCTTTGGGCGCTCGACATGGGGGCGCTGATCGCCGGGGCGAAATATCGCGGCGAATTCGAAGAACGGCTGAAGTCGATCCTGAAGGAAATCGAAAGCGCCGCCGGCGAGGTGATCCTGTTCATCGACGAACTGCACACCCTGGTCGGTGCCGGCAAGACCGATGGCGCCATGGATGCCGCCAACCTGATCAAGCCGGCGCTTGCGCGTGGCGAATTGCATTGCGTCGGTGCCACCACGCTGGACGAATACCGCAAGTATATCGAGAAGGACGCGGCCCTTGCCCGCCGCTTCCAGCCGGTGCTGGTCGAACAGCCGACGGTCGAGGATACGATCTCGATCCTGCGCGGCATCAAGGAGAAATACGAGCTTCACCACGGCGTGCGCATCTCGGACGCGGCGCTTGTCGCGGCGGCGGAACTGTCGAACCGCTATATCACCGACCGTTTCCTGCCCGACAAGGCCATCGACCTGGTCGATGAGGCCGCCAGCCGCCTGCGGATGGAGGTCGATTCGAAACCCGAGGAATTGGACCAGCTCGACCGCCAGATCCTGCAGATGCAGATCGAGGCCGAGGCGCTGAAGAAGGAAGACGACGCGGCCTCGAAAGACCGGCTGGAGCGGCTGGAAAAGGAACTGGCCGATCTCAGCGACAGGGCCCATGCCATGACCGCCCGCTGGCAGGCCGAGCGCGACAAGCTGGAAGGCTCGCGCGGGTTGAAGGAGCAGCTGGACAAGGCGAGGGCCGAGTTGGATCAGGCCAAGCGCGAAGGCAATCTCGCCCGCGCCGGAGAACTGTCCTATGGCATTATCCCCGGCCTTGAAAAGCAGTTGACCGAGGCCGACGAGGCCGGCGCCGATGGCGACGGCATGATGGTCGAGGAAACCGTCCGCCCCGAGCAGATCGCCGAGGTGGTCGAACGCTGGACCGGCATTCCGACCAGCAAGATGCTGGAAGGCGAGCGCGAGAAGCTGATGCAGATGGAGGAGATCCTCGGCAAGCGGGTGATCGGCCAGAACGAGGCCGTGACCGCGATCTCGAAATCGGTGCGCCGCGCGCGGGCCGGGCTGAACGACGAGAACCGCCCGCTTGGCAGCTTCCTGTTCCTCGGCCCGACCGGCGTCGGCAAGACCGAACTGACCAAGGCCATGGCCGAATACATGTTCGACGATCAGGACGCGATGGTCCGCATCGACATGTCCGAGTTCATGGAGAAGCACTCGGTCGCGCGGCTGATCGGTGCCCCGCCCGGCTATGTCGGCTATGACGAGGGCGGCGTCCTGACCGAGGCGGTGCGGCGCCGGCCTTATTCGGTGGTGCTGTTCGACGAGGTCGAGAAGGCGCATCCGGACGTGTTCAACGTGCTGTTGCAGGTTCTGGACGACGGTCAGTTGACCGACGGGCAGGGTCGCAAGGTCAGCTTCAAGAATACGCTGATCGTGCTGACCTCGAACCTGGGCAGCCATGCGCTGTCCTCGCTGCCGGACGATGCCGATTCGACCGTCGCGCGCAAGGAGGTGATGGAGGCGGTGCGGGCGCATTTCCGCCCCGAATTCCTGAACCGGCTGGATGAGATCATCATCTTCCGTCGCCTGACCCGCGACAATATGGACGGCATCGTCAGGATCCAGCTTGCCCTGCTGGAGGCGCGTCTGGCCAATCGCAAGATCACTCTGGAGGTGGACGGCAAGGCGCTGCACTGGCTCGGCGAGGAAGGCTACGATCCGGTCTATGGCGCCCGCCCGCTGAAGCGGGTGATCCAGCGTGCGCTGCAGGATCCGCTGGCCGAATTGCTGCTGTCGGGCGAGGTTCTGGACGGGCAGGTGGTCAAGGTGACCGCCGACGATCAGGGCCTGCGGATCGGCGACCGCATCGGCACGGCCGGCAACAAGCTGGGGGCCGTGGGCGAAGGTCCGAAGGACGCGACGGTTCACTGAGTTTGACATCTGCCCGGGATCGAACCCCCGCCAGAAATGGCGGGGGTTTTCGTATTTCAGCCTATCAGTGCCATCAGAAAGCTGCCTGCTGCGGCCAAGGATGCCGCGCTGCGGACAGGGTGCCCATCACGCCGCCTGCCGCCAGATTCCGCTGTTGGCGACCCGGGCCGTAAAATCGGCGAAATTGCGGGCGGGGCGGCCAAGGGCCTGTTCGATGCCTTCGGTCGTGGCGATGTTCCGGCCGTCCAGAACCTCGGTGAACAACTCTCCCAGCAGGTCGATGACCGGCCCCGGCAGATAGGGGGCGAGGTCGGCGCGGAACTCGGTCAGGCCAATCCGGCGATAGGCGATATCGCGTCCGGTGGCGCGGGCGATTTCAGCCACGGCCTCGGCGAAGGTCAGGGCGCGCGGACCGGTCACTTCGAATACTCGGCCCTGCAGATGCGGGGCGGTCAGGGTCGCGACGGCGACATCGGCGATGTCGTCGGCATCCACGAAAGGCTCTGGCACATCGCCGGCGGGCAGGGCCAGAAGACCAGCGCGGATGCCCTCGACAAAGGCACCTTCCGAGAAATTCTGCATGAACCAGCTGGCCCGGACGACATTCCAGCCGATGCCGGATGCGATCAACGCCTGTTCGGCACGCTGTGCGCCCGGCTCTCCCCGCCCGGACAGCAGGACCATATGGGCAACGCCTTCGCGCATGGCGATGCGGGCCAGCTCGGCAATGGCATCTGCCGCGCCGTCCACCGCCAGGTCCGGCTGGAAGGTGACATAGGCCTGCCTCGCGCCGGCAAGTGCTGCCCCCCATGTCGCAGGACGGTCCCAGTCGAAGGGAATCGGTGTCGAACGCGAGGCCGCACGCACAGGCTTCCCCCGCACCGCCAGCCCTTCCGCCACGCGGGCGCCGGTCTTGCCGGCCCCGCCGATGATCACGGTCGTATCGGTCATGTTCTCCTCCATCATAATACGAGTGATTCTCGTATTTGACTAAAGCGATAACATCTCGTATTTGTCGAGTCAACGATGAGGAAAGCGATGAACGAACAGGTGACCCCGCGCCTCGTGCCGGTGCAGAAGCGCAGCCGCGCGCGGTTCGAGGCGATTCTAGCTTGCGCCGAAGAGTTGCTGCTGGAGAAAGGCTCGGATTCCTTCAGGATGAGCGATATCGTCGCCCGGGCCGGGGTGCCGCACGGCTCGCTCTATCAGTATTTTCCCGACAAGACGGCGGTGATTGCGACCCTCGCCGAACGGTTGAACGAAGCCGGTCGCGAATGTGTTGCCGCTGAACTGGCGTTGATCGCGGCGCCGACCGATCTGGGTGCTGCCTTGTGCCGCGTGGCCGATGGCTATTACCAGATGTACCGCGAGGTGCCAGTCATGCACCCGGTCTGGCAGGCGACGCAGGCCGACCGGGCGCTGCAACGGCTGGACGCCGCAGAATCTGCCCTGCTGGCAAATATGCTTGCGGAACGGCTGTCCGGCCTGGTCGATGCCCCTGCAGGGCGGCTTGCCGCATTCTCGCGGCTACAGATCACCCAGATCTGCGCCGTCGTGCGCGAAGCGATCGGCTTGCCGGATGCCGAAGCGGCCGAACTGCTGGCGCAATACCGTGCGCAATTGATGTCCGATCTGCTGCTGGCCCCTCTCCAAAGGGCGTAAACGCTTTTGTGACAACTCTTTTCTTGGTCGCAAGCCCTATTGTCAGGCATGATGGGCCGGCGAACAGGAGGAGGTTGCGATGAAGCTCGGATGGTCGGATGTCACCCCGGAACATGTCTGGTTGAGCCGGCGCGGCTTCATGGCCGGGGCGGCAGCACTTGCCGCGACGCCTTCCTTTGCGCTGAGCGGCAGGCCCTCGCCGCTGTCGACGGATGAAAAGCCGAACAGCTTCGAGGAGATCACCAATTACAACAATTTCTACGAATTCGGCTTCGACAAGAAGGACCCGGCGCGTTACGCCGCCGCGCTGACGACCGATCCATGGTCGGTCGAGATCGGCGGCATGGTCGAGCGCTCCGGCAGCTATGGGGTCGAGGACCTCGCCCCCGAGAACGCGCTGGAGGAACGCATCTACCGGCTGCGCTGCGTCGAGGCCTGGTCGATGGTGATCCCCTGGCTCGGCGTGCCGTTGGCCGGAGTGCTGGAGCGGGCCGGCGTTCAACCCGGTGCAAAATACGTCGCATTCGAAACGCTTCTGCGCCCCGAGGAGATGCGGGCCCAGAAAAGCCGTGGCATCGACTGGCCCTATCGCGAGGGGCTGCGCCTCGACGAGGCGATGCACCCGCTGACGATCCTGGCCACCGGACTTTACGACAAGCCGATGCCGAACCAGAACGGCGCGCCGATCCGCTTGGTGGTGCCGTGGAAATACGGCTTCAAGTCGATCAAATCGGTGGTGAAGATCACCCTGACCGACAAGCAGCCCGCAACCAGCTGGAACAGGCTGCAGCCGGACGAATACGGTTTCTATGCCAATGTGAACCCGCAGGTGGATCACCCCCGCTGGAGCCAGGCGAGCGAAAGGCGAATCGGTGCCGGGCTTCTGGGCGGGCGCGAGGAAACGCCGATGTTCAACGGCTATGCCGAGCAGGTGGCGGATCTTTACGCCGGGATGGACCTCGCGAAGAACTATTGATGCAATCGGTTAACGCCTTCCTGCGCCGAATCCCCGAATGGGCCGTCTGGCTTCTGGGCGGCCTGCCGCTGCTTCTGCTTGGCTATGACACGCTGACCGGCCAGCTTGGCGTCGACCCGGTCCGCGATATCGAGCATCGGCTGGGGCGCACCGCGCTTTATTTCCTGATCGCGTCGCTCGCGGTTTCGCCTGCGCGGCGGCTGTTTCGCCTGAACGCAACCCATCTGCGCCGCGCGCTTGGGCTGTTGTGCTTCAGCTATGCCTCCCTGCACCTGGCCGCCTGGGTGGTCTTCGACATGGGCCTGCTCTGGCCGCAAATGCTGCGCGACGTGATCAAGCGCCCCTATCTGATCTTCGGCATGGCGAGCTTCGTGATTCTGATTCTTCTCGCCATCACCTCGAACCGAATCTCGATTCGGCGACTCGGTCGCGGCTGGGGACGGCTTCACAAACTGGTCTATCCGGCGGCAGTTCTGGCCAGCCTGCACTGGCTTTGGGCATTGAAGCTGTGGACCGCATGGCCGCTGTTCTGCGCCGGGACCATCCTGCTGCTGCTGTCGCTGCGTGTGTTGCCGCTGCTGCGAATGACGCAAAAATTATACATTAATAACAATACGATGTAAGTTTTCTAACTTTTTTCTGACAATCGCTATTGCGCCCGCCGAACCACCGGCCTAGATACCGCCTCACCGAAACGGCGACGCCGGATCGGACGGGGCCCAGACGGGGCGCGGAAGAAAAAGTCGAGAAACGCTCTTGACGGCTTTGGAAGCGATCACTAGATAGGGCTTCTGCTTCGGAAACGGGGCACAATCTGGAAGCAGCGGCTTTGACGGCGCCGAGGGTATTGGCGCGGTTGGGGTTTGTTTGTTTCCCTGCTATTTGACATTGTTGCGTATACTTGAAGAGATATGCGGGCGGTTTGGTCTT
>NZ_CALMYP010000046.1 GCF_937873615.1 uncultured Paracoccus sp.
GTAAGCGGCGGCCACGCCCCATTGAATTGATGTGTTTCTGACGCCTGACGCGCCTGCGATAGGGTCTGCTTGAGCAGATGGAGGTTGCGCATGGCGGATGGTGGTGATGGGTTCATGGGCCGGTGCGAGGTTGTCGAACCGCGGCGGCGAGGCAAGCGGCGGTGGCCAGCTGAGGTGAAGGCACGGATTGTTGCCGAGAGCCTTCAGCCGGGTGTCCGGGTTGTCGATGTGGCAGCGCGCTATGACATCCTGCCCCATCACCTGTCAGATTGGCGCCGCCATGCCCGGCAAGGTCGGCTGGCACTCCCTGATGACCTTATGGACGGGCTGACCACATCTTCAGGCTCGGCGGTGGCAGAACCTGCCTTCGTGCCGCTGTCGATTTTGCCTGAAGCTTCGGATCAGCCGGTGCCCTCAAGAGGCGTTGATGCACAGGGTGGTTCCGGGGTGATGGTGATTGAGGTCGGACGCGATCTGTTGCTGCGGATTCCCGGCGATGTTGCAGTGGAACGCGCGGCCGCACTGGTGCAGGCGTTGCGAGGGGCGTCGTGATTGTCGCTGGCGGGCGGCTGCCGATCCTGATCGCGACACGCCCGGTGGACTTTCGCTGCGGGCATAATGCTCTGGCACTGATGGTGCAGACCGAATTGAAGCTGGATCCGTATTCGGGTGTGACGGTGGTGTTCCGCTCGAAGCGCGGGGACAGGCTGAAGATCCTGGTCTGGGATGGCACCGGCATGGTGCTGATTTACAAGGTATTGGAACATGGCAGCTTCGCCTGGCCGAAGGTTCAGGATGGGGTGATGCGGGTGTCTCGGGCGCAGGCGGAAGCCCTGTTCGAAGGCTTGGATTGGCGCCGGACGGTTGCGCGTCGGGTGCAGGCCCCGACTGCGGCAGGATGACTCACCGGGTGAGTTTTGGTGTTGTTTTGTTGGGCTTTCTGTCCCCGATCGGGTAGAAATGCGTATGTCGCAGACCTTCGATCTCAGTCAATTCCCGGACCTGCCGCCCGAGGTGGTGAAGGCCTTTGCGGCGGTTCAGTTCGAGCTTTCGGTCGAACGTGCGGCGCGCCAGCATGAACAGGCGGTGGTGGCCGAGAAGGAGGCCTTCATCACCGAGCTCAAGGAGCTGATCGAGAAGCTGGAAGGCCAGGTTCAGGATTACCGGCGCGCGAAGTTCGGACCGAAATCGGAAAAGCTGGACCCCGCGCAGCTGGAACTGGCGCTGGAAGACCTGGAAACCGCGATTGCCGAGACGCAGGCGCAAATCGCCGCTGTCGAAGAGAAGATCGCGGCCAGCGAACGTGATCCCGAGAAGCGCAAGCCGCGCGCCCCTCGCAAGGCGCGGGCGCTGCCCGAAAGCCTGCCGCGTATCGAGCGCGTGGTCGAACCCGACAGCATTGCCTGCCCCTGCGGCTGCGGCGACATGGTCCGGATCGGCGAAGACCGTAGCGAACGGCTGGATTACATCCCCGCGCGCTATCAGGTCATCGTTACGGTGCGCCCGAGATACGCCTGTCCCAAGGGGCGCACCGGCGTGGTGCAGGCGAAGGCCCCTGCGCATCTGCTGGAAGGCAGTTGGCCGACCGAAGCGCTTCTGGCGCAGATTGCCGTCTCCAAGCATTCGGAACACATGCCGTTGAACCGGCAAGCCGTGGTCATGGCCCGGCACGGGGTGCCGATCGATCGGTCGGTTCTGGCCGACTGGATGGGCCGGACTGGGGCGCTGATCGCCCCCATAGTCGATCACATGGCCAAGCAGTTGATGACCGACAGCACGCACCTCTATGTCGATGAAACCACCGCCCCGGTGCTGGATCCAGGTAAGGGCAGGACAAAGACAGGTTATCTCTGGGCGGTGCTGCGCGATGATCGTGGCTGGAACGGCCCCGCGCCGCCCGGCGTGGTGTTCCATTACCGGCCCGGGCGAAAGGGCGAATACGCCGCTGAAATCCTCAACGGCTTCAATGGCACGATCCAGGTCGATGCCTATGGCGCCTATACCCATCTGGCCACGCCGAAACGCACGGGCGGCGATCCGCTGCGGCTGGCATTCTGTTGGGCGCACGGTCGGCGCAAGCTGATCAAGGCCATACCGAAGAAGGGATCACCCATCGTCGATGAGGCGCTCTTGCGGATCGCCGCCCTCTACAAGATCGAGGAGGCCATCCGTGGCTCAGACCCGGATCGTCGCATAGCCGTGCGTCAGGAACTGTCCCGCCCGCTGGTCGATGAGTTCTTCGCCTGGCTGGCGGCCCAGGCCGCACGGGTCTCGCACAAATCCGACCTCGGCGAGGCCATGGCCTACATGCTGAAACGTCAGGATGGCTTCCGGCTGTTTCTCGACGACGGCCGCGTCGACATCGACTCCAACCTCGTCGAAAACGCCATCCGCAGCCCCGCCATGAACCGTCGCAACGCGCTATTCGCCGGCCACGATGAGGGCGGAAAAAACTGGGCCCGCTTCGCCAGCCTGATCGGCTCGTGCAAGATGAATGGTGTCGAACCCTATGCCTACCTGCGCGATCTGTTCACGAAACTGGCCAATGGCCATCTCGACAAGGACATCGATGCCCTGATGCCGTGGGCTTACGCCCAGCAGGGCTGGGATGCATAGGGACCTCGTCTCGTAGTCCCTGACGAGCTACCGACCGTCATCCGCTTCATCCCACCGCGACACCGCGCAAGGGCAAAATCAATGGGGCGTGACCGCCGCTTAC
>NZ_CALMYP010000047.1 GCF_937873615.1 uncultured Paracoccus sp.
GCCAAGTCGCAAATCTATCCCGTCAGCAGAAGGTGATCGCCAGACAACGCTTACGTTCCTCGATGATGGCCGCGTCGACATCGACTCAAACCTCGTTGAAAACGCCATCCGCAGCCCGGCCATGAACCGCCGCAACGCGCTCTTCGCCGGCCACGACGAGGGCGGTCGCAACTGGGCCCGATTCGCCAGCCTGATCGGCACCTGCAAGATGAACGGCGTCGAACCCTATGCCTATATGCGCGATATGTTCACGAAACTCGCCAACGGCCATCTCGCCCGAGACATCGAGACACTGATGCCGTGGGCCTACGCCAGACAGGGCCGGGAGGCATAGGCACCTCGTCTCGTAGTCCCTGACGAGCTCCGACCGTCCTCCGCCTCATCCCACCGCAACAACGCGCAAGTGCGAAATCAATGGGGCGTGGCCGCCGCTTACTGTCGACCTCGCGGATCTCGATGCAACCGATTTTGGCGCGGACTTCCCCGCCACATGGACCGGCATCGCCGAGCAGGGCTTCAGGGCGATCCACGCCCTTCAAAAATTCGTCCAGGATTTCTTTCGAAATGTTCATTCATGCTTCCTTTCGGTGAAGCATGAACCGGATCACTCGTACCCAAAGGACCTGACACTTTCCTCCACGGCGCGGATACTAAACACCTCGCGAGCCGAATTACTTGACAGGGCCTTCCGCGATCCTCCGTTCGATCGCATCCCAAATCAAGGCAGCGCCATCGACTCCGTCAAACCGCTCAAGCTCCTGCAACCCAGTCGGCGAGGTTACATTAATTTCCGTCAGCCAGCCGTCAATTACGTCTATACCGGTGAACAGCAAGCCATTCCGACGCAAAACCGGGCCAATAGCCGCACAAATTTCTGCTTCTCTCGCCGAAAGCTCTGCCCTTTCGGGGCGTCCACCCACGTGCATATTCGACCGCGCTTCTCCCGAAGCAGGTACGCGGTTAATAGCGCCGATCGGCTCTCCGTCTACAAGGATAATCCGCTTGTCACCCTGCTTCACAGCGGGAAGGAAGCGCTGCACGATTACGGGTTCACGGTTGATCCCCGAAAACAACTCGAGCAGAGACGATAGGTTGGGGTCGTCCGGACGCAGGTGGAAAACCCCGGCCCCGCCATTTCCATATAACGGCTTGACGATGATATCGCCGTGCTTAGCCCTAAAATCCCTTATTTCGGCGAGGTCACGGGTTATCAACGTCTCGGGCGTAAGGTCCGGAAAATCCAGCACCATCAGCTTTTCTGGACAGTTACGTACCCAAAACGAATCATTGACCACCAGCACATCGTTCCGGACCCGATCAAGGAGATGCGTAGATGTAACGTAGCCCATGTCAAAAGGCGGATCCTGACGCAGCCAGATGACATCGAACTCGGTCAGATCGACTGTCGCCCAATCGCCAAAATCGACATGGTTACCACGTTCGCGCCGCAACGTGACCGGACGACCCCGTGCGAGCACCTTGCCCTCTCGATAGCTTAGCTTGTCAACGGTGTACTGAAAGAGCCGGTGTCCACGCGCCTCTGCTTCCAAACCGATGCGAAAAGTGCTGTCAGCGTCGATGACGACACTCTCGATGGGATCCATTTGCAGGGCAACGTACAGGCTCATGGGAACATCTCCGATTTGCCGCACTTGTCCGACGTTATGCCGGGCGATTCAAGTCGCGATAGCATCTGCGCCAGTTCGATTACTGCGCCCCGAATGCGGCTTCGATGATTTCGACGCGCCCAAACCGATCGACGAAGGCGGCATCCATTCGCATTTCGGTCATCTGCGATGCCGGCAGTGTCCCGCAATATTCGCAGGCGGCCATGCAGATGCGGTCCATCTGACGCCGGCTGATCCTCTCAGCCGCACGCGCAAAATCGCGCGAAGATTTCACCTCGACGAAGACCAGCAAGGCGTCTTTCTTAAGGATTACGTCGATTTCGCCGGCTTTCCCGCGCCAGCGCTGTGCAACCAACTTGTATCCCGCCGCAAGATAGCGATCCGCCACAGTCATTTCAGCCATGCGACCGGACTGATAGGCCATCTGACCGCGAGTTTGCCGGACTGTCTGCCGCCCCGCATGTCGCTTTGCAGGCGGCAGGACGACCGCTTCCACCGGCACCCGGTCGAAATCGAAGCAAAGCTGCATTATCCCTTCCTTTCCAGCGACAGGGCCAGTTGATAGGCGTCGCGCCGCGATATGCCGAAGCGCTCCGCAGCCATGGCGGCAGCGTCGCGCACAGAGTTTTCACCCAGCAAGGCGCTCAATGCCGCCTCGATTTCATCGTCATCCGGCTGGACCGCGACCGGACGGTCCACGATCAGCACGATTTCGCCTTTCAACCCCGCCTCGGGGATGTTTTCGGCAATTTTGCCCGGCAGTCCCCGAATGATTTCCTCGAACCTCTTGGTCAGTTCCCTGCACAGCACCATAGAACGATTCGCATCAACCTCGCACATAATTCCCAATGTTTGTTTAACGCGCCTCGGGCTGTCGAAGATGATTGAGGTCGCATCGACCGAGGTGACATCGCGAAGCCAGGTTCTGCGCGCCGCCAGTGGCTGGGGCGCGAAACCGGCGAACAGGAAACGGTCGCTCGGCAGACCGGCGACGCTGAGCGCCGCCAGTGCCGCAGAAGGACCCGGCACGGCATGGACGCGCACGCCGTGACGCGCCGCCTCGCGGGCAAGGCGGAAGCCCGGATCGGCCACCAGGGGCGTCCCGGCATCCGAGCAATAGGCGATGGACTTCCCCTCGGTCGCGGCGGCGGCCAGCAACTCGGCCTGGCGCGCCTCGTTATGATCATGGGTGGCGACGATCCGCCGACCGCGCAGCGGCACGCCGTGGATCTCCATCAGGTGGCGCAATGTCCTTGTATCCTCGGCGGCCAGCATGTCGGCCGAGTTCAGCACGTCGAGCGCCCTGAGGGTGATATCGCGCGCCGTCCCGATCGGCGTGGCCACGAGATAGAGGCCGGGCTCCAGCCGTGCGGCCTCGATTCGGGCGGGCAGCGGCATGGGTGTTGGGCGCGATTCGGTCATGTTGTCCCCGCTCTGGCGGTCCCCGCGTTGCAAAGGCGGGGGGTTTGAGAATAGGCTGCGGCGCAAAGCCACGAACCTGACAATAGGGAATCATCCGCATGTTCACCATTGCCAAGCGAATCACGCGGCGCGCTGCGCTGGCGGGGATTCTGGGCGCGGGCCTCGCGACCGCAGCCTGCCAGCCGACCAGCCTCGCCGGCTCCGGCCCAGCGATCGGCCCGCAGATCGATCCGCGTCAGCCGGTCCAGGTGGCGCTTCTCGTGCCCGGCGGCACCGGCAATGCCGATCTCGACTGGCTTGGCCGGTCGCTGGCGAACTCGGCCCGGATGGCTGCCGCGGATGCCAAGGGCGCCCGCATCGACCTGCGCGTCTACACGACCTCGCCGACCGAAGCCTCGGCCGTTTCCGCCGCCGAGAAGGCCGCTGCGGAAGGCGCCAAGATCATCCTGGGCCCGCTATTCGCCGAATCCGCCAATGCCGTCGGCAATGCGATGAAGGACAACAATCTCAACGTCCTGTCCTTCTCGAACAATCCCGAGATCGCCGGCGGCAATGTCTATATCCTCGGCAGCACCTTCCAGAATGTCGCGGACCGCCTGGTCAGCTATGGCATCAAGCAGGGCCTGCGCCGCTTCCTGATGGTCTATGAAAACGACGCCGCCGGCCAGATCGGTGCGGGCGCCATCCAGACCGCCATCGCCCAGAACGGCGCCACGCTGTCGGGCAAGCAGCAGCACGCACTGTCGCAGGAAAGCATCGACGCCATTATCCCGGCTGTCACCCAGGCGGCGAAATCGGGCAATATCGACGCCATTTTCATGACCGCCAACCAGCAGGCCGTGCTGCCCTATCTGACCGGGCAACTGGCAAGTGCCGGCGTCACCTCGCGCGATGCGCAGTTCATGGGCCTGACCCGTTGGGACACGCCGGCCGCGCGCCTGCAACTGCCCGGCGTGCAAGGCGGCTGGTTCGCCCTGCCCGACACCGCGGTGCAGGCGCAGTTCACGCAGCGCTATCGTTCGGCCTATGGCGAGGCGCCGCATGATCTCGGCTCGCTCGGTTACGACGGCGTCGCCGCCATTGCGGCCCTGGTCGCCGCCGGCAACCGCAACGCGGTCAATACCGTCGGGCTGACCCGCTCCTCGGGTTTTGCCGGCGTCAACGGCGTCTTCCGCCTGCGCCCGAACGGCACCAACGAGCGCGGCCTGGCCATCGCCACGATCAATAACGGCCGTGTGGTCGTGATCGACCCCGCCCCGCGCGGCTTCGGCGGTGGCTTCGGGTTCTGAGTTGAGCGACCGCAGCGACACCCTTCCACAAAGCGCCCCGGCATTGCCCGGGGCGCATTCCATATTCGCCCCGGAAAGCTTCCTGCCCAGGCTGGCGGCAAAGCTGGCCAAGGCCCCCGACGCCCGCACCAAGCGCGCCGTCACCGTGGCCGAGTTGCAGGCCGCCCGCCACGCGGCGACAGACGACATCATCGCCGGCTTCGAAAGCCATCCCCGCGCCGCGAGAGAGACCGTGCGCGCCTTCGCCAGCCTGACCGATGCCATCGTCACCACCGTGCATTGGGTCGCCACCACCCACCTGCACCCGCAGCAAAGCCCGACCGAGGCCGAGCAACTGGCGGTGCTGGCCGTGGGCGGCTATGGCCGCGCCGAAATGGCGCCGCAATCCGATGTCGATCTGCTGTTCCTGACCCCCTACAAGACCTCGGCCTGGGCCGAGAGCGTCGTCGAATCGATGCTCTACATGCTCTGGGACCTGAAGCTGAAGGTCGGCCATGCCACGCGCAGCGTCGACGATTGCATCCGCCTGGCCGGGCAGGACATGACCATCCGCACCTCGATGGTGGAACATCGCGCCGTGGCCGGTCAGCTTTCGCTGGCCGAGACCCTGCGCGACCGGCTCTGGAGCGAGCTTTTCGACCGCTCCATCCCCGAATTCATCGAGGCCAAGCTGACCGAGCGCGACGAGCGTCACAAGCGCCAGGGCGGCCAGCGTTACGTTCTGGAACCCAATGTGAAAGAGGGCAAGGGCGGGCTGCGCGACCTGCAGACGCTCTACTGGATCGCGAAATACATCCACCGGGTCGAGCGCGCCGCGCAACTGGTCGATCTGGGCTTCTTCACCCGCGACGAGCATCTGGCCTTCTGGCAGGCCGAGGATTTCCTGTGGGCGGTGCGCTGTCACCTGCACCTGATCGCCGGTCGGCCGGTCGATGTGCTCAGTTTCGACATGCAGGTCGAGGTCGCCCGCCGCATGGGCTATCAGGACCGCCCCGGCCGGCGCGCGGTCGAGTTGTTCATGCAGGATTACTTCCGCCACGCCACCCGCGTCGGCGACCTGACCCGGGTCTTCCTGACCGCGCTGGAAAGCAGCCATGTCTTCCACCAGCCGCTGCTCGGGCGCATCTTCCGGCGCCGTCGCAAGCTGCGCCCGGGCTATGCCGAACTGTCGGGCCGGCTGACCTTCTCGGACCCGGACGATGCGCTGAAGGATCCGCTGAACATGCTGCGCATCTACGAGGAGGCGCTGCGCACCGGCATCCTGATCCATCCCGACGCCATGCGGCTGATCGCCTCGCATCTGGAGCTGATCGACGACGATATCCGCGAAGATCCCGAAGCGGTGCGCATCTTCCTCGACCTGCTGCTGAAGCACGGCAATCCCGAACGCGCCCTGCGCCGGATGAACGAATTGGGCGTCCTCTCCGCGCTGATCCCGGAATTCGAGCCGGTCGTGGCGATGATGCAGTTCAACGTCTACCACCATTACACGGTGGACGAGCACACCATCCAATGCATCGTGGCGCTCTCCGAGATCGAGCAGGGTCACGAGATCGAGGACCTGCCCATCGCCAGCCGGATCATGGCCGGCAAGATCAACCGCCGGGTGCTTTATCTCGCGGTGCTGCTGCACGATATCGGCAAGGGCCGGCCCGAGGATCACTCGATCATCGGGGCCCAGATCGCGCGCCGGGTGACGCAGCGACTGGGCCTGCCGGTGGACGAGGTCGAGACCGTCGAATGGCTGGTGCGCAATCACCTGCTGATGTCCGATATCGCCCAGAAGCGCGATATCTCGGACCCGCGCACCATCCGCGACTTCGCCAAGGCGGTGAAATCGCGCAAGCGGCTGGACCTGCTTCTGGTGCTGACCGTCTGCGACATTCGCGGCGTCGGGCCGGGCACCTGGAACAACTGGAAGGCGGTGCTGCTGCGCCAGCTTTACGACCAGACCGCCGCCGTGCTGGATAACGGGATGGAGGCCCTGAACCGCGATCAGCGCCGCGACGAGGCCAAGCGTTCGCTCAGGCATCTGCTGGCGGCGAAGGGCTGGGACGCCAAGGACATCCGCGCCGAGACCGCGCGCCATTACGCCAGTTACTGGCAGGGCCTGCCGACCCAGACGCAGGAGGTGTTCGCCCGGCTGCTCAAGGATCTCGGCAATGACGAGATCCGCATCGAGCTGCATCCCGATCCCGACCGCGACGCCACCCGCGCGGCCTTCGTGCTGGCCGATCATCCGGGCATTTTCTCGCGGCTGGCCGGGGCACTTGCGCTTGTCGGGGCGAACGTGGTCGATGCGCGCACCTATACCTCGAAGGACGGGTTCGCCACGGCGGTCTTCTGGCTGCAGGATGCCGAGGGCCACCCCTATGATGTCGAGCGCCTGCCGCGCCTGCGCAAGATGATCGACCGCACCCTCAAGGGCGAGGTCGTGGCCCGCGACGCCTTCGCCGACAAGGACCAGATGAAGAAGCGCGACCGCGCCTTCAAGTTCCCGACCCATGTGACCTTCGACAATGAAGGCAGCGATATCTATACGATCATCGAGGTCGATACCCGCGACCGGCCCGGCCTGCTTTACGACCTGACGCGGACGCTGGCGGCCAATCACATCCAGATCGCCAGTGCCGTGATCGCCACCTATGGCGCGCAGGTCGTCGACAGCTTCTATGTCAAGGACGCTTTCGGGCTGAAGCTGCATCAGGCCGGGCGGCGCGAGGCCTTGGAAAAGCGGCTCAGGCAGGCCATACGCGACGGGGCGGAACGGGCAGGAGCGTAAGCCATGAAGAAATCGCTGGTGGCCGGGTTCATCTCGGTCGGGCTGTGGACATTCCTGTCCCGGGTCACCGGATTCGTCCGCGATATCCTGATGGCCGCCTGGCTTGGCACCGGCCCGGTGGCCGAGGCGTTTCTGGTGGCGCTGTCGCTGCCCAACATGTTCCGCCGCTTCTTCGCCGAGGGCGCCTTCAACACTGCCTTCGTGCCGCTGTTTTCCAAGAAGCTGGAAGGCGGGGACGACCCGCAGGGCTTTGCCCGCGATGCCTTTGCGGGCCTCAGCTTCGTTCTGCTGATCTTCTCGGCCATCGGGCTGATCCTGATGCCGGGGTTGGTCTGGCTGATGGCGGCGGGATTCGTCGGCGATGAGCGCTTTGCGCTCGCGGTCGAATATGGCCGCATCACCTTCCCCTATATCCTGCTGATCTCGCTGGCCTCCATGATCGGCGGCGTGCTGAACGCCCATCACCGCTTTACCGCTGCTGCCGCAGCACCGGTGCTGCTGAACCTGCTGTTCATCGTCGCCATGTATCTGGGCCGCTGGTTCGGCTGGGATCTGGGTCTGACGCTGGCCTGGGCCACGCCGGTCACCGGGATCGCCCAGCTCGGTCTGGTCTGGTGGGACGCGCGCCGCACCGGCTGGACCTTCCTGCCCCGCCGCCCGCGCCTGACCCCGGACATCAAGCGCCTGCTGGTCATCGCCCTGCCCGCGATGTTCGCGGGCGGCGTGGTCCAGATCAACCTGCTGGTCGGTCGTCAGGTCGGATCGTTCTTCGACGGCGCCATTGCCTGGCTCAGCTATTCCGACCGGCTTTATCAGCTTCCGCTCGGCGTGGTCGGCGCGGCCGTCGCCGTGGTCCTGCTGCCGGAACTGGCGCGGCGCCTGCGCGCCGGCGACGAGGCCGGCGGTCAAGCCGCCTTCTCGCGCGCGACCGAATTCGGGCTGTTCCTGACCCTGCCCGCCGCCTTTGCCATCGCCGTGATCGCCGTGCCCATGGTCTCGACCCTGTTCGAGCGCGGCCAGTTCACCGCCGAAGATACCCGCCAGACCGCCAATGCGCTGATCGTCTATGCGCTCGGCCTGCCGGCCTTCGTCATGCAGAAGATCCTGCAACCCCTGTATTTCGCGCGCGAGGATACCCGCTCGCCCTTCCGCTTTGCGCTGATCTCGATGGTGGTCAATGCGGCGGTGGCCTTCGGGCTGATGGGCATCGTGGGCTTTCTGGCCGCCGCCATCGGCACCTCGGTCGCGGCCTGGGTCATGGTCGGCCAGCTCTGGCTCGGCACCCGCGAGATGGGCCAGTCGACCCGCTGGGACGCGCGCCTGCGCCGGGTGGCCCCGCGCATCGTGACCTCGTCGCTGCTGATGGCGGGCGCACTTTGGGCAATGAACGCCTGGACCGACCGCATCGGCATGGCCCGTCTGCCGGAACTGGCGCTGCTGGTCTTTGGCGGGGCGGCGATCTATTTCGCGCTGTCCTTCGCCACCAGGGCGATCACGCCGAGCGATCTGCGCCGCAATGTGAAGCGTTAACCCAGCCGCCCAAGCGCCGGGAAGCTTTCCAGCATCCAATAGGACAGGTCCGCCATCCGGCCCGAAACGAGCAGGATGCCGACCACGACCAGAAGTCCGCCCATGACCCGCTCGATGGCTTTCAGATGCGGCTTGATGCGGTTCATCAGCCCGATGGCGCGATTGACGAAAACCGCCGAGAGCAGGAACGGAATCCCGAGCCCGAGCGCATAGACCGCAAGCAACCCGGTGCCGCGCCCGATGGCGCCCTCGCTGGCGGCCATGGTCAGGATCGCGCCCAGAAGCGGGCCGATGCAAGGGGTCCAGCCAAAGGCGAAGGCCAGACCCAGCACATAGGCGCCAAGCGCCGATCCGCCCTGATCGCCGGTATCCAGCCGCGCCTCCTGATCCAGCAGGGGGATGCGGAAGATATGCAGGAAATGCAGGCCCATGACGATGACCATGACGCCGCCGATCCGCGCCAGCCAGATCTGGTATTCCAGAAACATCCGCCCGAAGGCCGAAGCGGCGAAGCCCATGACCAGAAACACCGTCGAAAGCCCCAGCACGAACATCAGCGCCGCCGGGACCGCGCTGCGTTCGCCGGTCTTCAACCCGCCGACGCTGATCCCGGTCATATAGGCCAGATAGGGCGGCACCACCGGCAAGACGCAGGGCGACAGGAAGGACAGCACGCCCGCAAGCATGGCGACGATGGCTGCCGGCAGGAAACCGGCATCTATGAGGTCAATTCCGAACATGCGCAGACACTAGCCGGTTTTCGCGCCCGCGCCAGAGGACATGCAGTCACAGTCGCGTGGCCAAGCCCTTTCCCGGCAAGGAAAAAGGCCCGCCGATCGGGGCGGGCCTTCCGGTTCTGTCACGGATCTGGCGGTCAGCCGATGGACCACCAGCCGCGCCGCTTGGGACGCGCCGGGCCGGCCTCGGGTTCCGGGGCGGCTTCGCTGACAGCCACGGGTTCGGCGCTTGGCGCTTCGGCGGAGGCCACCGTCTCGGCGCTCGCCTCGGCGGCGATCACCTGAACCTCCTCCTCGGCGGCGGCGGCGTTATCGGCGGCCTCGACCGGGTCGGGTTCCTGGGCTGGGGCTTCCTGGACCACCGGCTCGGCGGGGGCTGCCGGCAGGTCGCGGAGATCGACGATCTCGGCACTTGCCTCAGCCGCCGGTTCGGCCTCTGCCGATGCAACCTCCTCGCCAGCCTCAACCTCAGCCTTCGGTTCGGGCTTGCGCCGCGACCGGCTGCGCGAGCGGCTGCGGGATTTCGGCTTTTCCTCAGCTTCGGCTTCGGTCTCGCCGGACACAGCTTCGCCACCCTCGGCGGCATCTTCCGCCACGGCATCGGCCTCTGCGGCCTCAGCCCCGTTCTCCTCGGCCCCGTCGGCACCCTCGGCGCGGTCCTTGCCGCCCCGCCGACGCCGGCGACGGCGGCGCTTGGAGCGGCCGGAACCTTCGCCCTCATCGCCTTCGGCACGGGTCGAGACGCTGTCCTCGCGCTCGTCCTCCTCGTCCTCCTCGATTTCGGGCAATTCGTCATCGTCGATCTGCGCCATCAGCTGCGCATCGACCGAAACCACCGGGCTTGCCACTTCGGGCACGTTGCGGGTGGCGGTCTTGAACTTCTCGATGGCGAAATCGGGCGAGATCAGCGCCGGATCGGCCTCGACCCGGACCGACATGCCATAGCGCGCCTCGATCATGGCGATATGTTCGCGCTTGCCGTTCATCAGGAAATTGGCCACCGCGACCGGCGCCTTGACCAGCACCTCGCGAGAGCGCTTGCGCGTGCCCTCTTCCTCGATGGCGCGCAGGATGGTCAGCGCCAGGCTGTCATCGGAACGGATCAGCCCGGTGCCATGGCAATGCGCGCAGGGCTGTGTGGTCGATTCCAGCATCCCCGGCCGCAGCCGCTGGCGCGACATTTCCATCAGGCCGAAGCCCGAGATCTTGCCGACCTGAATGCGCGCCCGGTCGGTCTTCAGCCGATCCTTCAGCCGCTTCTCGACCGCCGAGTTGTTCTTGCGCTCGTCCATGTCGATGAAGTCGATGACGATCAGCCCGGCCAAATCGCGCAGGCGCAGCTGGCGGGCGATCTCGTCGGCGGCTTCGAGGTTGGTCTTGGTCGCGGTATCCTCGATCGAGCCTTCCTTGGTCGCCCGGCCCGAGTTCACGTCGATGGCGACAAGCGCCTCGGTCACGCCGATGACGATATAGCCGCCGGATTTCAGCTGCACGGTCGGGTTGAACATGCCGGCCAGATAGCCTTCGACCTGGAAGCGGGCGAAAAGCGGCATCGGATCGGTGTAATGCTTCACGTTCCGGGCGTGGGACGGCATGATCATCTTCATGAAGTCCTTGGCGGTGCGATAGCCGCGCTCACCCTCGACCAGCACCTCGTCGATCTCGCGGCTGTAAAGGTCGCGGATGGTGCGCTTGATCAGGTCGCCTTCCTCATAGATCGGCGCCGGCGCGATCGACTTGAAGGTCAGGTCGCGGATCTGTTCCCAGAGCCGCATGAGATATTCGTAATCGCGCTTGATCTCGGTCCGGGTGCGCTGGCTGCCGGCGGTGCGGATAATGAGGCCGGCGCCCTGCGGCACCTTCAACTCTCCGGCGATGTCCTTCAGCTTCTTGCGGTCGGCGATATTGGTGATCTTGCGGCTGATGCCGCCGCCCCGCGCCGTGTTCGGCATCAGCACGCAATAGCGCCCGGCCAGCGACAGATAGGTGGTCAGCGCCGCACCCTTGTTGCCGCGTTCTTCCTTGACCACCTGGACCAGCATGATCTGGCGGACCTTGATGACTTCCTGGATCTTGTAGCGGCGCGCGCGCGGCTTCTTCGGCACGCGGATTTCTTCGGTCACATCCTCTTCGGCGACCGATTCGATGCTGTCGTCGCGATCCGAGGCGTCCTTGGCTTCCTCATCCCCGTCGTTCTCGTCAGAGGATTCGTCGCCCTTGTCATCCGCTTCGCCGGAATCCTCGGCCTTGGAATCCTCAGCCGCTTCCTCGACGGCAGGCGTCGCGACGCTGTCATCGGCGCCTGCAGCCGCTTCCGCCTCATCGCCCTCGCCGTCATTGTCGACCAGTTCCATGCCCGGAATTTCTTCCGAGACCAGTTTCGCATCGCCGGTCTCGGCCTTCTCGGCCTTGGCACCACGCGGCTTGCGCCGGCGCGAGGATTTGGGCTTGTCGTTCGCGGCTTCCTCGGCGGCGACCGCTTCGGCATAGGCGCGTTCTTCCTCGATCAGGGCCTGACGGTCGGCGGCCGGGATCTGGTAGTAATCGGGGTGAATTTCGGCGAAGGCCAGAAAGCCGTGCCGGTTGCCGCCGTAATCGACGAAGGCAGCCTGAAGCGAGGGTTCAACCCGCGTGACCTTTGCGAGATAGATATTGCCAGCAAGCTGCCGCTTGTTGACGGTCTCGAAATCAAATTCCTCGACCTTGGTTCCGTCCACGACGACCACGCGGGTTTCTTCCGCATGGGTCGCGTCGATAAGCATTTTCTTTGCCATTTATGATACTTTCGCGCAGCCGCCGGCCCCGGCTTTCGACCGGTGGCACAAGGCGGCTGCGATGTGATGGGGACGCGGAAGCGGCTGTGACGAGGTCGGCAAAACGGCCCGCGGGGAGTAACCCCGCCAGCGCCTGTTCCGACCTGTATCGCGCGCGATGCATCGCGTCTGTTACCTCTTGGCCCCGGGGTTTGAAACACGGGGCAGTGAACGACTCCCCCGCGAGAAATGTGACGCAGGGTGGTTTTCTTGGCGGGCGGCTGCCGTTCAAACGACAGATCAGCCTCCGCTGCGAAACTGATGGCGCGCAGGTTCGGTCCATGACCCAGACCACGCGCATGATCTGAACATAAGGGCGGAAGGCAAGGAAGTTCAATGCCCAATTGCGGGGACGGTGCGTGCAAGTCCGACAAACAATGCGATCTGAAGCGGCACCACGGCAGACCGTCGCCCCTGACCGGCTTCCGGTCATCGCTTGTGTCCTGCGGTCGAACAGCGCCCTACGGCCACAATCAGCCATCAGGGCGCATCCGTGCGTCGCACGACCCGCCGACGGTCCGGGCTATCGTATCATCGTCAGCACCAACAGGACCGGAACAGCAAGGACCAGACCGCCGATCACCATGCCGCCACCACGGCCATTCCCCATCCTGACGAGGCCCCAGACGATCAGCACCAGCCCCACGACACCGGCTGACAGCACCAGAAGGCCAAGCGCGATCACCGGGCCGAGATCATAGCCCCCCATCGCCTCGACCCCGAAACGCCGGCCACCGTCGCGGTCGCCGATCACAGGTAATCCCCGCGCGACAGCCCGTATTTCGCCATCTTCTCGTTCAGGGTCCGGCGCGGCAGGCACAATTCGTCCATGACCGCCGCGATGGAGCCCTTGTGGCGGCGCATGGTATTGTCGATCAGCATCTTCTCGAAGCTTTCGACATATTCCTTCAGCGGCTTGCCCTCGGTCGTGGTGGCCTGGGCCTGATCCTCGTCGCCCTCGGTCATCAGGAGTGAGGTGATCGAGCCCGAGCCGCGCCGGTTCTGCAACACCGCGCGTTCGGCCACATTGATCAGCTGGCGCACATTGCCGGGCCATGGCGCCTGCAGAAGCTGGGCCGCCTCCTGGGCGTTCACCTGTGGCGGCTCGCAGCCATATTCATCGGCGAACTGTTCCGTCATGCGGGTAAACAGCGCCAGAATATCCTCGCCCCGCGCGCGCAGGGGCGGCACCGTGATCTGCAGCGCCGACAGCCGATAGAACAGGTCCGGGCGCAGCAGATCCTCGGGCCGGCGGCCATCGCCGCGGGCATTGGAAATGGCGATGATCCGGGTCTCGGCCGGGCTGCCCTGATCGGCGATGAAGCCCAGAAGCCGCGCCTGCAGCGGATCGGGCAGCGCCTCGATATCTTCGAGGCAAAGCGTGCCGCCGCGCGCTTCCTCGACCGCCGGGATGCCATCCTCCAGCGGGCCGAACAGCCGCGCCGCAAGATGTTCCGGGTCGAAGGCGGCGCAGGCGATGGGCAGGAATTTCTTCGAGGCGCGCGGCCCGACCGCATGCAGCGCATGGGCCACCAGCGTCTTGCCGGTGCCGGTCTCGCCGTCGATCAGCACATGGCCGTCGGCCTGCCCGAGATCGAGGATGTCTTCCCGCAGGCGCTCCATCGCCGATGACTGGCCGACCAGCTTCGACATCACCTGCTGGCCCTCCGACAGGTCGCGGCGCAGGGCGCGGTTGTCCAGCGTCATGCGCCGGGCTTGCGTGGCCTTCTTGGCCAGTTCGGTCATGCGGTCGGGCTTGAAGGGCTTTTCCATGAAATCCATGGCCCCGAGCCGCATCGCCTCGACCGCCATCGGCACATCGCCATGGCCGGTGATCATGATGACCGGCAGCGCCGAATCGATGCTCATCAGCCGTTTCAGGAAGGCCATGCCGTCCATGCCGGGCATGCGGATGTCGGAAATCACCACGCCGGGCCAGTCCGCCCCGATCTCCTTCAGCGCGTCCTCGGCGGTGGCGAAGGTCACGGTATTGAAGCCCGACAGCACCAGCCACTGGCTGATGGATTCCCGCATGTCGGGTTCGTCATCTACAATCGCAATTCGTAACGTAGGGTTCATACCTGAAAATCCTTCTCATTCTGCGGCCAGCGGCTTTTCGACCTGGCCGCCATCGGGATCGTGGAGCGGCAGCGCCAGCACGAAGACCGCGCCGGAACCGTCCTCGGCATTATGGGCAGTCAGCCGGCCGCCGAAGTCTGCCACAATCCCCGAGGAAATGGCGAGACCCAAGCCCGTGCCCTCGCCCGGCTTCTTGGTGGTGAAGAACGGTTCGAAGAGTTTGTCCAGATCGCTGACCCCCGGACCGTTGTCACGAACCGTCACAACCGCTTGAACATCGGCCTCGATGCCGATGTCGATGCGCGCGTCCTTCACCGATTTGGTGGCGTCGATGGCGTTGCGCAGCAGGTTGATCAGAACCTGTTCCAGCCGGATGCGGTCGCAATAGACCATGACCGGACGGCGCGGCAGGTTGCGCAGGATCCGCACCGGGCGGGCCCGCAATTGCGGCTCCATCATGGTCAGGGCACTGGACAGCGCGGCGCGCAGATCGACCGGCTCGAAGGCCTCGCCGCCCTTGCGGGCATAGGATTTCAGCTGCCTGGTGATGGTGCCCATGCGGTCGACCAGATCGTCGATGCGCTGGAAACTCGACAGCGCCTCGTCGGCACGGCCCCGGTCCAGAAGCAGGCGCGCGCCGGCCAGATAGGTCTTCATCGCCGCCAGAGGCTGGTTCAACTCGTGGCTGACGCCCGCCGACATCTCGCCCAAAGCCGCCAGTTTCGAGGATTGCTGCACCGTCTGTTCGGCCACGCGCAGTTCTCGCTGGACCCGCTCGCGGGCGGCGATCTCTCGGGTCAGGCGCGCGTTCAGCGCCCGCAGATCGGCCGATTCCTGCATATAGGCGACCGAGCGCCGCTGCGCCCGGCGCGACATGATATAGAACAGAAGCGCCGCCAGAACCGCCAGCACCATGGCCTCGAAGGCGAGGACCGTGTTCACCCGCTCGCGGATGGATTCGTAAGTGGTGAAGCTGTGCATCCGCCAGCCCCGGAAGGGGATGCGGGTCTCGGTCTGCATCACCGCGCGGCCCTTCACATAGGCATCGGCGGGGTTGTTCGTCCAATCGGTCGAGACCTGAAAGGCACGCTCGATGGCGCTTGGCGCGGGCCGAACCGACAGCGCCTCCTCCAGCGGCAGGCCGCGCCAACGCGCCTCGGTCGACAGGATCACCACCCCGGTCGAATCCGTGACCGCCACGGCATCGGTGATCCCGGCCCAGTTGCGTTCCAGCTGTTGCAGATCGGCCCCGACCACGACCACGCCAAGCGTGCCGGAACTGTCGGCGATGGCGCGCGAATAGACGAATTCGAACCCGCCCCGATCCGACGCCGCAACCGTAAACACAGTATCGCGAGAGCGCATGGCATCGACGAAATAGGGTGCCGAGACGTAATTGGTGCCCAGCAATTGCCGCTCTGTCGCCGCCACCGTCCGGCCCGAGGCATCCAAAAGCCGGATCGAGGCCACCCCGATTTCCTTCTGGGCCGAGATCAGCCGGGCCGAGGTGAAGGCGAAATCGTCGGAAGCCAGCGCCGTGATCAGCGCCGGATCGCGCGCCAGCATCATCGGCACCACGGCATTGCGCTGCAATTCCGACTGCAACTGCCCGGAATAAAGCGTCGCACGAAGCTCGGCCCTGACCCGCGTGGTCTCAGTCGAGCGTTCGGTCAGGAAATCGTTCGTGCCCCACAGCACCAGCCCGCCCAGCACGAAAAGCAGGACAAGCGCGACCCTGAGCGGCCATTGGTTGATGGCCGTCTCCTCGCCCTCGCGCGGCGCTGCCTCGCTATCGTGCAAAATACGGGTCAAACCGGGGCTTCCGCTGCCAATGCCATTCCCTGCAATCTAGGCAAGGCCGCGCCTTCTGCCAAGAAGATGCCGTCCGGCTGCGGCGGCAGCCCCGTTCAGGCCGCCACCAGGGCCGAGGCCAGCGCGGCGAACATGGCCACGCCATCGGTGCCGCCCTGAACGGTTTCCACGGCGCGTTCGGGATGGGGCATCATGCCCAGCACCCGGCGGTTCGCCGACAGGACGCCGGCGATATCGGCGACCGATCCGTTGATCCCCGGCGCATAGCGGAAGGCGATGCGGTCCTGCGCTTCCAGTTCGGCCAGCCCCTCGGCCTCGATCTGGTAATTGCCGTCGTGATGGGCGACCGGGATATCCAGCTTCTGCCCCTTGGTATAACCGGCGGTGAAGGCGCTGTCGGTTGTCACCACTTCCAGCGCCACCGGCCGGGCGATGAAGGTCAGCCCGGAATTGCGCATCAGCGCGCCGGGCAGCAGGCCCAGTTCGGTCAGCACCTGAAAGCCGTTGCAGATGCCCAGCACGTAACCGCCACGCTCGGCATGGGCACGCAGCGCCCGGGCGATGGGCGATTGCGCGGCGATGGCACCGCAGCGCAGGTAATCGCCGAACGAGAACCCGCCCGGCACCGCCACCAGATCGGTGCCCGCCGGCAGCGCATCATCCTTGTGCCAGACCTGCGCCACCTCGGCGCCGGCACGGGTCAGCGCCACGCGCAGGTCGCGGTCGCAATTGGAACCGGGAAAGGTGATGACGGCGGCTTTCATGAGAGTCTCCGGGCCTTGGGAATGCCCTGCCGATAGCGGATTTCGCGCCACTTGGAAAGCGCCCTGCGGGAAAGCCGCCGGATCGACGGCATGTCGCGGAATGAGGAAGGGCGCCCCGGCGAGATTCCCTGGAGACCAGGACCGCCAGAGCGCCCTTTGATTCTGGACCGGCGCCAGGTCCATATGCTTAAGAATATTACACTTTCGTCATAAAATCGACATGGAAAACCTGACATTTCTGTCAGGATTACGCAGCGTCAAGTATTATATCTTACCACTGAAAAGATTGGCGAATTTCTGCCGAGCGGTTTTCGATGTTTCGATCCTGAAACACGACAGATTAGATCAGCTTAATTGCCACCCGCGATGTTGCGACCGGCAAAGCAACGAAAAAGGCCGGGCAAGATGCCCGGCCCCTTCCCAGTCCTGCGCCGATCAGCGCAGCGCCTTGTTCAGGTATTCGTCGACCTTTTCCAGATAGCCCATGGTCGACAGCCATTTCTGGTCCGGCCCGACCAGCAGCGCGAGGTCCTTGGTCATGAACCCGTCCTCGACCGCGCGCACGGTGACCTTTTCCAGAGTCTGGGCGAAGGACATCAGCTGCGCATTGTCGTCCAGCTTGGCGCGGTGCTTCAACCCGCCGGTCCAAGCGTAGATCGAGGCGATCGAGTTGGTCGAGGTCTCGTTACCCTTCTGATGCTCGCGATAATGGCGGGTCACGGTGCCATGCGCGGCCTCGGCCTCGACGGTCTGCCCGTCCGGGGTCATCAGCACCGAGGTCATCAGGCCAAGGCTGCCGAAGCCTTGTGCAACCGTATCCGACTGCACGTCGCCGTCGTAGTTCTTGCAGGCCCAGACATAGCCGCCATTCCATTTCAGCGACGAGGCCACCATGTCGTCGATCAGGCGGTGCTCATAGGTGATGCCGGCAGCCTTGAACTTGTCGGCGAATTCCTCGTCGAAGACCTGCTGGAAGACATCCTTGAAGCGCCCGTCATAGGCTTTCATGATGGTGTTCTTGGTCGACAGGTACAGCGGGTATTTCCGCTGCAGCGCATAGTTCATCGAGGCGCGGGCGAAATCGACGATGGAAGGATCGAGGTTATACATCGCCATGGCGACACCGGCATCGGGGGCCTGGAAGACCTCGTGCTCGATCACCTCGCCATCGTCGCCGACGAACTTGATGGTCAGCTTGCCCTTGCCCGGGAAACGGAAATCGGTGGCGCGATACTGGTCGCCGAAGGCGTGACGGCCGACGACGATGGGCTTGGTCCAGTGCGGGACAAGGCGCGGCACGTTCTTGCAGATGATCGGCTCGCGGAAGATCACCCCGCCAAGGATGTTGCGGATGGTGCCGTTGGGGCTGCGCCACATCTTCTTCAGCCCGAATTCCTCGACCCGGGCTTCGTCCGGGGTGATGGTCGCGCATTTCACGCCGACGCCGTATTGCTTGATGGCATTGGCCGCGTCCACGGTGATCTGGTCGTCTGTGCGGTCGCGCTCCTCGATGCCGAGATCGTAATATTTCAGGTCCACGTCGAGATAGGGCAGGATCAGCTTCTTCTTGATGAAGTCCCAGATGATCCGGGTCATCTCGTCGCCGTCGAGCTCGACAACGGGGTTTTCTACCTTGATCTTCGACATGGGTGCTCCCTTCGGATGGAATTCGCTTTGCCAAGGGGTATAATGCCTTCGGTCACGGAAAGGAAGCCGGTATGCGATGGTATGCAGCGATTGCCGGAACGGTACTTCTGACCGTGGGGGCCGGGCTGGCGCTTGCCTCGCCGCTGCTGCCGATGGCGCAGGGTTATGAACGGATCGCGCCGCGCATCTGGGTCGACCGCGCCGCCACCCCCGCGCAGCGCCAGACCGTGATCGCGCGCGTGACCGAGGCCGAAGCCACAGCCGGCACAGATCTGGGCAGCTGGCAGGCCGCACCGCGCTGGCAGGTCTGCACCTCTGCGGCCTGCGATACCGGCGGGCCGCGCGGCCGCACCTATCTCGACCGGCTGATCAGGCTGCGCCCGTCGGTCGTCGACGATCCGCGTTTCTACCTGCACGAGGCCATCCATGCCGAATTGCACAATGCCGCCGGCTTCACCGGCTGGCTGGGCGGCAAGCGGTTGCCGGTCTGGCTGGACGAAGGCGTGGCAGTGCTGTCTTCGGGAACCGATGGCGCGCCAAAGGCCGCACCGGATTGCGCCACCCCTGCCGCAAGGCCGCCCCGCACCCCCGAGGATTTCGCGCTTCTGGCCGGCCCGAAGGGCCAGACCGCGACCGAGGCCTATCGCCTTTGCGCCTGTGCCACGCAGGACTGGCAGGCAGCCGGCAACAGCATCGACGGCCTGACCGCAAGGCTGCGCGCGGGCGAAACCTTCTAGCCGAAATGCGCCCGCACCCTGGCGTGCAGGTATTCCCAGACTGCGGGCAGGCCACGCGCGATACTGGAGCCGACCCGGGTCTCGACATTTTCGCGGGTGACATTGAACCGCCGCCAGTTCACCCCGTTCGAGGCCAGATTCTGCGCCAGCGGCTGCGTCCGGTCCAGCGATTTGGCGAAGACCGCATCCGGGCTTTCTGCGGCTTCGAATTCCTCCCAGAGGGCCAGAAACTCCGCCCCCTGCGCCTCGGGCAGCATCCCGAACAGACGCTGCGCCGCTGCCGCCTCGGCGGCCTTTATCTCAGGCGCGCCATGGGCAGCACCATTGCCCGAATGCAGCGGCACATCGCCCACGTCGATCTCCACCAGATCATGCAGGATCAGCATGCGGATCACCCGGTTCAGATCCACGCCCGGCGCGGCCTGCCCGGCCAGCACCATGGCGTAAAGCGCCAGATGCCAGCTGTGTTCGGCGCTGTTTTCCTGTCTGGAAAGGTCGTTCAGCGTATTCGCCCGCTCGACCGATTTCAGCTTATCGGCTTCAACCAGAAAAGAAAACTGCGCGTCCAGTTCACTGCGTTCCATGCGCGTCCTGACCTGTCTCGCAAATATCTGTCCGTGTGGCCGCGCCCGCGAGGCAGACCCGAAGATCCGGCAACCCCCTCAACCAGGATGCAGTGCCCGACCGCATCCGAGCCTCACCGAGAGCTTTCGGTCAGGCGGCGGCGGACATAGGTCTGCACCTTGTCGATCATCGGGGCCATATGCGCCTCGTCGTCGCGGAAGAAGTGGTCGGCACCCTCGATGGTCTCGTGGCTGATGGTGATGCCCTTCTGCTCGCGCAGCTTGGCGACCAGCCCCTCGGTATCCTTGGCCGGCGCCACCCGGTCGGCCGAACCGTTGATGATCAGCCCCGAGGCCGGGCACGGCGCCAGGAAGCTGAAATCGTACAGATTGGCCTGCGGCGCCACGCTGATGAAGCCGGTGATCTCGGGGCGGCGCATCAGCAGTTGCATCCCGATCCAGGCCCCGAAGCTGAAGCCCGCGACCCAGCAATGCTTGGAATTCGGGTTCATCGCCTGCAGGTAATCCAGCGCTGCGGCGGCATCCGACAACTCGCCGATGCCCTGATCGAACTCGCCCTGGCTGCGCCCGACGCCGCGGAAGTTGAAGCGCATCACGGTGAAGCCGATCTTGTGGAAGGCGTAATGCAGGTTATAGACGACGCGATTGTTCATCGTGCCGCCATATTGCGGATGCGGGTGCAGGATGATGGCGATCGGCGCGTCCGGCTTGGCCTGCGGATGGTAGCGGCCTTCGAGGCGGCCATCGGGACCGGGGAAAATCAGTTCGGGCATGGGGATCCTTCGCGAAACCTGTTTCTTGACGCAGTCAGCAGCGGCAACTATTTCCTGACCCCGAAGATGTGGTCCGGGATCGGGCGGCGCAAGGGCCGCCTGAACCGGCGCAGTTAGCGCGAGCCGTGGCCATTCGTCAATATTGACCGCCCGGAGGCGGCAATGCAGGGAGGGATCGGACCATGAAACTATCCACCAAGGGCCGTTACGGCATGGTCGCCCTGGTCGACCTGGCGCTGCAGCCCGAAAGCGCGCTGACCACGCTGGCCGATATTTCCGAGCGTCAGGATATCTCGCTGGCCTATCTGGAACAGCTTTTCGTCCGCCTGCGCCGTGCCGGCCTGGTCGAATCCGCGCGCGGGCCCGGCGGCGGCTACAAGCTGTCGCGCCCGGCGACCGAGATCCGCGTCTCGGAAGTGCTGGCCGCCGTCGATGAAACCGTGAGCGCGCTGCATGTCGGTGCCGGGGCTTCTGGCGGGTTGTCGGGGTCGCGCGCGCAGACGCTCTCGAACCGGCTCTGGCAGAGCCTGTCGGCCCATGTCTATGTGTTCCTGCACAATGCGACCCTTGCCGATGTGGCCAGGAACCGGCTGCTGCCCTGCCCGGCGGTGCCCGATATCCTCTCGGTCGTGGACGATCAGTCCTGATCGAAACCGGGCTGCGACAAGTCGACCGCCCCCGCCGCCCGGATTCAAGACATTTTTCTGCCCGTGGGCCCGACTGACCTCAATTCGTCCTTATCTGGACGGAACCCCTGCCCCATATGCGGAAATTATTCTATAGAAGCCGGTGACTCGCGCCGGCTTGCAGGGATTTGCCGGTCGCGCCGGACTTCACCGAAGGGCCGCATTGCCCTAGATGACGCAGGACAGCAGATGACATTGGATATCGCCGTGAACGACGCAGCCCCCGCCCCGAACCGCGAAAAGCCGCATTTGCCCGATGCGCAGACGGTGACTTCGGTCCAGCACTGGACCGACCGGCTCTTCTCTTTCCGGGTGACGCGCCCGGCCAGCCTGCGCTTCCGCTCGGGCGAGTTCGTGATGATCGGGCTTCTGGGCGATAACGGCAAACCGCTGCTGCGGGCCTATTCCATCGCCTCGCCGAACTGGGACGAGGAACTGGAGTTCTACTCGATCAAGGTGCCGGACGGGCCGCTGACCTCGAAGCTGCAGCATATTCAGGTGGGCGACGAGATCATCCTGCGCCCGAAACCCGTCGGCACGCTGGTGCTGGATGCGCTTCTGCCCGGCAAGCGGCTGTGGTTTCTGGCCACCGGCACCGGCATCGCGCCCTTCGCCTCGCTGATGCGCGACCCGGAAAGCTATGAGCGTTTCGAGCAGGTCGTGATGATGCATACCTGCCGCACCGCCGATGAGCTGAACTATGGCCGCGAGCTGGTCGAGAACCTGAAGAGCGACCCGCTTCTGACTGAAATCTATGGCGAAAATTTCCACAAGCGCCTGCTCTACTATCCCACGACCACGCGCGAGGACAGCCCGCTGATGGGCCGGATCACCGATAACATGACCTCGGGCAAGGTCTTCTCGGATCTCGGCCTGCCGGCGATGAACCCCGAGGAAGACCGCGCCATGATCTGCGGCAGCCTGGCCTTCAACGTCGATGTGAAGGCGGTGCTGGAAGGCTTCGGTCTGCGCGAGGGCGCCAATTCCGAGCCGAAGGAATTCGTCGTCGAGAAAGCCTTCGTCGGCGACGGCATCTGAGCGGTCGCGGACGCAATCCGACGGCGCGGCCCCCGGGTCGCGCCGTTTTTTGTTCACGCGAAGCTGATCGCTGCGACAATCCCGCGCGGCGCATCGCCATTGTCCGATGGCGCAAGGCGACCTAGCTTGACGCCATGATCCTGTGCAGACGAATATTGCTGATCCTGGCCATCGCGCTTGCCCCGCTGCAGCTTGTCCCCATGCAGCTTGCCCAGGCCGGCCAGATGGCGGTGGAACCCGGCCCTGCCGTGATGACCATCCATGAGACGGCGACCATGACCGATTGCTGCATGGATGGCACCCACCGGAGCCCGACCTGCCAGTTCTTCACGGCCCTGCCCCCGGCAGAGCCGTCGCTTTCGCCCCTGCCGCGATGCCGCGATACCCATCCGCACCCGCCGGCCACCCGGGCGCAGGGGCGCAGGGACAGCCCCGATCTGCGACCACCGATCCCCGTCTGATGCCGTGACCCGCGCACCCAAGCATCAAACCGAGGATAGAATGATGAAAATCCAACTCGCCGGGCTTGCCGCCCTGTTTCTTTCCACCACCGCCGCCTTCGCCGAAGGCGCACAGATGACTGTCCACAAGGACCCGAATTGCGGCTGTTGCACCGCCTGGGCCGATCTCGCCCAGGATGCCAGTTATGAGGTCGCCATCATCGAAGACGACGATCTTTATGCGCTCAAGGACCGGCTCGGCGTGCCTGCCGATATGCAGTCCTGCCATACGGTCGAGGTCGGTGGCTATGTGATCGAGGGCCATGTCCCGCTTCAGGCGGTCGAGCGCCTGCTGAGCGAACGCCCCGACGCCACCGGCATTGCCGTGCCCGGCATGCCGGCGGGATCGCCCGGCATGGGCGACGATCCCGATGCGCGTTACGATGTGGTGATCTGGGGCGGCGAAGCCGGCGACGGCGCTCTCTATGAGCGCATGGGCCCCGACCGGCCCTGAGACGAACGAACAGGGGCGCCGGATCCGGCGCCCCTGCCCGGTTCAGACCCGGGACCGATCGGTCGGGACAGGATCAGTCGGGAAAATTCTCGACATGGGCCACCGCATCGCGGCCGAAATAGACCGCGCGCCGGCCCGAGAAGGACACCACATAGAAGGCACAGCCCGCCGCCGCCGCTTTCTCGCAAAAGCCGCGATAGGTATAGCCGGGAACCTGCGCCTGCGCCTCGCGGATCGCCGCCTGCATGGCGGCAGCGTCGAGCGCCGGCGCGACCGGGGTTTCGACCCGGTGAGCCTCCAGTTCGACACTGTCGCCATCGGGCAGGAAATAGATCGCCCGGGCGCGGCGCAGATCGACGCAGTAGCTTTCGAACCCCGCCTCGATCAGCCGGCCGACGATCTGCGGAAAGGCCATGCCGTCGCTTTCGGCCCCGGCGAGGCATTCCACGGCAACATGTTTCTGGTCTTCATTCATGGGGCTCACTCGCTCGAATACCGGGGAAACGGTCCCGGCCACCGCTCAAGCGCCCGCCGATTCCCGGCGGGCAGACGCGCCTTATCCCCCATCCCCGGCCCGGCTGTCCATCGCCATCGAGTGCCAGGACGGGCTCAGAAAAACGCCTGCAGGCCGGTGATCGCGCGACCGAGGATCAGCGCATGGACATCATGCGTGCCCTCATAGGTGTTCACGGTTTCCAGATTGACCATATGGCGCATGACCTGGAATTCCTCGGAAATGCCGTTGCCGCCATGCATGTCGCGCGCCCAACGGGCGATCTCCAGCGCCTTGCCGCAATTGTTGCGCTTGATGATGCTGATCATCTCGGGCGCGGCCTCGGCCTCGTCCAGCAGCCGGCCGACGCGCAGGCTGCCTTGCAGCCCCAGCGAAATCTCGGTCAGCATATTGGCCAGCTTCAGCTGGTGCAGCTGGGTCTGCGCCAGCGGTCGCCCGAATTGCTGCCGGTCGAGCCCGTATTGCCGCGCCGCCTGCAGGCAGAACTCGGCCGCGCCAAGCGCGCCCCAGCTGATCCCGTAACGCGCCCGGTTCAGACAGCCGAACGGGCCCTTCAACCCCTCGACATTGGGCAGAAGCGCATCCTCGGGGACCTCGACATTCTCCATGACGATCTCGCCGGTGATCGAGGCCCGCAGGCTCAGCTTGCCGCCGATCTTCGGCGCCGACAGGCCCTTCATGCCCTTTTCCAGAACGAAGCCCCGGATCTTGCCGCCATGCGCTTCCGACTTGGCCCAGACCACGAAGACATCGGCAATGGGCGAATTCGAGATCCACATCTTCGCGCCGTTCAGCACATAACCATTCGCGGTCTTCTTCGCCCGCGTCTTCATGCCCGCAGGGTCCGACCCCGCATCCGGCTCGGTCAGACCGAAACAGCCGATCCACTCGCCAGAGGCCAGCTTGGGCAGGTATTTCAGCCGCTGTTCCTCGGATCCATAGGCATAGATCGGATACATCACCAACGAGGACTGCACCGACATCATGCTGCGATAGCCGCTGTCCACACGCTCGACCTCGCGCGCGACAAGGCCATAGGCAACGTAAGACGCGCCGATGCCGCCATATTCCTCGGGCACGGTCACGCCCAGAAGCCCCATCTCGCCCATCTCGCGGAAGATCGCTGGATCGGTCTTTTCCTCACGATAGGCCTCGATCACGCGCGGCTGCAGCTTGTCCTGCGCATAGGCGCGGGCGGCGTCGCGAATGGCGCGCTCCTCCTCGGTCAGTTGCGCGTCCATGCGGAACGGGTCTTCCCAGTCGAACCGGCCCAGATCGGGTGCGTCCTTCGGTTTCAGCGCCATGATCGGCCTCCTTCGCTGATGCTGTTCTTGGGATAGGCCGGGCAGCGGCCCCGTGCAAGCGCCGCACCGCGATCACGTCTTGTTCAGAAGCCGCGCGGGAACGAAGCGGCGCCACGGGGGTTTGTCGCTGCAATGACAGTGTTTCCGGGAGGAGTTCATATGCCACGCCATTTCGCCAACAGCACCGCCATCGCGGCCCTGATCGGGCTCGGCCTCGCCGCCACCGCGACCGCCGAGATCACCCTGAGCGCCGATCAGGCGCGCGAGGTCGCGCCGGCGCGGGCCGAGGCGATGAACCTTCTCGACCGGGTCTTCCAGCAGGAACTCGCGGCGGGCGTGAATGCGGGCGCGCTGCGTTGCCTGGACGATTCGGCCCGGCCCTGTGCCGATGACATGCCGCTCATCACCCCCGCAGGCGTTGCCGTCGAACTGGTCGAGGGCGGCGGCATGATCCTCGCCCCCGCCGAGATGCAGCCCTATCGCATGACCAAGGACGGCACCCCGGTCACGCGTGGCAATGACCTCGCCCGGCTGGCGGATGAAAACCTGGAACGCGTGGCCAATGCCGCAGCGATGCTTGCCCGCCAGCCCGTCGAACCGCTGGCCGTGATCGAGGATCCGAACAAGCCCGCAGAGGCCGGCACCGATCCTTTGACGGCGGTGATCGAGGCGGCGCGTAACGAGGCGCAGAAGGAAACGGTCGAGACGGCCCCCAAGCCCGACGCCCCGACCGAAGCCGAAGTCGAAGCCGCCGCAATGGCAGAGGCCATGGCCAAGGCCACCGCCCCCGTTAAAACCGAAGCGGATGTCGAAGCCGAAGCCATGGCCAAGGCGATGGCCGATGCCGAAACCCGCGCGAGCGACGCCAAGCAGGATGAGCTTGCCCGTCAGCTTGCCGCCGCCCAATCCGAGGCCGGGACAAAGGCAGCGCCCGCCGCAGCCCTCATGGACAGCCATGCCGGTCAGGAACCCCGCATCACCGAAGCCGAAGGCGACAGGTTCAACACCGAACGGGATGCCACCATGCCGCGCCTGAACAAGGTGCTGCAGCGCGAGGTTCAGACCGGGTTGACGGCTGACGGCCTGACCTGCATCGACGGCTCCGCGCGGCCCTGCGCCGAAGGCGTGGCCCTGGTCAGTCCCGGCGGCGTCACCGCCGAGGTCACCGAAAGCGGCCGGATCGTGATCGGCCCGATGGCGCAGCAGCAATTCATCGTCGGCGATGACGGCAAGCTGCGCGCCCGCGGCTCCAACACCGCCGCCGCGCGTGAAGCAGCCGAGGCCGTCGCCCCCACGGTCGAGGCCTTCACCCAGCCCGCCAGCGGCGAAATCATCCGCGAGACCGTGGCCGATACCCGCAGTTCGGCCCAGGATTTCGAGACCAGCCTGACCGAGGCGCTGAAGGCGGCCACGGCCCAGCCGGCGGCGCAATCCTCGGAGAGCGACAGCGGCGGCAGCGACCTCGCCAAGGTGGCGCTGGCCGGTCTCGGCGCGCTTGCCGTGGGTCAGGTCCTGTCGGGTCAGCGC
The DNA here is from genome assembly GCF_937873615.1 of uncultured Paracoccus sp. GTDB lineage: Bacteria > Pseudomonadota > Alphaproteobacteria > Rhodobacterales > Rhodobacteraceae > Paracoccus. The sequence goes on from NZ_CALMYP010000047.1 coordinate 26,621, forward strand.
GAGGTGGCATTGAATACCGGCGACCGGGTCATCGTCACCCGCGCCGATGGCAGCCAGCAGGTGCTGAAGGACGACAACGCCCTGCTGCGCCAGGCCGGCAACGAGGTCCAGACCGAGAACTATTCCGACGGCTCCTCGCGCAGCGTCGTCACCCGCCCCGACGGCTCGCAGATCATCACCATTCGCGGCGCCGACCTGACCGTGCTGCGCCGCATTCATGTCGCCGCCGATGGCAGCGAAACCGTGCTGATCGACGATTCCGTCGAGGTGCCGCCGGTCCAGATCGCCGAGCTGCCGCCGGCGCCGAAGCCCGAGGCCACGCCCACGACCGAGGCGCAGTTGCGCGCGGCCCTCGCCCGCGAGGCCGCCGTGAACCGCCGCTTCACCCTGAACCAGATCCGCACCATCCCCGAGGTCCGCAACCTCGTCGCCCCGGTCGATATCAACGCCATCACCTTCGACACCGGCTCGGCCGCGATCAATCCCGATCAGGCCCGGCAACTGGCAGCACTCGGCACCGCAATCGAGGATGCCGTCGCCGCCAACCCGCGCGAAATCTTCCTGATCGAGGGTCATACCGATGCCGTGGGCAGCGCGACCTATAACCTCGCGCTGTCGGACCGGCGCGCGGAATCGGTGGCGCTGGCGCTGTCGGAATATTTCCGCGTCCCGCCGGAAAACATGGTCGTGCAGGGTTACGGCGAAGAATACCTGAAGATCCCGGTCCTGACCGACGAACGCCAGAACCGCCGCGCCTCGGTCCGCC
>NZ_CALMYP010000048.1 GCF_937873615.1 uncultured Paracoccus sp.
GCCTAAATTCGTTCCTAAAGAGGAGCCTAAAGAGCACTAAAATGCAGGTTCTCTCGAAGGGCGACTTCGCGCGTGAAGTTGGCGTCTCGCCCGGCCGCGTGAGCCAATGGATCGCCGAAGGCAAGATCGGGCCGGATGCGCTGGAAGGCGAAGGGCGCTCGGCGAAGATCATCGTCGACCGCGCGCTTGAGCAGATCAAGGTGCGGCGCGACGTCGGGCAAAGCCTCGGCAACGGGATCGGCACGCGCCTCCTCGGCGCGACCCCGGCGACCGAGCAGCCGACGAGCACCGCCCCGCCGCTGCGCACCGACGACGTCGCCTACCAGATCCAGCTTGAGCGGCTGAAGAGCGAGCGGCGGAAGAACGAGCGCGATGCCGTCGAAGAGGCGACCCGCCGAGGGAAACTGGTCCCGGCCGACGACGTGCGCGCGCAGATGGCGCGGCTCGCGCGGCAGGTGGACGAGGTGAACGCGGCCATGCTCGTCGACTTCGCCTCTGCCATCGCCGGGAAGTTCAGCCTTCCCCAGCGCGACGTCCTGCATCTGTTGCGGGAGGTGCGGAACGAGAAGAAGGGTGTGGCCGCCCAGGTCGTCAAAGAGCAGTCCGAGGATGTGCCGGCCACCGTGGAATACGTGATCGAGGAAGGCGGCGAAGCATGACCTCCATGACGGTCGTCGTCGCCAATGCCGAGCGCATCGCGAACGACGTGCTGGCCGAGGTTCTGACGCCCCCGCCGCCGGTCAACTATCTGGCATGGGCCGAGCGCAACATCGTCTTTTCGGAGCGCGAAAGCCCGCTGCCGGGTCCGTATAACCGCGATCTGTTTTTCTACTTCGACGAAATCCTGCGGGCGCTGTCTCCGAGCGACCCTTGCAGGACCGTCACGCTGGCGAAGTCGGCGCAGCTTGGCGGCACCGTCCTCGCCAATATCTTCTGCGGCGGGTCCATGGACATGGACCCCGGTGACTTTCTTTACGTTCATCCGACCGACTCGAACGCGCAGCGTTGGTCGAAGATGAAGCTGGCGCCGATGCTGAAAGGCACGACGGCGCTCGCTCGTCTCTTCCCGATGCGCTCGCGCGACGGTCTGGATAGCGTTCTCTACAAGGAACGGGTCGACGGTCGCGGCGCGATCCAGATCTCGGGGGCCAATTCGCCGGCCTCCCTGTCGCAAGTCACCATGCGCCGGCAGGTGCAGGACGACCTCGCGAAATGGGAGATGAACGCCGCCGGCGACCCGGAGACGCAAGCCGACAGCCGATCCCGCGCACACGAGTTCGCGAAGGTCTTCAAAATCTCGACGCCGCTCGTCGAGCCGGGGTGCAGGATCACCCGGAACTTTGAGGACGGAAGTCAGGAACGTCTTTTCCTGCCATGCCCGCACTGTGGCGAAATGCAGACGCTGGAATGGGAGAATTTCCAGCAGTCGATCGACGAAAAGCATCCGGAGCGCGCGCATTTCACATGCGTCGCGGATGGGTGCGGCGGCGTTATCGAAGAGTTTCATCGGCCGCAGATGTTCCGCGAGGCCAAGCGGCGGGAAGCGGAAGGCGAGGAAGTCTGGCGCGCCGGCAACCCGGCAGCGAAGCGGGTCCATCGTTCCTTTCATCTGTGGTCGGCGTATTCGCTCCTGCAGAGCTTCGAGCGGATCGCACGCGAATGGTTGAGCGCCAAGGGCGACCCGGCGTCCGAGCAGACGTTCTTCAACGACACGGTCGGCCGCGCCTACCGGACGCTCGGCGAGGCGCCGGGATGGGAGAGCCTGCGGGACAGAGGGGCCTTGTCCTTCTATTCGCGCGGTTCGATTCCTGTCGGCTATCCGCTGCTTACGATCGGCATCGACTGCCAGAAGGATCGTGTCGAGGCGCAGATCGTGGCATGGGGCCGCGACTTCCGCCGTGCCGTCATCGAATATGTGGTCTTCCCCGGCCACATCAGCGAGGACGGTTGCCGCGCCATGCTCGACGGATTGATGGTGCAGACGTGGCGCAATGCGCATGGCCGCCCGATTCATGCCGACATGGTTGCGATCGACGGCAACGCATGGACCGAGGACGTCTGGGGCTGGGTGAAGAAGCACCCCACGTCCCGCCTGATCATGGTCCGCGGCGTGCCATCCGAGTCGGCCCCGTTGATCGCCGCGGTGAAGAAGGAGCGGAACACGAAGACCGGCAAGGTCAAGCGGTATTCCCGCCGGTTCTTCAACTTCGCGACGTCGGTCTTGAAAATGGGCCTCTATCGCAATCTCGCGAAGGACGATCCCTTGCAGCGCGGCTTCGTGGCCCTGCCGCGCGGCCTCGAGGACGAGTTCTATCGCCAGCTTACGGCCGAAAGCCGCAAGGCGGTGCGCACGAAGTCCGGCTTCGTCAAATACGAGTGGGTGAAGGATCCGGCGCAGGCGAACGAGGGCCTCGACACGCATCTTCAAGCCGAGGCGGCCGCCATCAAGTTCGGCATCCGGTCGATGCCCGACCAGGTCTGGGACCGATACGACGCCGAACGGGAGTGTCCGCCCGAGGCTGTGCAGGGCGACATAGAGGATTTGCTCACGCGGATCGTCCCAGCCAATCAAGCCCCGCCGCCGGCGGACGACGAAGAAGAGAAACGACGCCAGCGGCGGCAGAGGTGGAAGAACCGTAAATGACCGAGAAGCCGAGGGTCCGAGTGAAGGCCGGCAGCGCCGCGCGCTCGTCGTCGGTGCCGCGCAGCGGATACCTGCGCGACACGCGGTCGGCCGTCCTCTCGTCGCGCCCGGCGGTCCTGCGGGAGCACCGGGACGACGTGCGGGCGGTATGGCGACGCACCGCCGCCCTCGCGCTCGACCTGATCCAGAATTCCGGCCAGCTTCGCGGCGCGGCGGACCAGGTGATCGCCGACACGGTCGGCGTCGAGCTGGTCCTCAACCCGCAGCCCGATCTTCGCGATCTCGGCTATAGCGAAGCGGAAACCGCGGCGCTGGTCAAAACGATCAAGCAGCGGTGGAAGCGATACTTCTGGGAGCCGCGCGAGTGCGACTTCCGGGGCAAGTTCTCCGGTCCGCAGCAAATCGACATCATGCTGCGCTGGGATATGGCCTATGGCGAAGGTCTCGGTCTGATCGAATACATGCCGCGCGCCCAGCGCCGGCAATATGGAATCACGAGCGGAACCAAGCTCTGCCTCGTCAACCCCACGAAGCTCGTGCAGGACACGAACGAGATGGAGGGGCTTTTTCAGGGCGTCGTCCACGATCCGAACGGACGCCCCGTCGCCTACCGGATTCAGGAGAAGGAAACGGGAATCATCGTGAAGCGCGATCACCGCGCTTACGACAGGGACGGCCGGCAGCGCGTCGTGCATGTCTTCGATCCGATGGACGCCGGCGACGTTCGCGGCATCAGCCGCCTCGCGGCGGCTTTCCGCCAGCATATCCTTCGCGAAACCTTGGTCGACACGACGATCCAGACGGCGATCCTGCAGACCGTGTTCGCCGCGGCGCTGACCAGCGCCTCCCCCTCGGCCGACGCCTTCGAGGCGATCGAGGCGATCGAGGACAAGGAGTTCAAGGACAGCTATCGCGATTTCTTCATGGCCGCGCTCGACCGCGCCGCCGAGGGCGAGATTTCGATCAGCGGCAATCCGCGGGTGTCCCATCTCGCCCCCGGCGAGAAGCTGGAACTGCTTTCGACGCGGACGCCCAGCCCGGAGTTCCTGTCGGTCAACAGGGAGTTGTCGCGCGACATCGCGCGGGCGATCGGCATCTCGTTCGGCGGCCTGACGATGAACCACGAGAACGCGACCTATTCGTCGGTGCGGATGGAGAATTCGTCGATCTGGCCAGTCGTCGTCCGTCGCCGCGAGCGCATTGCCGCGCCGCCTTGCCAGTCTCTTTACGAAAACTGGCTGGACGAGGAAGTCGGCGAGAGCAGGATCGAGGTGAAGGGCGGATACGAAGCATTCGCCGCGAACCGGGAACGCTTCGCGTGGGCGCTTTGGCAGGGTCCGGCGAAGCCGTCCGCCGACGACGGAAAGAGCGCGAAGGCGTCGAGCGAGCGCATCTTCAACGGCACCTCGACGCTGGCCGACGAGTGCGCCGAGCTCGGGAAGGATCCGGACGAAGTCTTCGAGCAGCGGCAGCGCGAGCACGATCGCTATGTCGCCGCCGGCATGCCGTCGCCCTTCGTTCGCAACCCGGCCTCGAACAAGGACGGGGATCGGGAAGAAGACGAAACCCGGAAGAAAGAGAGGGCATGATGACGACGGTGCTGATCAATGGCGTTTCCGTCGACATCAACAATCCGTGTGAGGTCGCCTCGGAACTCAAGAAGGCCGAACTGATCATCGCGACCGGCGGCGGCGTGGCCATGACGCGCTTCGGCGAGGATGAGGTCCGATGGAGCGCGGCCAATGCCGCCCGGCTGCGGGAGCTTATCGAACGGTACGAAAACGAGTGCGCCGCCTCGCAGGGCCGCCGCCGGCGCTATGCCAAGAGCATGCGCTTTGTTTGAGAGGGCATCTTATGCCAGCCTTTGACCGCATCTGCTCGATCTTGTTCGAGCAGCCGCACCTTTACCATCCGAGGAAGGCCGAGACGGTCATTCGGATGCTCGGCCCGCGCCTGACCGGGTTCCCGGTCAGCGTCGTCAACGGCGAAGGCCCGGTCGACCATGTCGCCTTTTCGGCAGGGCGCCCATCTGCCGGCGTGCTCGGGGATCGGCTGGGTCGTGCCTATGATCGCGCCGGCGCGCGTCCCTTCGACATGATCGGCCGCGTCGCGGTGATTCCGATCGAGGGGACGCTCGTCCACAAGGGAGCATGGGTGGGGGCCTCGTCGGGGGAGACGTCCTATCAGGGCCTGCAGGTGCAGATCGCCCGCGCCGCCCGCGACGAAGACGTCGGCGGCGTGGTGTTCGAAATCGACTCCTTCGGGGGCATGGTCAACGGCGCTTTCGAGACGGCGACCGCCATCCGGAAACTGTCGGCCGCGAAGCCGACGATCGCGATCCTGACCGACTACGCCTATTCGGCCGGATACCTGCTCGCCAGCCAGGCGCGGCAGATCGTCATGCCGGACTTCGGCGGCGCCGGTTCCATCGGCGTCGTGATGATGCACGCCGATTTCAGCGGCAACCTCGAACAGG
>NZ_CALMYP010000049.1 GCF_937873615.1 uncultured Paracoccus sp.
CGACCCCCAGATTCGTAGTCTGGTGCTCTATCCAGCTGAGCTACGGGTCCGCTGTAGGCCGGTGATCTAATTGTAGCCCAAGGGGAGCGCAAGGGCAAAATCTACTCGATCGCGAGATTTTCGACGAGGGCGCCTCTGGGCAGGGAAATGCGGAACTCGGTGCCGGTCTCGTCGCTGCGCGTCAGCTCCAGCTTGCCGCCGTGTCCGCCGATCAGATCGGCGGCAATCGCCAGGCCAAGGCCGGTGCCGCCCTTGCGGGTGCCGCCGGTGAAGGGCTGGAACAGATAATCGCGCGCCTTCTGCGGCAGGCCGGGGCCGGTATCGCCGACGCGGATGAGCCAGTCCTGCTCTCCCTCTGTCGCGGCGATTTCGATGGTGCCGGGACGGCCGGCAGCCTCGATCGCCTGGCGGCCATTGCGGATCAGGTTCGACAGCACCCGATGCAACTGGTCGCGATCGGCGCGGATGACCAGATTGGCGCTGACATCGGTGATGAACTCGACCAGCCTTGCGCCATCGGCGGTCTCTGACAGCAGCGTCTCGGCCTCGGTGATCTCCTCGACCAGATCGCGCAAGGCGAAGCGCGACAGCGTCGGCGCCGGCTCCTCGGCCTTGCCGAAGGCCAGCGTCGTCTCGCAGAGGTTCACGGCGCGGCTGATCGAATTGACCAGTTTCGGCGCCGCCTTGCGCACGGCCGGATCGGCGCTGTCCTCCAGCCGGTCGGCGAAGATCTGGCTGGTGGTCAGGATATTGCGCAGATCGTGGCTGATCTTGGCCACCGCCTGCCCCAGACCGGCCAGGCGCTCCTTTTGCTTGAGCGACTGGGTCACCGTGGTCTGCATCAGGGCGAGGGCGGCCTCTGCCTCTCGGACCTCCGAGATGCGGGCGTCGGGGGTGATGATCAGGCGCGGGTCGTTCGGCGCATCGGCGTATTTCGCCATATGGCTGATGACGCGGCGGATCGGCTTCAGGATCAGCCGTTGCGCCGCCAGGTTCAGAAGCGCCGCCGTCAGCGCGATCAGCACCGCCGAGGAGACCAGCACCCGGAAGCCGAATTCGGCCATGGCCGCGCGCAGGGGCGCGGTGGACAGCGTGATCTCGATCAGCTGGCCGGCATGGTTGACCGGCGCGCCGATGACGCGGATCACCTCGTCCTTGCGGTCGAAGAGCTGCCGGATCCCGGCCAGTGCCGCCGCCATCCACGAATCGTCGCGCAGGTCATAGGTCGCCGCAATCGGCCCCGGCAGCGGCGAGGACAGCACCAGCTGGCGCACATCGTCGCGCCGCAGCACCACGTTATAGACCCCCGCATTGGCCAGCAGCTCGGATTCCAGTTCGGCGGCGATATTCTGGTTGTCGTCGGTCGCCAGCAAGGTCAGCGAGGCGATCTGCGCCTTCTCCAGCCGCGTCTGCAGGTAATCCAGACGGAAATTCGATACCGAGGGGATCAGCACGAAAATCTCGGCCAACGCCACGAAGAGCAGCGTCAGCGCGGCGAAACGGCCCGAGAGTGTGTTGATCCTCATGCTTGACAGAACTCTTTGCCGCGGATCTGGTGCCCGCTCTGGCGCAACACCTAGCTGTCGGACGGGGCAAATTCAAATCTTTGTGCCCCGGCCTCGACAGTTTGGCCGTTTTTGGGCGGATCGCCCGAATGTCTCGTTGACTTAGGCACGACCATGGCCTATTTCGCGGGCTTCGAATAACCGACGCGGTCGCGTGGGGCGGGTTTTTCTGACCCATCACCCAGACCTTCCGCGCCCGTAGAGTGGAGAAACGAAGATGTCGAAGCGCACGTTCCAGCCGTCGAACCTGGTTCGCACCCGCCGCCATGGCTTCCGCGCCCGGATGGCCACCAAGGCTGGCCGTCAGGTGCTTAACCGCCGCCGCGCCAAGGGCCGCAAGCGCCTGTCGGCCTGATCCGACCGCTGCATTCCGGCGCGCATCGGCGCGTCAGACAGGACATGACGATGCCGCCGCATCCGCCCCATGACGCTGATTCGATCCAGCAGGGGAAAGATGCGGCGGCATTTGTCGTGCCTGCCTTCACCATCCTGCGCAATCGGCCCGATTTCCTGAAAGCCGCGCAGGCCCGCCGCGCCGGCACTTCGGGTTTCCTGTTGCAGGCCCGTCGCCGTGCCGCGGATGACCCTGCCGAGGCGCCGGTGCGGGTGGGCTATACCTGCTCGAAGAAGATCGGCAATGCAGTGGCGCGGAACCGGGCCAAGCGCCGGCTGCGCGCCCTTGCCCGCGCGGTCATGCCCGGGCTGGCGCAGCCGGGCTGGGATTATGTCCTTGTCGGTCGCCCGCAGGAAACCATATCGCGCGATTTCAAGTCCTTGCAGGACGATCTTGCGAAGGCGATGGCGCGCGTCCACGCCCCAAAGGCCCCGCGATGAGCCCGCTCGCCCGCATCTTTGCCCTGCCGGTGCGCGCCTATCGGCTGTTGCTCAGCCCATGGGTCGGGCATGGCTGCCGCTTTCAGCCGACCTGCTCGGCCTATGCGCTGGAGGCGCTGGAAAAACACGGTGCCTTTCGCGGCAGTTGGCTGGCGCTTCGGCGCATCCTGCGCTGCCATCCCTGGGGCGGCGAGGGCTATGACCCGGTTCCCGGCTGCGGCCATGGCCAGCACTACCATTCAGAGAAACATGACAGCGATGAACGAGCATAGCGATATCGACGGGCCGGACGAAACCGAGGCAGAAATCCACGCGCTTTTCCGAGGCGCGCCCGCGACCACCGCCTTTCGCAAGCTGCGCAAGCGGCTGGTGCGCGACACCCGCGCCGCGATCGAGGATTTCGGCATGATCCGCCCCGGCGACCGCTGGCTGGTCTGCCTGTCGGGCGGCAAGGACAGCTATACGCTGCTGGCCATCCTGCATGAGTTGCAATGGCGCGGACTGCTGCCGGTCGAACTGCTGGCCTGCAATCTCGATCAGGGCCAGCCGGGCTTTCCGGCGACGGTGCTGCCCGAGTTCCTGAAGGATCGCGGCGTCACCCACCGGATCGAATATCAGGACACCTATTCCATCGTCACCGACAAGATCGCGCCGGGCGGCACCATGTGCAGCCTGTGCTCGCGGCTGCGGCGCGGAAACCTGTACCGGATCGCGCGCGAGGAAGGCTGCTCGGCCGTGGTGCTGGGCCATCACCGCGACGACATGCTGGAAACCTTCTTCATGAACCTGTTCCATGGCGGGCGGCTGGCGACCATGCCGCCGAAGCTTCTGAACGAGGAAGGCGACCTGCTGGTCCTGCGCCCGCTCGCCTATATCGCCGAGGCCGATTGCGAGAAATTCGCCCGCGACATGGATTACCCGATCATCCCCTGCGATCTCTGCGGCTCGCAGGAGGGCTTGCAGCGCGCCCAGGTCAAGCGCCTGCTGGACGAATGGGAGGCGCGCAGCCCGGGCCGGCGGCAGGTGATGTTCCGGGCGCTGATGAACACCCGGCCCTCGCATCTGCTGGACCCGAAACTGTTCGATTTCGCGGGTCTCTGGCCCGGTGCGGCGACGGTTTCCGACAGCGACGTGCCGAATCTGCGCGAACATTAACCGAACGGGAACCAGTTCGCGCCTAGATTGCCTGGTGAGATGCAAGCGAATCGGGACTGGAATGCGACTGCGTGCCCTATTTGACCGACTGACGGCGGGCTGGCGAAGAAGGCCGGCACCTGCGGACGTTGCCCCGCTAGCAAGCCCGGCCCCGACGCCCTACGGCCGCGCCGCCGCCGGAAATCTGAAATTTCGTCCCCAGCTCAGTTGTGAAAACCGTCAGGTGGCGTCGATCCTGGTCCTGCCGGAGCGGCAGTTGAACGGCGATACCGAGGCCATCCTGCGGGCAGCACTGAAACAGTCGCATGTCTGGGTGCAGGACGGCCTCGCCACGCCCCCGCTGGTGATCGAACTGCCGAAAGCCCTCGCGGAATCGGCGGAACTGGCGCAACCGCTGCTCTGGGAAATCGACCGCCAGAACGGCCAGCCCGGGCAAGTGATCTTCAGCGCAGCAAGCGCGGGTCACTATAGCCATGTGCTCAACGGAATGGCGCTCCTGTCGCGCCATGGTTGCGGGATCGAGCTTGACTGCCTCGATCCCCTGGGCATGGCGCTTGTCCGCGAAGTCAAACCAAAGCGGGCGCGGATGCGGGTGCCGCCGGATTTCCTGCCGGATGACCTTCGCCATCCCCAAGGGGGGCAATTGATCCTGTCGCTTCTGGCCCTGGCCGAGCGGCATGGATTGGCGACACTGGTCGGCGATGTCCGCTCGCGAGAGCGGTTCGACTGCCTCGCCCAGACGGGTTTCGACATTGTCGAGGGCGATGCGGTGGCGCCGGTGCTCGATGCCGATGCGACGGCGCAGTTCCTTGACAATACCGGCGCCCGCGCGGTGCCGCATGACAGGCTGCACTGGCCGGCTGCGTGAATGCAGGATCTCGACCATTCGCCGCAACCCGGCACTTCGGCCAGTCTGTGCCGGTGATTTTCCGCGAATTGCCTTGACCTTTGCCCGCCCCTTCTGTTGAACGCTGCCTGACAACAAGGGGCTCATATCCGCATGGAAGACAACAACCGCAATCTGATCCTGGCCATGGTTCTGTCCATGGTCGTGGTGCTGGTCTGGTTCACCTTCTTCGCGCCGGAGCCGCCGCCGCCCACCCCGGAAACCGAAGTCGCGGCGCAAAGCCAGACCGATGCCGGCGGCGTGACCGCGCCCACCGCCGATGCCGCCGCCCCCGGTGCCGCGATTGCCGCGACGGGGTCGCAGGATCCCTCGGCCTCGGCAGGCCGGGTCACGGTGAAAAGCCCGGCGCTGGAAGGCTCGATCTCGCTGGCCGGCGGGCGCATCGACGATCTGCTTCTGACCAGATACCGCGAGACGCTGGACGAGGATTCGCCCTTCGTGCGGTTGCTGGTTCCGACCGACAGCAGCTACCGCGCCACCATCGAGGCCGGCACCCCGGTCGCGCCGGGCGGCGATCCCACCGCCGTCACCGAAAAGCCCTATTACGCCGTCTATGGCTGGAGCCCGGGCGCCGGAACCGATCCGGCCGCCGTGCCCAATGCCGCGACCGTCTGGTCAGTCGAATCGGGCGAGACGCTCGGCCCCGACAGCCCGGTCACGCTGGTCTGGGACAATGGCCGCGGCCAGGTCTTCCGCCGCAGCTTCGCGCTGGATGACAAATACCTGTTCACGATCACCCAATCGGTCGAGAATACCGCCGACACCCCCTTCGCGGCTGCCCCCTATGGAATCATCGCCCGTCACGGCCAGCCCGACACGCAGAATTACTATGTCCTGCACGAGGGCGCGATCGGCATGACCGACGGCGAATTGCAGGAAATCAAGTACAAGAACATCGTCAAGCTCGACTCCGTCGCCCGCGAGGGCCGCGCCGAGATCACCGAGGTCACCGGGAACGGCTGGATCGGCTTCACCGACAAGTACTGGATGACGACGCTCGCCCCGGCCCCGGGCCAGCCCTTCACGGCTGTGGTCAAATATGCCGAGGGCGCCGATATCTATCAGGCCGAGACCCGCTTCCCAACCGTCACCGTCGCCCCGGGTCAAAGCGCATCGAGCGAATCCTATCTGTTCGCCGGGGCCAAGGAATGGGAAACCATCCGCGAGTATCAGGAAGCCCCCGGCATTCAGCGTTTCGTCGATTCCATCGACTGGGGCTGGTTCTATTTCCTGACCAAGCCGATCTTCCGCCTGCTGCACTGGCTGCACAGCTTCATCGGCAATATGGGCTGGTCGATCATCGCGCTGACCTTCATCCTGAAGCTGCTGGTCTTCCCGCTGGCGCGCAAATCCTACATCTCGATGGCACGGATGCGCGAATTGCAGCCCGAGATGGAGGCGCTGAAGGAACGCACCGGCGACGACCGCGCCAAGATGCAGCAGGAAATGATGGCGCTCTACAAGCGCGAGAAGGTCAACCCGGCCGCCGGCTGCCTGCCGATCCTGATCCAGATCCCGATCTTCTTCAGCCTCTACAAGGTGATCTTCGTCACGCTGGAACTGCGCCAGGCACCCTGGATCGGCTGGATCCGCGACCTCTCGGCACCCGATCCTTCGTCGATCCTGAACCTCTTCGGGCTTCTGCCCTATGCCGCGCCGGCGCGTGACAGCATGTTGGGCATCGTCTCGCTGTCGATCATGGCCATCATCCTCGGCATCTCGATGTGGCTGCAGCAGAAGCTGAACCCGGCCCCCACCGATCCGACCCAGAAGATGATCTTCGCCTGGATGCCTTGGGTATTCATGTTCATGCTGGGCGGCTTCGCCTCGGGGCTGGTGCTTTACTGGATCACCAACAACGTGATCACCATCGGCCAGCAATATGCGATCATGTCGATGCACGGCCATCCGCCGCAGCTGTTCGGCAATATCCGTGACAGCGTGCGGCTGCGGAAGAACAAGTAATGACGCGGCTCGCCCAGATCTGGCGCTATCCGCTGAAATCCATCGGGCGCGAGAGGTTGTCTCGCGCCCGTCTCGATCAGGGCGGCAAGATCCCCGGCGACCGGGCCTGGGCGGTGCTGCATGAAGGCGCGGCCAATCGGTTGAACGAGGCCGGCAGGCTGGAAAGCTGGCTGCCCAAGATGGCCTTCCTGCGCGGCGCGGCTGGCCCGTCATTGCAGGCCATTGAGGGCGGGATGGACGGCGGCAAGCTGGCGCTGCGCCACCCCGATGCCGGCGAGATCGCCATAGAGCCCGCGAATGAAGACGATGCGACGCGGCTGATCGACTGGCTGCGCCCGCTCTGGCCCGAAGGCAAGCCCGCCCCCCTGCGCCTCGTCGCCGGGCCCGCGCCGCTGACCGATACGCAAAAGCCCTTCGTTTCGATCAACTCGCTCAGCAGCCTGAGTGAGTTGGAGCGCGTGGCCGGCCAGCGGCTGGGCGTCGAACGCTGGCGCGGCAATCTCTGGATCGAAGGGGCGGAACCCTTCGCCGAGTTGGACTGGATCGATCGCGAGATCTCCATCGGCGCGGTGCGGCTGGTGGTGCGTCAGGCCATCGGTCGCTGCACGGCCACCGCCGTCGATACCGCGACCGGCCAGCCCGACCGCGACATGGTCCGCACCCTGACCGAGACCTATGGCCACAGCCATTTCGGCATCTATGCCGAGGTGCTGGAGGGCGGCGAAATCGCCGAGATGGATGAGGTGACGCTGCATCCCGCAGCCGGGGTCGGTGCATGAAGGTCGCCTTCCCCCTCGCCCCCGATCCAGATCCAGAGGCCGCCGAGGCCGCGCGCCTGCTGTTTGCCGGCCCGGTCGATTTCGTCAAGGGCGTGGTCGCCATGGACGGGCTGCCCCCCGCCGACCGGCCCGAAGTCTGCTTTGCCGGACGTTCCAATGTCGGCAAGTCCAGCCTGATCAATGCGCTGACCGGGCGCAAGGGCATCGCGCGCGCCTCGAACACGCCGGGGCGCACGCAGGAAATCAACTATTTCGCGCTTGGCCAGCATGGCTATCTGGTCGATCTGCCCGGCTATGGCTTTGCCAAGGCCCCGGTGGCGGTGGTGGCGAAATGGCAGGCGCTTCTGAAAAGCTATCTCGCCGGCAGGCCGACGCTGCGCCGCGCCTTCTGCCTGATCGACGCCCGCCACGGCGTCAAGCCGGTGGATCACGAGATCATGACCCTGCTCGACCGATCCGCCGTGCCCTTTCAGGTGGTGCTAACCAAGGCCGACAAGCTCGGCCCGAACGCGATCAAGCCGGTCATCGCCCAGGTCGAGGAAGAGTTGCAGAAGCATCCTGCGGCCTATCCCGAATTGGTCGTGACCTCATCGGAAAAGGGCGAAGGCATCGCCACCTTGCGCGCTATTATCGCCGGGCTGGATTAAGGCCGGGTCAGTCGTCTCTGGACCTTGCCCGGCCCTGCCCCTAACCTGCGGGCAACGCATCAGGGAACCCCCATGAGACAGCAGGACATGACCCGAGATTTTGCCGCCGCCGCCGCCACGCTTTCCGAAGCCCTGCCCTATATGCAGCGCTATTCCGGTGCTGTCGTGGTGGTCAAGTTCGGCGGCAATGCCATGGGCGACGATGCCGAAATGGCAAAGTTCGCCTCTGACATCGTGCTGATGAAGCAGGTCGGCATTCACCCGGTCGTCGTGCATGGCGGCGGGCCGATGATCAACGACCTGCTGGGCAAGCTGGGAATCGAAAGCCGATTCGTGCGCGGCAAGCGCGTCACCACCAAGGAAACCGTCGAGGTGGTGGAAATGGTGCTTTCGGGCCTCGTCAACAAGCGCATCGTCCAGGCGATCAACGATGCCGGCGGTCGCGCCATCGGCATTTCCGGCAAGGATGACGATCTGATGGTCTGCGAGGCCGACGACCCGGAACTGGGCTTCGTCGGTAAACCCGTCGAAATGAACGTCCAGATCATCCGCGATCTCTACACCGCCGGACTGATTCCCGTAATCGCCCCGGTGGCGACGGGGATGGAGGATAACGAGACCTTCAACGTCAATGGCGACACGGCGGCGGGGGCCGTGGCCGGTGCGCTTCAGGCCGACCGGCTGTTGCTGCTGACCGATGTCTCGGGCGTGAAGGACAAGACCGGAGAGGTGCTGACGGCGATGACCCCCGATCAGGTCCGCGCCATGATCGAGGACGGCTCTATCGCCGGCGGCATGATCCCGAAGACCGAAACCGCCCTGAAAGCGCTGGAAGACGGTGTGCGCGCGGTGGTCATCCTCGACGGGCGGGTGCCGAATGCCGTGCTTCTTGAACTGTTTACCGAACACGGTGCCGGCAGCCTCATCCGCTCGACCGAGCCGCGGGTGAAGCCGCGCGGCCTCCGGCAGGGCGACAGCGGGCTTTAACTCACAGACCATCCCCATATTTCAAACGCTTGCCCTCTCTGCACAACCTATGGCAGGCTCCGTTCACATTCTTCGCCAAGAGAGGCCGTCCCCCGATGAATCCGTCCGGATATCGCCGCCTGATCCTGACCCGCCACGCGAAATCGGCCTGGGACGATCCAACGCTTGAAGATTTCGACCGCCCGCTGAACGATCGCGGGCGCCGTGCCGCCCGCGCGCTTGGCGATTTCATGGCCTCGCGCGGCTATGAACCCGAAGAGGTCATCTGCTCGCCCGCACGGCGCACCCGCGAAACCTGGGAACGGATCGCCGGCGCGCCCTTGGAAGTGCGCCCGGCGCTGCGCTTCGAGGAACGCATGTTCCATGCCACCCCGGATGTGCTGCTGGAGGTGCTGAAATCCGCCAGTGCCCCCACGGTGATGATGCTCGGTCACAATCCCGGCATCGCCGAGTTTGCCGCCCGCCTGCCCGCGAACCCGCCGCTCGACCCGGATTTCCGCCGCTTTCCGACGGCGGCGACGCTGGTCGTCGATTTCCAGATCGACGATTGGGCCGATCTTCGCCCGGGCGAGGGCAGCGTGATGGATTTCGTCCGCATCGACGGGCGCTGAGAACAGGGAAGAGACATGACTTATCTGAAATCGCATCCCGATGCGAAGGGCTTCTTCGGGCCCTATGGCGGGGCCGACCTGCCGCCGGTTCTGGTCGAACGTTTCGCCGAGATCGAGGCCGCTTATCTGCGCCTCTCGCGCTCGGCCGGGTTCATCAGCGAGCTGCGCCATATCCGCAAGCATTTCCAGGGCCGCCCGACCCCGATCAGCTATCTCGGCAATCTCTCGGGCGATTGCGGCGGCGCGCAGATCTATGCCAAGCGCGAGGATCTGAACCATACCGGCGCCCATAAGCTGAACCATTGCATGGCCGAGGCGCTGCTGGCCAAGCATATGGGCAAGACCAAGCTCATGGCCGAAACCGGCGCCGGCCAGCATGGCGTGGCGCTGGCAACGGCGGCGGCCTATTTCGGCCTCGACTGCGAGATCCACATGGGCGAGATCGACATCGCCAAGGAGGCCCCGAACGTCACCCGGATGAAGCTTCTGGGCGCGAATGTGGTGCCGGTGGGCTTCGGCGGGCGGTCGCTGAAGGAAGCAGTGGACAGTTGCTTCCAGGCCTATGTCGCCCAGGCCGATACCGCTCTTTTCGCCATTGGCAGCGTGGTGGGCCCGCATCCCTTCCCGATGATGGTCCGCGATTTCCAGCATGTCGTCGGCATCGAATCGCGCGAGCAGTTCCTTGAGATGACCGGCCGCCTGCCCGACATGGTCGCGGCCTGCGTCGGCGGCGGCTCGAACGCCATGGGCATGTTCGCGGGCTTCATCGACGACGAGGAGGTGGCGCTTTACGGGGTCGAACCCTTGGGCACCTCGTCCAATCTGGGCGATCACGCCGCCACCATCAGCTTCGGCGAGGATGGCGATATCCACGGTTTCCGCACGCTGGTGCTGAAGGATGCCGAAGGCAACCCTGCCCCGGTCCATACCGTCGCCTCCGGCCTCGACTATCCGGGTGTCGGGCCGGAACATGCTTACCTGCACAAAAGCGGCCGGGCCAATTACGTGGCGGCGGATGACCGCGAGGCGCTCGACGCCTTCTATCGCCTGTCGCGGCGCGAAGGCATCATCCCGGCGCTGGAAAGCGCCCATGCCGTCGCCTTCGCCCTGCGCGAGGCACCGAAGCATCCGGGCAAGACCATCCTTCTCAACCTTTCGGGTCGGGGCGACAAGGATATCGACTATGTCACCGAGACCTACGGGTTCGGCGAAAACGCCTGAGATCTGAAAATGATGAATGCCGCGCCGGGGTTCGGCGCGGCATCGTCATGTCCGGCAGTCCTTATTCGCCCGAATAAAGCCCCTCATAGATCGGGCCGAGCGTATCCAGTTCGAACAGCGAACTGACCGAGGTGCCGTTCCAGATATTGATGATGGCCTGCGCGAAAAGCGGCGCGGTCGGCACGATGCGGATATTGGCGCAGCTTTTCACCGCATCGGGCTGGTCGATGGAATCGGTGATGACCAGCGATTTCATCACCGATTTCTGCACCCGCTCGACCGCCGGCCCCGAAAGGACGCCATGGGTGATATAGGCATGAACCTCGGTCGCGCCGTGATCGACCAGCAATTGCGCCGCCTTGCACAGCGTGCCGGCAGTGTCGCAGATGTCGTCGACGATAACGCAGGTCTTGCCCTTCACATCGCCGATCACCGTCATATCGGCGATCTCGCCGGCCTTCTCGCGGCGCTTGTCGACGATGGCCATGGGGACATTGATCCGCTTGGCGATCTCGCGCGCGCGGGCGACGCCGCCGACATCGGGCGAGACCACCATCAGATCGTCGATGCGGCCCTTGAAGTGATGCTTGATATCCAGCGAAAAGATCGGCGCGGCGTAAAGGTTGTCCACCGGGATATCGAAGAAACCCTGGATCTGCGCGGCGTGAAGATCCAGCGTCAGCACCCGGTCGACGCCGGCCTCGGTCAGCAGGTTGGCGACCAGCTTGGCGCTGATCGGCGTGCGCGCCTTGGCGCGGCGATCCTGGCGGGCATAGCCGAAATAGGGGATGACGGCGGTGATCCGGCTGGCCGAGGAGCGCCGCAGCGCGTCGGTCATGATCAGCAGTTCCATCAGGTTGTCATTGGCCGGGTTCGAGGTCGACTGGATGATATACATGTCCTCGCCACGGACATTGTCGAAGACCTCGACGAAGATCTCCTGATCGTTGAAACGCTCGACCCGGGCATCGACCGGGGCCACGTTCATGCCCCGATGCATCGACATGCGCCGCGCGATGGCCTGGGCCAGGGGCTTGTTGGCATTGCCGGAAATGAGTTTCGGTTCGGTCATCGCGGGCATGGGTTCGGTCCTCTGGCAGCCGGGATTCGGACGATTGCAGCGGACTTAGCACCGCGCTAGCCTGCCCGCAAACCTCAACCGACCGATTGGACGGCATATGGCACATATCGACTATTACTTCGGCACCATCAGCCCCTGGGCCTATTTCGCCGGCGACCGGCTGGAGCGAATCGCGCGCGAGCACAAGGCCGCGATCACCTATAAGCCGGTGGACCTGATGCAGCTGTTCCCGCGCACCGGCGGCCAGAAGCCGGCGGATCGGCACGAAAGCCGCAAGGACTACCGGCTGCAGGAACTCAGCCGTTGGGCGGCGGTGTTGAAACTGCCCTTCAATCTGCAGCCGGCGCATTTCCCGGTGAACATGGCGCCGTCCTCCTATGCGCTGATCGCGGCGCAGGCGGCGGGCGGCGATGTCGGCGGGCTGGCGCAGGGCTTTCTGCGCGCCGTCTGGGCCGAGGATCGCGACATTTCCGACGATGCGGTGATCCGCGACGTGCTGGCCAAGGCGGGCTTCGATCCGGCCATCGCCGACAAGGGCCTGTTCGTCGGGGCCGAGCAATATGGCCGCAATCTGGAAGACGCGGTGGCCGCCGGGGTCTTCGGCTCTCCGTTCTATATCGTGCGCGAGACCGGGCAGAAATTCTGGGGCCAGGACCGGCTGGATTTCCTGGCCGCGCATCTCGCCTCGCTCTGATGCAACTCAACGAACGGCATTTCCCGGGCGATCCCGAGCGTCCGGCCATCGGGCTGCATTGCATGATGGGCAGCGGCGGGCTGTTCGACCCGCTGGCAGCAAGGCTGGGTGGGCTGGTCGATCTGCGCGCCTTCGACTTTCCCGGCCATGGCCGCAGCCCCGGCTGGATCGCGCCCGGGGACGGGATCGACCTGCACACTTTCGTCACCCGCCAGACCGCCGGGCTGATCACCCGGCCGGTCGATCTGATCGGGCACAGTTTCGGGGCCACCGTGGCCCTGCGCATCGCCGTCGGCGCCCCCCATGCCATCCGCAGCCTGACCCTGGTCGAGCCGGTTCTGTTCGCCGCCGCCTCGCCCGCCGCCAGCACGGCCGAATACGACCGGCTGGCCCCTTACGAAGTCGCGCAGGACTGGGACGGCATGTTGCGGCAATTTCTGGGCGACTGGGGTGCGGCCGGGCCGGTGCCGAGCGAGGGCCCCAAGGCCGAGCGTCTGCGCCGCCAGATGCGGATGGTCGTCGATACCAATGCCGGGCTGATGGCCGACCGCGCCAATATCCTGCGCGAGGGCGGGCTGGAAGGCGTCGATGTGCCGGTCATGCTGATCGCGGGTGCTCAATCGCCGCCTATCGTCCACGAGATCGCCGAGGCCCTTGCCGCCCGCCTGCCCGATGTCGCCCGCGCCACCATTCCCGGCGCCGGGCATATGCTGCCGATGTCGCATCCCGACCAGTTCGCCGAACTGACCCGGATGAATCTGGAACGCAGTTAACCCCGCAGCGCGGCGATCAGCGCCTCGACATCTTCCTGCCGGCTGTTCCAGCTGCAGACGAAGCGCAGCGTGACCTCGTCCTGGGTCTCCTCACCCAGCGAGGTCCATTTGTAGTAGCTGGCACCGGCGGCGCGGGCGCGGTCGTCGGCATCGCTGGGGACCACGGCGAAGACCTGGTTCGATTCGACCGGCTGGGCCAGCCGCGCGCCTTCGACGGTTTCGATTCCTTCCGCCAGAAGCCGGGCCATGTCATTGGCATTGCGCGCCGCATCCAGCCAGAGACCGCCTTCCAGCAACGCATAGAACTGCGCCGCCAGATAGCGATGCTTGGACCACAGATGCCCGCCACGCTTGCGCATATAGGCCAGCCGCTCAGCCAGCACGCCATCGAAGGCGACGATGGCTTCGGCCCCCATGGCGCCGTTCTTGGTGCCGCCGAAGGACAGAAGATCGACGCCGGCGCGATGGGTGATGTCGGCGGGATGCGCATCGCTGCCGATGACAGCATTGGCGAAACGCGCGCCGTCCATATGCAGGACCAGCCCGTGCTGGCGCGCGACGGTGGCGATTTCCTGCACTGTCTCGGGCATCCAGACCCGGCCCCATTCGGTCGAATTGGTGATCGAGACCGCGCCGGGCTGGCCGCCGCCCAGCCCCTCGCCGGCCCAGAACCCGGCGGCGTGATCCAGCGCATCGGCGTCGATCAGCCCGCCATCGCCGGGCATCAGGGTCAACTTGGCCCCGGCGGTGAACAGTTCCGGCGCGCCGCATTCCGAGGTCTCGATATGGGCGTCCTCGTGGCAGAAGATGCGCTGCCAGGGCTGGAGCGAAGCGCCAAGTGCGATGGCATTCGCGGCCGTGCCGGTGGTCACGAACATCACCGCCGCCTCGGGCGCGTCCAGCACCTCGCGCACGCGCTCCTCGGCGGCGCGGGTCAGCGCGTCATTGCCATAGCCCAGAACATGCCCGTCATTCGCGGCGGCAAGCGCCGCCATCACCGCCGGATGAACGCCGGATGCATTGTCGGAAGCAAAGTTCATGACAGGTCCTCGATGATATGATCTTCCCAGTCTTCCTCGGGGATTTCGGCCTCGGACAGGGTCCAGCCGCGCACCGAGACGCCGGCGCGATGCACCGCCTCGGGATCGCCCGAGATCAGGTAATGCCAGCCCGGCAGCGGCCTGCCCTCGTGGCGCAGCCTATAGGCACAGGTCGCCGGCAGCCAATAGCTGATATCGGCGATCTTGGCCGGATCGAGCGTCACGCATTCGGGCACATATTGATGCCGGGTCTCGTAACGCGTGCAGCGGCAGGTCTGCCCGTCCAGCAGCCGGCAGGCGATGCGGGTAAAGGCAAGTTCCTCGGTATCCTCGAATTCCAGCTTGTTCAGGCAGCACTTGCCGCAGCCGTCACAAAGCGCCTCCCATTCGGCAGGATCGAGATCCTTGAGCGGCAGTTCCCAGAAACGCGGCCGCATCAATGCGCCGCCAGAACCGCGCGGGCATCGGCGCTGTCGCGGTCCATCTGCGCGATCAGCGCGTCGAGGCTGTCGAATTTCGCCTCGGGCCGCAGGTATTCGATCAGCGCGACCGACAGATGCTCGCCATAGAGATCGCCGTCGAAATCGAACAGATGCACTTCCAGATTGGGCCTGTTCACGCCGAACATCGGCCTGACGCCAAGGCTGGCAACGCCGGGCCAGCTGCCCTTGTGCGGCCCGCCCAGCACATCGGCGACGACCGCATAGACGCCGAGCTTCGGCAGGTGCAGCCCCTCGACCGACATATTCGCGGTCGGATAGCCAAGCGCGCGGCCGCGCTTCTCGCCGTGAAGAACCTCGCCCTCGATCCGGTGCCAATGGCCCAGCATCTGCTCGGCCTGACGCGGCTGGCCTTCGGCCAGGGCGGTGCGGATCGCGGTCGAGGAAAATTCGGTGCCGCCCTCGCCCAGAAGCGGCGCGATGGTGACGCCGAAGCCGAGCCTGTCGCCAAGATCGCGCAGGGTCGAGGCATCCCCGGCCCGGCCCTTGCCGAAGCAGAAATCCTGCCCGACGGCGACATGGGCGATTCCAAGGCCGTCGACCAGCACCTCGCGCGCGAAAGCCTCGGGCGAGAGGCCGGCGAGGACCGGACCGAAGGGCAGCTCAAACAGGTGTTCGACCCCGAGGCGGCGCAGCCGGTTCGCCCGCGCCTCGGCATTCATCAGCCGGAAGGGCGGCGCGTCAGGGGCGAAGAATTCGCGCGGATGCGGCTCGAAGCAAATCACGCCCAAAGGCGCATCAATGGCCGCGCGGGCGCAGTCGATGACCGAACGGTGGCCGCGATGAACGCCGTCGAAATTGCCCATCGCCACGGTGGTGCCGCGCGCCGAGGCGGGAAGACCGGTCCAGTGGTGATGGATGTGCAACAAGGGCCCCCTTCCGGGATCGGCCCGGCGCGTGGTCAGTCGGTGGCGGGACGGCCCCGCCCCCTGCATATCGCGCAGCGCGCGCCGGGTTGCAAGCGTCAGGGCAGCCGCCATTCCGGCGGGCAGCGGTCCAGAAGTTCCAGCGCTTCCAGCCGGCGCGGGCGAGCGGTTTCGGGATCGGGGATGGCAGGTTCGGCGGCCAGCCGCGCGATCCAACCTGCCGGCAGGCGCTGTTCATGCGCGCCGGCAAGGACAAGGGACAGATACCAGTCGAAGGGCCGGAGCCGGGCATCGCGATAGTCGGGCGGGGCGATATAGGTCAGTGCCTCGCGGTCATGCTCTGCCGTTTGCAGGGGAATGGTCCGGCGTTCATAGCCGCGCCCCCGCCCTTCGATCCAATCGAGCACCTCAAGGTCGGCATCGTCCAGATGAAACAGCACCCCCGGCACCCTGCATCCCGGCGCCTCCACCAGCGTGGCCTTGCCGGAGCCGTCCTGCCCCTGCTTGTCGAAGGTCAGATCGAACCCCTCGACATGGGCCACCGACAACACCCGCGCCGAAGCGCAGCGCGCCTTCAGCCGCGCGCCGAGCATGTTCGAGCCATAGGCGAAGTAACGGGCCACCTAGCGCAGACGGCCCATGGCGAAGGTCGGGTCAAGTTGGACCGCCGCCAGCCAGTCGCGCAGCAGGGCCGGATCGGGGTTTTCGACATCGGCGCCAAGCTCCTCGGCGGCAAGTCCGCCGGTGATGAAGACCGCATCCAGCCCCTCGCCCACCGCGCCGGCGATATCGGTCCTGATGCCGTCGCCGATGACCAGAATGCGGGCACCCTCGCGCAGGTTCAGAAGCCGCCTTGCCAGATCGTAGATCGGCGGATGCGGCTTGCCGAAATAAAGGCTTTCGCCGCCAAGATGTTGATAGAATTCGGCAATCGCCCCGGCGCAATAGATGCGGCGGTCGCCCAGATCGACGACGATATCGGGATTGGCGCAAAGCAGTTTCAGCCCCCGCTGGCGGGCCAGCATCAACTGGCCGCGATAATCCTCGGGCGTGTCGGTGGTCTCGTCGAAGGGGCCGGTGCAGACGATGCCCTCGGACTCGTCCAGAGGCACGCGGGCGATGGCCGGGGCATCGGCCCATGCGGCCGGCGCGTCGAAGAAGGCATCGTCCTTGGCCGGGCCGATATGCCAGACCCGGCGCCCGACCGCACCGGCAAACAGCGCATCCTGCGCCGCATCGCCCGAGGTCACGATCACGTCCCATGCGTCGCGCGGGATGCCGAGCCTGTCGAAGCTGGCCTCGACCTGGGCTGCCGGACGCGGCGCATTGGTCAGAAGGCAGACCTTGCCGCCGCCCTGCCGGAAGGCCTGCAGCGCCGCGATCGCCTCGGGATAGGCGCGGATGCCGTTATGCACGCAGCCCCAGAGATCGCAGAAAAGCACGTCGTAATCATTGGCGATTTCGGACAGGGACTGGAGGATTCGGGTCATGGCATCTTCCTTCGGCTGGCATGGGAAAGGCCGGGGGTGATCCCCCGGCCCGTTGGCTGACACATCGCCCGGATCAGAGCTTGAGCGACGGGATGATCTGCTTCTTGCGCGACATGATGCCGGGCAGAACCACGCTGTCGCCGGCGACCTTGGCATCGAAAGAAGCCTCGGCCACCTGCTTGACGTAATCGTTCGGCACCAGCAGCGTCGCTTCCTCGTTCAGGATATCGACGACGAACAGCAGCACTTCGTCGGCACCATCGGCCGAGGCCACGCCCGGCATGGCCGCCATCAGCGCCGCCTTGCGGTCCAGCAGCACCTTGGGCGCGGTGGTTTCCAGAACCGAGACCCGCAGCTTCTTGCCGTCGAGTTCGAATTCCTTGCTGTCCATGCGCAGCAATTCCTCGTCCGAGAAGGCGCTGACATCGGATTTCGCGGCGAACATCTCGGCCGCGTAATCGGACACGTTCACGCCCAGATCGGCGGCCAGCTTCTCGGCCACGGCCTTGTCATGGGCGGTGGTGGTGGGCGAACGGAATTCCAGCGTGTCCGACAGGATGCAGGTCAGCATCACGCCCTTGACCCAGTCCGGCGCCTTCGACAGGTCGTCGCCGATCAGGTCGTGCATGATGGTGGCGGTGCAGGCCAGCGGGCGGATGGTGATATTGATCGGCGTCCGGGTCTTGATGCCGCCGACCAGCATGTGGTGGTCGATGATTTCCAGCACCTCGGTCTCGTTGATGCCCTCGGGCAGTTCGGCCGGGTTGTTGGTATCGCAGATGACCGTCTGCGAGCCCGCCGCCAGTTCGGTCACGATCTCGGGCATGTCGCGGCCCCAGCGGGTCAGCATCCAGCCAGCCTCGGTATTCGGCTTGCCCTGGAGGATCGCGCGCGCCGGGGTCTTGCGGACCTCGTTCAGATACCAGGCCCAGATGATGGGCGAGCCGGTGGCATCGGTATCGGGCGATTTATGGGCGAGAACGGTGATCATCGCGAGAAGCTCCTGACAGATATGCGGTGGTCCGGCCCGAAGGCGCCGGTCCGTATGATGATTGGCGTTCTCCTATCGCGGGATCGGGGCAAAGTCCATCATTGCACGAGGTTCGACGCCGCCCCCACGGCAAGCGCCACGATCACCGTGTTGAAGAAGAAGGACAGCACCGCGTGCATCAGCGTCACCTTGCGGAAACTGCGACTGCGCAGGCTGACATCGGCGGTCTGCGCGGCCATGCCGATGGTGAAACTGTAATAGAGAAAATCCCAGATATCCGGCTCGGGCTGGCCGGGGCCGAAATTCAACCCGCGCGCATCCTCGCCGTCGCCATCCAGCGCATACCACATGCTGGCGTAATGGAAGGCCATGACCACCTGCAGGGTGGACCAGCCGAGCGGGATCGAGGCGAGCGCGAGGATATTTCGCAGCACCGAACCGCCGGCCGCGCCGCGCATGGTCTCGACAATGCCGATCAGGCTGAGCGCGATGGCCGCAAGCGCGATCACCAGGATGATCGGCATCCCCTCGTCGACGGTATCGCCGCGCGATTTCAGCGCCGCCGGCCCAAGCCTGCCCAGCAGACGCACGGTCCAGGCCAGAAAGATCGCGAAGAACGAACTGACCCCAAGCAGCGCCCGGTCGGGCAAGGGCCAGTGCCAGGCGGCCATGCCGATCAGCAGCCCCAGCAGGGCGGATACCAGGAAACGCTTGTGGCGGCGCAGGTCTGACAGCATGTTCAGACCGGCCCCCGCCGATGCGCGTTCCGCCGTTGGCCCCCAGCCGGATTCCACGATCCATACCGCATCATTCCACCCGCTCGATGGTCCAGCCTTCCTGTTCGAGCAGGCGCAGCACCCCTTTTTCGCCCGGCAGATGCAGGGCACCGAAGGCCGCGACGACGCCCTTGCCGCTGGCAGCGGCCATATTGGCGGCCCCGGTCATCGGGTCGATCCAGGCGCGGTTGCGGTCATGCATGAGGATCTGCTCGGCCTCGGCCAGCATCTCGTCGACCTCGCCCTCGGTCAGGCCGGAATTGCGATAGCCGTCGAGCCGGCCGAATTCCCAGATCTGCCAGATATCGCCGGCGGCATAGGCATCGTCCATGGTCGTGGTGTAATCGTCGGCATAACCGGCCATGGGCAGGGAATAGACGATCATCTCGACCTCCTCCTGCGGGGTCAGGTTGCCGAACATCTGGATCACCGTATCCCATGGCTCCAGCGCCTCGACGGGCAGGCCGATCGTCTCGGCCTCGGCCATCAGCCGCTTGTCGAGCCCGTTCAGAAGCGCGCTCTCCTGCGTCAACTGCTGCATCGCGCAGGGCGAGAAACCCATCAGCATGGCCAGATACCAGGGCCGCATCCGTGAGGCCATGACCGCCGGGACGCCGCGCGCCTCCATCGCCGCGCTGACCTCCTGCCATTGCGGCTCGCTCAGCCTCTCGGGCAGGGTCGGGCCGGTCGGGTCCATGATCAACGTCGGATCGCTGAGCATCGCCGCCTGAAGCTGGGCCTCCTCCTCTGGTCCCATCTCGACCAGCAGCCGGTCGGCGGCCGCAAGATCGGGCTGCAGGCGCGCGACCGTGGCCGGGTGCATGGCGTGATCGAAATGATAGGTGCCGACGATGGAAATCCAGGCATCGCCCTTCTCGGCCCGCCAGAGGATGCCCTGATGATAGGGCACCGCCTCGGCCCGGTCCCGGATCCATGCCCGATCCTCGCCCGGAAGCGCCGCGATCAGGTTTTCGCCCACGCATTCCCCGGCGAAACCGGAACCGGCCAGAAACATCAGCGCGCTTGCGGCAAGGACGGTCTTCATCTTCGGCTCCGGGCTTGGGGACGTTGGCAGAAGCCTTTCACGATGGCGGGGATTTTTCCAGAGCCGCGAAAATTTATGCCGGCTTTGCCGTTGACAGCTTTCCGGGCGATCCCTAGATCATTCGGCGCTGGCACTCACCAAGGCCGAGTGCCAACAATCAGACACTGCAACCTGAAACACCGGAGTGTTAACATGGCTTTCAAACCGCTGCACGACCGAGTCCTGGTCAAGCGCGTCGAATCCGACGAGAAGACCAAGGGCGGGCTGATCATCCCCGACAGCGCCAAGGAAAAACCCGCTGAAGGCGAAGTCGTCGCCGTCGGCGAAGGCGCCCGCAAGGATTCGGGCGAGCTGATCGCACCCGCGGTCAAGGCCGGCGACCGGGTCCTGTTCGGCAAATGGTCGGGCACCGAGGTCACGCTGGATGGCCAGGAGCTGCTGATCATGAAGGAAAGCGACATCATGGGGATCATCGGCTGATCGCCGAACCCCAGACAAACGCTTCAATTCAAACGAGTTTCTAGGAGAATAACATGGCTGGCAAGGACGTTAAGTTCAGCACCACCGCGCGCGATTCGATGCTGAAGGGCGTCAATATTCTGGCGGATGCGGTCAAGGTCACCCTCGGCCCGAAAGGCCGCAACGTGGTCATCGACCGTTCCTTCGGCGCACCGCGCATCACCAAGGACGGCGTTTCGGTCGCCAAGGAAATCGAGCTTTCGGACAAGTTCGAGAACATGGGCGCCCAGATGGTCCGCGAAGTCGCTTCGCGCACCAATGACGAGGCCGGCGACGGCACCACCACCGCGACGGTTCTGGCCCAGGCCATCGTCAAGGAAGGCATGAAATCGGTTGCCGCCGGCATGAACCCGATGGATCTGAAGCGCGGCATCGACCTGGCGACCTCGAAAGTCGTCGAAGCGATCAAGGCTGCCTCGCGCCCGGTCAACGATTCGGACGAAGTCGCTCAGGTTGGCACCATCTCGGCCAATGGCGAAGAAGGCATCGGCAAGATGATCGCCGAAGCCATGCAGAAAGTCGGCAACGAGGGTGTCATCACCGTCGAAGAGAACAAGGGCATGGAAACCGACGTCGAAGTCGTCGAGGGCATGCAGTTCGACCGTGGCTATCTGTCGCCCTATTTCGTGACCAATCCCGACAAGATGGTCGCCGATCTGGAAGACGCCTATATCCTGCTGCACGAGAAGAAGCTCTCCTCGCTGCAGCCGATGGTTCCGCTGCTGGAAGCCGTGATCCAGTCGGGCAAGCCGCTGCTGATCATCGCCGAGGATGTCGAGGGCGAGGCCCTGGCCACGCTGGTCGTCAACAAGCTGCGCGGCGGTCTGAAGATCGCAGCCGTCAAGGCGCCGGGCTTCGGCGATCGCCGCAAGGCCATGCTGCAGGACATCGCCATCCTGACCGGCGGTCAGGTGATCAGCGAAGACCTGGGCATGAAGCTGGAAAACGTCACCGTCGACATGCTGGGCACCGCCAAGAAGGTTTCGATCAACAAGGACAATACCACCATTGTTGACGGCGCCGGCGACAAGGCCGAGATTGAGGCCCGCGTGGGTCAGATCCGCCAGCAGATCGAGGAAACCACCAGCGATTACGACAAGGAAAAGCTGCAGGAACGCGTGGCCAAGCTGGCCGGCGGCGTGGCCGTCATCCGCGTCGGCGGCATGACCGAAGTCGAAGTGAAAGAGCGCAAGGACCGCGTCGATGACGCGCTGAACGCGACCCGTGCGGCGGTTCAGGAAGGCGTTGTCGTCGGTGGCGGCGTGGCGCTGGTTCAGGGCGGCAAGGCGCTGGAAGGCCTGAAGGGTGCGAACTCGGATCAGGACGCCGGCATCACCATCGTGCGCCGCGCGCTGGAAGCCCCGATGCGCCAGATCGCCGAAAACGCCGGCGTCGACGGCGCTGTCGTCGCGGGCAAGATCCGCGAATCGAACGACAAGGCCTTCGGCTTCAACGCCCAGACCGAAGAATATGGCGACATGTTCAAGTTCGGCGTCATCGACCCGGCGAAAGTCGTGCGCACCGCGCTGGAAGACGCAGCCTCGGTTGCCGGCCTGCTGATCACCACCGAAGCCATGGTCGCCGAGAAGCCCGAGCCGAAGGGCGCCGGTGGTGCCCCCGACATGGGTGGCATGGGTGGCATGGGCGGCATGGGGATGATGTAATCCCCTGCCCTCAGGCAGACATGCGAAAGGCCGCCCTTCGGGGCGGCCTTTTTCTTTCGACGGCTTGAAAAAACTGCCGGGCGCGGCTTGCGACTGACGCGCCCGGCAGTCCCGGCGGGGGAGCGCCGGATCAGTGCGCCAACATCTCTGACACGACGCCTTCCGTGCTCAGCGCGGCCGGGTAATAGGTCGGCCAGTTGGTCAGCTCTTTCAGGATCTCGGCGCGGTCCTCGCCCCAATAGAGGTGGTAATGGTCCGAGACCTCGGGCGCGATCTTGTGATCGCTGAACTGGATGAAGCCCGGCGCATCCGCATCACCCTCGACCTTGCGGAAGATGAAGCGCACACCGCGATTGCCCTTCTCATAGGTCAGGATCTCATAGCCATCGTCGGCATAGCGCCCCGAGACCGCCGCATCGCCGCGATGGAAGGTGACCATGTCGCCTTCGATATCCAGCCGATCGACATCGGTCGCATAGCCGATGCGGTAATATTCGGTGTATTCCTCGGCCGTCTTGTCGCCATGCGCGGCCTTGTCGGCCATGACCGCATCCAACTGCCCCGCCTCCAGCAGCGGAAAGACCGATTGCCATTCGCCCTGCCAGTCGGAAAGCGGGCGCGGCGCGATCTGGCTGTCCTCGAAATAACCGCTGTAGATCTGTTGCTTGGCGGCGGCCTCGTCATGTTCATGCGCGTGCGCGTGATCGTGGGCGGCAGCGTCCTGTTCGGTTCCGCTGGCATGGGCCGCAAGCGCAAACATGCTGACGGCCAGAGCCGCCATCGTCGTTGTCATCGTCCGGGAATACATCTTCGTCTTTCTCCAATCAGATTTGCAATGTTATTACATTACATATCCTGAATAGACGAGCCATCCCCATGACGCAACGGTTTCCGATCACGCGGGCATCACCGGCCAATCCTTGCCGGATCGGGATGCCGATTGTGGATCACGACGCCGTGAAGCCCGGCCATGCGGATGCAATGGGCTATTGTTCCAGCACGTTCAGCACGCCGGGGACGACACGGAAACGCTGACGGGCGCCGGGGCCGACGGGGGCCTTGTCGGTGACCTCGACATCATAGACCTCGTCGCCCTCATGGACGCGCAGGATCAGCTTGCCGCGCCGGCCGCGATCCGTGCCAAGGCCGGACAGCGTGTCCTGCAGGCCCTTCAGGTCCAGCGAATCCGCGACCTCCAGCACCAGTTCTGCCGGGCCGACATTGGCGATGGCGCTTTCCAGCGGCGTGACGGATCGCGCCAGCATCTTTACCTCGTCGCCCTGCGGCTCGACCTGCACCTGCATGACCACGTTCTGACCCGGCTCCAGATGCTCGCGGCAGGCTTCCAGCACATCCGAGAAGACCACCGCCTCGTAAAGCCCGGTCGGATCCGAAGCACCGATGAAGGCGAAGCGGTTGCCCTTCGCCGATTTCTTCTCCTGCCGCGAGGACACGGTGCCGGCGATATAGGTCACCAGCGGGCCCGAGGCCGCAGCGGCCTTGATCTCAGCCAGCGTCGAGACCTCGATCCGGCGCAGGGCCGGCAGATAATCGTCGATGGGATGGCCCGACAGATAGAAGCCGATGGCCTGATGTTCCTGCCCCAGCCTCTCCGATGGCAGCCAGACCTGCGCCAGAACCGGGCGCGGCGGCGGCAGATCCTCGCCCCCCCCGAACAGCGAGGACTGGTTCGAGGCCGCCTGATCGTGGCTCGCCCCGGAAAAGGCGACCAGCCCGTCGAGTGAGGCCAGCACCCGGGCGCGATTGTCGTCCAGCAGGTCGAAGGCACCGGCCTTGGCCATCATTTCCAGCGCCCGCTTGCCGACGCGGCGCAGATCGACGCGGCGGGCGAAATCGACGAGGTCCGTGAAGGGCTCATCGCCCCGCGCCTCGACGATGGTGCGCATCGCCTCGACGCCCACGCCCTTCAACGCGCCGAGCGCGTAATGCACGCGGCCCTCGGCCACGGTGAAGGTCGCGCCGGATCGGTTGACGCAGGGCGGCACCACCTCGATCTCCATCCGGTCGAGTTCGCGCTTGTAGACGGCCAGCTTGTCGGTCAGGTGGATATCGCAATTCATCACCCCGGCCATGAACTCGACCGGGTGGTTCGCCTTCAGCCAGGCGGTCTGATAGCTGACCACCGCATAGGCTGCGGCATGCGATTTGTTGAAGCCGTAATTGGCGAATTTTTCCAGAAGGTCAAATACTTCGCCAGCCTTCTTCGAATCGACGCCATTCGCGACCGAGCCATCGACGAATTTCGGCCGCTCCTTGGCCATTTCCTCGGCGATCTTCTTGCCCATGGCGCGGCGCAGCAGGTCGGCACCGCCGAGCGAATAGCCGGCCATGACCTGCGCGATCTGCATCACCTGTTCCTGATAGACGATGATGCCCTGTGTTTCGGCAAGGATATGGTCGATAGAAGGATGAATGGATTCAAGATCTTTCTGGCCGTTCTTCACCTCGCAATAGGTGGGAATGTTCTCCATCGGGCCGGGGCGATAAAGCGCCACGAGCGCCACGATATCCTCGATGCAGGTCGGCTTCATCCGGCGCAGCGCATCCATCATGCCCGAGCTTTCCACCTGGAAGACGGCGACGGTGCGGGCGCTGGCGAAAAGCTCGTAACTGGCCTTGTCGTCCAGCGGGATCGCGTTGATCTGGTTCAACGCCCCCTCGGGCGGGTCGTAAAGCTGGCGGCCGTCGGCGGCGACATGCAGGGGCCTGCCGCCGCCATTGATCAGATCGACCGCGTTCTGAATGACGGTCAGGGTCTTCAGGCCGAGGAAGTCGAACTTCACCAACCCGGCCTGCTCCACCCATTTCATGTTGAACTGCGTGGCCGGCATGTCGGATGCCGGATCGCGGTAAAGCGGCACCAGCCGGTCCAGCGGCCGATCCCCGATCACCACGCCGGCGGCATGGGTCGAGGCGTTGCGGTAAAGCCCTTCGACCTTGGCGGCGTAATCCAGCAGCCGGGCCACCACTTCCTCGCTGTCGCGGGCCTCTCGCAGGCGCGGCTCATCCGCGATGGCCTTGGTCACGCTGACCGGCTTCACCCCTTCGACCGGGATCATCTTCGACAGCCGGTCCACCTGACCGAAGGGCAGTTGCAGGACGCGTCCCACATCGCGCACCGCGGCTTTCGAAAGAAGCGCGCCGAAGGTGATGATCTGGCCCACTTTTTCGGCGCCGTACTTCTCCTGCACATAGCGGATCACCTCCTCGCGGCGATCCATGCAGAAGTCGATGTCGAAGTCGGGCATCGAGACCCGTTCCGGGTTCAGGAAGCGTTCGAACAGCAGCGAATAGCGCAAGGGATCGAGATCGGTGATGGTCAGCGCATAGGCCACCAGCGAGCCCGCGCCCGACCCCCGCCCCGGCCCGACCGGAATGTCATGATCCTTGGCCCATTTGATGAAATCGGCAACGATCAGGAAATAGCCGGGGAAACCCATCTGCTCGATGATGCCCAGCTCGAAATCCAGGCGCTTGTGGTATTCCTCGACCGAAACGGCATGGGGGATGACCTTCAGCCGCGCCTCCAGCCCGTCGCGGGCCTGACGGCGCAGTTCTTCCACCTCGTCATCGGCGAAGCGCGGCAGGATCGGCTTGTGCCGGGCCACGGCAAAGGCGCAGCGTCGGGCGATTTCGACGGTGTTTTCAATCGCTTCGGGCAGGTCGGCGAACAGGACCGCCATTTCCTCGGGCGATTTGAAATCGTGGTTCGGCGTCAGCCGGCGGCGCGGCTGGGACTGGTCGACATAGGCGCGCTCGGCGATGCAGATCAGCGCGTCATGGGCCTCGAACATCGCAGGCTTGGGGAAATAGACATCGTTGGTCGCAACCAGCGGCAGTTCCAGCAGATAGGCAAGGCGGATGAATGTGTCCTCGGTCGCGGCCTCGGCTTCCATCAGCTTGCCCGATTCGTCCTTGTGACGGGTCAGTTCGACATAAAGCCGGTCGCCGAAGGCCCGATGCAGGCTGCGCAGACCGGCCTCGGCCCCGGCCAGATCGCCGGCGCGGATCAGCTTGCCGATGGGACCCTCGGCGGCCCCGCTCAGCAGGATCAGACCGGCGGAATGCTGGGCCAGTTCGGCCTCGGTCACATGAACGGGCTGGCCGTCCTTGCGCAGGTAAAGACAGCTCGACAGCGCCATCAGGTTCAGCCAGCCATCGGCATTCTGCGCCAGTGCCACGACCGGCCCCGCCTGCCCGCCGATGTCCAGCGTCAACTGGCAGCCGACGATCGGCTGGAGGCCTTCCTCCAGCGCCTTCACGCTGAATTCCAGCGCCGCGAACATGGCGTTCGTATCGGTCAGCGCCACCGCCGGCATCCCGGCATCCTTGGCCAATCCGATCAGTTTCTTGACGGGAACCGCCCCTTCCAGCAGCGAATGCTCGGAATGGGTGCGGAGATGGATGAATCGTGGCTGATTTTCCGGCATGCGGTGAAAGCTATGCGCGGCTGACTGAAAGCGCAATTGCCCGATCCGGATTTATCTGTCTAAATCGCAGGCAAGAACAACAGGGACAATGACTTGAGCGACACTGCCATTTTCCGCGCCGAGGGTCTGAGCAAGACCTATCCGGGCGTCAAGGCCAATGATGCCATTTCGTTCGAGGTCCGGCCCGGCGACATCCACGCGCTTCTGGGCGAGAACGGGGCCGGAAAATCCACATTGGTCAAGACCATCTACGGGCTGGTGCGCCCGGACGAGGGGCGGATGTGGATGAATGGCGCGTCTTTCGAGCCCGCCGATCCCAATGCCGCCCGCGCCGCCGGCGTCGGCATGGTTTTCCAGCATTTCAGCCTGTTCGACGCCATGAATGTGGCGGAAAACATCGCCCTCGGCCTCGACCACCCGCCGCCCCGGCGCGAGCTGGCGAGCCGCATCGCCACGCTCTCCGAAGAATACGGCCTGCCCCTGAACCCCGCCCGTCAGGTCGCCGATCTTTCGGCGGGCGAGCGTCAGCGGGTCGAGATCATCCGCGCGCTTCTGGGCGATCCGCGCCTGCTGATCATGGACGAGCCGACCAGCGTTCTGACCCCGCAGGAGGCCGAGATCCTGTTTGCCACCCTTCGCAAGCTGGCGGCGAAGGGCACCTCGATCCTTTATATCAGTCACAAGCTGGAAGAGATCCGCAGCCATTGCGACCGCGCGACGATCCTGCGCGGCGGCCGGGTCATCGACAGTTGCGACCCGCGCGAACATTCGGCGCGGGAACTGGCGGCGATGATGGTCGGCGGCGAGATGCGCGAGATCGACCGTTCCGGCCGCAGCCCGGGCGAAGTGCTGCTGACCGTCGATAACCTCAGCCTCGCCGCGCAATCGGTCGAGGGGACGGCGCTGAAATCCGTCTCGCTGGAATTGCGCGCGGGCGAGGTTCTGGCCATCGGCGGCGTCGCCGGCAACGGGCAGGAAGAACTGCTGGCCGCACTTTCGGGCGAAATCCCCTCTCCGGCGGGCACGGTGACGCTGGCGGGCGAGGATCTGTCGCGCGCCGGCCCGGCCCTGCGCCGCCGCGCCGGGCTGCTGGCCGCGCCCGAGGACCGGCTGGGCCATGCCGCCGTGCCGGGTTTCTCGCTGGTCGACAATGCGCTGCTGACGGCGACGGTGCGGCAGGATTTGGCGCCGGGCGGGATGATCCGCCACGGCGCGGCGCGGGACTATACGCAGAAGGTGATCGCCGAATTCGACGTGCGCACGCCGGGGCCGGACACGGCGGCGCGCGCGCTGTCGGGCGGCAACCTGCAGAAATTCGTCATCGGGCGCGAGGTCCTGCAGGCCCCGCGCGTGCTGGTGGTGAACCAGCCGACCTGGGGCGTCGATGCCGGCGCCGCCGCCTCCATCCGGCAGGCGCTGCTGAACCTTGCCGCCGGGGGGGCGGGGGTGATCGTCATCAGTCAGGACCTTGATGAACTTCTGGAACTCGGCGACCGTTTCTGCGCGCTGAACGAAGGCCGCCTGTCGGAACCGCGCCCGGTCGAAGGCCTCAGCCTCGATCAGATCGGCCTGATGCTGGGCGGCGCCCATGGAATGGAGGCCGCGCATGTGGCAACTTGAACCACGCAGCGACGCGCCGCTGATCTGGCAATTCGCCACGCCGGTCATGGCGGTCATCGCCACCATGCTGACCGGCGCGCTGCTGTTCGGGCTGATGGGCTACGACCCCGTGGCGGCCATCCGCACCATCTTCTGGGACCCGCTGTTCGGCGCCTCGGCCGGCTATTCGCGCCCGCAATTGCTGGTCAAGGCCGGCCCGCTGATCCTGATCGCCTGCGGCCTTGCCGTTGGGTTCCGGGCCGGCATCTGGAATATCGGCGCGGAAGGGCAATACATCATGGGCGGCATTGCCGGCGCCGCCGTGGCGCTTGCCGCCTATCCGGCCGAGGGCTGGTGGATCTTCCCGGCCATGGTCGTCGCCGGCGCGCTTGGCGGTTGGGCCTGGGGGATGATCCCGGCGGTGCTGCGCAACTGGTTCGGGGCCTCCGAGATCCTGGTTTCGCTGATGCTGGTCTATGTCGCCCAGAAGATCGCCGCCTGGATGGCCTTCGGCCCGATGCGCAACCCGGAAGGCTTCGGGATGCCCGGATCGCGCAACCTGTCGCAATATCCCGCCGCCTCCAACCCCGAGATGTTTCCCGGCACCGGCATCCATTGGGGCGTCATCGCGGCCAGCTTCGCGGTCTTCGGCATCTGGGTGCTGATGTCGCGCCATATCCGGGGGTTGCAGATCCGCGCGGCGGGCGAAGCCCCGCGCGCCGCCCGCTTCGCCGGGGTCCGGCCTTCGGCCCTCGTCGGGTTCTGCCTTGGCCTTTCGGGCGCGCTTGCCGGCATGGCCGGCCTGTTCGAGGCTGCGGGCCCGGCTGGCCAGATCACCGACAGCTTCGGCTCGGGCTATGGCTTTACCGCGATCATCGTGGCCTTTCTGGGCCGGCTGCATCCGGTCGGCATCCTGCTGGCGGGCCTGCTGATGGCGCTGACCTATATCGGCGGAGATATCGCCCAGCTGATGCTGCAATTACCGGCGGCGACGGTGCAGGTGTTTCAGGGGATGCTGCTGTTCTATCTTCTGGGTTTCGACCTGCTGACCCGCTATCGCATCCGGCGGAGGATCGCGGCATGATCGACCTGACCACCCTGATCGTGATGATCCTGTCCGCCGCGACTCCGATCCTGTTCGCGGCGCTTGGCGAATTGGTCGCCGAACGCGCGGGCGTCCTGAACCTGGGCGTCGAGGGGATGATGATCACCGGCGCATTGGCAGGCTTCGCGGCGGCCCATGCGACCGGCAGCCCGGCGGTGGGGTTCATGGCGGCCGCGATTGCCGGGGCCGCGATCTCGATGATCTTCGGGCTGCTGACGCAATTCCTGCTGACCAATCAGGTCGCCACCGGCCTTGCCTTGACGCTGTTCGGGCTGGGGCTGACGGCGCTGTTCGGCAAACCCTATGAAGGGGTCAAGGCGCCCTCGATGGGGGCGGGCGTTCTCGGGCTGAACTGGGTGATCTGGTTCGGCCTCGTCATGGTCCTGGCGCTTTGGTGGTTTCTGAACCGCACCCGACCCGGCCTGATCCTGCGCGGCATCGGTGAGAACCACCACGCCGCCCATGCGCTTGGCCACAAGGTCCGCGCCGTGCGGCTGGCCGCCATCGCCTTCGGCGGCGCCATGGCCGGAATCGGCGGGGCCTATATTTCCATCGCCACGGTCCTGCAATGGACCGAAGGCATGACCGCCGGTGCCGGCTGGATCGCGCTCGCCCTCGTCGTCTTCGCGGGCTGGCGCGCCGTCGGCGTGCTGGCCGGCGCCTGGCTGTTCGGGGGGGTCGCGGTGCTGCAACTGCGCCTGCAGGCGGCAGGCGTCAATGTGCCGGTGCAATTGCTGGCCATGGCCCCCTATCTGGTGACCATCCTGGCCCTCGTTCTCATCTCGGCCCGTCGGCGCGGTTCGGCAGCGCCCGGATCTCTGGGCCAGATCTTCCATGCAACAAGCTGATATAACAGGGAGAATATCCATGCAGCGCAGAACATTCCTTATCACCTCGGCGGCGGTCGCGGCGCTGACCGCGCTTCCGGCACAGGCGCAGGATGGCGAGAAGCTGAAGGTCGGCTTCATCTATGTCGGCCCGGTCGGCGATGGCGGCTGGTCCTATCAGCACGATCAGGGCCGCAAGGCGATCGAGGCCGAATATGGCGACAGGATCGAAACCACCTTCATTGAAAGCGTGCCGGAAGGTGCCGATGCCGAACGCGCGCTGACCCAGCTGGCGCTTGCCGGCAACAAGCTGATCTTCGCCACCAGCTTCGGCTTCATGGATTCGGTGATCGCCACCGCGGCCAAGTTCCCGGATGTGAAATTCGAACACGCCACCGGCTACAAGCGCGCCGACAACGTCTCGACCTATGACGCCCGCTTCTACGAAGGCCGCGCGGTCATGGGCACGATTGCCGGGCGGATGACCAAATCGAACAAGATCGGCTATATCGGCTCCTTCCCGATCCCCGAGGTCATTCAGGGCATCAACTCCTCCTTCATCCACGCCAGGAAGGTGAACCCGGATGTCGAGATGAAGGTGGTCTGGGCCTATAGCTGGTTCGACCCGGCCAAGGAGGCTGACGCCGCCGCCGCGCTGATCGCCGAAGGCGTCGACGTGGTCCTGCAGCATACCGATTCGACCGCGCCGCTGGCCAAGGCCCAAGAAGCCGGTGCCATCGGCTTCGGTCAGGCCTCGGACATGGGGGCCTTCAAGCCCAGCCCGCGGGTTTCCGCGATCATCGACAACTGGGCGCCCTATTATATCGAGCGCGTCGGCGCGGTTCTGGACGGGACCTGGGAATCCAAGGCCACCTGGGCCGGGATCGGCGCCGGCGAGGTCGAGATCGGCGAGATCACCGAGGCCGTCCCCGCCGAGGTCAAGGCCGAAGCCGAGGCGCTGAAGGAACAGATCGCCTCGGGCGCCTATCACCCCTTCACCGGGCCGCTGAACAAGGCCGATGGCAGCGCCTGGCTGGCCGAAGGCGCGACCGCCACCGACGAGGAACTGTCGCAGATGGATTTCTACGTCGAGGGGATCACCGCCGAAATCCCGAAATAAGCCGGGATGCGTCAGACAGGGAACCGGGGCCATCGCGGCCCCGGTTTTTTCATGGACCGGCCACAGTGCGCCGCCGGTCCGCGCCTTGAACGCTCAAAGCGTCGACAGAAGATAGGCGCGCGGAAGGCTCAGCAGATCCTGCGGCGGATCGCGATCCAGCGCGTGGCGCAGATAGACCCCGTCGATCAGCGCGCCAAGCGTCTCGGCGATGCCGGCGGCACGATCACCGGCCAGCTTCCGCAGATCGGCCAGCAATGTCGAACGCAGCCGGCGATGATAGACCCGCAAAAGCCGCGCCGCATCCCTGTCCCGCTGCGCGAGCACATAGAAGTTCAACCAGGCCGCCACCGTGCCGGAATCGAAATGCTCCGGCCCGAGACTGACATCGAGCACGGCCAGCAGACGCGCGCGCGGATCGTCGAGCCCGCCGAGTTCGGCGCGCACGGCGACGCCATAGCGGCGCAGGATTTCCCGCATGGTCGACAGGAAGATCTGATCCTTGGAGCCGAAATAGTGATGCGCCAAGGCCGGGGACATGCCGGCTTCACGGGCAATGTCCGCCACGGTGACATCAAGCGTGCCAGATCGCGCAATCGTTTCGATTGCGGCGTTGATCAATTCGATCTTTCTGTTATTTTGCCGGGCACGACTACGCATCCGCGCACCTCGCGGTCGGTTTTGTGTAGGAATAACCCAGCTTGATTGACCCGTCAATCAATATTTTTCGAGGAGTATCCATGACCCGTATCGCCGCCCTGCTGCTCGGCGCAGCCATCGCCCTTCCCGCCGCCGCACAGGAAGCCGAGACCTGCAAACAGGTCACCTTCTCGGATGTGGGCTGGACCGACATCACCACCACCACCGCCGTGGCGACGACGATCCTCGACGCCCTGGGCTATGAGACCGAGATCGAGGTCCTGGCCCTGCCGGTGACCTTCACGGCAATGTCGACCAACGATATCGACGTTTTCCTGGGCCTCTGGATGCCCTCGATGGAGGCGGACATCGCCCCCTATCGCGAGGCCGGCACCATCGACATGGTGCGCACCAATCTGACCGGGGCGAAATACACGCTGGCCACCAATCAGGCCGGCGCCGATCTGGGCATCACCGATTTCAGCAATATCGCCGCGCAGGAAAAGGCGCTGGATGGCAAGATCTACGGGATCGAGCCGGGCAATGACGGCAACCGCCTGCTGATCGAGATGGTGGGTGAAGACAAGTTCGGCCTCGGCGCCTTCGACATCGTCGAATCCTCGGAACAGGGGATGCTGGGACAGGTCGCCCGCGAGAGCAAGGCCGGCAAGCCCATCGTCTTTCTCGGCTGGGAACCGCATCCGATGAACAGCGAGTTCGACCTGACCTATCTGGCCGGCGGCGACGATATCTTCGGGCCGAATCTCGGCGGGGCCGAGGTGCTCACGACCAGCCGTGCCGGCTATGTCGAGGAATGCCCGAATGTCGGCAAGTTCCTGCAGAACCTGGAATTCACCCTGGCCATGGAAAACGAGATCATGGGCGCGATCCTGAACGACAAGGCCGATCCCGGCGATGCGGCGAAGGCCTGGCTGAAGGCCAACCCGGATGCGGCACCGGCCTGGCTCGACGGGGTCACCGCGCAGGATGGCCGTGACGCGGTCGAGGTGCTGACAGCCGCGCTCACGGATTGATCCACCCTTGGACCGTCTGCTCGAGCTGATCACAGGCACGAAAATCCCGGTCGGCCGCGAGGCCGGCCGGGCCTTCGACTGGCTGACCGAACATGCCAGCGCCGTTTTCGACGCCATGGCGGCGGCGCTGCAGGGGATGATCGACGCGATCCTGTGGCTGCTGCTGACCCCGCATCCGCTGGTCATGGTGGCGATCATGCTGGGCATCGCGCATCTGCTGCAGCGCAGCTGGCCGACGACGCTGGGGGTGGCGGCGGGGCTTCTGTTCATCATCAACCAGGGCTACTGGGAAGAGACGATGGAATCGCTGACGCTGGTGCTGACCGCCTGCGCGGTCTGCATGGCCATCGGCGTGCCGGTGGGCATCGCGCTCGCGCACCGGCCCCGGCTTTACGAATGGGTCAGGCCGCTTCTCGACCTGATGCAGACCTTGCCGACCTATGTCTATCTGATCCCGGTCATCGTCTTCTTCGGCATCGGCATGGTCGCGGGGCTGATCGCCACCGTGGTCTTCGTGCTGCCGGCACCGATCCGGCTGACCCAGCTCGGCATCGCCTCGACCCCGCGCGCGCTGACTGAGGCCGCGACCGCCTTCGGTGCCACGCCGCGCCAGCTGTTGTGGAAGGTGGAACTGCCAAGCGCCCTGCCCCAGATCATGACCGGGCTGAACCAGACCATCATGCTGTCGCTCTCCATGGTCGTCATTGCCGGGCTTGTCGGTGCCGACGGGCTGGGCGTGCCGGTGGTGCGGGCGCTGAACACCGTGAATGCCTCGCTCGGTTTCGAATCGGGGCTGATTGTCGTCATTGTCGCGGTCACCCTCGACCGCGTCCTCCGGGTAAGGGGAAAATCATGAGCGATCCGCAAAACGCCATCGAGTTCGACGCCTGCTCGATCGTCTTCGGCAAGAAGCCGGCCCATGCGCTGCGCCTGGCCGATGAGGGGCTGGAACGCGCCGCCATCGAGGAGGCGACCGGCGAGGTTCTGGGCGTCCATGACGCGGCCCTGAACGTGCAGGATGGCGAAATCGTCGTGCTGATGGGGCTGTCGGGTTCCGGCAAATCGACGCTGCTGCGCGCGGTGAACGGGCTCAACCCGGTGGTGCGTGGCGATGTGCGGGTGCGCATGGGCGGCAGGATGGTCTCGGTTCCCCATGCCGATGCGCAGCAATTGCGCCGGCTGCGGCTGCGCCATGTCTCGATGGTCTTCCAGCAATTCGGCCTGCTGCCCTGGCGCAGCGTGGCCGAGAATGTGGGGCTCGGGCTGGAACTGGCCGGTGCCGCGCCCGAGGAACGGCGCCAGCGCGTCGGCGCGCAACTGGCCATGGTCGGGCTGACCGACTGGGCCGAGCGTCCGGTGGGAGAATTGTCCGGCGGGATGCAGCAACGCGTCGGCCTGGCCCGCGCCTTCGCGACCGAGGCGCCGATCCTGCTGATGGACGAACCCTTCAGCGCGCTCGATCCGCTGATCCGCACCCGGCTTCAGGATGAGCTGCTGGAATTGCAGCGATCCTCGCGCCGCACGATCCTGTTCGTCAGCCACGACCTCGACGAGGCCTTCAAGCTGGGCAACCGCATCGCCCTGATGGAGGGCGGGCGGATCGTGCAGACCGGCACCGCGCGCGAAATTCTGGCCCGGCCCGCCAATGGCTATGTCGCCGATTTCGTCGCCCATATGAACCCGCTGGAGGTGCTGACCGCCCGCGATCTGGCCGCGCCCGGCATGGCCGAGGGCCAGCCCCTGCCCGCCGATCTGCCCTTGAAAGAGGTCCTGGGCGCGCTGCGCGAAACCGAGGCGAGGCCGGTCTCCGGCGGCGGCATCGTCACCCGCGATCAGGTGCTGCAACGGCTCTCTGCCTGATTGATCTCGCCTCGCCGGTGATCGGCTACTGGACCATGCGCTGAGCGACGCGGGTCTCGCGCCAAGTGATGAAGCTGATGGCGGCGATGATGATGGCCCCGCCCAGCAGCACCATGGGGTCGAGCGGTTCGTGAAAGACCGCCACCCCCATCAGGCTGGCCCAGATCAGTTGCAGGAAGGTGACCGGCTGGGTGACGGCCATGGGGGCGACGGCAAAGGCGCGGGTCATGGCGTAATGGCCAAGGGTGGCGATCAGGGCCACAAGCGCCAGCCCCGCCAACTGCCCCCAACCCATCGGCTGCCAGACCGCCAGTGCGAAAGGAAGCAGCCCGGCTGTGACCGTCAGCGTCATGACGGCGACAACCACCTCGGCAGGGATCTTCTGCGCCAGGTTTCGCGCAACCAGATAGGACAGCCCGACCAGAACCGA
Organism: uncultured Paracoccus sp.; assembly: GCF_937873615.1. GTDB lineage: Bacteria > Pseudomonadota > Alphaproteobacteria > Rhodobacterales > Rhodobacteraceae > Paracoccus. The sequence goes on from NZ_CALMYP010000049.1 coordinate 35,173, forward strand.
AGATGTCACCTGCGCCAGATGTCCCAGATCCAGCCCGCGCATCCCCGGCCTCAGGATCAGCAGCGCCCCGCCAAGCGCGACCAGGATCGCCACGGCACGCGGCGGCGACAGCGGCTCGCGCAGGAACAGGACTGCGCCAAGCGTGGCCGCGACCGGGTTGAGGAAGTTGATCGCGGTCACCTCGGCGATCGGAATGCGGGTCATGGCATAGAACCACAGCACGACGCCGACGATATGCAGCACCGCACGCAGCCCGAAAAGCGGCAGCGACCCATGGGGCAGCCCGTCCCGCAGGATACGCGGCAGCAAGGGCGCAACGAAGATCGCGCCCACGGCAAAGCGGATAAAGGCGGATTGCGCAGCCGGCAGGCCCTGCCCGAAGATCTTGACCGAGGCATTGAAGGCCACGAAAAGCAGCCCCGTCAACACCATCCATCCGACACCCGCCAGATCGTTCCGTTGTCTGGCGTCCACGCCCTACCCCCAGATCAGTGACAGGGCGATAGACCACATAACCAGAGCAATGACCAGATCGAGCACCTGCCAGGCGCGGGGCCGGGCGAAGATCGGCGCCAGCAGTCGCGCGCCATAACCGAGCGCGAAGAAGAACAGGAAGGATCCGGCGATGGCACCGCTGGCAAAGGCCCGCTTGTCGGCGAAATCGGCCGAGACCGCGCCGAGCAGCACGACCGTATCCAGATAGACATGCGGATTGGCCCAGGTGATCGCGGCGACCGTCGCCATCGTCGCCCAGAAGCCCTGCGCCTGCCCCGCCACGCGCAGGCTGTCGCCCCCGTTCCAGGCCGAGCGCGCGGCGCGAAATCCGTACCAGATCAGGAAGGCCGCCCCGCCCCAACGCATGACCTCGGTGAACCAGGGGGCGACGCGCGACAGCAGGCCTGCGCCGAAGACGCCGAAGGTGACCAGAACCGCGTCTGACAAGGCGCAGAACAGGCAGACGGCGAAGACATGGCTGCGAAGCAGGCCCTGGCGCAGGACGAAGGCGTTCTGCGCCCCGATGGCGACGATCAGCGAAAGCCCGGTGCCGAGCCCGGCAAGAAAGGTGTGCATGGCGAAGTCCCCTGTTACGCATCCGCTCTTGCCAGAGGATCGAACATAAGTGAAATTAAATCATATAAACCAAGATTAGCTGAACTGATGCTCGACTATCCCGCCCTTGCCGCCCTGTCCGAGATCGCCCGCCGCGGCTCTTTCGAGGCTGCGGCCCATGCGCTCGGCGTCACCCAATCGGCGATTTCGCAGCGCATCAAGACGCTGGAGGCGCGGATGGGCCAGGTCCTGCTGGATCGCGGCCCGCCCGTCGCCCCGACCGAGGCCGGGCTGAGGCTGGTGGCGCATCTCGACCAAGTGCGGCTGCTGGAGGCCGGGATCGCGGGTCAGGGCGCCGCGCCGGCCGAGACCCCGGTGATCCGCATCGCCGTAACCGCCGACAGCCTTGCCAGTTGGGCCATATCCGCCCTGCCCGAGGCGCCCGGCCTGCTCGATCTGGTCGTCGACGATCAGGACCATGCCGAAAGCTGGCTGCGCGCCGGTCTGGTCAGCGCCGCGATCACCGCGACGCGCGGGCCGGTCGCGGGCTGCGACAGTCACGCGCTCGGTGCCATGCGCTATCTGCCGACCGGAAGCCCCGGCTTCATCGCCCGCCATTTCGCCGATGGGGTCACCGCCGATGCGCTGCGCCGCGCCCCGGCGATCACCTTCAACGCCAAGGACGGGTTGCAGAACCAATGGGCCGAGCGTCAGGCCGGCACCCGCATCGCCCTGCCGACCCATCTGATCCCGACGACGCAGGGCTTTGCCGAGGCGGCGCGCCTTGGCATGGGCTGGGGGATGAACCCGGAAATCCTGATCGGGGATGACCTGCGCCATGGCCGGCTGGTGCCATTGGTCGCGGATGCGCCGCTCGACGTGCCGCTTTACTGGCAGGTGGCGCGGATCGTGGCGCCGCAACTGGCGCCGCTGACACGCGCGATCCGCCGGGCCGCGCGCGCCGTGCTTATCCAGCCGTGATCACAGCTGCGCCGCGACCTCGTCCGAGAGGTCGAAATTGCCGGTGACGTTCTGCACGTCATCGTCGTCTTCCAGCGTCTCGATCAGGCGCATCAGCTTCTGCGCGGTGTCCAGATCGGCGATCTCGGTCGGGGCCTGCGGCTTCCAGATCAGCTTGGCGGTCTCGGATTCGCCAAGCGCCGCTTCCAGCGCCGTGGTGACATCGTTCAGATCGGTATCGGCGCAATAGATCCAGTGGCCTTCCTCGTCCGATTCGACATCGTCGGCACCGGCCTCGATGGCGGCCATCATCACCGTGTCGGCATCGCCCGCATCGGCGGGATACTTGATTTCGCCCACCCGGTCGAACATGAAGCTGACCGAGCCGGTCTGCCCCATATCGCCGCCCGATTTGGTGAAATAGCTGCGCACATTCGAGGCCGTGCGGTTGCGGTTATCGGTCATCGCCTCGACGATCACGGCGATCCCGTTGGGGCCGTAACCCTCGTAACGGATCTCGTCGTAGTTTTCGGCATCGCCGCCGACGGCCTTCTTGATGGCGCGGTCGATCACGTCCTTGGGGACCGAGCTCGACTTGGCTTCCTTCACCGCCAGACGCAGGCGCGGGTTCTTGTCGGGATCGGGGTCGCCCATCTTGGCGGCGACGGTGATCTCCTTCGCCAGCTTCGAGAACAGCTTCGAGCGGATGGCGTCCTGCCGGCCCTTGCGGTGCTGGATGTTCGCCCATTTGGAATGGCCTGCCATGATCGGTGGTCCTTCGATATTCGGCAAAATGCGGGTTTCGGGCGCTTGTAATCCAGCCCGCACCCGGATCGCAAGAGACGAGGCGCAATTGCCTGCCCTGCCATGCCCCGTTCCCATGCCAGCCCTGAGCGGGCGATGCGCAGAAAGCCGACCCGGCACCCCCCTGACCGGCGGACCTTACCCGCCTTCCCGATAGCGCTTCTGCGCCTCGGCCATGCGTTCCATATTGCGCACGGCTTCCTCGATGGCGGTCTCGTCGCTGCTGTCGGCATAGCGCCATTCGCTGTCGGCGTAGCGGTTGATTTCCTGCGCGATCATTTCCTTGGTGATCGGCTGCCGCAGGGCCTCGATCATCTCCAGCTTGCGCTCGTAAGGCTGGTGCATGAAGGGCTCGGGGGTTTCGAACCATTCATCCGGCATGTCGAAATCCATCGAACGCGCCTTGATCGCATCGGTGATATTCTTGATGGCGCGGCCGGTGAATCGCTCATCCGCCTGAGAAATCGCGTGCAGATAGGTGCCGAACTCGGCCAGCGTGTCGAGGGGGCCGGTCTGGGCGGTGACCTCGGACCAGACCTTCGCGAGGCCTTCCTCCTGCGGCTGGTTGTGACGCTCCAGACTGTCGGCGACGGCGGTCTTGATGGCCTGGGCCTTCATCAGCTCGTGATCGCCGACCGGGATCTGGTGGCGCTTGCCCAGAAGCAGGGACAGGATGTCAATGTAATCGGCCTGGGTCTTCGGGCCGTCGATCAGGAAGCGTGCGCCTGCCCGCTGGCGCAGCGCGTCGTCGATGGATTCGGCATAGTTCGAGAACATGCCGAATGTGGCATTGCCGCGCACGATGGTCGAAGCGCCGGCAAAGGCCTCCATCAGCACAGCGGTGATTTCCTGCTGACCGCTGGAGGACTGCTTGTCGCCACGCTTGCCGGCGATCTGGTCGATATCGTCGATGGTGCCGAAGCCGATCACGCCCGGGTCGATCACGTTATTGATGAAGGCGCGCGCATTCTGGCCCGACTTGCCCTGATAGCTGTCGACATTGTCGATGCTCAGATTGGCATAGCGGAAGGGATAGCCCGCCACCGTGCAGTAATCGTTCAGCAGACCCGCCATCATCTGGATCAACGTGGTCTTGCCGGTGCCGGGCTTGCCGTCGCCGAGGAAGGTATAGATGAACCCGCCAAGCTCGACGAACGGGTTCATCCGCCTGTCGAAATCGTAAGCGACCAGCATCCGCGCCAGCCGCATCATCTGGTGCTTGGCGATGGCATTGCCGACGACCTCCTCGGGGGTCTTGAAGGCCAGTTGCACCGGCTTGCCGCGCGCCTTGGTCGCGGGCGCATAGCCCGAGATCGGGAAATCGTCCGCCGCCACGCGCCAGCTTGCCCCGGTAAAGGCCCCGGTGCGCGGCACGCTTTCGGCGCGGGCCTGAACGCCCGCCGACAGCGCCTCGGCACTGGCGATCACGCTGGCGATCAGGGTCTTGTCGTCATGGGCGGCGCGCGACAGGTTCTGGTCCATTTCCCACAAGGCACCCTGCAGGGCGGTCAGCGGATTGTCGGTCAGGATCTCGTCCGCGGTGATGCCCTCGACCGTTTCGGGGCCGGCATGTTCGGCCAGCAGGAAGGCGGTGGCATTGGCAAAGACCGACAAGGCCGCAAGCGATTCGGCGGCCAGCAGTTCGGCGAATTCACCGCGCTTTTCCGCCGGCAGCCGGCCTTCCAGATTGGCGCGCTTCAATTCGGCCGCGCCGGAACGGGCCGAGACCTCATCCACCACCGCCAACGCGATGGCGATGGCGCGGCGCAGCGCGCGGGTAACGGTGGCGGCGGCGGGCGATGGCAGATCGTCGCCGCCCACCCCCTCGATCCGGTCGATCACCTGGGTGCCTTCGGGCCGCGCCGTGGCGACCGAACGCCCGGCCAACCCCGGCGTGGTGGAGCGGAACCGCGTCATGCGGGGGATCCCGGGCGAGCGTTCGGGCACAGCCGCCGGGGCCGAGGCCTTGCCCAGCCGTGGCGCATGGTCGAAGCCGGTCAGCAGCGACAGCGCCTGCGGGTAATGGGCGCGGATCTCGGCCTCGGGCAATTCCATTTCGTTACGAACGTCCATTCGGGTCCTCTTTAATCCACATCTCGGGGTAATCGGTGACGAAGCCGTCGGCATCGACGGCAAGTTCGGCCTCATAGCCGGGCGAGGCATAATGCCAGCCCGAATCGCCGCGACGATAGCTCTGCGGCAGGCGTTTCAGCGCCCAGTCGGCCGGATCGAGCCAGACCGAGGCCAGTTCAGCGCGATCCTTGCCCTGCTGGCGCAAGCGGCGGATCGGCAGGGTATTGGTCGCGGGCGTGAAGCCAAGGTCGATATCCTGCAATCCGCAGAGATCCGGCAGTTCTTCACCCGCCGCGCGCCAATTGCCGATCTCGTCGCGATGGATGGAGAGCGTCAACTCTCGCCCCCCGACGCGGCCCTGCACACGGGCGGAGCGGGTGGTCCAGTCGTTATCGCAGGCGACATGATAGGCCAGATGCGCCGGGCCGGCAGGGTCCAGCCAGACCGCCACCCCTTCCACCCCCTGCCGGGTGTCGTCCTGCCACAGCCGGCAGGCATCGTGGCCGGGCCGGTCCAGCCGCCGCCACAGGATCTGCGGATCGCGCGCCATCAGCGATAGGCGGTCACGCGGCCATCGGGCAGCGGGACATATTTGCGGATATTGCGAAAGCCTGCCGGGTCCATCTCGGCCAGCGACTGATAGGGCCGCGCCGGCAGCACAAGCGCGCGCTCGACATTGCTCGCCCCCTGCCCGGCCCCGCCGAGGCCAAGCGGATCGAGCTTGAAGATCTGCCGCTCGGTCACCCCGAACAGCCCGCTCGATTCCATGATCGCGCGTTCGGCCTGCAACTCCTCGATGGTCAGCGCCACGGCCCAATCCTCGCCCGCCGGGGCGCGGGCATTGTCCAGCACCTCCTTGATCGGGCCTTCCTGGGTGGTGAACTGCTGCGAATAGATCGGCCCCATCAGGATCCGACGCAGGCGATGCGGGTGCAGCTTGTCGAAATCGCGATCGAAGCCCTGCGCGATGGTCAGCAGTTGCAGCGAGGTCACCGATTGCGCCATCAGATGCGCCTGCACCTCGGGCCAGCGTTTCGGATCCTCGGCCAGCGGGCGGCGACCGCTATCGTCGCAATCCATCAGATAGACCACCGGCAGGTTCAACTGGCTGTCATAGACCGCCCAATGGATCAGCCAGCGCCGCCTATGGCCGGCATCGGACAGCCAATAGGCCTGCGGATGCATCTGCGGCCAGAACAGCCCGCCCTTTGCCAGCGCCTCATGGTAAAGCCGCTGCGACATCGCATATTGCAGCCGCGTCGGAATGGTCAGATCGCCGACGATCTGGCGCACCATGTCGTCCTTGATCTGGCTGCTGTCGGCGGTGCGCGCCAACTGGTCGGCGGCCTGCGCCGCATCGGCGGCCATCTGCCCGATCTCGGACCAGACCGGATAGCCGGATTCGTGCACATCGATGGTCAGGAACTTGCGCAACGGCCCGTCGACCCGGCCCGAGACCAGATATTTCATCGACAGCGCATCGGCCGAGCGCAGCATCGCGCTCAGATAAGAGCCGAGCACCTCGACCTCGGTCTGGCTGAACAGCCGGTCGCGGACCATTTCCGCCAGCACATCGGGCAGAGTGGCCGAAATCAGGCGCAGCTTCTCGAAATAGCGCCGGGCGATCAGGTCGTCCTCGATCTGGCGATGATCGGCGTCCAGATTGCCGGTGCGGTCCTTGCTCATTGATGATCCCCCAGCTTCGGCACCGAACGCCAACAGCATTCACCATACCGCGTCACGACGCCAACCCGCCCGGCGGGGAGGGTCGGCGCAACGCGGCTCAACGCAACCTCAACCCCCGTAGAGATTGCTGTCGTGCTTCTTCACGATCTCGCTGAAACGGCGGGCGAAACGTTCGTCGGCCTTGGCCTTTTCCTCCAGCACCTTGCGGGCGAAGACCATGTGATCGCCATGGGCTTCCAGCATGTCGGCCATGCGGTCATTGGTGGCGGTGCCGATGGCGGCCATCTGGGCCTGCGCCTCCTGATCGGTCTTCACCCCGATCTCGTTGATGCGATGCGCCACGTCCTGCTGCTGCGCGGTCTTCAAGGACTTGGTCAGCGCGTCATACAGAACCACACGCTGCTTGGTATCCGTCTGCAGCTTGTTGATCAGCACCATCTGCGTCGCGGCCTGATTCTGCAGGCTGTCGACCCAGGTCTTGCCGGCCTCGATATAGCGTTCCAGCGTCTGCGACTTCGCCAGCGCCACCTGCTCGTCCTGCACGAGCGCGTTATGCTCCTTGTTGGCATTGGCAAGCTCGGTCTCCAGCCGGGTGCGGTCGCTCGGATCGGTGGTCGAGGCGACCTTGTTCTCCAACTCGATCAGTTGCGGATCCATCGCCGCGATCCGCTGGCGCAGGGATTCCAGCAGATCGACCGTGGCCTCGCGCTCGTCCAGCGTGCCGGTCAGGTTGGTCTCGACCTTCCCCTTCTGGTCGTTCAGCTGCGCCAGCTGATCCTGCAACAGCCGCGTGATCACATCGGATTTCGAGATCAGGTCCTGCAGCTTGTCGTCGATGCTGGCCGAACGCATCCGTTCCTGCCGCATCGCCTCGGATTTACCGCGCGCGAAAATGCCGACAAAGCTCTCCCACCCGGTTTTCGAACGCATCTGCTCGAAATCCTTGGAGAACCCGGCCGTCACATCGTCCAGCCCCATGATGAGTTCGGCGATATTGGCATTCATTGCCTCGGTATGGGCATGGACATCGGCCAGCGTCGCATTGGCGATGTCGATGGCCGGCTCGGCCACCTCGGCGCGCGCCGTGGCCCGGTCAAGCTGGCTGGTCACTTCGGCCATCTTCTGTTGCGTCAGCGTGATCTGCTTCTGCGTGTCGTTCAATTGCTGGTCGAGCGATGCCATCGAAAAATCCCCTGAGAACTTGGTTGCACAAAACTTTAGGCTCAAACGCGGCTCATACAAGACCCGTTCCCCGAAATCGAGCTTGTTCGGCGGGGCGCGGCCAAGGACAGCGCAGAAGGCTGGACAGCGCGCCGAAGCCGCGCCAATCTCGCCGGCATGGACGCCCTTTCCGATACCATCCTGGCCCGCCGCGACGATCTGATCCGCCTGACCCAGGACCTGATCCGCATCCCGACGCTGAACCCGCCGGGACAGCATTACCGCGACATCTGCGACTATCTGGAGGCGCGGCTGGCCCCGAAGGGCTTCGCCTGCGATCTGGTCCGCGCCAAGGGCAGCCCCGGCGACAGCGAAGCCTATCCGCGCTGGAACCTCGTCGCCCGCCACAAGGGCGCGCGCCCCGGCGATTGCGTGCATTTCAACTCTCATCACGATGTGGTCGAAATCGGTCACGGCTGGTCGCGCGACCCGTTCGGCGCCGAATATGTGCCCGAGGAAGACCGCATCTATGGCCGCGGCGCCTGCGACATGAAGGGCGGGCTGGCCGCATCCATCATCGCAGCCGAGGCCTTCATCGACACCCATCCCGACCATGCCGGGCGCATCGAAATCTCGGCCACGGCGGATGAGGAAACCGGCGGCTATGGCGGCGTGGCCTATCTGGCCGAGCAGGGCGCCTTCGCCGATGTCCAGCATGTCATCATTCCCGAGCCGCTGCACAAGGACCGCATCTGCCTTGGCCATCGCGGCGTCTGGTGGGCCGAGATCGAGACCCATGGCCGCATCGCCCACGGCTCCATGCCCTTCCTGGGCGACAGCGCCATCCGCCATATGGGCGCCGTGCTGGAGGAGATGGAGGCGACGCTCTGGCCGCTTCTGGCCGGCAAGCGCACCGAGATGCCGGTGATCCCGGACGGCGCGCGATCCTCGACGCTGAATATCAATTCGATCCATGGCGGAGAACCCGATCTCGGCCCCGAATTCACCGGCCTGCCCGCGCCCTGCGTGGCCGACCGCTGCCGCATCACCATCGACCGCCGCTTCCTGATCGAGGAAGACCCGGCAGAGGTGAAGGCCGAAATCACCGCGCTGATGGAACGCATCCGCGCCCGCCGCCCGAGTTTCCGCTACGAGATCCGCGATCTCTTCGAGGTCATCCCCTCGATGACCGACCGCGACGCCCCGGTCGTGCGCACCACCGCCGCCGCCATCGAGCGTGTGCTGGGCATTCAGGCCGGATATGTCGTCAGCCCCGGCACCTATGACCAGAAACATATCGACCGCATCGGCAAGCTGAAGAACTGCATCGCCTACGGCCCCGGCGTGCTGGAAATGGCGCATCAGCCGGACGAATGGATCGGCGTCGAGGACATGCTCGATTCGGCGCGGGTCATGGGGCTGGTGCTGGACGATCTTCTGCGCCAACCTTGACCGCGCGCCGCCTGATCGCCGGACCGACAGCGCGCGCCGGCGGGCGCAGATCAGGCCTCGCGACCAGTGGCATCCGGCACCGGCTCAGGCGATGGTCAGGACCGTCCCGCCCTGATTGATGACCTGCCCGCCGACCATGGCGCCCAGCCGAACCGTCGCGCCCGACCGCACCAGCAGGTCGCCATTGACCAGCCCGTGCAAGGTCACGGCAACGCCCTTGGCGACAATGACATCGCCCCCGATCATGCCGTCGAAATCCGCATCCGACGTGAACATGTGATCTCCGCCGATCACGGCACGTTTCGCTCGCATGGCAGTCTCCTCTCCCCGAAGGACTTGAAGAAATGGCAATGCCCCGCAACATGCGGGCAGAGAGTAATATCTGAATGACACCGGGGTTAACCGGGCAAATTTCCGCTTGGGACGCCTTGCCGGCCCGACTCGAAATTCGCCATCGCTACTGCGACCATTTAACCATATCCCGTCGCGAAAGGCATTACTGAAGTTTTCTTTCTGTCGGAATCTTCGCAACGATATTTCGCCGCCCGACCGCCGCCGCCCCGGCTTCCCCCGGACCGCGTTTCGTGCGAATATGCCGCAAAAGGCCCGAAGAAGGCCGCAATCCGGGGCAGCCCATGTCACAGCGCCTGTCGCTTTCAGCGATCGTCATCGTTTTCCTGGCCGTGCTTGCCAGCGTCTATTTCGCCTTCGCGGCCATCCAGGGCCCGTCCGGGGTGATGCGGCGCATCCAGTTGCAGGATGAGACCAAGGCCCTGATCGCCGAACGCGACGCCCTGCAGGCCGAGGTGGAGGCGATGAAGAACCTGACATACCGGCTGTCCGACGAATATCTCGACATCGACCTTCTCGACGAACGCGCCCGCGAGGTTCTGGGCCTGATGCGCCCCGACGAGGTCATCATCCGCTAGGTCAAGATCGCGGATTGCAGCCAGTTTTCCGATGCGCTACGGATAGTTTAACGCTGAACTATCCCGCCAGCTTGCAGGAGGAACCCGCATGGCCAGGAAACCCGCAGCCACCAAGAGTGCCGCCGCGAAACCAGCAGCCGCCAAAAGCGCGTCTAAGCCGAATGTCTCGAAGGACGAGCTGCTGAAATACTACAAGGACATGCTGCTGATCCGCCGATTCGAGGAAAAGGCCGGCCAGCTTTACGGCATGGGCCTGATCGGCGGCTTCTGTCACCTCTATATCGGTCAGGAAGCCGTGGTCGTCGGTCTGGAAGCGGCCGCCGAGGAAGGCGACAAGCGCATCACCTCCTATCGCGATCACGGTCACATGCTGGCCTGCGGCATGGATGCCGGCGGCGTCATGGCCGAACTGACCGGGCGCGAGGGCGGCTATTCCAAGGGCAAGGGCGGCTCCATGCACATGTTCTCGAAGGAGAAGCATTTCTATGGCGGTCACGGCATCGTCGCGGCGCAGGTGCCGCTGGGTGCCGGCCTCGCCTTCGCCGACAAGTATCTGGGCAATGGCCGCGTGACCTTCACCTATTTCGGTGACGGCGCCTCCAACCAGGGCCAGGTCTACGAGACCTACAACATGGCCGAGCTCTGGGAATTGCCGGTGATTTTCGTCATTGAAAACAACCAGTATGCCATGGGCATGTCGGTCAAGCGCTCGACCAAGTCGACCACCTTCTTCGGTCGCGGCGAAGCCTTCGGCATCCCGGGCGAGCAGGTGGACGGCATGGATGTGCTGGCCGTGAAAGCCGCCGGCGAAAAGGCCGTGGCCCACTGCCGCGCCGGCAAGGGGCCCTATATCCTCGAAGTCATGACCTATCGCTATCGCGGCCACTCGATGTCCGACCCGGCGAAATACCGTTCGCGCGAGGAGGTGCAGAAGATGCGCGAGGAACGCGATGCCATCGAACATGTCCGCGAGCTTCTGCTGCAGGGCAAGCACGCCTCGGAAGACGACCTCAAGGCGATCGACAAGGAGATCAAGGAGATCGTGAACCAGGCCGCCGAATTCTCCAAGGAAAGCCCCGAGCCGTCGCTGGACGAGCTCTGGACCGACATCTATGCCGCCGATCCGGCAACCCAGAACGCGTAAGGGAGGGATAAAGAATGGCTACTGAAATCCTGATGCCCGCCCTGTCCCCGACCATGGAGGAAGGGACGCTGGCGAAATGGCTGAAGAAGGAAGGCGACACGGTCACCGCCGGCGACATCATCGCCGAGATCGAGACCGACAAGGCGACGATGGAGTTCGAGGCCGTCGATGAAGGCATCCTCGGCAAGATCCTGATCGCCGAGGGCAGCGAAGGCGTGAAGGTGAACACCCCCATCGCCGTGCTGATCGAGGAAGGCGAAAGCGCCGATGCCGTGGCCGCAAGCGCCCCGGCACCTGCCGCAGCCGCCGCCGCCGAAGCCGCACCTGCCCCGGCGGCTGCCGCAGCCCCGGCCCCGGAGATGCCCGCCGCCAATGCCAGCCCCGACTGGCCGGAAGGCACGAAGATGAAGACCATGACCGTGCGCGAAGCCCTGCGCGAGGCCATGGACGAAGAAATGGCCCGCGACGAAACCGTGTTCCTGATGGGCGAGGAAGTCGGCGAATATCAGGGCGCCTATAAGATCAGCCAGGGCCTGCTGGACAAATACGGCCACAAGCGCGTCGTCGACACCCCGATTTCCGAGATCGGCTTTGCCGGCATCGGCGTCGGCGCGGCCTTCGGGGGCCTGCGCCCGATTGTCGAGTTCATGACCTTCAACTTCGCCATGCAGGCCATCGACCACATCATCAACTCCGCCGCCAAGACGCTTTACATGTCGGGCGGCCAGATGGGCGCGCCGATGGTCTTCCGTGGCCCGAACGGTGCCGCCGCCCGCGTCGGCGCCCAGCACAGCCAGGACTACGCCGCCTGGTATTCGGCCATCCCCGGCCTCAAGGTGGTGATGCCCTATACCGCCGCCGACGCGAAGGGCCTGCTGAAGACCGCCATCCGCGACCCGAACCCGGTGATCTTCCTGGAAAACGAGGTTCTCTATGGCCGCAGCTTCGAGGTCCCCGACCTCGAGGACTTCACCATCCCCTTCGGCAAGGCCCGCATCGCCCGGCCCGGCAAGGACGTGACCATCGTCAGCTTCGGCATCGGCATGACCCACGCGCTTGAAGCCGCCGAGACGCTTGCCGCAGACGGCATCGACGCCGAGGTCATCGACCTGCGCACCCTGCGCCCGATGGATTACGGCACCATCCTCGAATCGGTGAAGAAGACCAACCGCATGGTGACGGTCGAGGAAGGCTTCCCGGTCGGTGCCATCGGCAACCACATCTCGGCCTATGTGATGGAAAACGCGTTCGATTACCTCGACGCGCCGGTCATCAACTGCACCGGCAAGGACGTGCCCATGCCCTATGCCGCGAATCTGGAAAAATACGCCCTGACCACGGCGGCCGAAGTGGCCGATGCGGTCAGGAAAGTCACCTACAGGTAAGGAGCAAGCGAGATGCCCACAGAAATCCTGATGCCCGCGCTTTCTCCGACGATGGAGGAAGGCACCCTGGCCAAATGGCTGGTCAAGGAAGGCGACACCGTGTCCTCGGGCGATATCATCGCCGAGATCGAGACCGACAAGGCGACGATGGAATTCGAAGCCGTCGATGAAGGCACGGTCGGCAAGATCCTGATCGCCGAAGGCAGCGAAGGCGTGAAGGTGAACACCCCCATCGCCGTGCTGCTGGAGGAAGGCGAATCCGCCGCCGATATCGGCAGCGCCCCGGCACCAAAGGCCGAGGCCCCGAAAGCCGAAGCCGCACCCGCTGCTGCGGCGGCCCCGGCTGCCGCCCCCGCCCCCGCCGCGCCGAAAGCCGCTGACGGCAACCGCGTCTTCGCCTCGCCGCTCGCGCGGCGCATCGCGGCGGAAAAGGGCATCGACCTGGCCGGCGTCAAGGGCTCCGGCCCGCATGGCCGGATCGTGAAGGCCGATGTCGATGGCGCGAAACCCGGTGCCGCCCCGGCCCCCGCCGCAGCGACCGCACCCGCCGCCGCCCCGGCCAAGGCTGCCGCCCCCGCCGGTCCCTCGGCGGAAGCCATCCTCAAGATGTATGCCGACCGCGAGACCGAAGAGGTCGCGCTCGACGGCATGCGGCGCACCATCGCCGCGCGTCTGGGCGAGGCCAAGTCGACCATTCCGCATTTCTACCTGCGCCGCTCGGCCAAGCTGGATGCGCTGATGAAGTTCCGCGCCACGCTGAACAAGCAGCTCGAAGGGCGCGGCGTGAAGCTGTCGGTGAACGACTTCATCATCAAGGCCTGCGCGCTTGCCCTGCAGGAAGTGCCGGACGCCAATGCCGTCTGGGCCGGCGACCGCATCCTGAAGCTGAAGCCCTCCGATGTCGCGGTGGCCGTGGCCATCGAGGGCGGGCTGTTCACCCCGGTCCTGAAGGACGCGCAGCAGAAGACGCTCTCGACCCTCTCGGCCGAGATGAAGGACCTCGCCACCCGCGCCAAGACCAAGAAGCTCGCGCCGCACGAATATCAGGGCGGCAGCTTCGCGATCTCCAACCTCGGAATGTTCGGGATCGAGAATTTCGACGCCGTCATCAACCCGCCCCACGGCGCGATCCTCGCTGTCGGTTCGGGCATCCAGACCCCCGTGGTCGAGGATGGCGAGGTGGTGATCCGCAACGTCATGTCGACGACGCTCTCGGTCGATCACCGGGTCATCGACGGGGCGCTTGGCGCGCAACTGCTGGAAAAGATCGTCGGCCATCTGGAAAACCCGATGGGCATGCTGGCCTGAACCGGCCACAAGAACAGAAAAGGGGCCGCGAGGCCCCTTTTTTCATGACTTGGTCCCCGCGCCGCGAGAAAGCCGTTCAGAAATGCGCCTTCGGCTCATCCGGCTTGCCGGCGGCAATGGCCAGCCCGCCTGCGGTGGCGCAGAAGCCGATGGGGAACATGGTGAAGACGCCAAAGCCGAAAGCGGCATAGATCAGCATCGCCGCCGCCAGCAGCAGCAACCCGCCCCAAAGCGCGCGCGAGATCGCCATCGCGCCCCCGGCAATCGCCAGAAGCGGCGCAAGGAAGCTGGCAGTGCGGATCAGATCGGCATTTTCCACCGCGCCGAAGGTCTCGGCCAAAGCGGCGTGATTGCTGGACAATTCCGTATAGCCATAGCTGAAAAACCCGACCATCATGGCGAAAAGCCCGCCGATCACACCAAGCAACATCGCGGCTGTCCGCATCCCCGAAACCTCACATCAATCCCGCGCCGACCGTGGCGCCCCCTCTACATGGCGCGCGAAGCCTGCCGCTTCAAGTCGCCGGGTCTTGGCAGCGCCGCCACCGGGTCTAGAATGGGGTCAGGAATTGAGGGCATTTCTTGAAGAACCTGTTCATTCATATCGGCTGGCCCAAGACCGGCAGCACCGCCCTGCAGGAATTCTGCCACGCCAATCGCGAGGCCCTTTCGGCGGCGGGACTGGCCTATTACGCCTGCTTCGGCTCTGCCTGCGGCTCGATCGTCCGCGCCTTGCGCAAGGCAGAGCCGCTCGATGAAGCCCGCCGCCGTTTTCTGGGTTGGGCGGAGCAGCAGCAGGCAAGCAATGTGCTGATCTCCTCCGAAGGGTTTTCGGGCGTCGCGCCTGACCGGCTGGAAGCCTTCTTCGATCCGGCGGCTTGGGCCTCCATCACCGTCATCGGCTATCTGCGCCCGCAAGAGGCGTTTTTCGAGGGCTGGTACAAGCAGCAGGTCAAATGGGGCAGCAAGGCATCCGTCGCAAGCTATCTTGCCCCTAACAGCACGATCTGGCGCCAGGGGGATTACCGGCCCGCTTTGGACGCCTGGGCCGAATGGTGCGCGCGCCATGGCCATGCCCTGCGCCTGCGCCTTTATGACCGCAGGCAGATGGTGGGTGGCGATCTCGGTCGCGATTTCGCGGCGGCGCTTGGCCTGCCCGATCTGCCGATCGCGCCCGAGGCGCGCAATGTCTCGCCCTCGGCGGCACTGATCGGGCTTTACCTGCGCCTGCCGCCCATCGAGAAGCTGCAACAGATCAACCGCCGCATGGTCGCCTCGGGCCATCCGGCGGCGACCGGCAGCGGCGATCTGTTCACGCCCGAGTTGATCGCGCAGATCCGCGACACCTATGCCGAGCCGAACGAGGCGATCCGCTCCGTCTGGTTCCCGACACGCCCGACGCTTTTCGATCTGCCGGCTGCGCCCCGGCCCGCGCCTGCCGACCCGGACGGGCTGGCCGGGCTGCTGCTGAAAACCATCACGAAGATGCGCGGCCCGGAGGTCGCCGAGGCCGCCCGCATCGCCCTCGACAGGCCTGCCGCCGGGCCATGAACCCCCGCGCGCGCGTATCGACGCGAAACGGACGCGATATGCACAGGGTATGTACGGGTTATGCACGCCCTTTTTTGGGGGGGCGCGGGGTCAGACCATCATCTCCTTGGTGGCGGTCAGCTTCAGTTCCGGGTGGTCGCGGGTGACGCGGTCGATGTCCCATTGCAGCCGGGTCAGATAGACCAGATCGCCGTCGTGATCGGTCGCCATATGCTGCTTGTTCTGGTTGGCGAAGGCCTCGACCTTCTCCTTCGGGCCGGCCAGCCAGCGCGCAGAGGTGAACTGAGAGCCTTCAAATCGCACGGGAATCCCGTATTCCAGCTCGATCCGGCTGGCCAGCACCTCGAATTGCAGGGCGCCGACGACACCGACGATGAAGCCGGAACCGATCTGCGGCTTGAAGACCTTGGCGGCCCCTTCCTCGGCGAATTGCATCAGCGCCTTTTCCAGATGCTTGGCCTTCATCGGATCGGTCGCCCGCACCGATTGCAGCAATTCCGGCGCAAAGGACGGAATCCCCGTGAAACGCAGCCCCTCCCCCTCGGTCAGCGCGTCGCCGATACGCAACTGCCCGTGGTTCGGAATGCCGATGATATCGCCCGCCCAGGCCTCTTCGGCGAGTTCGCGGTCGGCAGCCAGAAACAGCACCGGGTTCGAGATCGCCATCGGCTTTTTCGAGCGCACATGCAGCAGTTTCATCCCCCGCTCGAAATGCCCCGAGGCCAGCCGCACGAAGGCCACCCGGTCGCGATGCTTGGGGTCCATATTGGCCTGAACCTTGAAGACGAAGCCGCTGACGCCCTTTTCCTCGGGCGCGATCTGGCGTTCGGCGGCGTTCTGGGGCTGCGGTTCGGGGCCGTAATTGCCGATCCCCTCCATCAGCTCGCGCACGCCGAAACTGTTGATGGCAGAGCCGAACCAGATCGGCGTCAGGTGGCCTTCAAGGAAGGACTGGCGGTCGAAGGCGGGCAGCAGTTCGCGCGCCATTTCAATCTCTTCGCGCAACTTGCTCAACTGCTCGGCCGGGATGTGATCGGCCAGCTTCGGGTCGTCGATGCCGCTGATCTTCACGGTTTCCGCGACCTTGTTACGGTCGGCGCGGTCCATGATTTCCAGCCGGTCGTTGAGCAGGTCATAGGCCCCGATGAAGTCGCGGCCCATGCCGATGGGCCAGCTTGCCGGGGCGACATCGATGGCGAGGTTTTCCTGAATCTCGTCGATGATCTCGAACGTATCGCGGCTTTCGCGGTCCATCTTGTTGCAGAAGGTCAGGATCGGCAGGTCGCGCA
>NZ_CALMYP010000050.1 GCF_937873615.1 uncultured Paracoccus sp.
CCTTTCGAAGAAGCATGGACCGGATCGCTCATACACAGAAGATCTGACACTCTCCACGAACCATTCCATGATCGTCGGCAAGCAATACTCTCATCAAAAATTCCCGCAAAGGTTTACTCAATTGCAGATTGTCTAGCGCGTTGTCATCGTTCAGACCAGTAAAACTGGAAGGCCGCTCGGATTTCATCTCGGTTACCCCTTGAACCGCACATCGGACTGAAACAAGCTCCCGCTCCCAATGTCTTAGTGGCAGCGCGGTAGAACTATTCTTACATATAACTTTAATATTATATCTCGCGCTTAGGTAGTGAGCAGGGTCACTAGGACTATCAATCCTCTACTTTAGGATAGGGTAGTAACACCTTTGCACGCGGGAAATAAGCAGATGAATGCGGCAACATCTCGCTTGTTGATTTGTCCAGTTTACCGCTTGTGGAGTTCGGTCCCAATGTTCATGAAACGCATTTTTCACGCCGCCGCACTAGCCCTGTTCATCACCGCCCCCCTTCATGCCGGCGAGGTCATGCTGACGATTTCCGGCGATGTCGCCCCCGGCCCGGATGGCGGCGACTGGACCTTCGACAGCGAGGCGCTGCACGCCCTGCCCGTAACCAGCTTCACCACCTCAACCATATGGACGGACGGCCCGCAGAGCTTTGAGGGCGTTTTGCTCAAGACCCTGCTCGATCGGGTCGGGGCCGCCGAGGGCACGATAAAGGCCATCGCGCTGAATGATTACATGGTCGAAGTCCCGACCGAAGATGCTGTCGACGGCGGCCCCATCATCGCCTATATGCGCAATGGCCACGAGATCGGCGTGCGCGACAAGGGACCGCTTTGGCTTGTCTATCCCTTCGATGCCAACAGAACCTATCAATCCGAGGAATATTATTCCCGCAGCATCTGGCAGTTGAAACGCCTCACCATTGCGGACGGGAAATAGCGCGAGGGAAATATCGAACAGGGGCCTCCGACAACATTGCGTAGCCGCTGGCTTTTCGCACTTATCGCGATCCCGCTGCTGGCCAGCCTGATCGCCATTTCCCTTTTGGGACGCAGCATCATCTCGGATCTCGAAGCGCTTTCAATCGCGAAGAACGACAATGTCAGCTGGAATTCCTCTCAGCTTGAGGTGGAATTGCTGCGCACGCAGAACACGATCATGCGGGCGCAGGCAGATCCCAGCCTGTCGCTGTCCGAGATCCGCATGCGTTTCGACATCTTCTACAGCCGCGTTGCCACGATGTACGAAAGCCGGCGTTTCGGACAGCTGAACCGCGATCCGGATGCCGCCGCCCTGGTGGCGCGGGCAAAGGCAAATCTCGATGCCATGCTGCCCCTGATCGACGGCCCTGACGATGACCTGCGCGCCGCTTTGCCAAAGCTGTATCAGCAATTGGACGACGAATGGTCCAATCTGCGCCAGCTCACGCTCGATCTCGTCCAGGGTGCTGCCGCCGAAAGTTCGGACCGCCGAAAGAGCATTTCACGGACGCTGATCACATTGGGCGGCACGCTTAAGGCATTGATTCTGGCACTGTTTCTGGCCCTGGTGATCGTGCTTCGGCTGTTCCGGCGCGGGCAGCGCTACGCCCATGACATCATGGCCGCGCGCTCTCGCTTCGAGGCGGCGGTCAAATCCTCGAAGGATGCCGTGGTGGTGATGGATACCGCCGGACGGATCGTCGATTTCAACGGCGCGGGCGAAACCGTCTTCGGCTATAGCCGCCAGGAGGCCATCGGCGCCGACATGGCAGAACTGATCGTGCCGGAATATCTGCGCGAAAAACACCGCGCCGGCGTGCAGCGCTTCCTCAAGACCGGCGAACAGAAAATGATGCGCTATGGCCGGGTCAGGCTTGAGGGGATGCGCAAATCCGGCGAGGTCTTTCCGGTCGAATTGTCCATGTCGGTCGCAGAGGCCGATGGCGAGCAGGTCTTCGTGTCGTTCCTGCGCGATATTACCGCCGATCTGGCTGCGGAAGACATGCTGCGCGCGGCCCGCGACCGGGCGCAGGAAAGCGAGAAAGCCAAATCAGACCTGCTGACGGTCATGAGCCACGAAATGCGCACGCCGCTGAACGGCATCCTGGGATCCCTCTCGCTCATCGACTTCGACGAGCTTTCCGAACGGAACAAGCGGCATGTCAAGTCGATTGAAATATCGGGCGAGTTGATCCTGTCGCATGTCAACGACGTGCTCGACCTGTCCAATCAGAACGGCGACAGCCCGAAACGCAAGAAGGTCGCATTCGACCTGCGAGAGCTTGTCTGCAAGGTCTGGACCAGCCTGAGGGCGAATGCCGAGGCGCGCGGCAACCAGATGAATGTCAGCTTTCTGACCGAGACCCCGCGCGTCGTCCTGGGGTATGAGATCGCCCTGCAACAATGCCTGGTCAATCTCGTTGGCAATGCCATCAAGTTTACCCGCGACGGGGTCATTTCAATCGAGGTCGAGCGGCTGGCCCATGATGATCTGGTAGAGATCAGGGTGGCCGACACCGGCATCGGAATGGCGACCGAGGATCTGGCGCGGATCTTCGACGAGTTCGTGACGATAGACACCGCATTTTCCCGAGAAAACGCCGGGACCGGCCTCGGGCTTGCCATCACCCGGCGGCTTGTCGATGCGATGGGGGCCACCATAGAGGTCGACAGCATTTCGGGCGAAGGCAGTCTTTTTACCATGCGCATTCCCCTGCCAGAGGCCGGCGAGATGCAGAGAACCGAGGCCAAGGGATCGGAGCTGGTCCCTGCCGGCATCCGTCCCGGTCAAAGCGCGCTCGTCGTCGATGACAATGAGATCAACCGAATAGTCCTGACCGATATGGTATCGGACCTCGGCTTCGAGGTTCATCAGGCCGCCGACGGGTTGCAGGCCATCGAAGCGGTGCGGCATCGACCCTTTGACATTGTCTTTCTCGACATCAGCATGCCAGGCATCGACGGGATCGACACCCTCGCCCGCATCCGCGCGCTGGAGGTCGGCTGGCGCAATGTGCCTGCCGTCGCCGTTACCGCGCATGTCTCGCCTCAGGACCATGACGTCATTCTGCGTGCCGATTTCAGCGGCCTTCTGGTCAAGCCCGTAGACCCGGCCGCAATCGGCAAGGCCGTCGCATCGGTTCTTGGCGCTGAAGCCCTGCCCTCCAGGTCGGCTTCCCGAAAGCCTGATATGTCCGAGTTCGAGAAACGCTTTGGACAGGACCGTTACCAGTCGGCGATGAAGGAGTTCTGCGCCGAGCTTACGGAATTGCTCGACACGCTGGAAACCGTTCCTGCGCCTGACGAACAGCACCGGCGCATGGTCCATCGGCTGTCAGGCTCCGCCGCGACCCTGGGTGCCCACGATGCCTGGAGGAGACTTCAGCAGTTGCAAAGCCTCGATGAAGATCCGGCCGATGGCCTCAAGGAACGGCTGGTAATGGAACTGCGCGCATGTTGCTGCGACACCGAGCGATAGCGATGCTGGTTGCTGAGGATGGCACCGTGATTGCAGGCCATGGTCGCCTGCTGGTCGCGCAACATCCAGCACAGCCCAAGGTGCCGGTGATGGTCGCCAAGGGGTCTTGCGATGACGATATCTGGCCATATCCTATCGAAAACTATGCAAAAAGGAACTGCCTATACATGACAAGCCCCGCCGGGGATCAGTCATTCAGGATCGCCATGTTCTCGGCATCCCAGCTGACCCAGACCAGATCGCTGCCAACGGCATGACCGAGATCGGTATCGACATAGGCGCGCATCGTCGCCTCCTCATGCTCGCCGACGGCAAGCTGGACGGCCACGCGCGAGCCGTAGAAGGTCTTGCCGGTGACGCGACCCTTCACGGCATTCGGCGTCTCGGGCTGGGCGGCATGAAGGTCCAGCTTCTCCAGCCGGATCGAGGCGGTGACCGGCTGGCCAGAGGCCGGCAGGCCACTGCGCGCGGTGCCAAGCAGCGTCTTTCCCTGCCACTCCATCGCGACCTGGGCACCCTTGCGCTCGCGCAGCGTGCCTGAAAGCAGGTTCGTCTCGCCGATGAATTCCGCCACGAAGCGGCTGGCGGGCTGGAAATACAGCTCTTCCGGGGTGCCGTCCTGCTCGACCCGGCCCCTGTTCATGACCACGATGCGGTCGGACATGGTCAGTGCCTCTTCCTGGTCGTGGGTGACGAACAGGAAGGTCTTGCTGGTCCGTCGCTGGATGGATTTCAACTCCTGCTGGACCTGCCCGCGCAGCTTGGCGTCAAGCGCGCCGAGCGGTTCGTCCAGCAGCAGCAGCGCCGGATCGGGCGCCAGCGCCCGTGCCAGCGCCACCCGCTGACGCTGCCCGCCGGATAGCTGCGCCGGATAGCGGCCGCCGAAATCGCCGAGTTCGAGGAAGGACATGATCTCGTCCGAGCGGCGCCGGATTTCGGCCTTGCCCATGCCCTTCAGTTCCAACCCGAAGGCGATATTGCCGGCGACGGTCATATGGGGGAACAGGGCGTAATCCTGGAACACCATGTTGACATGTCGCTTTTCGGCCGGCTGGTAGGTCACGTCGACGCCGTCGAGGAAGACCTTGCCGGTCGTCGGTCGCTCGAACCCGCCGAGGATGCGCAGCGTGGTGGATTTTCCGCAGCCCGACGGCCCGAGAAATGTCACGAATTCGCCGCGTGCGATATTGAGCGTCAGATTGTCCAGCGCGACGGTCTTGCCGAAATGCTTCGACATTCCTTCGATTCGGACAAGCGGTGACTGGTCGTTCATGTCTCAGTTATCCTTGTTCAGACGGCGCGTGAAGCGCTCGGCCCAGACGCCGATAATGGCGGTCAGGACCAGGGCGATGGAGGCTATGGCGTTGATTTCCGGGCTCATCCCGGAACGGAGCTTGGCGAAGATCAGCACCGGCAGCGTTGGTTCGTAACCGCCGAGGAAGAACGAGCGGACGAAATCGTCGAAGGACAGGAGCAGGCAGAAGATCGACGCGCCGAGGATGGCGGGCGCCAGATAGGGCAAGGTGATCCGGATGAATGCGACCAGCGGGTCGGCGCCAAGGTCGCGGGCGGCCTCGATCTGGCTTTTCGGCAGCGTCGACAGCCGGGCCATGACCACCAGCGCCACGAAGGGCACGTTATGGACGGCATGAGACCAGACGATGGCGCCCATGCCCGGCTCGATCCCCACCCAGCGCGCATAGATGCGGAAGGCGATGGCCGAGATGATGCCCGGCACCAGGGCCGGCAGCACGGTCAGCCCGAACATCACGGCGCGGCCGTGGAACCTGCGCCCCTCCAGCAGCACCGCGATCCAGGTGCCTACGACGACCGAAATCAGCGTGGACAGGATCGCGATCAGCATCGAATAGCCGAAGGCAAACATGACCTCGGCATCGCGGAAGACCTCGACATACCAGTCCAGCGTCCAGGATTTGATCGGGAAGCCGATGAACTTGGAATCCTTGAACCCCATCATCACCATCAGGATCAGCGGCACGAAGACATAGACGACGAAGGCCCAGTAGAGGCAACTGAGCAGGATCCGGTTGCCGCGGTAAAGCTCGACCCGGTCGTTCATCTGCTCTCTCCCCGGCGCAGCGCGCTCATGAGTTTCTGGAAGGCGGCGGTGATCAGCAGCGCCGCCACGAACATGAGCACCGCGAAGGCGGCGCCGGTCGGCCACTGGTCACCGGCGACATGGAAGAAGCCGGCGATGGTTTCGGCGAAGACCGTGGTGGATGGCCCGCCCAAGAGGACCGGGGTCGCATAGAAGCCGGTCGAGATCAGGAAGACCAGCGTACAGCCCGAAGCAATACCTTCCAGCGTCATCGGCAACGAGATCCGCCAGAAGCGCGTCCACGGCCCGGCGCCAAGATCGGCGGCAGCCTCGTTCATGCTTTTCGGCAGCTTCTCCAGCGCCGAATACAGCGGCAGCAGCATGTAGAGCGCGGTCAGGTAAACGATCCCGACCCCCATCGAGAAGCCTGTATACATGAAGGGAATGGGCTGATCGATCAGGCCCAGCCATTTCAGAGCCAGGTTCAGCGCGCCTGTATTGCCCAGAAGGATCATGATCGCATAGGTGCGCACGATCTCGCCCACCCAGAAGGGGATCAGCAGGATCAGCAGAAACAGCATCTGGTTCCGGCGGCTGACATGGCGCGCCAGGAAATAGGCGACGGGATAGGCCAGCACCAGCGTGCAGAAGGTAAAGGCGGCGGCGAAGGTCAGGGTGCGGAAGAAGGGCATCCAGAAGATACTGTCGCCGAAGAAGCGCAGGTAGTTGTCGAAGGTGAAATGCTGCTCAACACCGGGCGCGACCGGATAGGCATCGGTCAGCGAGACCCGCAGCATCTGCAGCATCGGCCCGAGATGCTGGGTCAGGACCCAGACGATCGGCAATGCGGCCAGGATCGCGAACTGGCGCTTTGGCGATGCAGTAACAAGGCGCATCATCGCCGTATAGGGCGCCCAGCCGGTCAGACGGCCCCAGAAGGTCCGGTCGGGCACGCCGCTCTGCACCCTTGGTGCGTCATTGCTCGCCGATATCTCGCGCTTCATTCGCTCACCTGTCGAAAACTGGAGGCACCTGCCCCGCGCCTTGCGGGACAGGAACGGATATGGCCGGAACGGCTTCAGGCGGCCTTGATCGCCTCGACTGCCGGATCGACGAGGCCGTATTTCAACTCGTTTGCCTCAGCGCGGAAGAATTTCATATTCGCCAGCTGTTCCTCGGGGAAGGAGGTCGATTTCTGCTCGATCTCGGACAGATGCGGCGCGACATCCTTGTAGGTCGAGATGAAGCCCGAGGCCTTGGTCATCGCCGCGCCGATCTCGGGCGAGGAGAGGATGGCGTCGATGAAGGTATAGGCGTTGTCCGCGTTCGGGGCGTTATTGGCGATGTTATAAGTATAGACGAAGCCGTAGGAGCCTTCGTTCGGGATCGCCATGGCCAGCGGGAAGCCGTCATTGATCAGCGCCGCCGCAGGGCCGTTCCAGGCATGACCCAGCACGATATCCTGATTGACCATCATCTGCTGGAACTCGGCACCACCGTCGTAATATTTGCGCACCAGCGGCTTTTTCTCGATCAGGAAATTCTTCGCCTCCTCGACGATGGCGGCGGCCTTTTCGGGGTCGTTCAGATATTCGACCATATTGCCGTCATAGCCCTTCATCAGCATGACGATCGACATCATGTCCTGGATGATATAGGCGTTCTTGCCCTTGTATTTATCGCTGAAAAGCGTGTTCCAGCTCAGGGCCTCCTCGGCACCGACCACTTCGGTATTATAGGCCAGAACCTCCATCCCGGCGAGGATCGGGGCGCCCCATTTCTCGCCATTGATCGTCGACCAGTCGCTTTCCGAATAGACCGGGTTGATATTGCCCCAGTTCGTCAGCCGCCCGGTATCCAGCGGCGCCAGCAGGCCGCCTTCGATGAACTGCAGGAAGCGGTGGCCGGCGACGGTCATGATGTCGACGGTCGGGTTAGGCTGTTCGGCGGCCAGAAGGTTGAACTGCTTGCCCTGGTCGTCCACCAGCCGGACATTGACCTTGATGCCGGTATCCGCCTCGAACTGGGACTTGAAGCTGTCCGGAACGAAGTTGTTATAGGTCCAGATATTCACCTCGCCGCCCGACTGGGCCGAAGCGTGGCGCAGATAAGCGGGCGAGGCCAGCACCGCGCCAGTGGCGGCAGCCGTGCCCAGGAAGCGGCGGCGGTTATAGATCAGCTTCGTCATGTCTTCGTCTCCTTGTTGGTGATATTTTTCTTCTTTGGTCGTCTTGCGGTTCAGGCCCCGATCCGCGGGTCCAGAAGGCCGGTGCTGGCCGCCAGTTTCAGGTCGTCCAGGCTGTAGCGCTCCAGTTCCAGCGCCTTCAGCAGCGTGTTCTCGTCCTCGAAGTTCCGTCCATACATGGCCGAGAAGATCCGGATGCCGGCCTCGTGCAGTTGGGCTGGATGCCCCGCCAGGCGGCCGAGCGCGGCGGTCAGCACCAGCCCGTAAGGCACGTCCTCGGTGACATAACGGCTGTCGGCGGTAGCCGGGCCGGTGCCGCCGTTGCCCTGTTCGTGCATCTGCTGGTTCATCTCGGAGATCGAGGCGACGGGGACATGGAAAGACAGGTGAAAATGCTCGAAGATGGTCTTCACGTCGAGGCCGAGAGCATGGGCGATCTCCAGCCGTTCCTCGTCCAGCCGTTCCAGCAGCCGGCCGACGGTCGGGGTGACGTTCTGGCCCTGCGACCAGGTCTCGCCCCGTTCCATCCGCGTGATATTGCCAAGGGCGATGCCCATGTGGTTCTGCGGGTTCAGATTGGAGAGTGAAATCGCCAGCAGCCCGTCACGGGGCTGGAAACGGTCGCCGAAAAGCGCCCGGCAGACCTCAAGCGCCTCGGCCGAGCGATCCGCCGGCACGGTGCAAAGGTCGACCCGGCTTCGCACCGTATTCACCCTGACGCTGGTGCCCGAGGTCCGTCGTCCGGTGCAGATCGTCGTCCCCCAGGCGGTGACCGGCGCCGTCACCCCGCGCCGTGCCAGAAGCTGCATCAGATAGATGGCGCCAAGCGAGGCATGGGACGAGATGATGACGTGATGGCGATCCTCGATATGCGGGGCAAGCGCGTCCAGAACCGCCTTGTGGCCATAGCCCGGCAGCGCGACGATCAGCACGTCGTTCCGGCGCGCGAGTTCGGCGGCGCTTTCGGCGATGCGCGGCGAGAAGCTGCATTCGACGGCGCCGGTGGCGGTCAGGGAAGCGCCCGCCGCAAGCTCGGCCGTGCCTTTGCCTGAGGGGGACCACAGCATCGGGTCATGGCCGCTCTCATGGATGAGCGCAGCCGTTCCGAAGGCGATCGAGCCCGCCCCTGCCAGTCCTGCCATCGTCACATCCATCCTCGTATTATTTATGTATTTTTCTGTCAGGTTACACCAGTTGAACGGTATGTCATCTGTTATGCAGGATGACGGGTCACTTTCCCGCGCTGTCTGGCCGCACCGGATCGCCCAGCACATGCATGAGCCGGTTGGCCCAGCCAAAAAGCGATGTCGAGAGGATCAGATCGAGGATCTCGGCCTCATCCAGCCCGGCGGCCTTCAGGGCCGCGACATGGCTCGCGGTGGCCTGCGGGGGGCATTGCGACAGTGCCACTGCGAAATCGAAGATCGCCCGGTCGCGGGGTCCGAGATCGGCCCGCGCGCCGTCCCGGAACAGTCGGTCCGTCACCTCGGTCGATTTTTCCAGCTGCGCATGGCGGTCGGCATGAACCGCCGCGCAATAGATGCAGTGATTGACCATCGAGGCGCCAAGCGCGCCCAACTCGCGTTCGGCCCGGCTCATGCCGCCCTTGTCATACATGATCGCGTTGAAAAGCGGCGAGCGCACCTTCAGGCTTTCGACATCATGGGCGAGCGTCAGCACATAGGCCGAAACCTTGGTATTGGAGGGGGTGACCTGCAGGGCGTCAAGCTGTTCTGCGGTGGCTTCGGCCAGATCGACCGGCACCACGCGCGGCTGCCAATGCGGGACATTGCGGGTGAATTTGGTGATCGGTTTGGTCATGCGCGCGCCTCCCGCAGCAGGCGAAGCCCGGCGACGACCCGGATCTGATAGGCGAGGAAGGCGTTCAACTCGGCCAGGCGGACGATATCGGCATCGCTGATGCCCGCGGCCTGAAGGGCCGCGATATCCCCGGCGACGACCTGGCGCGTATCCGCCGCCACCTTGTCCATGAAGGCGAGCACCGGGCCAAGCCCGCGCGCCGCGCCATCCTGCGCCGGATCGGCAAGGGCGGCATCATCGCCCGCGCCGGTCGCATAGTGCCGGGCGAGCGCGGTCTGGGCGTTCAGGGTGGCAATACGCGCGGCCAGTGCGGCGCGCAGGGAATGCGGCCAGGCGCCCGGGGCCTTTGGGCGCAGCACCGCGTCCTCGGCAGCCTGGGTCATCTCGAAGATGTTGGCGCGGGTGGCGATGACTGCCTCCAGCACGCCATCGGTCCCCGCCATGCGAAGTGTCGTGAGCTCTGGCGTCATCAGGCCACCTTTCCTTTCCCCGTATCGCCGGGCAGTTCCGACGGCACCCATTCGCTGCCATCCAGTTCCGGCTTGTCGTAATCCAGCATTGCCTGCCAGTGCCCGGCCACATCCTCGGCATAAAGCGCCGCCGCGACCGCGCGGGCGAGCCAGGCCGCGCCTTCGGAAATCCCCGGAATATCGCCGCTGACCTTGCCCAGGCTGGCCGTCGCCCCATAGTTGAAGCAATAGACATCCGACAGCCAGGGCGCCGTGCCCGGCCGCTTCTCGCGGAAGGTGAAATCGGCGTTCAGATAGGGAAAGCGACCGAGATCGCGCGACGCCTCGTCTTCGGGCGAGGTATAGACATCCTCCCACAGAAGGATATCGCCCGCCGCCGGGCCGAATTCGGTCCGCGACATCGGATCGACGGTGAAGCCGGTGCCGAGGATGACGAAATCGGCCTCATGCGCGCTGCCATCGGCAAAGCCGATATGCACGGCGCCATTCTTCTCGGCCGTTGAGGCGACGGCCTTTCCGAAATGAAAGAAGGCATTCGGGTGCCGACTGACACGCATCGTCGATCCATGCGGCGGCGGGGTCTGGGTGGCGAAGGAATATTGCATGAAGCGCCAGCGCCATTCATCAGGCAAACCGGCATAGCCGGCAGTAAACCCGAAAGAGCCGATACCCATCATCTTGTTGATCCGTGGCATCTGGCGGCGGCGGATCAGGTGGCGCACCTCTGCCGCGCCATGTTCCAGCGCCTCGGCGGCATTGTCGACGGCCGAGGCGCCGACGCCGATCACCGCCACCCGCTTTCCATTCAGCGCCGCGAAGTCGATCTCGTCCGCGCTATGCGCCCAGAAACGGCGGTCGAGGCCTTTGACGAAGCCCGGGATATTCGGCAGGCCGGTGCCGTCGCGACCCGTCGCGAAGATCAGCTTCCGGCACAGGATCGAGCGTTCCGCCCCGCCGCTGAGATGCAGGCGCAGCAACCCGTTCTCCGGCTCGACCCGGTCGACCGAGATGCCGTTCTCGATCGGAATGTCGAGGACGCGCCGATACCATTGCAGATAGTCCATCCACATCGGTCGCGGGATCTTGTCGAGCGCCTGCCAGCTTTCCGTGCCGAACTGGGCGCGATACCACGCTTGAAAGGTCAGCCCGCCATGGCCATAGGCAGGGCCGGTAAGTTCCTTGGGCGAGCGCAGCGTCTCCATCCGGGCATAGCTGAGCCATGGTCCCTCGCGCCCGGCCGCGCTGCGGTCGAGCACGCGTATATCGCGGATGCCGCCGGTCTGGAGTGCAAGCCACGCAACCATGCCGCACATGCCCCCACCGATGATGACGACATCGCGAACCCCGTCCCGAGGGCGGACCCAGTCCTTGCCCGGCCAGCACAGGAAGTTCAGCGCCTCGCGCAGCTGCGCCTCCAGCACCGGCAGGCCCTTGCCGTCGATGGGGGAGGATCCGGGGGGCGGCGCTGCGTTCACTGTCATCTGCTCAGATTCCTGGTTTCTGCGTCCCGTCCGGCCCGGGTCACGCGCGCTGCGCGCCGGGCCATTCGGTGTGAAGGTCGTCGATATGGTAGGTATGGCTGTGCCGGTGCCGCAGCCCACTGGCGGGCGCGTCCCGAAGATGGGGGTGGTCCTCGGGCAGTTCGGGGTGGTCATGTTCAAGGGCTGCCGGATCGCCTGCCGGCCAGACCCGCGCGGCGATTGCCGCGACCAGCACCGTCAGCACCGACAGCATGATCAGCGCCGGCGCCAGCCCCGCCCGCGCCGCCAGTTGCCCGGCCAGCGGATAAGCCAGCATCCAGCCGGCATGAGACAGAGAGAACTGCGCCGCGAAAAGCGCCGCGCGATCCGCCGAAACGGCCGAGCGCGCGATGACCAGCCCGCCGGGCGTAAGCACCAGCGACGCCGCGATACCCAAGCAGGACCACAGCGCGAAATAGCCCGCCAGCCCCAATGGCAGCGCGATCAGCGGCCCGAGTGCTGCATGGATTAGCGCACCGGCCAGCATCACCCGCCGCTCGCCCAAGGCTGCGATCAGCCGGGGCACGAATATGGCGCCAAGCGCCGCGCCCAGCCCGTAGAAGGCCATCAGCTTGGGATAGTAATACTCGGAATCGCCCAGCCAGTTGCCCGCCAGCACGACCGAGTTGACCAGCACCCAGGCCATGCTCAACGAGAGGGCGAGGTTCAGCAGGAACAGCCCGCGCAGCCGCGGCGTCTTGCGGTAGATCCTGAGCCCCTTCAGGGCGCGCTTCATGAACGGTCCCTTGCCATTGGCTTTCGGCGTGGCCGGAAAGCGCGTCGCCAGCAGCGCCGCGACAGAGCCGACAAAGGCCAGTGCCGCCAGCCAGAAAAGGAATTGCGCGCTGATCAGCTGCAGCGCCACGGCGGCGATGACCGGCGACAGGATCGATTCCAGCGTATAGGCGATGCGCGACCAGACCAGGGCGCGGCTGTAAAGTCCTTCGTCGGGAAAGATATCGGGAATGACCGACTGGAAGACCGGCGTGAAGCCCGAGGAAACACCGAAGAACAGGAATGCCAGCGCCGCGATCTGCCAGGTCTCGGTGGCGAAGGCCATGGGCAGAAGCAGCAGCATCCGCGCCAGGTCCAGCCCGACCATCACCGGCTTGCGCGGCCGGCCGGCCAGCAACGTCTCGGCCATCGGGGCGAGGAAGACATAGGCGACCATCTTGACCGCCAGCAGGAAGCCGAGGATCTGCCCCGCCGCCGCGGCCCCGCCGATCCGATAGGCGGCCAGCGACATTGCCACCGTCATCAGCCCGATGGCCAGAAGCGAACAGATCTGCGCAAGGAAAAGCGTGCGGAACGCGGGATTTCCGATGGGGCTTTTCAGCGTCTCGGTCATGATGGAACCAGGTTTTTCAGCGAATTACTGGCCTTGAAGCGGGCGGTACTGCTCTCCACGTGATACCGGCTCAGATACTCGGGCGCAATCCGCGCGAGCTCATCTACCGCATTGATAATCATGTCGGCCTTGCTATCGCTCATCAGCGCCGAGAGGTTCAGCCGCACCCAACCGGGCTTCGATGTCTCCTCGCCGCGTTCCAGTGCCGCGATGGTCGCGTCGGATTGCGCGCGCCCTAGCCCCAGCAGCCGGTGCCCGTAGGGCCCCGCGCAGGCACAGCCGCCACGCGCCTGCACCCCGGTCATGTCGCTGAGCAACCGGGTGAAAAACTGGTGATGGACCGGCTGGCCGGCGGCATCGCGAATGAGGAAGGAAAAGATCGGCAGCGCCGGCGCGCAGGGATTGCCCAGAATCAGGATACGCGGATTGTCGGACCAGGTGGCAAGGGCGCGGGCGCGAAGGGCCTGCTGGCGTGCGTCCAGCCAGTCCTGGCCGAGCGCTTCCTTGACCAGCATCACCAGCGCCGCCCGGATATCGCCGGTCAGGTTCGGCGTCCCGCCCTCTTCCCTGGCGACGATACTGTCGGAATAGACATGGCCCCAGGGCGAGACGAAGCTGACCGTGCCGCCGCCGGGCTGTGTGGGGCTGCGGCGGCGGGCGAGTTCGTCGCGGATGATGGCCACGCCGCTGGCGCCGGGACCGCCGGGGAACTTATGGGCCGAGAAGACGATCGCATCCTTTTGCGCATCGGTGCCCTCGCCCATCTCCATCAGGCAATAGGGGCCGGCGCAGCCGTAATCCCAGATCGCCAGCGCCCCATGCGCGCGCAGAAGCCGCGTCACCGCGTCGCTGTCGCTCAGGATCCCGGTGACATTCGACGCAGCCGAGAAGGCGCCGACGATCCGCGCTGCCCCCTGCGCCGCCGCCAGTGCCCGGGCGAGATCCTTCAGGTCGACACCGCCCTCCGGCGCCTCGGCAATCTCGATCACCTCGGCGCCGGTCTCGCGCCAGGGCAGGATATTCGAATGATGCTCGTAAGGTCCGGTCAGCACCACCGCCCGGCCGCCCTCGCGCACGATACCCGCCAGATCAAGCAGCCCCACGATCCTGTTGATGCCCGAGGTCGAGCCGGCCCCGGTGAAGATGACGCTGGTGCCGGGGCCGGCGCCGGTCAGCCGGGCGATCTCGGCCCGCGCCGCTTCGCGCAGCCGGCTCATGTATTCGCCGCAGAACGAAGCCTCGGTATGGGTATTGGCGTAGAAGGGCAGCAACCGGTCGCGGATGAAGTCCTCGACCTGCGAGAGCGCGCGGCCCGAGGCGACATAATCGGCATAGATCAGCGGGCGCCTGCCGAAAGGCCCGTCGAATTCGACATTATCACCGATCAGGCCGGCGCGGATCCGGCCATGAATGTCATCGCCGGAAAGTGCCGCCTTGAAGTCGTCGATATCGGTCATGTCGCCCTCTGAAAGACCCGATCAGTATAACTTGCATTTCGCGAGAATCTTTACATATTCTCATTGCATGATCCGCATTATTGGGTCATATGATCGCTCTATGGACCATAAATTCGATTATTTCGATTTCCGCATTCTGGAGGCGTTGCAGCGCGATTCCGCGCAGTCGCAGCGGGCGCTGGCAGATGAGGTGGGGCTCTCTCAGAACGCCTGCTGGCGGCGACTGAAGGCGCTGGAGGCGTCGGGCGTGATCCGCAACCGCACCGTGGTGCTGGATCGCGACAAGCTGTTCGGCGGCTTCGTGGTGTTTTCGCTGATCAAGACCCGGCACCATTCGGCTGACTGGCTGCGCCAGTTCCGTCACCATGTCTCTGCCATCCCCGAGGTGATCGACTTCTTCCGCATTGGCGGCGAATACGACTATCTGCTGAAGATCGTCACCCGCGACATGGCCAGCTATGACGATGTCTACAAGCGCCTCATCGCCGATATCGAGCTGGAGACCGTCACCTCCTATTTCGCCATGGAAGCCATCGAGGAACAGCGTCCGATCCCGCTGAGCTGATGGGCGTTTTTCCGGTTCTGCGCGGCGCAGGAAACGCCGCCCGACCCGCACATGATGCGACCGCCCCTGATGGCATTGGTGTGCCAAGGTGATCCGGCAGAATCAGTATGGCGCGAGCGGATACCATGTTGGGTATCGAACCCATTGCCGATGATGAAACAGCGTAGTTATCCGGCAGCGCGGGGCTTTGGCGGAAGGCAGAGGCTATCTTTGATCTTGGCGAGAGAGCTATCATCAGAAACAGATACTCCACCCGCAGAATGATTGAATCCCGGCCTCCCCCTGTAGCTTCTCGGTGACGAGTCGGTCCGTAAGGGCAGTCTGCCGTCATCACCCTGGAGAAGATCGCACAGCACGCCGCCTGACGATGTCCGACCCAGAGAACATGACAATCGGTGGCTCACCCGCCTTCTTCGATCCGGTCGGCAAATTCCAGCGGTGGCAGAGTTGCCGCCCTGATGACGATATCGGCGGCTCGGACGGGCGCGAAGTCCCACAGATCGACCCCGACATTGACCTGACGGTCCGAGCCAGCCCAGCGGTCATGAACATGGCCGAAGAGCTGAATGGCCCCCTGCCTCGCCCCGTTCCAACTCAGCAATGGGTAATGACAAAGGACGAAACGCTCCGGCCCGTCCTGCACCTCGGTGAGGTCATGAATGCTGGTCCAGGGCAAGGCTTCGATCTGCGCATCGTCATGATTGCCGCGAATGAGGTGCTTGCGTCCCGGCAATCCTGTCAGAAGCTCTGACGCAATGGCCGCGCCGCCCTGCGCGGCATCGGCAACGTCGCCCAGGATCCAGAGGTCGTCATCGGGGCCGAGCCGGGCCGCCAGCCTTTCAATGACAGCATGGTTCATCGCAGCAACATCGCCGAACGGGCGATCAAAGAAGCGCCGGATGCCATCATCGGAAAGATGCAGGTCAGCGCTATACCAATGGGTCATGTGAACTCCTGTCAGGTGAGGTCGCGGGTATAGTCATGGGCGGTTCTGTCGCAGACCGTTCCGATGCCGGAAATTGAACCGCGATTGTCTGGGCGAAGCGCCAAGGTGGGAGAGGTGTGTGGCGATGTCGTTCAAGGGCGCAAGGGCTTTACAGCACATCTGCCTGACATGCCCGGGCGCGGGCAGAGGTCAGGTCCAGAAAATCGAGCCGCCCATGATCGACCCAAAGCAATGCCACGCCATTCAGCTCGTATGACGGGAACGCGACCCGGACCAGGCCGGCATAGGCAGAAAGCTGCGGCCAGTAGGTGCCAAAACCCTCGCCCGCACCGCCGGTCTTGTGGTCGATCAGCAGGCATCCCTTCGGCCCAACTGCCAGAAGGTCGATCATGCCGGGAATTTCAGCACCCCCTGAAGTGTGCCCCAGCAGAGGGATTTCACAGAGCAGATCGGTGTAGCCTTCGGCCGACAGCCAGGCCCTCAGCGCCGCCGCCCTCTCTGCCACCAGGTCCAGGGTTGCGTCGTCCAGTCCGGTTGCCGCAGGCAAGGCTGTGATCATGTCGGGCCGGGTCAGGCACGTCCGCAAGGCAAGGTGCAGCGCCGTGCCTCGGGCCGCATCGCTGACCGAGCGGGGCCATGGAGTACCCAAGGTGATACCCCGGCTATCTGGTGCAGACCGGCCCGTAGTGGATTGCGATGGTTGCAACCGCCAGGGCGTCAAGTCCACGGCAGGCAAGGGGGTGGCGCTGCCGAGCCGTGGCGTATCCGTGATCTCACCCTCCAGATACTCGGTGAAGCCGGCAAGGTCGGGCAACTGCCGGATGGTGGCCGGGCAATCAGTCTCGCCGATGCTCAGCTTATTAACATCGATCTTGGGCGCGCAGGCATCTGTAAAGACATGGAACAGGCACTCGGCTTCCGGGGCTTCCTCGTCACGCTTTTTCACGAAGCCAGGCCACTCCAGCACCAGTTTGTCGCGGGCCCGGGTCAGGGCGACGTAAAGAAGGTTCTTCGCATTTGCCTCGAAATCCGCGCGCCGATCCTCGATGAACCGCCGCTCGGGCTCCGGGGCGGCAAATCGCGGCGTGTGGATCAGTGCGGCCGAGGCCAGAACGGCGTCCATATCGTCGATCTTGTCAAGCGCTGTGAACCGGGTCGCAGTGGTTCCCGGCCATTCTTCGATCTTATGGTCGAATTCCGCGACCACGGTGATCGGCCATTCACGCCCCTTGCTGGCATGCCATGTGACGATCTCGACCGCCTCGGCGCTGTTGGCGGCGGGGTCGGGACGACGGTCGAAATCGCGCTCGCCCGCGCGGGCATCCAGCCAGCCCAGAAACACCTTGGCGCTTTCGCCATGAAACCCGGCGGCGGCCTTGAGGTCGCGGTGCGCGGATTCGAAGTCGGCAGCTTCTGCTTCAAGTCGCAAGAGGTCTGCCCGCGCCTGTGCCGCGTCAGGCTGACGGTCGGCCCATAGACGCAGACCAGAGGCATTGAGCACCAGATCCAGTGCATTGGACATCGGCAAGCGTGCAAGGCTGTCCGACAGGGCCGCCAGTTGCATCAGCATTGGATCATCCGCAAACCGCCCCTGAATCTGCGCCTGCATTGCGGCTTGCAGGCTGAGCGGATCGGGGCCGAGGGTGCGCAGCACAAGCGCGGCATTCGTATCGGCGGGGTTCGCGGCATAGCTGAGCGCCGCGCGCGCCGCCTGAACAACCGGACTGGCTGCCCAACCATCCTCGGCAATGCGAACAGGCACGCCGCGCGCGCGCAATTCCTCGGCATAGCGTGCGGCTGCCGCGTGCGTGCAGACCAGAAGGGCGATGTCAGAGGGACGCACGCTCCTCTCGGCCTTGCTTTGCCGGTCGGTGATCTTGTCCTCCGCCTCCAGGATCTGGGCGATGCGCTCGGCAATATGCTCGTGCGGCTTGGAATACTTTCTTACCCCGCGGCTTCGGACGGTGTTCAGGACCTCCAACGCCGGGCCGGACACAGGATCACGGGTCGGGGCCAGCGCGTTGTAGCCTGCGCCAAACAGCCCTGCACCCATGGCATTTACGAACTCCATCACCGCCGGTGTTGATCGCCAGTTGCGGTCAAGCGGCTGCGTCGCATCGGGGTTGGCCGCCGCCAATGCCTGCGACAGGCGCGGATCAGCGCCCTGAAACCCCATGATCGACTGTTTGACATCCCCCACCAGCAGGGTGCGCGGCGCGCGGGCACCCAACTGCCAGAGAAGCGCGAACTGCACCGGGTTGGTGTCCTGAAATTCGTCGATGATGACGCAGTCAATCTCATCCAGCACGGCCTGTCGCACCGCCGGATCGGTGCGCAACAGCCGTTCGGCGCCTGCAATCATGTCGGCGAAGTCAATCAGACCAAGCGCCTTCTTGCGCGTCTCGTAAGCCTCCATCACCTCCTGCGCACAGGCGATCATGCACCGAAAATGCAGCTTTGCATCGGCCAAGGGGCCGGGATGTGCGGGCAGAACGTCCGCCGCCTTCATGATCGCACCGGCAAGCTTATCGTAGCGAGGTGGCGTCTGCGAATTGCGGTTCGAAGTGAAGAGGCTGCGCAGGGATTGCCAGAGGCCCCAGTCCCGGTCCAGCAGGGTCGGGTCACGTTCGACACGACGAAACAGGGCCAGATTGTTTTCCAGCGTCTCGCTGGGGCCCTTGGCCGTGACGGTGGCCATGCCGCCCTCTGGAAAGGCTGCAAGCATGGCGGAAACCGCCTTCGCCAACCTTTTACGGGCGGCCGCGGGATCCTTGATTACCTTGCCATAGATCGTATCGAGCCGCTTCAACGCGGGCGCGATCAGGCCCGGGTCGAGGCCCTTGTCGCCCAGCCCCCGCAACAGGTCGATCATCGAAAGAACCCGACCTCGCAGCGAATCCTCGACCGTTTCGCCTTTCTGCCAATTGGGCTGATAGCCGAACCGCTCGGGCTCTGCCTTGATCGGGTCAAGCGATTTGGCATGGGCCAGCGCCTGCCGGATCAGAAGGTCGCGCTCGGGATCGCCAAGGTGGCGCGGTTGCAGTGACGCGCCCGCTGCCAGCGCATGTTCCGTCAACAGCCGCAGGCCCAACCCATGAATCGTTGAGACATAGGCCCTTTCAACCGCCATGGCCTCGGCGACCAGCCCATCCGCCAGAAGCCCCGCCCGGATGCGTTCGCGCAATTCGCCTGCGGCGGCTTCGGTAAAGGTCACCGCAAGAATACGCTCAGGCCGCACCACGCCACGCTTCACCCAGTCGGAAAGCTGGGTCTTGATACGATGGGTTTTTCCTGCGCCCGCGCCTGCGGGGACGATGACCAATCCAAGGTCTGAATCTGCGCCGTCCATAGTCATTCCTCCTCGATCTGGCGGATGAATGCGGTAACCAGGGTCGAGCCATCGGTCAGCGCATAGGGTGTGAACCCGGCCTCTTTCTTGAAGAACCCCTCGTCAGCCGAGGTATTCAGCACCACCTGCCCGGCGCCAAGCTGCTCCAGCCGTTCAGCAAGCATCTCAACAGCCGCTTCGTTGACGGCGTCTCCCATGTCCTGGGCGGGCGAGCCTTCTGCGGGCGCAAGGCCGGATGTCAAAAGCCCACCGTCATTCATCAGGTGATAGGCGATGCCGATCTCGCGACCAGTCAGTGGGACCATCCCGTCGCCGTCGCGCCGAACAGGACACGCGAGCAAGTCACGATAGAGCCCCGCTTGCAGATCCCAGCCGGCCTCCATTCGCCTGCGCCGGGCCGATGTGCCGCTTTTCTTGTGATCGACGACAAGCAGCGCGCCGTCAGGCAACTCAAGGATTGCATCGGCCTTGCCATGCAGGCTGATGCCATGCGCTTCACCCGCCAGCCAGATCTCGTTACCGATGATCTTCGCGCCAAGCGCCAGCAGATGTTCGCGCCAGCGCAGCGCGGCCTGCTGGATCTCTCGTTTCAGGCCGTTGCGTTCCATTTCCCATGATGCGCTGCGCAGGAACCCCGCGTGACGGGTCAGCGCAAGATCATAGGCCTGGTCCACCGCGTCGGTCAGTGCTGCAAGATCCGGCACGGGCTGATCCTTGAGGAACACATGTTCGAACACGTCATGGGCGATGTTGCCTTTGGCCATCACGTCGAGCTCCTCGGCGGACCAGGACATGTCGCCCGCGCCAATCTCATCCAGAAGCCAGGCCAGCGGGCTGACCAGAAGTGTTTCCAGCCGAGAGGGTGACTGCGGCTTGCTTGTCCCATCATCCTTGCGACGGAGCGCCAGGAGGTCGAGGCCCGGGAACAAGAGCGCCTCGGGGAGTTCGTCAGGCTCCGGCAAGGGCGGCAGGCGGTGATGGGCCACAGGCCAGTCCTCGGGCGGCAGGCGCGACAGGTCGAGGATCAGATCCTGAGCCTCCTCCACATCCGATATTGCGCGTGCGACCAGTGACAGCCCCGCTGAAGGCTGCTGCCGCGCGCCCGACAGATCTCGCCACGGAATCAGAAAGGTCACGGAGTCTGACACCGCCTGAAGCTGCCGATCGAAGAGAAAGAGACTTTCGGCCAGGCTCTCTGCCCGCCCGCGAAGCTGAAGCCCGGTGGTGGTTCGGATCGCGGTGATTTCGCTGTCCAGAAACAGTGGGTTGGCGCGGGACCGGGTCGGATAGAGACCGTCCGAGAAATCCGTGACGATCAGATGTCGGCAATGCCGCCACGGAGTTTCGTGCGCAGCCCACAGGCTGACGCCTTCAAGGTTGTGGTCTGCACCGGCTTGCGGCGGCGACGAGATCTGGATACCGCGCAATATCCCTTCCCAGTCCGGGCTGACGTCGCCGGGTGGGATAGACAGCCGCGCACGGACTTCGTTCCCCTGCGAAATGCGCCCGCAGATACGGTCGATCAGGAACCGCAATTGGGCGAGGCTGCCGGCCGATGCCCGAATATCCGTCCAGAGGTCCATGTGCGCGGGGGTGGATGACAGGATATCACCGCGAAAGTCACCTCCGATCAGGCTTTCGGCAAGATCGCGCCCTGTCTGCGCGGCCCATGGCATCAGCGGGGACAAGGCCAGACTGGCAAGGACCATCGCGGGCGTGGGGGTGCGCTTGGCCAGTGCCAGTTGAAGTGCCGTTTCACCAATGATGTCACGCTCTGGCAGGCTGCCGGGAAGACCTGAAATCGGCACGCCTTGATCGGCAAAGGCCCGTGCGATCTGGCGCGTATCACCAGCGGTCAGCACGGCAATCTCTCGCGCCGGGATACCGCTTTCGATCAATGCGCGCGCTTGGGCCGCCGCAAAATCGGCGCAGGCGGCCAAATCGCGCAAACCATAAAAGGCGAGGCTGTCATCCTTTGGCGCGGCCTCGATCCCGGCCTCGACCACCCCAACCTGCAAGGCGTGAAGCCTTGAGCCTTCCGCCGCCGCGCGCTTCTTCGCGGGTGCGGCCACCGCCCCGAATTCCTGCTGCAGCCGCGCGTAAAGTGCCTTCATCGCGGCTGGCGCATGTGGATCGAGTGACCCCTCGACCACTGGCGCCTGCTCAAGGAACCGCCCATGCGGCAGTTCAAGCACATGCCGCACCGGGGCCAGTCCCTCGGGCAAGGCCTCTCCCAGTTTTCGCCAAAGCGCCGTCAGAGCATCCAGATGTCGCCCTGCCCGGCTGGCACCCATCGCGTCCGCCGAGGGCACGCGCAGATCGGCTGTGGCCAGGACCAGACCTTCCAAGGCCGCGCTGACGGCAGAGATCGTCTCGACCGGCGCATTGACCAGGCTCTCCCGCCAGACCGGATGGGGGTTCTCCGCAATCGCTCGCCCCGGTGCCCAATCAGGGGCTTTGGGGGCAAGCGACAGTTCTGCGAGGCCGGTATCAGTCAGTCGATAATGCAAGCCGGACCGGGGATCGGCCACGAGAAACGGATAGAACATGGGCTTTCGGCTCTCTGCATGAATTTGGTGGTGTGTTTTGATATTGTTTTAAATCAATGGATTATATAATCAGTCTCGGGTTCCTGTGGGCATGCAAAGGACATCCAGCCTCGGATTTTTGATCCTGCGTCGAGCCGTTGCCAACAGCCAAGCTGTCGATGCGGCGCGGGTGAGAAGCACGGTCACGAAGCAAGCGATGTTCTTTCCTTGTCGGTTCGAATTCACAATATCGCCTGATTACGTCAATTTCGGTCGTATCAGGGGCAGAGCTTCAAGAAACCTCCAGGAATTGCGCTTCAACCTGATCGCCCCATCTCGCCAAATACCATTCCATCTCCTGCCGCCCGCCAGCACGGAAACGGACCACCAGCGATCCGTCTTCCATGCGCTCGGTCTGCTGTTTCGGATGGAACACATATCCCGCCGCTTCATCGGCCACTTCCGGCAGAAAGTGCCATACGACATCCAGCGGTTCCTCGCGCCAGACGCCGAAGCTCTCGGATAGCCACTCCTGCAGATCGAACCATTCGGGGCGCTCATAGACATCTGACTCCAATGAAACCCGTTCGAAACCGGCGAGCGCAAACAGACGCAGATCGTCCTGATACTCGCTCCACGCCAATAGGTACTGGCGCCCCTGGCCAAAGAGCAGGGCAATTGGGCCGAGTCGGGTATTGCGCGAGAGTTTTGCCGTGGCGCGCGCGCGATGGTCAGCCGAGATCATGACCCCGGCAAGGATTGCCTCACGAAGCTCAGACAAGACCTCAGGGGAAATGTCTTCACGCGGTCCTGGTCGAAACGCCACGCCGTCAGCCATCAGCTGGGCTTCCAGGTCAGCAGCAATTATCCTGCGGCGGTCTTCGCGGAACATTGCCTGCACCTTTCCCAAAAGACGCTCCAGCACTTCTGCCGTCAACTCATCGCCCTCGCGCCGGGCAATGGCGGCGGCGCGGTGCCCGGCGGTCAACTCATCAAGCGTCGGCTCGGCCATGCGACCCAATGATCCCGGCGGGAAACGCCAGTATTTTCGGCCACTTTCGCCAGAAAGTTCCTCGATTTGAGGGTATGCGTTGCGCAGGGCATCACGCATCCGTTCTGCTGTCCGACGGGAAACGCCGAATTCGCGTTCTATATCGGACAGTGAAACACCCTCGGCCGATCCCTGCATTTTCAGGGCCAGCCTTTGCAGATCTTCCTGGCGAGCGTAGCGCATGGGTTCTCCTGACAATGCCGAGCAAGCATTGCGGCGCATGACTTTGGCGTCAACGCCCAAAGCCGATCGGTCGCGCTGTCCCGGTCTTTGCCGCATCTTCACAGATCAGCGCGCGCAGGATTTCCTCCGGGTCTGAATCGCCCAGTGCCTGCACCTTGCGGGCCACATTCGCGAAATCCCCGGGAGTAAGCCCGGTAAGTGCAGACAACCCGGCTGGAGGCGAGCATGAAAAATGCGCAGCCCAAGCCAGCGGAAGCTGGTCGATTGAAAGAAAATCGAACCGGATGCGGAAGGTGAACCGGCGCTGTGTTGCAGGGTCGAGCTTTTCAACGAAGTTGGTTGTGCAGACGAAGGGCAGCGGGTGGCTTTCCATCCAGGTGAGCATTTCATTGACCTGGCTCACCTCCCAGCTGCGTTCAGCGCCGCGACGGTCAGCCAGCAGACTGTCTGCCTCGTCGAAGATGAGCATGGCACCGTCGGCGCGTGCGTCAGAAAAGGCCTGCGCGATGTTCTGCTCGCTTTCGCCAACCCATTTCGAGATCAGGTCCGAGGCGCGCTTTTCGATCACTGGCATACCGATGACCCTGGCCAGGTGCCTTGCCCATGCGCTTTTGCCGGTCCCCGCCGGTCCTTCCAGACAGAAACTAACCCTGCGGGATGCATCGCGGGCCGCCAGCCGCGTCTCGATCCGGCCCAGATCTGCATCTGCGCGGGCCAGACCCTGTTGCCAGGGCACTTCCGAATAATGCCGCGGCGCACTATCGGCGCCGCCCTTTGCCAGACGGGCAGCGGCATCAAGCACCTGCGAGACAACCGCTTCCCCACCATTGCAAAGCCTTGCCACCTCCATTGCATCCGACACAAGCGCCGGTGCCTGATCGTGCCGTTCCGCCATTTCCGGAAGGGCGGCATCCGGTATGCCGACACCATGTCGTTCCTCAAGCCGTCGCCAGATGCGCGCCCGGACCCGGCCCGATGGTGGACGCATCAGGACCGAATAGCTGATCCGCCGCAGGAAAGCGGGATCACAGGCCTTGACCGAGTTCGTGGTCCAGATCACCGGGATCGGGTTCGTTTCGAGGATTCGGTTGAAATGGACCTTCGACGGGGTCGGGCGGCTGAGGAAGAAGTTCCCCGCAGCAAACAGGTCTTCCATCTCGTCGAACAGCAGCACGGTGTCCGATCTTTGCCCCAGCATTCGAGACGCCATGGTCAGTTCGGCCAACCGCTCTTGGCGCGACGGCTCCCCGCCCTCATCGTCAGTTTCCCCCACCGCGCGCAGTTCAGCACCGACCTCTCGCGCGAGCACCTTGGCGAATTCAGTCTTGCCTGTGCCGGGAGGTCCGTAGAGCAGAATGTGCATGCCTGGCCGACGCTTGGCGAGCGCGTGCGACAGCAGGTCACGCATCAGATCCGCGTCACGACCCAAAGCTTCGAAATCCCGCCATTCAGCCTCCGGCGCAGCGGCGCGCGGGAACATCAGCGCGATCAGGTCCACAATGCTGTCGACTTCGGCCAGAAGCGCGAGGGTCAGGCGATCAGACAGATCGAACGGCATCCGGCTGCGAAGCCGACCGTGATTGCGCTGCACCAATCCCGAGTTTGTCAGCCTGCCCGAGGCGCGCATCGCAGCCCGGATTTCATGTTCAGGTGCCGCGCAGAACCACGACAACAGCAGCGGCACCGTGACCTCCCCTGTTTCAAGCGCGCCATCGACAACATGTTCGAACCCGTCGAACAACTTGTAGAGGGCAACGAAGGCTAGGGCGGATGTCTCGACCCGGGACAACCCGAAATGATCGCCAAAGAGGGCTGCGTTGCGCTGAACGGTTTCTGCCTCTCCTCCCCCTGCTGAGGGAACCAGGTCATGAGCGATGGACCGGACCTTTTCCCACCAGTGGGCGCTAGGCCGGCTACGGGGCCGCTCTGGGCATTCAATGTCGGTTAGGTATTCCAACCAGCTGGGCAGCTCTTTGGCTATGCGGCTTGCCGGACCGAAACGGTCAGCCAGTCGGGCGATCAGATCAAGGGCGAGGTGTTGTTCGTGCATCATTGTCCATCTCCGTTGTTTCAACAGAGATACCAGGCCAATACGTCAGATCTGGACAGATGGTTTCGGCCTTGGATCGGAATTGATGCCATAACCGCCCCCCCCGGCGGCATCTTTGTGCCTCGGAGGGTCCGCAACGATCCACAAAGGGAGGCGGCCATCAGCCGATCAGGCAGTAACGCTGGATCTGATCGGGGGTGGCGCGCGGTCTGGTTTGCTCGGCGGTCACCGTCTCGGCATGCCTTTCGGGTTCAGGACGCGCTTCTGGGCGGCAATTCGGAACGGTGCGTTCGGACCGCCATAGCCATCGTAGCCGTCGACCCGTTGCACGATCTCGAAGAACAGCCCGCCGGCCAGAGGCCTGCTGTAATATTGGAAGAAGCAGCCGTCGCTGTCCTCGTCATAGAGGATATTGAGCGATTTCATCGTCTCGACCTGATCTGCATCCAGGCTGAACCTGGCCTGCAGATCGGCATAGTAATTGCCGGTCATCGGCAGCGGCTGAAAGCCCATCCCGGACATCCGGCGCGCGGTCGCGAAGATGTCGCCGGTGGCGAAGGCGACATGCTGGACCGCACCGCCGAAGCTGTCGGCCAGAAACCTGCCGGCAAGCGTTCGATGCGTTTCGGCGCCATTCAGCGTGATCCGTGTCGCGCCATCGGGTGACTTGATCGCCTGGCTGCGCACCAGCCCGTCGGGGTCGATGACATCGACCATGACCGCGCGCCGCATGTTGAAGATCGAGCTATAGAACAGCGACCAGCTGAGCATCTCATCGTAGTTCATCGTTTCGGCGATATGGTCGATCCTGTACAGGCCGGCATCCGCTTGCGCGCTTTGCCCGGTTGGCTGGAACTCGACCGACCAGACATTCGCAAGACCGCTGGCCTCGTCGATGAAATGCATGACACTGCCGCCGACCGAACGAATGGCCGGGATCTCCATCTCTCCCGGGCCGACGGCCTGGCTGAAGGGCGCGGCGGCAAGTGCGACGGCCCGCTGTTCGGTGTCGGCGGCACTGGCGACGGACAGTCCGACATCGCAGATATTGGTTCCATGCATCGTATAGGCCGAATTCGCGAAACCGGTTGTCTCGGTATTGACCACGATCCGGATATCGCCCTGCTGCCACAGCGCGACCTGTTTCGAGACATGGTTGCCGACATGAATGAAGCCCATGCTGCGAAGCAGCGCCGTCAGGGCTGCGGCTTCCTCGTCGCGGGTGGCGAATTCGATGAAGGCAAATCCGTCGACATCGACCCGCGCCGGAATGTCGGGCACCTCGATCCGGATGCCGGGTTCGCTGCGGCGGACATCGTCCATGAGCGCGACAAGCGACCGGTAACCGTCGCGGGCCAGGCCATCGGGGCGGCCACCCCGGAACTGGTCGTTGAAGATCTCCAGGCTGACGGGCCCGTCATAGCCGGTGGCCGCAACGGCGCGCATGAAATCGGTGACGGCGAGATCTCCCTCACCCGGCATGGAGCGGAAATGCCGCGACCAGTACAACAGATCCATGTCGATCAGCGGGGCGTCGGCCAGTTGCACGAAGAATATCCTGTCGCTCGGGATGCGGCGGATGGTGTCGGGGTCGATCTTGCGCGCCAATGTGTGAAAACTGTCCAGGATCAGCCCGATATTCGGGTGATCGGCGCGCCGGACGATTTCCCAGGCGTCGCGATGGTCGTTGACATGGCGACCCCAGGCGAGCGCCTCGTATCCGACGCGCATCCCTTGCGTGGCGGCGATCTCGCCAAGTTCGGCGAAGTCGTCGGCGGCGCGGTCTATCCCGCCAAGCGCCGCCGGGTGAAGCGAGGAACAGATCAGCATCAGGTCGGTGCCAAGCTCTGCCATGGTGTCGAACTTGCGGCGCGCGCGCTCGAAAGCCTTGGCGCGCAAGTCGCCCGGAAGCCCCTCGAAGTCCCGGAACGGCTGGAAAAGCGTGATCTCCAGCCCGTGATCGCGGATCATGTCGCCGATCTCGCGCGGGGAGCCGGCATCGGCAATGAAATCCTGTTCGAAGATCTCGATCCCGTCGAAGCCGGCCCGGGCGATGGCGGCCAGCTTTTCGCGGAGATTGCCGGAAATCGAGACCGTGGCGATAGAGGTTTTCATGCCGCTTCATCCTGCGTCAGAAGATCGGCGCGCAGCCGGGCCGGGTCCAACGGCAGGCCCGCGAACAGCGCCCAGGCATCGAGGCCCTGATGGAAAAACAGCTCATAGCCTGAAATGCAGTTCAACCCCTGCGCTTCGGCATCGCGCAGGAACTGCGTATCGACCGGCGTATAGACGGCATCGAAGGCCCAGCTCGCGCCGGTCATGGATCCGGCGGGCAGCGGCGTGCCCTCATGGCCGACCATGCCGACCG
Organism: uncultured Paracoccus sp.; assembly: GCF_937873615.1. Taxonomy (GTDB): domain Bacteria; phylum Pseudomonadota; class Alphaproteobacteria; order Rhodobacterales; family Rhodobacteraceae; genus Paracoccus. The sequence goes on from NZ_CALMYP010000050.1 coordinate 27,364, forward strand.
GGGTGCCGTTCAGAAGCCCGGCCGCGCCATGTGCTGCCCGGGCGGCGTCCGCTTCCACGGTGATCGGTGGGGCGCCAGGCAGGGCGCGCAGATCGGCGGCAAGGGCCTCGGCCTTGGCCAGATCCCGGTCGGCCAGCCGAATCTCGCTGGCACCGAGCGTGACCAGCCCGAAGGCAAGCGCGCGGCCCACGCCGCCGGTGCCGATCAGGCAGGCAATGCCGGGGGCAATATCGGGGCGGGCATGGCGATAGGCGGCGACAAAGCCCGAGTAATCGGTATTGCATCCCTTCGGGCCGTCCGCTTCGAACAGCACCGTATTGACCGCCCCGATGGCGCGAACCAGCGGGTCGTCGATGGTGACCATTCGCGCCACCCGCTCCTTATAGGGATAGGTGACATTCACCCCGCGAAAGCCGCGCGCGGCAGCCGAGGCGAAGACGGTATCGAAATCCTGGCCCAGTTCCTTCGGAATCAGCCGGTCATAGGTGACCTCGATCCCGTTCTGCACCCCCGCGAGCCGATGCAGCAGCGGCGAGCGCGACCGCAGGATATTGTCGCCGATCAGTCCCAGATACAGTGTCTCGGTCATTGCTCGACCCTTTCAGTTTGCGTGGCGTTGAATTCCCGCCCGACCGCCTCGACCACGGCGAGCGTCCTTGCCGCATCGGCCGCATCCACGATGGGCGGGCAATCGCCGCGGATGACGGCGGCGAAGTGATCGGCCTGAAGAACCAGCGGGTCGGAATCCTCGACCGGCAGGGCGGTCGCGCGCATCGGCGTCAGCCAGCTTCGCGGTCCGTCCGGTCGCCAGAGGCGCAGGCCCGGCAGTTCCAGCGACGCATCGGTGCCAGAGATGGTCAGGCAGGACTGCCCGGTTTCCGGATAGTCCGGGTTTTCCCCGGCGGTCAGTTCCCAGCTCCATGGCGCGGCCGTCGCATCCGAAACCGCCAGCGTCGCCAAAGCACCCGAGGCAAGGCGCAGGATCGCGGCGGCGCTGTCCTCGACCGCATGACCGCGGATCGCGTTCGAGACGAAGGCGCTGACATCCGTGACCTCGCCCAGCAGGTTGCGCAGGGTGTCGATCTCATGGACGAGATTGGTCAGGATCGGCCCGGCCCCCGGCTGTCGCCGCCAATCGGGCCGGAAATAGTCGTCGGGCTTGCAGAGCAGGACCGAAACATGGGCGGTCACGATCCGCCCGAGTGCGCCGGCCTCGATCGCCGCCTTTGCGGCGGCGATGCGCGGGTTGTGGCGGCGGTGATGTCCGATCAGCACCGGAACGCCCGAGGCCCGGGCCGCTTCGACCAGAATCGAAGCCTCGGCCGATGTCGCCGCGACCGGCTTTTCCACCAGCACCGGAAGGCCACGCTCGATACAGGCAAGCGCCTGCGAGACATGCATCCCGGTCGGCGTCGCCAGCACCACGCCCTCGATGCCAGCCGGCAATTCGTCGAGCGTGGCATGGCGGGCGACGCCATGAGCGGCGGCGACGGCATCGGCACCCGGATCGGGATCGACGATGGCCGCCAGCCGCGCGCCCTTGCTTTGCGCCAGCGCCACCGCATGTTTCCTGCCGATCAGACCGGCACCGACGATGGCAATGGAGACGCGCTTCATGGCTCAGGCCGCCTTTCCGCCCAGAAGCCGGGCCTTGCCCTTGTGCCAGATCGGCGTCTGCGAGACGAAGATCAGGATCACCGCGATGAACAGGACCAGAGACAAGGGGCTGGTCAGGATACCCTGGAAGAACAGGCCAAGATCCTCTCGTTCCGAGATGATCGCCCGGCGCCAGTTGTCGTCCAGCAGGCGCGACAGGATCACACCCAGGATGACCGGTCCCAATGGATAGCCGTAATGGCGCATGAAATACCCGAACAGGCCGAAGCCAAGCATCCAGTAGACATCCGTGATCGCGTTGTTCACCGCATAGGCGCCGACGATGGACAGGAGCATGATCAGCGGGATCAGCACGCTGCGCGGCATTTCGACGATCTTGGTGAACAGCCGGATCCCGGTCAGGCCGAAGATCAGCATGAAGAAGTTCGCCGTGATCAATGCGCCGACGATGAACCAGAACATGTGCGGCTGCTCGATCATCAGCATCGGGCCGGGGTTCAGCCCGTGGATGAACAGCGCACCGATCATGATCGCGGTCACCGCATCGCCGGGGATCCCCAGCGTCATCATCGGGATGAAGGCGCCACCCACGGCGGCATTGTTCGCGGTTTCCGGGGCCACCAGCCCCTCGATCGCACCGGTCCCGAAGGGACGTTCGGGGTTCTTGGTCACGCGCTTGGCATGGTCATAGGCCATCAGCGCCGCGATATCGCCGCCGGTGCCCGGAAGCGCGCCGATCAAAACCCCGATGGACGATGTCTGCAGGCTGAGCGGCAGGTGCTTCTTCACGGTCGCGAAGGATGGCACGATCTTGTCGATCTTCTGGCGCACGGCATCCTTGTTGACATGGTGAAGCTGCAAAAGCGCCTCGGACACGCCGAACATGCCGATCATCACCGCGATGAAGGAGATGCCGTTCTCCATGATCGGCAGGCCGAAGGTAAAACGCTCGTCGAAGGTCAGCGGGTCGCGGCCGACCGCACCGATGGCGATGCCGAGCGCACCGGCGAAGATGCCCTTCACCAGGCTTCCCTGGCTCAGCGAGCCGACCAGCAGGATGCCCAGAACCGCCAGCAGCATATAGTCGCGAGGCTGGAAGGTCAGCGCGAAATCCGACACGAAGGGCGCGGCGAGCGCCAGAACGCCAATGCCGATGAAGCCGCCGATGAATGACATCACCGTCGTCACCCCGATGGCCGTTCCAGCCTCGCCGCGCTGTGCCAGAGGATAGCCGTCAAGCGCGGTGGCGATGGCCGAGGGCGCGCCGGGAATGTTCAACAGGATCGCGGTCCGCGAGCCGCCATAGACGCCGCCCATATAGATGCCGATCATCAGCGACAGCGCCGGATAGACATCCCAGGAGAAGGTGAAGGAAATCAGGATCGACACCGCCATGGTGACCGAAAGGCCCGGGATCGCGCCGACATAGACGCCGGCGAATGTCCCCAGCCCCACCAGCAGCAGCAGCTGCGGCTGGGTGAAGATCGTCATTATGTCCAGGAATGCCTGCATCACCCGGCACCTCCATTGATCATGTTGCGGAAGAACTGGATGAACTCTGCCTCGGGAACGACGCCCGAGGGCATCAGGACAGAGAAGACGATGCGGAAGATCAGCCAGATGGTGATAAGGCTGCCCAGCGAAACGCCGATGGTCCAGCCCCAGCCTCGACGCGCCAGAAGCTTGATCGCGGCAATCAGGAACAGTGCCGAAGTCGGCAGGAAGCCAAGCGGGCGCAGCAGGATGCCATAGGCGATCAGCAGACCGGCGAAGACCAGGACCACCGGCGGCAGGATGTCGCGCACGACGGTCTCGCTGTGATCGAGCGGCAGCTTCGCGGTCTTGAACAGGATGATGCCGGCAGTGATGACCATCGCGAGAGTCGTCGCCATCGGGATTGCACCGGGCGAAGACAAAGCGTCGAAGCCAGCGATGCCATAGGCGCTCCATAGAAGCGCAAGGCTGGCGATCAGCATGATCGCCGCGAAGACGAGTTCGCCGGGACGGCGCTGCGTCTGCTCGCCGCCGGGGGTGGCATCCGAGGTGCCGTCGTGATGTTCGGGATCGATATAGATGTCTGGATCGGTGGCAGGCATAGCGTCCTCCTCACGCATGCAGGATAGGAACGGCGCCGCGCTTCGCAAGGGAAGTGCGGCGCCGAAGGTCACCGGAAGGCGACCGTCATTGCCGGTTCGGCAGTCACTCGGCGGGGCGGGCGATCCCGAATTCCTCGGGCGAGGCCTTGGTCAGGCCGGCATCCTGCAGCAGCCAGGCGGTGCCCTGCTGCCAATTGGTCAGGAAGTCCTGCGCCTCGGCGCCCGAGATGTTCATCATGGTGAAGCCGCGACCGTCCATGAGCTCGATGAAATCGGCATTCTCGGCACCGACCTTGTAGGCCTCGGTCAGTTTCGCCACCACGTCATCGGGCGTGCCGTTCGGGACGAAGACGCCGAAGAACGGACCCCAGGGCAGATGCGCCTCATAGCCGGCGTTGAAGCTGGTGATGGTGGGCGCGTCGGGCAGGTTCTTGTTCGCTTCGGTATCGAAGACCGCGAGCGGCTTCATGCTGCCGGCGCGGATGAACTCGATCGAGGCACCGAGCACGGCAGGCATCACGTCGATGGCCCCGCCCTGCAGCGCCGTCAGCGCCGGGCCGTCGCCGTCATAGGGCACCTTGATGACATCGAGGCCGCCTTCGACCGATTCGATCATCGCGGTGATGACCGACGGCAGACCGCCGGGGCCGGTCGAGCCGAAGCGCACAGCGCCGGGATTGGCCTTGATATGCTCCATCATCCCCGCGTAATCGTCGAAGGGCGCATCCGGGCTGGCAACCAGAATGGCGGTGCCGCGGGCCAGGACGTTGATCGGGATGAAGTCCGAATAATCCTTCTTGCCGAGGCCCAGAACCTTGTAGAGCAGCGGGTTCTCGGCGCCCATCAGCAGGGTATAGCCGTCTGCCTTGGCACCCGCGACCTGGTTCAGCGCAATCGCGCCGACGCCGCCGGTGATGTTCTGCAGCACGACCTTGCCGCCGAGAACATCTTCGGCATGGGGCGTGACCGAACGCATGACCGTGTCGGTCGAGCCGCCGGCACCCCATTGAATGATGCCTTGGATTTCCTTTTCCGGATATTCCGCCACGGCTGCCGTGACACTGAGTGCAAGCGCGCCGAGCGCGCCGAATACCATTCGCTTCATGAGTCTCCTCCCTTTCGATACGGACCGCCCGGTTTCCGACAGCGGTGTGTCAGTGCATGATCGCGGGAGGGGGTCATAACGTCAAATACAGTTTTTTCGTGATCGTTAACTTAATGTTACTTTTCTTCTCGCAAGGACGGCCCCTGGGCAACTGCGCGGGACAACTCGCGGCGGAATTGCTGGATCGCGTATTCGGCAAATCCGGATAGAACCCGCCCCTTCTTGCGGGCGATATAGATGCTTACACTGGCGTCCTCGGCCAGCGGGCGGCGCACCAGGCCGGGCATATAGACCTCGGCCACCGAGAATTCGTCGATGATCGCGACACCAAGGCCGTGACGGACCAGGCTGACAACCGTCTGGGCAAAACGACCGCGCATCACGTGGCGAACCGGAAGTCCGGCATCGATAAAGGGCTTTGCCATGAGCGCGCCGTAAGGGTCGACGGGGCTGACGCCGATCATCGGTTGATCGGCAAGGTCGTGGACCGAAATCGCCGGACGATTCACGAGCGGATGATTTTCGGGCATGATGACGACCAGCCGCCCTTCAGAGATCCGCTCGTTCTCGATGGCCTCGTTCTGTACGGCGGAGCTCATGACCACGAATTCCCCCCGTTCCAGAAGCAGGTAATCGACGGTCTCCTCGATCTTGAGGATATTGAGGTCCATGAACAGGTCGGCATAGCGGTACCGGACCCGGCGCATCACCCGCGCGGCGATGAACTGGGCGATCGACGGGGCCGAGGCGAAGGCCAGTTGCACATCCTCGCCCTTCTGCAGCGCATTGACGGCCGTCTGCAGGTTCTCGACACCGCGATAGACCTCGCGCAGTTGGTCGAAGACCCGTGACGCCTCGACCGAGGGCACGAAAAGTCCCGCCTTTCGCTCGAACAGCCGGATGCCGAGCGATTCTTCGGTATGCTTCACCAGCCGGCTGATGCCGGGGGCCGAGACATGCAGCATCTTGGCCGCGCCGCTGATCGTGCCGGTCAGCATGACGGCCCGAATGACCTCGACCTGCCGCAGGGTGATTTCCGACATCTTCCCTCTCCTCCCCAGGGTGGATGTTAACCTGATGTTATGCGATGATACATACAAGCATTTGACGTTACATCACAGATTTCCAAACCTGCGCATATGAAAGCGCAGACAGACAATCACGAGACGCCCGAATGGGCAGAGACCTGCGACCTGATCGTCGCCGGCGCCGGTGCGGCCGGGCTGGCGGCGGCGGTGACGGCGGCGCATCACGGCCTGTCGGTGGTGCTGGCCGAAAAGGCGCCGGTGCTGGGCGGCACGACGGCCTGGTCGGGCGGCTGGATCTGGGCGCCGGACAATCCGGTCGCCCGGCGCGCCGGCGTGCAGGAGAAGGCGGGCGACCCGCAACGCTATCTCGAAGCGGTGCTGGGCAACCGCTTCGACCCGGAACTGGCCTTGGCCTTCCTGAATGCTGCGCCCGAAATGGTGGATTTCTTCGAAAGCCATACCGCGCTGCAATTCGATGCCGGGCTGAAGATCCCCGACACTTACAGCCATCAACCTGGGGCCGGCATGGGCGGGCGCTCGGTCATCGCGAAGCCCTATGACGGCCGCGAACTCGGGGCGCAGATCCACCTCCTGCGACCGCCGATGCGCGAGACGACGTTCCTCGGCCTGACCATTCAGGCCGGCCCCGACCTGCGCGCCTTCATGACGGCGACCCGCTCGCCGCGAGCGGCGCTGCATGTCGCGGGCAGGCTGGGGCGGCATTTCCGGGACCTGCTGCGCCACGGCCGGGCCATGCAGATGCGCAATGGCAGCGCACTTGTCGCGCGGCTGATCCGTTCGGCGCTCGACAGCGGCGTGGACCTGCGACCGCGACATGCACTGGCAAGGCTGGTGTCGGAAGGGGACGGCATTGCCGGCGCCGTTCTGGTTGCCGATGGCCGCGAGATCGCCATCCGGGCCAGGCGCGGCGTGGTGCTGGCCTGCGGCGGTTATCCCCATGACCTGCCGCGCCGCGCCAGAAGTTTTCCGCGCCCCGAAGGGCATCTGACGCTGGCTGTGCCCGAGGCCTGCGGCGACGGCTTGCGCCTTGGCGAAAGCGCCGGCGGCAGTCAGGCACAGGGCCTTGCCGCCCCTGCCGCTTGGTGCCCGGTCTCGCGCGTCGACTGGCCCGATGGCACTCATGGGGTCTTCCCGCATATCATCGACCGCGGCAAGCCGGGGCTGATCGGGGTGCTGGCCACTGGCCGGCGCTTCTGCAACGAGGGGCTGGGCTATCACGATTACGTCGAAGCCATGCTGGCGCATGTCCCCGAGGGCGAGGAAGTCGCCTCCTGGCTGATCTGCGACCGCCGCTTCCTGCGTCGCTACGGGCTGGGCATCGTGCGCCCGTCGCCGGTTCCGGTCGGACCGTGGCTGCGCACGGGCTATCTGAAGACGGGCCGGACCATCGCCGAACTGGCGCGGGCCTGCGGGATCGACGCCGACGGGCTGGCGCAGACCATCGCCACGTTCAACGGACCCGCCGCGCAAGGCGAGGATCCGGCCTTCGGACGCGGCACGACACCCTATATGCGCCTGCAGGGCGATCCCGATCACGGCCCCAATCCCTGCCTCGCCCCAATTGTCCGGGCACCCTTCTATGCGGTGAAGGTTGTCCCCGGCAGCTTCGGCACCTTCGCGGGACTGCTCACCGATGGCCATGCCCGCGTGCTGGACGCGGAGGGATCGCCGATACCCGGCCTCTATGCCGCCGGCACCGACATGGCGAGCGTCATGCGCGGCTTCTACCCCGCCGGCGGCATCAATCTCGGCCCGGCGCTGACCTTCGGCTTCATCGCCGGTCGCCATGCCGCAGGGGGCCGCCCATGACCCGCAAACTGGGTGTCGCCCATCTGACCGCCATCGACCTTGCGCCCGCGGCCTTCATCGAATCCGCCGCGCGTGCCGGCTTCGACCATGTCGGCCTGCGACTTTTGCGGGTGACGGGGACCAGCCCCGGCTATCCGCTGATGGATGACCCGGCAGCCATGCGCGAGACCCGACGCGCAATGGCGGCGACGGGCCTGACGGTGCATGACATCGAGTTCGTGCGGATCACGCCCGAGACCGAGCCGGCCAGCCTTGGCGCCTTCCTGGACGCGGGCGCGGAACTGGGCGCAAGGCAGGTGATCTGCGCCCCCTACGATCCAGATCTGCACCGCCTTGCAGAGCGTCTGGCGGAACTGTCATTCCATGCCGCCGGGCGCGGCCTCGGCATCGTGCTGGAGTTCTTCCCCTGGACCGTCGTCCCGGATCTCGCCACCGCAATCCGTGTGACCGTGGCCGCGGGCGAGAAGGTCGGCATCCTCGTCGACAGCCTGCATTTCGACCGCTCCGGCTCCACGCTCGACCAGCTTCGCCACGTCCCGCCCGCGCGCCTGCCCTTCGCCCATCTCGCCGATGCGATGGTGCAGCCGTCCTATTCCGAGGCGGAGCTGCTGCACACCGCCCGCGACGAGAGACTTCCCCCCGACGAGGGTCAGATCGACCTGCGGGACTTCCTCGCGGCACTGCCGAAGGACCTTCCCGTCTCGGTCGAGGTGCCGATGTCCGCCTTCGCTGCGGCAGAGGGCAACGACGCGGTCCTGCGCCGCGTGGCACGGGCCAGCCGACAGTTGCTCAGCCGGAGCGAGGCCGATGATCAGGAGCCAGGCCTGCGATGACCCGGTTCGGCGCCGGCCTAAGGCGCGTCTCAAGAACCTACACCAAAGGTAGTGTTTGTTGACTTATACCAACGGCCCTCGATCCTGACTCGCTTTATGGGGCTTCGGGATGCGCCGTCTTTCTGAAGCAATGCCATTGCACAACATGGAGTTGGGGGCGGCAGGGATTGCGATCACGCTGAGGGATCTGACGGCGGGGCAGTTGCGCAAGTCGGCTATCCGAACGAAGGACGCTTGAGCGGCGTGGCAGATGCTGGCGCTCGCGCTGGTAATGGAAGGCGTGGACCGGAAGACCGCAGCCGAGAGTTGCGGAATGGACAGGCAAACGTTGCGGGATTGGGTGCATCGTTACATTTCCGAGGGGCTCGCGGGGCTTTCGAACCGCAGGAAGCCGAACCTGGGCAGAAGTCAGCTTGCAGGGCCGTTGGTGTGACATCGTTCTATACGCCAGCCTCAGGCGAGGAGGCAGTATCTACCTGATAGGTGGTGCGAGAGAGATCATCGGCATTCGGCAGTTTTGGGACCTGACGGACCGACCGATCGACAGCTTAGGGATTGTGGGGATTCATCTTGAGTTGATGACGGCGGCGGCGAGATAGATCATTGCGGAGAAGCTTTGGTCGGTTTTGCAGGCGCGCATGGCGATACGCTTGAACTCTTTGAGTTTGCAGAAGAAGTTTTCGACCAAGTGGCGCCATTTGTAGATCTCGGCGTCGATCTTGAGCTTCTGGGCGCGACCGGGATGCTGCGAGATGACGACCTTGGCGCCGCGCTTGTCGAGTTCCTCGACGATCCAGTTGGCGTCATAGGCCTTGTCACCCAGCAGCGCGCCGAAATTGACGCCCTCGATCAGCGGCGCAACGCCGATGGTGTCGAAGCGATGTCCAGGCAGCAGTTCGAAGCGGACCAGATTGCCCAAGGCATCGGTCAGCGCCAGGATCTTGGGGACTATCCTGAATTTTGTGCGCTGACGTGGTAACTGCTCGAAGAGGAGACCCACGTATGAGCATCGACAAAGACTTGCTGGATCGCCTGATGGAAGGACGGTCGCCTGGAGATCTGTTTGGCAAGACCGGCATCCTGTCGGAACTGACCAAGGCACTGGCGGAACGTGCGCTGAGCACGGAGATGGACGTCCATCTCGATGAAGAGCGCGCCGAGGAAGCGCCTGAGGGCCAGAACCAGCCCCCCAATCGCCGCAACGGGCGTAGCCAGAAGACGGTGACCACCGACAGCGGCAAGGTTGTCCTGGACATTCCGCGCGACCGCAACGGCACCTTCGATCCGCTGCTGATCGCCAAATATCAGCGGCGCTTTCCCGAGTTCGATCGCAAGATCATCAGCATGTATGCCCGGGGCATGACGACCCGCGAGATCCAGGGTCATATCGAGGAAATCTACGGCGTCGAGGCATCGCCGAGCTTGATTTCTGCGATCACCGACGCGGTCATGGACGAGGTTGCCGCCTGGCAGAACCGCCCCTTGGAACCCTGCTATCCGATCGTCTTCATGGACGCGATCCGGGTCAATATCCGCAGCGACGGGACGGTCTCGAACAAGGCGGTCTTCGTAGCCCTGGCGGTTTTGCCGGATGGCACGCGGGACGTTCTGGGCCTGTGGTTCCAGGCCAATGAGGGTGCGAAGTTCTGGGCCAAGGTTCTCAGCGACCTGCGCAACCGAGGCGTCCAGGACATCCTCATCGCCGTCGTGGACGGGCTGAAGGGCTTTCCGCAGGCCATTGAGGCGGCTTTCCCCCAGACCAGGATCCAGACCTGTATCGTCCACCTCCTGCGCCATTCCATGAACTTCGCCAGTTACAAGGACCGCAAGGCCGTCGCCGCCGCTCTCAAGGCGATCTACACGGCGGTGGATGCTGACGCGGCCGAACTAGCCCTGACCGATTTCGAGGACAGCGATCTCGCCCGACGGTATCCGGCGATCGCGCCGAGCTGGCGCCGCGCCTGGAACGAGGTCATCCCGTTCCTCGACTACCCGCCCGAGGTGCGCAGACTGATCTACACCACGAATGCCATCGAGGCGCTCAATTCGAAGGTCCGTCGCGCTGTCCGCACACGCGGCCATTTCCCAAGCGACGATGCGGCGGCGAAATTGATCTATCTGGCGCTCAATGCTACATCGACCGAGTGGAAGCGTTCGGTCCGCGAATGGCACGCTGTCAGATCGCAGTTCGCCATCATGTTCGAAGACCGCTTCCCGATGGCGTAAGAAAACGCGTCACGCACAAAATTCTGCACAGTCTCGGATCTTGGTCGTCATTCCGCCTTTGGAGCGACCGATGGCCTGGCTCTGAGTCCCCCTTTTGCGCCCTGGCCGTGCCGGTGAACCTTGACGATGGTGGCATCGACCATAGCGTATTCCATGTCAGGTTCTTCCGACAGGGCATCGAAAATTCGCTTGAAAACATCAGCTTCTCGCCAATCGCGGAAGCGCCGGAACGCCGTGCTCCAGTTACCGAACATCGCTGGCAGATCGCGCCATGGACTGCCCGTTCGCACAATCCACAACACCGCCTCCACAAAAAGCCGGTTGTTCCTGCCGCTTCGACCCGGGTCCGTCGCCTTACCCAAGCAGTGCGGCTCCATCTTCGCCCATTGGGCATCGGTCAAGACAAAGCGTTCCATCCAAAGTATGAATCACATCTCCGCCAAAATGGAAATCCTGAATCCCCACAATCCCTAGGTCGCTTCTGTTGCCGCTTTCCTCTCTTATTTCGTAATAAGCAGGAAAAAACCCTCTGCCCGACCGGCTTCAAGACCGCCCAAGCAGCCGGCCCATGGTATCGAAGGCAGCTTCGATCGCCCATGCGCCGCTGACATGGCCGGGCGACAGACGCAGCACCTGACCCCGACAGTCGGTCGATACCCCCTCTCCGGCCAAAGTGGTCACGACGGCCGTTGCATCTTCCGCTGTTGGCAGCCGCAGCATGACGGACCCGCCGCGTTTCGCGGCATCGCGGGGCGAGTTCAGAGTCAGGCCCAGCCCATCGGCGCATTCGATGATGCGCTCCACCATTCTGCGGTTGTCACTGACCAATGTGTCACGATCCTGCCGCGTGTGCCATTGCAGCGCGGGCAAGGATGCGACTGCGGCCATGGCTGCCGGCGTGCCGCTATCGAAGCGCCGGGCGTCCGGTGCATATGCAAATTTGTCCAGATCCCATGAGAAAGGGTTGGCCTGCGAAAACCAGCCGCGCGCTTCGGGCGACAGATCGTCGAGAAGCGCCTCTTTGACATAAATAATGCCGGCACCCGGCGTGCCGCACATCCATTTCAGGCTCGTCGAAAGCACAAAGTCCAGATCGAGCGCATGGGCATCGAACGGCAACAGTCCAGCCGCCTGCGTGATGTCAGCGCAGACCAGACTGCCCATATCGTGCCCATGGGCGGTCAGCGCCGCGGCGTCGCAGCGGGCCGAGGCGATAGAAGTCACCCAGGTGAACAGACCAAGGGCGACGTCGCGGTCCCAATGGGCGATCATGTCCTCGGTCTCGACCCAGCTTTTCCCTTCGGACAGAGGCACGGTCTCAAGCGTGAACCCCATTTTCGGCGCCAACCCCGCCAGCAGGAAATGAACCGAGGGGAAACAGTCCGCCGTGACCAGGACGCGCTTGCCTTTCAGCATCGCCTCCGGCAGGGCGCGCATGAGCATGTGCATCCCCGCCGTGACGCTTTCACAGGTTGTCGTCGTGCCTTCGGGCGTATTCAGAACCTGGCGCCAGCAATCGATGAAGGCGGCACGCTTCTGCATGATATAGCCCCATTGCCCGTCATCCGGTGCCGCCCAGACCCGCGCGAAATCGGCCATTGCAGTTGCCAGTTCGGCCTCTTTCCCGGGATACTGGCCGATGGAATGATACAGGAAATATCCTTGGCCAGGGTCGTTGGTCAGCTTGTTACGGGGCATGAAATATATCCTTGTCAGAAGCCCATCAGTCGCGGCAGCGCCAGGCTGATCTGCGGAAAGGCCGAGATGATCGCGAGTGCGAGAAAATTGACCAGCAGGAAGGGCATATTGGCCCGCACAAGCGCGCCCAGCCCGCAGCCCGCGATCCGCTCGGCCGCGAAAAGGCAGACGCCAAGCGGCGGCGTCAGCAGGCCGATATTCAGGTTGAGGATGGCAACAACACCGAAATGCATCGGGTCGATGCCGGATTGCACGGCCGCTGCCGACAGCAGTGGGCCGAACAGGATGATCACCGTGGTCGGGTCGATGAACATCCCAAGCACCAGCAGCAGCACATTGAAGAGCAGAAGCGTGCCGAAATATCCAAGTTCCCAACCACCGATCGCACCGGCAACGAGGGCTGGCACATTCTCACGGCCCATGACCCATGAAAACGCCGCACCGCAGCCGACGATGATCAGCAGTTGCCCCGAAAACACCGCAGAACTGCGCAGGACAGCAAAAAACCCCCGCAGATCCAGCGCGCGATAGATGAACATCGACACAAGCAGGGCATAGAGGGCCGCGACTGCACCGGCCTCGGTCGGGGTCATGATCCCGCCCAATAGCCCGGCCAGGATGATGACGGGAATCATCAGCGGCAGGGCGGCCGCGCCGGTGGCCTGCGCGACTGCACGCGGCGAACGATCCATCTCGATCCGAGGGTAGTCATGCATTTTCGCCTGCACGGCGATCAGCCCCATCTGGGCCAGCCCGATGACCAGACCGGGCAATAGCGTCGCCGCCATCAGCCCGCCGATGGAAATGCCGGTCATGGAGCCATAGATCACAGCAACCAGAGACGGCGGCACCATTGGCCCGATGATCGAAGACGAGGCGGTGACCGCTGCCGCATAGGCCGCCGTATAGCCCTGTGCGACCATCGAAGGAATGAATACCCGGCCCAGGGCGGCGATATCGCCAAGTGCTACGCCGGTGATGCCCGCAAACAGGATAGAGGCACCAACATTGACCTGCGCCAGACCGCCGCGCATCCAGCCGAACAGGACATTCGCGAAATGGACCAGCTTCTCGGTAATGCGACCGGCATTCACCAACTCTCCTGCCAGAATGAACAGCGGGATCGCCATCAGAACAAAGCTGTCCATCCCCTGATAAAGTCGTTCCGACGCAAGCGGCAGATATCGCCAATGGTCCCCCCAGGCCATCCAGACCAGCATGGAGGCAATCATCGACCAGGCAATCGGCAGTCCGAGCACCATCAGTCCAAGGAAACTGGCCAACAGCGCAAGCAAGGCACCACTCATTCGATCCGGTCTCCGCGCAGAAGCCGGTCCGAAGCGAAGAAAGTCGCGAACAGAAAGCTGACCGGCACGGCGGCATACGGATAGGAGAGGCTGATCCGCAATCCGTCGCTGCGTTGACCCGCCGCAAAGATCACCATCTCGATGCCCTGCCAGAACAATACCGCGACAACGCCAAGGGTCACGATATCCAGCAGAAATCGAAGGGCGCGTTCCGCGGTGGGCAGGGATTGTGCCAGAAAATCCGGCAGCAGGCTGATGCGGATATGGCTGGCTTCACGTATGGCAACAGCCGATGCCAGCAAGGTCGACCAGATCATGGCATAGCGGGCGACCTCCTCGGTAAAGACCGGGATGCCGGCACCAGTATAGCGCAACAGGATCTGGATCACGACCAATGCGAACATCGCCAGCAGGCACAGGGCAGCCGAGGCACGCAGCACCTTATCGAGTATCGAAGCGGACCGGGCCAGCCTGTGCATGTCACCGGGCGCCTTCAACCGCGCCGAAGGCCTGTTCGATCAGTTCGGGTGTATCGAGGTTCTCCCGCAACCAGTCAAGCGCTGCCGGCTGCATCACCACCTTGAAGGCATCGCGCTGTTCCCCAGTCAACCGCTGAACCGTCACACCATTTTCCTCGGCGGCGGCGATTGCCTCTGCCTCGGCAGCACGAGAGGCTTCGCGGTTATAGGCGATGGCGGCGTCGGCGGCATCGCGGATGGCCTGTTGGTCCGCTTCAGGCAGGCCGGAAAAGAAATCGTCAGAGATACCGAGCGGCCCGAAGGCATAGACATGGCCGGTCATCGACAGATGAGACTGCACCTCGGCAAGATTGATCAGGTTGAAGATCGCAACCGAGTTGTCCTGTCCATCGACCACGCCAGTCCGCAGCGCGGTATAAAGCTCTCCGAAGGCGACCGGAGAGGCAGAGGCCCCCATGGCCTCGACCGGAATGGTGGCAAGCGGCCCGAGCACCCGCAATTTCAGGCCCTTCATATCGTCGGGACCTTCGATCGAACGGTTGGCGCTGAAATGCTTGAAGCCGCCCGATTCCCACCAGCCGAGAACGCGGATGCCGGTCTCGTTCAGGATGGCGTCGGCCATGGATTGTCCGAACGGCCCGTCAAGCACGGCCCAGGCAGTTTCCTCATCCGGAAACAGATAGGGCATGTTCAGAACCATCACGTCGGGATAGATCGAGGCATAATTGCCGTCTGCAGCATCGGTCATTTCCAGAAGGCCGCGGCGCATCTGCGCCAGCCGGTCGTTCGGAGCACCCAGCGCGCCTCCATAGACCAGTTCGACGTTGATATCCGTATTGGCCTCGACCTGTTCTTCGAAGGTCCGATACATGCCGTTGACGAAATCGAAACCCTCGATCGTCTCGGGCAAGGACAAGCCCACGGTCAATGTCTGCGCCGCCGCCGGGGCGGCCAGGGCAAACAGGGCCGCGGCGGTGATGTTGATGGGCTTCAGGGTGCTGAGTTTCATGAGGTCATCCTTTTTCCGTCATCGGGCAAAGGCTTTCGATGCCCGTTTTTCGAGGTATCCAGTGAATCTGACCATCGGCCACAGGATCATCACATAGATACCTGCGGCCCCGATCAGTGGGGTGGGATTGGCGAACAGTGCCTGCGCGTCGGTGGCCTGTTTGAGCAGATCGGACAGCGCCACGACCGAGGCGAGCGCCGTATCCTTGATGACCGAAACACAGTTCGAAGCATGTGGCGGAATAACGATCCGCACCGCCTGGGGCAGGATCACCTTGCGCATCGTCACCGTGAATCCGAGACCGAGCGATTGCGCCGCCTCGAATTGGCCCTTGGGAATGGCCTGAATGCCCGCCCGTAGGACTTCGGCGGTGAAGGCGGTCAGAACCATGATCAGCGCCGTTGCTGCCGCCACGAAAGAGTTGAGCGTGATACCCGCAAATGGCAGCGCGTAATAGATGAGGATCAGGAGCACCAGCACCGGGATTGCACGAACCAGGTCGATGTAAAGCACCGCAAGGATGCGGATCGGCTTGGGCGCATAAAGCCGGACGACAGCCAGAAGAGTGCCCAGGACTGTGCCGCCAATGATCGTCACAATGCCGAGGCCAAGGGTAAACTTCAGCCCGGTCAACAGCATCGGCAGCGCCCGCTGCAGCACGCTCATGTTGAAGAATATGTCCAGGATATTCATCGAAGGTATCATCCTGATTAGGAAGGCCGGGGAAGTAAGGTACTGCCCCGGCGTGGTTCGGTCAGTAGTTTCCGACGGTGGGAATGGGCAATGGTGTGACCGTGACACTGCCGTCGGCCGGGGGCGCGCCCAACCATTTTTCGTAAAGCGCGGCCATGGTGCCATCGCTCTTCATGTCAGAAATAGTGTTGTTCACGTCTTCCAGCAGCGCAGAATCCTTTGACATCATCATCGCGAACAGCTCGCCGGTGGTGATTTCATAACTGAGTTCCAGTCCCTGCATCTGCGTGAACGCATAGCGCAGACCGACCGCATCGTTGACGACCGCGTCGACACGACCGGCAAGCAGATCGGTCAGCATATTGGCAACGCTGTCATAGCTGGAAAGGCTGGAATAACCGATCTCGGCCTCGCGTTCTTTCATCCAGGTTTCCGGGAATGATGTCGCGATAGTGCCAATGCGGATCCCCTCCAGATCCTCCAGGCTTTTGATGTCGCTGCCCGACTTCACGCCGATGCCAAGCGCACCTTCGACATAGGGCTGGGTAAAAGACTGCCCCTCAAGGCGCTCGTCGGTGATGGTCAGGGACGAGATCACCGCATCGACACGCCCCGATGCCGTTGCGACGAACAGCGCCCGGAAGTCGTAACCACTGATTTCGGGCGTCATGTCCAGACGCTTGGCGATTTCATTGACGATATCGACCTCGAAGCCGACGAAACTGCCGTCCTCCTGGCGGTTTTGCCAGGGTGGGTTCGCCGGATAGGCGCCAACCCGGAACGTCTCCTGTGCCAGCGCTGGCAGGGCGGTGAGTGCAATCGACAAGGCGACTGCTGATTTGAGGAAAATGCGTCTCATGTTGAGCATGTGATTGGTCCCTGTTGTTTGCGGCTCAATTTGTGTTCCTTGCCGGGTTCGTCCGTTAGGGCGCCCGTCTTCTTGTATTACGGTCGGTAATCAGCATGTGACCCGGCGCATGGGTGATCGCGAGATCCGGCGCGGCGAATGCGATTGCTCGTTCCAGCGACACGCCGCAGGCCCAGAACACCGGCGTCTCGCCATCGGCGATGTCGGTCAGTCCGATGCCGTCGATGGGCCGGGACAGATCCACACCAATGCGCTGTGGGTCTCCAATATGGACCGGCGCGCCATGCGATTCCGGCTGGGCGCCGGTCAACTCGACCGCTCGCGGCACTTGCGACGACGGCACCGCCCTCATGCTCACCACCAGATTGCCGCCGAATGCGCCGCTCTCGGCCATGGAAATGTTGCTGTCGAAGGCCGAGCAGGTCTTGCCCGGCGCATGACATCTGAGCGTGACCCCCCCGGCGACAAGACCAGCTTCGAAGCTGAGCGAGCAGCCGATGGCAAAAGCTACGAGATCATCGCGCCACAACCGCGAGATATCGCGGGGCATTTCAACCGCATGACCGTCCCGGAATACGCGATATTGCGGCAGGTCCGTACGTAGGTCGATATCTTGCCCCAGCCCGGGTAGCGTCGGATCGCCGGGCGCGCCCCTGGCCAGCAGGGGAAAAGGCGCCGGGTTGGCCTTCAGGAAGGTTTCGAAATCATCAGCAAGGGCAAGCGGGATCAGGGCTAGATTGGCCTGCATGAAACCCGCCGCCATCGACCCCGTCGGTCCGATTAAGGTGCCGTTTCTGGCAGCGAGCCGAAGATCGTAAGCCTCGGTCATGCTGCCTGACCGAAAGCGCGCTCAAGCTGCGCTTTAATCAACAATATTTCAGTCTCATGCGCCGTGCAGGTCCGAGCCCATCTTTCGGGCGTCGCCGCGCCGCCACGAATGGCATGCAGGGCGACGATGGACTGGCTGTCCTGCCATCCGAGCATTCTGGCATCGGTGATCCTGATATAGATTCGCGGTTCCCGATGCGAGGCACTGCCGACCGAATAGTCGATCAGGCCCAGCTTTCGCACCGGATGGATTTCGACAAAGGCCTGCGAGCGGTCAAACAACGACGTGCCGACGAAAACCTCGCCGTCATGCTGTGCCAGCCCCATGGAGCCAAGCGACCACCCGCCAACGAAAGCCGCGTCAGATAGCCGGTCAAAGGCATAGTCCGCCGGCACGGCAACCTCGACCGAGGCAACATGAACAATGGCGCTTTCAGCGTGTCGCATCGCTCCCTCCCCGGTAGCAACACCTGCGACGCTACACGGAGTCCCGCTTTCATATCAACAAAAAGTATACAGTTAATGCTGAAATTTTATCAAACAGAAGATAAATATTTGGATATGAACAAGAATTGGTCAAAATGACGTGGAGATATCGTATACTAATTGACTTGACTTCCCCCGCGAGTCGGCGTTCTCCTGAAGCAACCGGGAAGGAACAGCATGACCCGCCGCAATATCCGCCAACGTGTCCATGAAGACATACGGACCCAGATTCTGCGTGGAGAGATCGGCCCAGATACCAAGCTTGTCGACACAGCCATTGCCGGAGAACTGGGCGTGTCGCGCATGCCCGTCCGCGAGGCATTGATGCAGCTTGTCAGCGAAGGCTATCTGGAAGGCACCAGCCGGGGCTTTGCCCTGCCAAGCCTGAGCCACGAGCAAATTCTGGAATTTTTCGTGCTTCGCCGACTGCTGGAACCCCATGCGGCTGCGAGCGCAGCGCAGGCACGGACGGAGCAGGTAATCGCCGCGATGCAGGAGGCCGTGTCAGCAATTCAAGCCACGCTCACAACCCGCGCCTTTGAACCATTCTTCCGCGCCTGTGAGCATTTCAGGGACAGCTGGCTCAACGCTGTTCCGAATACGGAGTTGCGTCGGACAATCCAGCGCTATTCCGGGCAGGTTCAATCGGTGCGCCTGTCGACGATGCGCGACCTCGACACCAAAAGGACGATCATCGCAGGTCAGCTTGAGCTTCTGGAGGCCTTCAAGGCAAAGGACGCTCTGGCCGCAAGTAATTGCATGAGCCGCTTCGTCATGGAGGGCGAAAAGAGTTACCGCAAGCTCACCCGCGCGGAATGGTCCGGGTAAACCTCCGCCAGCCTGCCTGATGCTGCACTTGCAGTATGGCCCCATTTATCCGAGCGAGGACTGAGAGAGACATGGTGATGACAGAAAACCGTTCCGCGACAGTCGCAGTGATCAAGGTCGAAGGGTTGGAAAAGTGGTTCGGCGAGTATCAGGCGCTGAAGGATATCAATCTGTCGGTGCAACCCGGCGAGAAGATCGTGATCTGTGGCCCGTCGGGTTCGGGAAAATCGACGTTGATCCGGTGCTTCAACCAGCTTGAGCAACACCAGAAGGGCCGCATCACCGTCGACGGCACCGAGCTTGTTCCGGGTTCTCGCGCCAACGCTGCGGCCACGCGTGAAATCGGCATGGTTTTTCAACAGTTCAACCTGTTCCCGCACATGACGGTCCTGGAGAATTGCGTTCTTGCGCCCATGGAAGTGCGGCATATCAGCCGGTCCGAGGCAGAGGCAGTGGCCATGGACTATCTGACCAAGGTTCGGATTCAGGATCAGGCGCAGAAATTCCCGATGCAGCTTTCCGGTGGTCAGCAACAACGGGTCGCGATTGCGCGCGCGCTTTGCATGAAACCGAAGATCATGCTTTTCGATGAGCCAACCTCGGCACTCGATCCGGAAATGGTGAAAGAGGTGCTCGATACCATGGTCGCCTTGGCAGAAGGTGGCATGACCATGGTTTGCGTCACGCATGAAATGGGCTTCGCCCGGCGTGTGGCCGACCGGGTGATTTTCATGGATCGCGGCCAGATCATCGAGGAAGCTCCGCCAGAAGAGTTCTTCCAGAACCCACGCGAATGCCGGACCAGGGATTTCCTTGACCAGATCCTGACCCACTGACAGGCGCCGTTTCGCCGCATTGGCCGGATATGGCCTTCAATGACGAAGCGCTCTAAGCTGACACGGATATTCCTATCGCGCATTACCGCCTTTCAATTGAGGGTTTTCAATACCGTGCTACAAAATCGCGCCAGACCCGGTCTTTCGCATGTCAAGCCGGTCGCCGTGCGCGCCACCCTGGGTGACGCCGTCTATCGAGAGCTTCGCGATGCGCTATCGGTCGGTCGGTTCGATCCCGGCGAGGCGTTGACCATCGGCGCGATCTCTGACGCGTTCAACACCAGCCACATGCCTGCGCGCGAGGCATTGCGCCGGCTGGTGGCGGAAGGCGCGCTGGAAGTGGGGACCAGCGGTTCGGCCAAGGTGCCATCGGTCGATGCAAGGCGTCTCGACGACATCACCGAGGCTCGCGTGCTGCTAGAGCGTCGGGCGACGGAGCTTGCCGTAGTTCAGGCATCGGCGGAAGATCTGACGGAAATTGATCGCCTCGCCCGCATCCATGCCGAAATTGCCAATCACCGCGATGTCTACGACATGCTGCTGAAAAACCGCCGCTTTCATTTCGCGATCTATCGGGCATCTCACTCTGCCGTGCTACCGCCGCTGATCGAATCGCTATGGCTGCAATATGGGCCCTATATGCGCCTTCTGTCTGATCATTTGAATGCCGCGCGCGAACAGGGGGGGCATGGCGTCTACGCCGAAGGTCACAGGCGTATTGTCGCAGCTATCCGCGCCGGCGATGCCGAGGCTGCCGCCGATGCGATCGAGGCAGATATCCGGCGCACGCGCTTCGAGATGCAGGAGCCGTTGCGCGCGCTGGCCGGCTGAACCAGCCGCTCAGCGTTTGAGCGCGGTCACCTCCAACTCCACCCGCATTGCCTCTTCTGCGAGGGTCACGATGACGGTGGTGTTTGTCGGACGCGGCTCCTGGAAGGTTTCGCCGAGGATCCGCGAGACAGGAACGATATCCTCGCGTCGAGTCAGAAAGACCCGCACCCGCACGATGTCCTTCAAGGTCGCGCCCGCCTGCGCCAAGGCATGGGCGATATTGGACAGCGCCTGACGGGTCTGCGCCTCTGCGCCTTCGGGAATCTCGCCGGTCTGAAAGTCGTAACCGACCGTGCCTGAAACGAAGATGAACTCTCCGTCAACGACCGCCCTGCTATAGCCGGCAAGCTCCTCGAACTTCGAGCCGGATGAAATCGTCCACCTATCCGCCATCCTCTGCATACCTTTCATACTTGCTCATTTGATCAAATGATGTTTATCTTGTTCGGATCCGGCTGACAATCCTCCCGTCGGCCCTGAGCAGGAGTGGAAATGCCCGAACTCGCCAAACGCGTCACGCAAACATCCAAGAAAAGCTATGGGATGTTCGCCAAGGCGGCCGGGATCGACGATCCGGCCCGCGATTTGATCCATCTGGAACTGGGCAAACCTTTCCACACAACGCCGCCGCATATTGTCGATGCGACGGTCGCGGCTCTGCGTGCGGGCGACGTGCATTACAGCGACCTCGCCGGATTGCCGGAATTTCGCGCGGCCATTGCAACCAAACTGCGCAGTTACAACAAGCTGGATGTCGAACCCTCTGACGTGATCGTCACCAATGGCCTGACACAGGCCTCCTTCGCTGCTTTCATGGCGCTGATCGACGATGGCGACGAAGTCATCCTGCTGGAGCCCTATTATCCGCAACATGTCGGCAAGATCGAGATGGCGGGCGCCCGACCGGTCTTCGTGAAACTGGATGCCGCGAAAGGCTATGCGATAGACGCAGCTGCCATCGAGGCCGCCGTGACACCCCGCACCAAGGCCATCGTGCTGGTGAACCCCTGCAACCCGACCGGCCGCGCCTATAGCCGCGAGGAGTTGGAGGGCCTGGCCGAGATCGCCCGCCGCCGCGATCTGTTCGTCATTGCCGACGAAGTCTATGACCATATCGTTTTCGACGGGATCGAGCATGTGAGCATCGCCGCCCTGCCCGGCATGGCAGAGCGGACGGTCTCTATGTATGCCTTCACCAAGGCCTATGCGATGGATGGGTGGCGCCTGGGCTATCTGACGGCGGCACCGAAGTTGATGCCGGCCATCGCCAAAATCGTCGCGACCGAAGTGACTCACGTCAACACGTTCATCCAGCATGGCGGCCGCGCCGCGCTGGAAGGGCCGGAAGAGATCTTGGCGCATCTGGTCGAGGACGACCGCTTGAAGCGCAACCTCGTTGTAGAACGGCTGAACCAGATGCCCGGCGTCCGTTGCCCGCTGCCGGAAGGCACGATCTATGCCTTCCCCGACATCTCTGCGAGCGGACTGAGCAGCCAAGACGCCGCCGACCGGCTGCTGGCGGAAGCCAACGTCGTCGTCGAATCCGGCGCCTTCTATGGCCCGGCGGGTGAAGGCCGATTGCGCGTCTGCTTCGGCTCGGAAAGCCCGGAACGCCTGACCTTGGCTATGGACCGCATGCAGTCTTTCTTCAATACGATCTGACGCCCGACTCCGATCCCCGGTTGCGAACAAGGGCCGCACAGAAGCCCGCAGCGGGGTGCAACCCACCAACTGACCGATCCAACAACGCGAGGACCACCGATGAAATTCTCAGTACTCACGGCAGGCTTTGTTTTGCTGACCGCTTCGGCCCAAGCCGAAACGACCTGGCAGATGCATATCAATTTTCCAGCCGGAAATTTCGACACTCAGAACGCGATGAAATTCGCCGAAGCCGTCAAGACGCAGACCAATGGCGAGGTGGTGATCGAGGTCATGCCCGGCGGCTCTCTTGGTCTGAAAGGACCGGAAGTTCTGGGCGCAGTTCGCGACGGCATCGTGCCCATCGCGCATTACCATCTGGACACCGCCGTCGGAGAAGAGCCGTTCTTCGGCATTCAGGGCGTTCCCTACCTGACCCGCAATTTCGCCGACGCCGCCAAGCTGGAAGCGATGGCCGCCCCAACCTATGAAATGATTGCCGAGCGCAACAACCAGAAGATCCTCTATTCGGTCTTCTGGCCGGGCGTGCAGCTTTACACAAGAAATCCAGTCGTGGATGTCGCCGATCTCGATGCGCTGAAGATCCGCACCGGCAACAAGCCGAGCACCGACTTCTTTGCCGATATGGGCGCCGCTCCGACGCTCATGCCCTGGGCCGATGCGCTCGTTGCGCTCGCCTCGGGCGGCCTCGACGGGATCGCCACCTCCGCCACCTCGGGCGTCGATGGCAAGTTCTGGGAGTTCATGGGCGCCGTCAACACGATCAGCTATGTGAATCCGACTGCCGTGGTTGCTGTCAATCTTGATGCATTCAATGCGCTGTCACCCGAGAACCAGCAGATCATCACCGAGCTTGCCGCAAAGATGCAGCCCGAATTCCGCGCCGTCTCCGAAAGCGAAGATTCCGTCCGGCTGGAAGAACTTGCAGCCGCCGGAATGGTCGTATCCGCACCCAGCGAGGCGTTCTCTACCGCCTTGGAAGAGGCGGCGAAAAAGCAATGGGACGCTTTCGCCAGCACCGGCGGTCCCGAAGCCGCCAAGGTCATGGACGCCTATCTGGCCGAGCGCGACCGATGACGCGGACCGCAATTGTCCGCGCCACGGATCGTGGCGTGGACATGCTGATCAGGATTGCCGAAATCGTCTCGGCAATCCTGCTATGGCTGATCTTCGCGGTCCTTGTGGCTGAACTGGTGTCGCGCAACTTGTTCTCGCATTCACTGGCGGGCAGTTGGGAGGTGGCGGCCTTTCTGATGGCGGCGATGTTCAGCCTAGGCCTTGCGCCCGCCCTGCGCGCGAACAGTCATGTGCGTGTTGTGATGCTATCGGGCCTGTTGACCGGACGGCCTGCTCGCATTCTCGACGCGCTCATCCTGCTCATCGCCTTTATGGTCAGCAGCTACGCCGCCCTGGCCCTCGCCAAACTCAGCCTCACCTCGCTGAGCCGTAGCGCAAAGTCCTGGGAGTTGTCGCTGCCGCTGGTCCTGCCCCAGGCGGCCGTCACGCTTGGTATGGCGCTCTTCGCACTCACCTTTGCCGCGCGCTTGCTGCTTCTGTTTATTGGCGCGCCAGAACGATCGGCGGAGGACCAGGAATGAGCACGACTATTGCCGCGATCGTGCTGTTCTTCGTGCTGCTTCTGGCCGGTGGCCTGTGGATCGGCCTGTCGATGATGGCCGCAGGCATCTTCGGCCTGGAGATGTTCCATACGCTGCCGGTTGACAAGGTCCTGGCGCAAAGCCTGTTCAACACTGTCAGCTCGACCGAGCTGCTTGCCCTGCCCCTGTTCATCCTGATGGCGGAGCTGTTGTTCCGCACCAAGGTTTCCGATCACATGTTCAGCGGCCTCGCGCCTTGGACGACCTGGCTTCCGGGGCAACTTCTGCACATCAATATCATCGCCTCGACTTTATTTGCTGCGGTCTCGGGCTCATCGGCCGCGACCACGGCAACCGTTGGGCGGATCACGCTGAGCGAATTGGACAAGCGCGGCTATGACCGCTCTATCGCCATCGGCTCGCTCGCGGGGGCGAGCACCATCGGCTTTCTGATACCACCCAGCCTGCCCATGATCATCTATGGGGTTTTAGCCGAGGTCTCTATCCTAAAGTTGTTCATTGCCGGCATTCTGCCGGGCTTGGTACTGGCCCTTGGCTTTTCCCTCATGACCATGGCGCTGACGCTTCTGCGCGGCGCATCGCCACCACAGAAAGAGGTCTATAGCGCGAAAGACCGCCTGGACAGCATCCGCAAGCTCGGCCCGATCACAGCCCTCGTCCTGCTGCTCATCGTCGGGCTCTATGGCGGTTTTGCCAGCCCGACCGAGGCCGCAGCCATCGGTGTCGCCGGCGCTATCGGACTTGCAGCCTTGGGTAGAGAGTTGAGCCTCAAGGCCCTGCAGGAAGCAGCCATCGCCACGTTGCGCACCTCGGCGATGCTGGCGCTGATCACCGCGGGTGGCGCCTTCCTTTCGGTCGCGTTCAACTATCTTCAGATTCCGACCTATGTCGTCAATCTCGTCAATAGTGCCGAACTTTCGCCGCTTGGCGTCGTGCTGGCCCTGCTGGTGATCTATCTGCTTCTTGGCTGTATTCTCGACGGCATGTCGATGATCGTCGTGACACTTCCCATCGCATTGCCTGCAGTCCTCTCGGCAGGATGGGACCCGCTCTGGTTCGGCATCTTTCTGGTGGTCGCCATCGAAATGGCCCAACTCACCCCGCCGGTCGGCTTCAACCTGTTTGTGATCCAGGGCATCACCAGCGAGACAATGACCCGCATTGCACGATCCGTGGTGCCCTATTTTGCCGTCCTGCTGCTGCTCATGGCCCTGCTGATCGCCGCACCGGGCATCGCCCTCTGGCTGCCCCATGTGGTCTGAACCGTCCTGTGGCACTGGGCGATTACGGCGCTCTGCCGATCATTGACGAGATTGGAAAGGGCATGCCGAAGCAGGAGCAGGCGAAGCGGATACAGTTCTCGCCACAGCCGGGCTGGCTGGATGGGTCGAGGATCGCTTCCCAATGGCGTAATCAAGACGCCGGCGGCACCGCGTCATGGCGGATGCAGCATACTGGAAAAGCTGACATTCGAGGGCGGCAAGACAGCATGATGTGGCCGCAGCCGGCAGTGCTGCGGCACCGGCAGGCCGATAAATGGCTCCGGCAATCCCATTGACCTCGGGCGGCACACCGAAGGATCCATAAACCCGCTTGCTCCGCTCCTACGACAATGCTGCTTTCAGATAGGGCGCGGTAGGACTCATTTGATGTCGGGCAACCTCGGCTGGAAGACCGGCCACGATCACATGACCACCTTCCTTGCCAGCACCCGGCCCGAGGTCGATCACCCAATTCGCCTGAACGACAATGCGCATGTCGTGCTCGACGACCACGACCGTATTGCCGGCATCGACAAGCTCCTGAAGGTGTCGCATCAGGCGGTCGGCATCGGCGGGATGCAGGCCAGAAGTGGGTTCATCCAGCACATAAAGCGTCCTGCCACCTCCGGCGCGTTGCAGTTCAGTCGCCAGCTTGATGCTGCGTTGCGCCTCACCGTAAGCGGCGGCCACGCCCCATTGAGTTGATGTGTTCCTGATGCCTGACACGCCTGCGATAGGGTCTGCTTGAGCAGATGGAGGTTGCGCATGTCGGATGGTGGTGATGGGTTCGTGGGCCGGTGCGAGGTTGTCGAACCGCGGCGGCGAGGCAAGCGGCGGTGGCCAACTGTGGTCAAGGCACGGATCGTCGCCGAGAGCCTTCAACCGGGTGTGCTTGTTGTCGATGTTGCGGCGCGCTATGACATTCTGCCCCATCACCTGTCAGATTGGCGTCGCCTTGCCCGGCAGGGTCGGCTGGCACTCCCTGGTGACCTGATGGACGAGCTGACCACATCCTCAGGCTCGGCGGTGGCGGAGCCTGCCTTCGTGCCGCTCTCCATTTTGCCCGATCCAGCGGATCAGCCCGTGCCTTTTTCGACTGCCGTTGCCGTGCAGGATGGTTCCGGGGTGATGGTGATCGAGGTCGGACGCGATCTGTTGCTGCGCATTCCCGGCGATGTTGCAGTGGAACGCGCGGCCGCACTGGTACAGGCGTTGCGAGGGGCGTCGTGATTGTCGCTGGCGGGCGGCTGCCGATCCTGATCGCGACACGCCCAGTGGACTTTCGCTGCGGGCATAATGCTTTGGCACTGTGAACCGGCCCGGGTTTGCCGGAGAGTTTCTGGTTCAATGATCACGCTGTTTTTTCATCAACGTGTAAGCGTTGTCTGGCGATCACCTTCTGCTGACGGGATAGATTTGCGACTTGG
>NZ_CALMYP010000051.1 GCF_937873615.1 uncultured Paracoccus sp.
GCCTGACGCTTGGTGCCGACGAACAGCACGCGGCCGCCCTTGGCGACGGTGTCGCGGATGACCTTCAGCGCCTGGTCCAGCATCGGGACGGTCTGGGTCAGGTCGATGATGTGAATGCCGTTGCGGTCGCCATAGATGTACTGCGACATCCGCGGGTTCCAGCGCTGCGTCTGGTGACCGTAGTGAACGCCAGCTTCAAGCAGCTGACGCATGGAGAAATCGGGAAGCGCCATGTCCATATCCTTTTCCGGTTTGCGCCTTGGCAGAGGATCTCAGGGTTGCCCCCAACCGGTGGACCTGACCGGGATGTCTCCCCGGAAGGCCCGCCTCTGCCTGTGAAGTGGCTCGCACATAGGAGCATTCGTCCCCCTTGGCAACCCCCCGGCACAAGCTGTTCCATATCGTGCAGCGTTTCGCTGACATCAGCCGCCATTGCCGAGGTCGTCTTCTGTCCCCGCTCGCAATCGGCACGCCGTGTCCAGCGAGTATAATTGGGCCGTCCCCGAATACCGTCCTGCGCGACAACAACCGCAAAGCCGAGAGCATCACTCGCGGTGCAGCGCCGCCGTCGATTCGCGCACCACGAGCGAATAGTTGATCTTTTGATGAAGAACCGGCGACTTCCCGGCCAGGATATCGACGAGACAGCGGCCTGCGCGCACCCAGATTTCGTTGGTCGGCATGTGGATCGTCGTCAGGCTGGGGATCAGATGGCGGCTCCATTCCAGATCGTCGAAGCCCGCGACGGACAGATCCTGTGGAACGCGGATGCCCATCCGGATTGCAGCCAAAACCACGCCATAGGCAATGACATCATTGCCGCAGATGATCGCCGTCGGCCGGTCGTCCGCCTGCAAAAGCGCGCGTGCCGCATCGGCGGCGTCGCCCAATTGATAATCCACCTCGATCCGCCAGCGCTCCGGCGGAACACAGTCATGTTCGCGCAGGACCTCCAGGATGCCACGCAAGCGCGCCTGCGCACGGTCATTGTTCCTCTGATGCGCGGCAACCACGGCGATCTTTCGATGCCCCAGACCTGCGATATAGGCCGCCAACTCGCGCCCTGCGGCAGCGTTATCGACGCCAACAGAAGGATATGGCTTGGTAGGCTCGTATACGCCGACATTGACGAAGGGGATTCGGTTGGTGCTGAGCATCTGCCTCAGATCGGGATGACGCTCGTCGCCGCGAAGGATCAGCGCGTCGATGCCACGCGCAATCAGGTTGCGGGCCTGTTGCAACTCGATATCGACGTCATACTCGTTGGTTGCCAGCAGCAGCAGATAGTCCTTCGTCGCGAGGTAACCCTGCAGCGCCTGCAATCCCTGCGCGAACATGGCGTTGTCGATTGTCGGCACGATTGCCCCGATCGTCCGTGTGCGCCGCGATGACAGGGCCCGTGCAGATGCATGAGGAATGTAACCGGTCTCTTTAATGATAGAGCTGATCTTCGTCCGCAATTCCGGGCCGACGGCTTCCGGCTTGTTCAGGAAGCGCGACACCGTTGCGGTCGAAACCCCCGCCTGACGGGCAATGTCGCGAATGCCTGTTGATCTTTTATTCGCTGACTTTCGCTGATTTCGGTCGTTATTCATCTTCACCTCGCCCCCTCCATCTAACCGGGAATGTCCCGCGCGAACAAGCGCGCGGCCATTCGGGCTGAAAGCAAGTCGTTGACACGGCTTCCTCCGGCATGATATGTAACCGGTTACACGCCCTGGGGAGAGGGTTGTGGGAGGGGGAAATGAACATGAAACCTATGAAGCTCGCATGTCTGACGACGGCCTTGGTGACAACGCTGGCGATGGGCGCTACCGCGCAGGAATTCGATTGGAAAGCCCATTCGGGCGAAACGGTGACGTTTCTGGCAAACAGCAACCCGCTGGGGCAATTGCTGATCGACCATGCCGGCGAATTCAAGGAACTGACCGGCATCGACCTTGTCGTCGATGGCTATCAGGAACAACAGATGCGTCAGCGCCTGATGACGGTGATGAATGCGCGCAGCGACGAGGTCGACGTGTTCATGACCCTGCCATCGCGCGAGGGGATGCAATTCGCGGCCGCCGGCTGGTATGCGGATATTGCGCCCTACCTCAAGGATAATGTTGCCGCGGATTACGATCCGGGCGGCCTCAGCCCCGCCTTGATGGAGGCTGCGACCTTCGACGGCAAGGTGACCGGCGTTCCGCTGAACATCGAAGGACCGCTGCTTTATTACCGGACCGATATCTTCGCGGAATGCGGGCTGGAAGCGCCTTCGTCGCTGGAAGGTCTGCCCGAAGTGGCGGCAAAGCTGAAGGACTGCACCGATGCTACGCCTTTCGCGTCGCGCGGGCTGGCGGCGGCGACGCCCTATACCTTCGCGGGCTTCCTGCATAACATGGGCGGCCAATATATCGTCGACGGCAAGTCTGCGATGTGCTCGGATGAAAGCAAGTCGGCGCTGACCCTCTATTCCGATCTGCTGAAGGAATACGGCCCGCCCGGTGTCATCAACTACAGCTTCCAGCAGTTGACCGCACTCTTTCGCGCCGGTCGGGCGGCAATGTCCTTCCAGTCCTCGAACGAATTCGGGCCGATCATGGATGGCGGCGACCGCATGAACGATACCGGCATCATCCCGCTGCCGCCGGGGCCGGGCGGGTCGCATCCGACCGTGATCGGCTGGTCGCTGGCGATCTCGGCACATTCCGGCAACCCGGATGCCGCCTGGTATTTCCTGCAATGGGCATCGAGCCCCGAGATGCAGGCCAAGTTCGCACTGGCAGGGATCGCACCGCCGCGTGCCGCAGTCGCGGAATCCGATGAATACAAGGCCTGGCTGAGCGAAAGCCCGGTGCGCCAGCAATGGCAGGAAGCACTGACCGTATTGGCCGATACCGGCACGTCCGAAATCGGCTATCCGATCATTTCCAACCCGGAATCGCGCCAGTATATCGGCCAGGCGGTGGGTGATCTGCTGCTTGGGACGGTAAGCGTCGACGAGGCCTGCGCCACCGCAGACGCCGCCCTGAACGAGCTGATCGCCCGCGACTGATCGCGGCCCAAGACGCTTTGTGGACCGGCTGCGCTTGCCGCCGGTCCGGCCTGACGGTCCCTGATCGCGAGAACGCCCGTGTCATCTGCTTCCTTCAGCTTGCCGCAACCTTTCCATGCCGTCGTCATCGGCGGAACCGGTGGGATCGGCGCGGCCATTGTCGAGGAATTTCTCAATCTGGGTGCAAGCGTCACGGCGACCGGCGCGACCGATGCCGAAATCCACAACTGTCGCCAGGATCCGCGTTCGGAACTGACGCTTGAGCGGCTCGATGTGACCGACGATGGCATGGTTCGCGATTTCGCAGCCGGGGTGACTCATGTCGATGCATTGGTCAACGCCGCCGGCATCCTGCGCCGGGACGCCGAATACGAGATCGAGGTGTTCCAGCAGGTTCTCGATATCAACCTGACCGGCACCATGCGCTGCTGCCTGGCCTTTCGCGACCGGCTTGCCGCAAGCCGGGGGAGCATCGTCAATATCGCGTCGATGAACGCTTTCGCCGCCCTACCCCGGCTGCCGGCCTATTGCGCGTCGAAAGGCGGGGTGGTGATGCTGACACGGTCGCTGGCCCATGCCTGGGCGGATGACGGTATCCGCGTCAACGCGGTCGCCCCCGGCTACATCGAGACACCGCTGAATGCCGAAGGGCGCAAGGATCGCGCACATTACGAACGCATCGCCAGCCGCACCGCCTTGGGCCGCTGGGGCCAGCCCGAAGAGGTTTCGGCCACCGTTGCCTATCTGTGTATGCCTGCCGCCCGCTACATCACCGGAAGCGTGGCCACGGTCGATGGCGGCTTCCTGGCCGGCTGAGAAAGGGGAAGGTCATGAGGGTCAATGACGAACATCGCGGTCAGATGGCGGCAATGTCGATGCCGGCGCTGATCTTTACCGTGGGGATGATCGCCTTTCCCTTCATCTATACGATCTGGATGAGCTTTCAGCTTTACTCCTCGACCGGGCAGATCACCGGTTCCGGCATCGGCAACTATCAGCGGATGGTTGGCGATGACGAATTCTGGAACGGCATCTGGATCACCTTCTATCTGTATTTCCTGTCGCTGGCACTGCAACTCGTGCTTGGGACGGGGCTTGCCATGCTGCTGTTCCGCGCCAAACGGCTGCCGGGGATCGTGAGGTCGCTGTTCATCTCGCCCTTCATGATGCCGCCGGTGGTGGCGGGGATGATGTGGCTGGTGATCCTCGATCCATCGCTGGGGGCCGCGAACTGGATTCTGACATCGCTGGGGCTGCCGGCCTCTGCCTGGCTGGCCTCGCCGGTCTGGGTGGTGCCGACGCTGGCAATGATCGATACATGGCAATGGACGCCCTATGTGGCGCTGATCGTGCTGGGCGGGCTGCAATCGTTGCCCCCCTCCGTCTATGAGGCGGCCGAGATCGACGGCGCCTCTCGACGGGCGGTGTTCTGGCGTATCACCCTGCCCCTGCTGCTGCCAACGCTGGTCACGGCGATGGTGCTGCGCTCGGTCGATCTGCTGCGCTTCTTCGACCTGATCTACATCACCACGCAGGGCGGGCCGTCGAACCACTCGATGACGCTGAACATCTACGGGTTCCGCACCGGGTTCGAGTTCTTCCGTCTGGGCTATGCCAGCGCGCTGATGGTGACGCTGTCGGTGATCGTCCTGGGCGCGGTGATCGCCCTCAATCGGCTGCGCGCCGCGGTGGAGTGGTAAGATGTCGATGAAACCATCCGATTCCCGCCTGCTCGACTGGGTTAATGTGGTGCTGCTGGTGCTGGCGGGCGTGCTGGTCATGACGCCGACCGCTTGGATGATCCTGTCATCCTTCAAGCCGTCCTTCGAAGTCACCGCCTATCCGCCGACGCTGATCTTCGATCCCACGGTCGAGAATTACGTCACCCTGACCGAACAGACGCCCTTCCTGCGCTATACGATGAACTCGATCATCGTCACCACGGGCTCGACCCTGCTGGGGCTGCTGCTTGGCACGCCCGCGGCCTTTGTCGCCTCCTGGACGCGGATTACCTGGCCCGCCGTGGTTGCCCTGATGGCACGGATGGCGCCGGGGACGCTGTTCCTGCTGCCCTGGTATGTGATGTTCCGTCAGGTTGACATGATCGGCAGCTATTGGGCGCTGATCCTGACCCATGCCGTCATCACCCTGCCAATCGTGACCTGGGTTCTGCTGCCCTATTTCGACAATATCCCGCGCTCGATCTTCGAGGCGGCGCAGGTCGATGGTTGCTCGCCCTTCCGCATCTTCCGGCGCATCGCGCTGCCGCTG
This sequence comes from uncultured Paracoccus sp., assembly GCF_937873615.1. Classification (GTDB taxonomy): domain Bacteria; phylum Pseudomonadota; class Alphaproteobacteria; order Rhodobacterales; family Rhodobacteraceae; genus Paracoccus. The sequence goes on from NZ_CALMYP010000051.1 coordinate 5,312, forward strand.
GTGTCGGCCGGACTGGCGGTGGCGGCGATCCTGGCCTTCGTATTCTCGTGGAACTTCTTCCTCTTCTCGCTGGTGCTGAGCAATTCGCAGTCGAAGACGCTGATCGCGGCATCCTTCAACTTCATCGGCGAGGGTTCGACCAATTGGGGCGGGCTGATGGCGGCAGCGACCATCATCGCGCTACCGCCCCTGATCCTGGCCGCAGTGGTGCAGCGCTGGCTGATTTCCGGCCTGACCCTCGGCGCCGTGAAAGGATGAGCATGTCGCAGAATATCGCCATGATGGAAGCCGCCGATTTTCGCGGTAACGACCGGATCGAAATCATCCGCCTGGAGCGCCCTGACCCGGCACAGGGAGAGGTCCTGTTGCGTGTCGCATCCACCGCTTTATGCGGGTCGGACTTCAAGCTGTGGCATGGCGGGGCCGAGCATGTCGCCGGCCATGAAATCGCCGGCCATGTTCAGGCGCCCGGCCACCCGCTGGATGGGCAACTATGTGCGGTCTATATCCCGCTTCATTGTGGAACCTGCCCCGCTTGCGAGGCCGGCGACACGCAAAGCTGCCTGACGGTATCGTCGCTGATCGGCTGGAACCGCGATGGCGGTTATGCCGAATATCTGTGTGTGCCCGAAAACTGCCTGTTGCCAGTGCCGGACGATATAGATGCCCGGCTTGCGCCGCTGCTGCTGGACACGATAGGCACCTCGGCCCATGCCCTGCGCGAGGCGGCACGGCACTTGCGGGCGCAAGCGCCCTCGGTTCTTGTGACGGGGGCGGGACCGGTCGGGCTGGGCGTGGTCCTGGCGGCACAGGCATTGGGCTATGTGCATATAGACGTAGCCGAACCCAACCCGGCGCGGGCGGCAATCGCTGCCGATTTCGGCGCCAGTATCGTGCCCGTAGGCAGCCATGACAAACGCTATGACCTGATCGTCGAATGTTCCGGCAACCATGCCGCGCGCGATCTTGCCATCCATCTGGTCCTGCCGAAGGGCGTGATCGTGCTGGTCGGCGAAAACGCCGCGCCCTGGACCATCACCGAGGATAAGGTTTTCCGTCGCAAGGATTTCGCGCTGCTGCGCACCTTCTATTTTCCGAAAGGCGATTTCGCCGCGAATGTCGAATTGCTGCGTGCCAATCGTGATCGCTATGCCCGGTTGGTAGACGATGCCTTCCCCTTGGCCGATCTGCCCCGGAAATTCGCCGATTTCGCCGCCGGAAAATCCATAAAACCCGTCCTGTCCTTCGAAGGAGACCGCTGATGGCCTCGATCACCATGCGCAACCTGGTCAAGAAATACGGCGCCGTCACGGTCATCCCCGATCTCAATCTGGAAATCGCGGATGAGGAATTCATCGTTCTGGTCGGTCCCTCGGGCTGCGGAAAATCGACGCTTCTGCGCGTGCTGGCCGGGCTTGAGGCCATCGACGGCGGCGATCTGATGATCGGAGAGACACGGGTGAACGATGTCCCGGCCGCACGGCGCGACATCGCCATGGTGTTTCAGGACTACGCGCTTTATCCGCATATGACCGTGCGCCAGAACATGACCTTCGCGCTAGAGATGCGCGGCATGACCGCCGCCGAGATCCAGCCAAAGGTAGAGGAAGCGGCGCGGCTTCTCGATATCCTCCCCTATCTCGACCGTCGTCCCAAGGCCCTGTCGGGCGGTCAGCGCCAGCGAGTCGCCATGGGCCGCGCCATCGTGCGTGATCCGCAGGTCTTCCTGTTCGACGAACCCTTGTCGAATCTCGATGCGAAGCTGCGCGGCCAGGTCCGGGCCGAGATCAAGACGCTGTCCAAGAAGCTGAAGACGACCATGGTCTTCGTCACCCATGATCAGGTCGAGGCGATGACAATGGCCGACCGGATCGTGGTGATGAAATCGGGCATCATCCAGCAGGTCGGCAGCCCCGAGGAGGTCTACGAGAACCCGCGCAACCTCTTCGTGGCCAGCTTCATCGGTGCACCTTCGATGAATTTCCTGCCGGCGCGGATCGAGGGCGACGAGATCGTTCTGGCCGACGACAGCCGTTTGCCGACCGCGCTGATGGCCGAGGCGGCCTCTGGCACGGGCGAAGTCATTCTCGGTATCCGGCCAGAGCATTTCGAACTTGTCGCCGAAGGCCAGGGCCTCGCCGCAGATATCGACCTTGTCGAACCGCTCGGCTCGGACACGCTCGTCCATGCCCGCGCTGCCGGACAGGAAATCATCGCCCGGGTCTCGCCCGACCTGCGTCCCCGGGCAGGCCAGCGGCTATGGCTGTCGCCGGTCGCTGGCAAGGCACATCTTTTCGATCCCGTGACCGAGGAACGGATCAATTCTCAACTTAGGCAAAACGCATGACCCTGACCCTCAACGATCCCAGCCTGTTTCGCGCCGATGCCTTTGTGGGCGGCAACTGGGTTCCCGCAACCGACGGCGCTGGGATATCCGTGACCGATCCCGCCACCGGCGCGGTAATCGCCACGGTGCCCTCTCTCGACACTGCCGCCATCGAACAGGCCATTGCAGCAGCCGAGGCCGCACGCACCGATTGGGCCGCCCGCCCCGCCAAGGAGCGCGGCGCTTTCCTGCGCAAATGGTATGATCTGATCCTCGCCAATGCCGAGGATCTCGCACTGATCCTGACGCTGGAACAGGGCAAGCCGCTGGCCGAGGCCAAAGGCGAAATCGTGGCCAATGCCGCCTATCTGGAATGGTTCGCCGAAGAGGCCAAGCGGGTTTACGGCGAAGTGATACCAGCGCCTTCAGCCGACCGGCGGGTCTTTGTGATAAAGCAACCCATCGGCGTCTGCGCGGCAATCACGCCGTGGAACTTCCCCAATGGCATGATCACCCGCAAGGCCGGCCCTGCACTTGCAGCAGGCTGCCCGATCATTGTGAAGCCGGCGTCGCAAACCCCGCTTTCGGCGCTGGCACTGGCGGTGCTGGCCGAGCGCGCGGGCATCCCGCCGGGCGTCTTCCAGGTCGTTACCGGCAAGGCCAGCATGATCGGCACCATCTTCTGCAAAAGCCCGACGATCGCCAAGATCAGCTTCACCGGCTCGACCGAGGTGGGTCGCTGGCTGATCCGCGAAAGCGCCGACGACATCAAGCGCCTCTCGTTGGAACTGGGCGGCAACGCGCCCTTCATCGTCTTCGAAGATGCCGATTTGGACGCCGCCGTCTCTGGCGCCATGATCGCCAAGTTCCGCAATTCCGGCCAGACCTGCGTCTGCGCGAACCGGATCTATGTCCAGAAGGGCGTGGCAGACGAATTCGCCCGACGCCTCGCCCTCGCGGCCAGCAAGCTCTCGGTCGGAAACGGCGCGGAGGCCGGGGTCGAACAAGGCCCGCTGATCGACGCGGCTGCCATCGAGAAGGTCGAAGCCCATCTGCGCGACGCGCTGGATCGCGGCGCACGCCTGATTGCCGGCGGCGAGCGCCACGCGCTTGGGGGCACCTGGTTCCAACCGACCGTGATCGCGGATGTCAGCCCCGAGGCCCTTGTCGCGCGCGAGGAGACCTTTGCGCCTCTGGCCCCGATCATCCCTTTCGCCACCGAGGACGAGGCCATTGCCATGGCCAATGCCAGCGAATTCGGGTTGGCCGCCTATTTCTACAGCCGCGATCTGGCCCGCGTCTTCCGCGTGGCCGAGCGATTGGAAAGCGGCATGGTCGGCATCAATACCGGCCTGATCGCCAATGAAGCCGCGCCTTTCGGCGGGGTCAAGCAATCCGGCCTCGGCCGCGAGGGCAGCCGCCACGGCATCGACGAGTATGTAGAGATGAAATATCTCTGCATCGCCGGGCTATGACGGCATTGCCGCCGGGATGGACCCGGAAAGATCCAACCGTAATATGCCTCGGCTTGACCGCGATGGACCATATCTGGTCGGTCGAGCAGCTGCCGGACAGTGCCGGCAAATCCCGGGCAGCGGGTTTTGCCTCGGGCGGGGGTGGCATGGCCGCAACCGCCGCTGTGGCCATCGCCCGACTGGGCGGACGGGCGCGGTTCTGGGGTCGGGCCGGGCAGGACGCGGCTGGCCTCGCCATGCAGCGCGAACTGGCGGATGAAGGCGTCGATATAGCCGGGTTTCGACTGTTCGAAGGCGCGCGCTCCTCGGTCTCTGGCGTGCTGGTCGATCCGGCGGGCGAAAGAACCATCGTCAATTTCCGTGGCGCGAACCTGCCCGTCGATGCGGGCTGGCTTCCCCTGGAACAGATCGAACAGGCTGGCGCCGTGCTGGCCGACCCTCGTTGGGTTGAAGGTGCGGCAGCTTTGTTCTCGGCGGCGCGCCGGGCGCGCGTGCCCACAGTGCTTGACGCCGATGTCGCAGAGCGCGATATCTTCGAAGCGCTTCTGCCGTTGACCGATCACGCGATTTTCTCGGAACAGGCGCTGACGGCATTTGCCGGCAAGGACGGACTGGCCCGCGTTGCCGAATTCGGCTGCACCATCGCCGCCGTTACGCGCGGTAGCGATGGCATCGACTGGATCGAATCCGGCGCCTTGCACCACCTGCCGGCCTTTTCTGTCACAGTCATCGACACCAATGGCGCCGGTGACGTCTTTCACGGCGCCTGGGCCATGGCCATCGCCGCCGGTGCCGACAGCGCCGCCGCCGCAGGCTTCGCCTCTGCCGCCGCCGCACTGAAATGCGCGCATGGCAATGGCCGCGCCGGCATTCCCGATTTCGCACAGACACTGGACCTATGGAGACCCAAGACATGACTAGCATCGGAAAACAGCGCGGCCTCGCCCGTCTCGCCGATCGGGACGGATACTTCACCATGGTGGCGCTGGATCAGCGCCCACCGCTGACGCAGGCGATTGGCAAAGCGCGCGGGGTTGCACCGGAAGACGTAGCGTTCAGTGACATGCTGGCGGCCAAGCGCTTGCTGGTGGAGGCGCTGTCGAACGAGGCCTCCTCGATGCTGCTCGACCCGAATTTCGCCGTGCCCGCCGCCATCGACATCCTGCCTGCCCGCACCGGCATGATCGTGACGCTGGAAGAGCACCGCTTTGCCGATACCCCAGGCGGCCGCAAGTCACGCTCCATCGACAATTGGAGCGTCGAAAAGATCCGCCGCATGGGCGGCGATGCGGTGAAGGTGCTGGCTTGGTATCGGCCAGACGCAACCGAGGACGTGCTTCAGCATCAGAAGGACTATGTGCGCACCATCGGCGAGGACTGCCGCCGCCACGACATCCCCTATGTTCTGGAGCTTCTGGTTTATCCGTTCCCGGATAGCGCTCAGCACACAACGGATTACGTCGAAAGTGCGGACAAGCGCGCCGACCTGGTGATCGAGAGCGTGCGCGAATTCGCCAAGCCCGAATATGGCGTCGACCTGTTCAAGCTGGAAACCCCGCTGCCGGCGGCATCGCTGCCGCCCGTCGATGGCAGCGCCGAATCCCGTGCCGCCGCCGCGCAGTTCGAAACCGTCGGGAAGATCTGCGCAGATGCCGGTATCCCATGGGTGCTGCTGTCTGGCGGCGCGGCCCCCGAGCAGTTCGAGCGGGTTTTGTCCTACTCCTACGCCGCTGGCGCGCAGGGCTTTCTGGCCGGGCGGACGATCTGGCTCGATGCGATTCAGAACCATTTCCCCGACCGCCAGGCCGTCTTCGATGCCCTGAATGACAGCGGCATGGACATCCTGAAAAGCTTGCGTCGCCTGACCAAGGCAGAGGCGCGCCCGTGGGAACCGCAGATCGACTTCAGCCACATCGGGCGCGAAGGCGCGTTCAGCTGTGCCTATGCCTGACGCCGGTCAGGCGTTCCGCATCGCTCGGCCCAAGCCGGAGCGATGCGGTTGCCGATTACCGGGCCGGTCATCTCTCCGTTCGGATATGCGGAACTGACTGGCGGCTCGCGGCAGGCGTGCCAGCCTGTTCTCATCTATATGTTCGGAAAGAAACCGACCAATCGAACCGACCGATATGGTGGGCGGTGAGGGGCTCGAACCCCCGACATCTTCGGTGTAAACGAAGCGCTCTACCAACTGAGCTAACCGCCCGCGCATATATGCGCACCGCGCCGGATTAGACCGGCGCGGGCGCGGGATCAAGCGGCATTCGGCGTCACTTGCGACCGGGCGTGCCGTCGAACTTCTTTTCCAGGCTTTCCCAGCAGTCGATATAATCGTCCTGCAAGGGGGCCTCTTTCCCGGCGAATTCGGTCAATTGCTGTGGGAAGCGGGTCTCGAACATGAAGGACATGGTGTTGTCCAGCTTCTCGGGTTTCAGCGCCGCATTGCTGGCGCCTTCGAAGGCCTGCTTATCAGGTCCATGCGGTATCATCATGTTATGCAAGGACATTCCGCCCGGAACGAAGCCCTGCGGCTTGGCGTCATACTGGCCGTAGATATTGCCCATCAGCTCGGACATGATGTTCTTGTGATACCAGGGCGGGCGGAAGGTATCTTCCATCACCATCCAGCGTTCGCGGAACAGCACGAAGTCGATATTCGCCGTCCCCGGCACGCCCGAGGGCGCCGTCAGCACCGTGAAGATGGACGGGTCCGGGTGGTCGAACAGGATCGCGCCGACCGGACAATATGTTTTAAGATCATATTTGTAGGGCGCATAATTCCCGTGCCACGCGACCACGTCCAGCGGGCTTTGCGCGATCTTCGTCTCGTGGAACTGCCCGCACCATTTGACGGTCAGGGTCGAGGGCACCTCGCGATCCTCGAAGGCCGCCACCGGGGCCTTGAAATCGCGCGGATTGGCCATGCAATTGGCCCCGATCGGGCCGCGACCGGGCAGTTCGAACTTCTGGCCGTAATTCTCGCAGACGAAGCCGCGGGCCGGGCCTTCCAGCACCACGACCCGGTAGACGAGGCCGCGCGGCAGGATGGCGATCTCCTGCGGGGCCAGGTCGATGATGCCCAGCTCGGTCGCGAAGCGCAGCCGGCCTTCCTGAGGAACCACCAGCAACTCGCTGTCGGCGCTGAAGAAATATTCGTCCTTCATCGACTCGGTAACCAGATAGATATGCGCCGCCATGCCGACCTGGGTGTTCACGTCGCCCGCCGTGGTCATGGTCCGCATCCCGGTGATCCAGTTCAGCGGAACATCGCTGTGCGGCACCGGATCCCAGCGATACTGGCCGAGGCTGGTCACATCGGGCAGCACGTTCGGCGCCGACTTCCAGTAAGGCACGTCGATCTTCGCATAGCGGCTGGAATGCTTGACCGAGGGCCGGATGCGATAGCACCAGGTCCGCTCGGGCGGGTTGGCGGTGAAGGCAGTGCCGGACAGCTGCTCGCCGTAAAGCCCGTAATTGCACTTCTGCGGGCTGTTCATGCCCTGCGGCAGCGCATCCGCCAATGCCTCGGTTTCAAAATCGTTGCCGAAGCCGGGCATATAACCCTCATGCGCGGCGGTTCCCTTCATCGTCGCGGCGCGGATCATCCCCTGCGGCAGCGCATCAATGGTCATGTCCTATCCTCCTGCTATCCGAATGGGTCGCAAAATAAGTTGCAACTGCAACTAAGTCAAGCTTTGCAGAACGACAAAAGGGGCCGGCATCGGCGGATGCTGGCCCCTTTCGGCAAGGTGTTGAGGTCGTTCAGAAATTGTCGCCGTCGCCGCCGTCATTATCGGCGATACCGTCGCCGTCATTTGGCAACTGCCCGACAGATCGGATATCGGCCGGCCGATGCGAACCGGCAGCCTCGGGGGGCTCGGCCTCCCCGTGCTTCGGCGCGCTATGGGCGGCTGTTCGGGCGGCTGGCCGGGCAAAGAGCGTCTCGGGATTGCGCAGCCAGAGATCGCGCTGCGCGAAGGGAATCTCGATCCCCTCGGCCGAGAAACGCTGCGCGATCTGGTGGCGCATCTCCGAGGCGACGCCGACGCCGCCGGCAATATCGGCAAGGACGCAGCGGACCTCGAAATCCAGGCTGTCGGCCCCGAAATTCATCAGCAGCACGGCGGGCGGCGGGTCGATCAGCACGGTGGGCTGATCCTCGGCGATCTCGCGCAGGATACGCTCGACCTTGCGGGTGTCGCTGCCGTAAGCCACGCCGACCTTGACGATGATGCGGCCGCGCGAATTGCCCCGCGTCCAGTTGGTCACCGTCTGGCTGACAAGATCGCTGTTCGGAACGATCACATCGGTCTGGTCGAAGGTCCGTATCCGGGTCGAGCGGACCGAGATATCCTGCACGATCCCCTGCTGGCCCCCGGCCTCGACCCAGTCGCCGACGCTGATCGGACGCTCGATCAGCAGAATGATGCCCGAGACGAAGTTCTGCACGATGGTCTGCAGGCCGAAACCGATCCCGACCGAAAGCGCACCGGCAACGATGGCGAGGCTCGACAGGTCGATCCCGGCGGTGGTGATGGCAAAGACCGCAGCCAGGAAGACGCCGATATAGCCGAGGCCCGAGACCATGGCATTCTGCGCCCCGGAATCCAGCCTTGTGCGCGGCAGGACCGAGACGCGCATCGCCCTCTGGATCCAGCGGGTGGCGGTATAGCCCAGCATGAAGACGATCAGGAAGGTCAGGATCCCGCCGGGCGAGATATTCACCCCGCCCACAGACATCCCGGCCAGGAAACGGTGCCGCCATTCGATCAGCTGTGCCGGTGTGGTGCCCCAGATCAACGCGAAAAGCGGCAACGAGACCAGCACCATGAGAAAGCCCAGGGCCAGCGCTGCCAGCGATTCCCGCGCGCCATCGCGCCCGCGCCGCAGCAGCGAATAGACATCGGCAACGAAATCCTGCAGCACGATCAGAAGCCCGATCAGCGCCGCGCTTTCGACAAGCGCCCAGAAAACCGCATTGGCGAAATTGATATAGCCCAGTGCCGCCATCAGCAGCGAAACCACAATGGCTATCCGCAATATCTTGCCGAGGATGGTCAGCACCCGGGCGCGGTAAGGCGGGGTCTCAGTGCCGCTGAAGCGCTTCATCCGGCGCAGGATATTCGACATCTGGAACAGGAAGAAACCGCCAATGACGAGCAGCACGAAATGCACCACCCCGGCGCCTGCCAAACTGAACTCATAGGGGATTTGCGGTGGCGCATTGCTGTCGCGGACATATCCGGCCAGCGGCAACATCGCGAAGGACAGCACGATATGCCAGGCCAGGGCGACGGAAAGTCCGGTCCCGTAGATACGGGCATAGGCCCGCGCATGGGCCGGCACGGTCAGCGTCGCATAGGCGACGGGCTGGGCGGAAAACAGCACCCGGACCAGCCAGCGCCCGCTCCAGAACGACAGCGCGCCAAGCGGCACCGCGATCATCAGCGGCCGTGTCCAGGGCCCGAAAAGCCCGGCCTTGTCCAGCCCCGTGACAAGAAGATAGACCCCCACCATCGGGATCAGGATTTGCCCGAGCGAGGTCAGGAAGGCGATGATCGCCTTGGCATCGCCCGTCGAACGCGACCCGACATGCGAGGGCAACTGGTCGACAAGACGCCGCCCATAGGTCAGCAGCCCGATCGCCCCCAGCAGATAGGCCAGCACTTCCAGAAGGTTCTCGCGCAGGGTGTCATACGACGCCTCTTTGCGAAGTTCATCGCCCATGCCCTTGAACACGGCCTGAATATCCTTCGCCGCTGCGACCCAGCTGCTCGGCAGCAAGGGTGAGGGCGTCATCCGCGCGATTTCCTGCGCCTCACGGTCGCGCTGGATCTCATCGACGCGGGTGATGATCGAATTGGCCCGGCTCAGCGCCTCGGCGGCGGTAATGCCGGGTGCCTGCAGATCGGCAAGCTGCTTGTTCAGCGCCACACGCCTGCCGGCAATATCCTCGGCTTCGGTATCGCCCTCCGCCGGGGCGGGGCCCAGCGCGGTGATCTGATCCTTGACCGTCTGGATGGCCGGGGCATTTGCGCCCTGAGCATCGCGGAACTCGCTGCGCCATTGATCCGCATTCTGTCGAACCGAGTTGAGCTGTTCGAGCGACGAGTCCCGATTGCCAAGCGCCGCTTCCGCCTGGGTCGCAAACGTATCCCAGGTGGCATAGTCGATCTGCGGCGCATCCTGCGCCCCCACCTGCGAGACAAGCAGCATCAGCGCCAGAAGACCGGCGCCAATAATGTTATAAATCAGCTTCATGCTTCGAAGACTTCGGGCAGATCGGCAGGTGCCCGATCCAGCCATTTCGGCACCGGCAGCCCCTTCTCGCGCAGGAATTCCGGGTTGTAGAGCTTGGTCTGATAACGGTTGCCGGAATCGCACAGGATGGTGACGATGCGCTTGCCCGGACCCAGATCGCGCGCCAGCCGGATCGCACCGGCGACGTTGATGCCCGAGGAACCGCCCAGCACCAGCCCTTCATCCTCGGCCAGGCTGAACAGCACCTCCAGCGCCTCGCTGTCGGGGATGCGATAGCTGAAATCGGGGGTGAAGCCTTCCAGATTGGCGGTGATCCGGCCCTGACCGATGCCCTCGGTGATGGAATTGCCGGGGCTGTCGAATTCGCCGGTCGTATAGAACGAATGCAGCGCCGCGCCCTCGGGATCGGCAAGACCGATCTTCACGCCCATGGGCTGCAGCGCCATGGCGACGCCGGCCAGCGTCCCGCCCGAGCCGACCGCGCAGATGAAGCCGTCGACCCTGCCCCCGGTCTGGTCCCAGATCTCGGGGCCGGTGGTTTCCAGATGCGCCTGCCGGTTGGCGACATTGTCGAACTGGTTGGCCCAGATGGCCCCGTTCGGCTCGGTCTTGGCCAGTGCCTCGGCCAGCCGTTGCGAATAGCGGACATAATTGTTCGGGTTCCTGTAAGGCGCGGCCGGCACCTGCACCAGTTCGGCCCCGGCCAGGCGGATCATGTCCTTCTTTTCCTGGCTTTGCGTTTCCGGGATGACGATGACCGACCGGAACCCCATCGAGGCACCGACGAGCGCCAGCCCGATGCCGGTATTGCCGGCGGTGCCCTCGACAATGGTGCCGCCGGGTTTCAGCAGGCCCCGCTCCACCGCATCCTTGATGATGTAAAGCGCGGCGCGATCCTTGACCGACTGGCCGGGATTCATGAATTCGGCCTTGCCCAGAATTTCGCAACCGGTGGCCTCCGAAGGGCCACGCAGTCGAATCAACGGGGTATTGCCTATCGTCGAGGCAAGATCGGGGCGGATGTCCATGTCGAGACCTTTCCTGTCACGTCTAACCCCGATCAATACCAGTGCAGGGCTTGGCGGCAAGTCTTGGCGCATGGAAATCGTGCCCGGAACCGGCGTTACGGGTCACGTTCCCGCCAGATCGGCCCGGATTCGCGGTGCCATCCGGTCCAGCATCAGCGCCATGCCGATCAGCGGGCCGCATTGCAGCTGCCCGGTCTCGGCCAGTTCCAGCAGTTCCGTCCGGCTGATGATATGGGTGGCGATATCCTCGCCCTCCGAGGCCAGCCCGAAGCCCTGCCCCGACTGCCGCCCCGACAGATCGACGGCGGCGATGAAGGGATAGAAGAACTCGCTGTTGGCGCCCGGCGTCGGGTAATGCGGCGGCAGCGGGTATAGCCCGCCGACCGTCAGCCCGGCCTCCTCCACCGCCTCGCGGCGGGCAGCCTCGGCCGGGCTTTCGCCCGCATCGACGCGCCCGGCGATGGGCTCCAGCATCCAGCATTGCGCCTGGCCGCGCGCCATCGGCCCGACCCGGAACTGGCTGATCAGCAGCACCGTATCGGCAACCGGATCATAGGGCAGAAGCAGCGCTGCATCGGCAGAGATGAAGACCTCGCGCTCCAGCACCGGCGACCAGCCCCCGTCGTGGCGGCGATGGCTGAGCGCGATCTCCTCGACCGAGAAGAAGCGCCCGTAAGCTTCGCGCCGGGACTGGATATCGACCCGCGCCGGATCGGGCGCGGGCAGATGCGCCACCGGATCGGGTTCTGCGGCCACGCGCAGGCGGACCGCCGCGATCTCGGCGATGCGGCGCAGCCGGGCATGCGCGCTCGCATCGTCGCGCAGGGTGTCGCGCGACAGCAGCATGGCGGCGGCCCGCGCCAGAAGCGGGCCCTGTTCGGCGCGCCAATCGGCACCGCCGCCCGCGCCCAGGCCCCAGACCGTCTGGCCGTCGGCCATGACCGGCGCCAGCCCGGCAATCTTCAGATAGCGGCGCAGATCCTCGCTGGCCGGCACCCGCATCGCCGCGATCTCGCCCCGGCCCGCCTGCCAGGCCGGCCAAGCGCCGCCGATACCGGCATCCGCGCCGCCCGTCAGCCGCCCGGACAGGGTTTCGGCCCGCCCGTCCAGCCCCAGCAGATCCAGAAATTCGGGCGCCGCCAGCGGTCCGGCCAGCAGTAGTTCGGCCCCGTTGTCAGTCGTGTTCACAATGGGGTTCCTTTCATGCGCCGCGCGGCCGCCCGGCCGGTCTCGGCCGCGAGTTTTTCCAGCACGTCATCCTCGGCCCGCTCGATCAGCCCGTGCAATGCCTGCATTTCGGCACTGGCGCGTATCGCGGCGGCGCGATTGACCGCCGCCGCGCCAAGGGGGGCATAGGCCGCATACCAGTTGAGCCGGATCCGCAAAGCCGCCTCCTGCTGCAATTCCGGCACCTGCAACGACAGATCGGCAGCGGTATCCTCCGGGCTGGTCGGAAATTCGAAACCACCCGCCTCGGCAAACGCCCCCGCGAAAGCCATCTGCCGGTTCATCGCCCGCGCCATGGCCGGCGTGACCGGGTCCTGCATCGCGATCATGTGGTCGATCGCCGCCAGCACCGGCGCTTCCCGCGCGGCATCCGAACGCATCCGCTGCACCAGAAGGTCAAGCTCGACGCGCTGCGCCAACTCGATCCGCGCGGCCAGGATCAGCCCCTGCCCGTCCGGCCCGGCATCGACACCCGTGGCCCCGAGCGCCGCCAGCAGGCGCGGATCGGCCGCCCGCACCGGATCCAGCCTGACCGAGATCGCCGCCAGAAGCAGTGCCGAGACCCGCGCCGGATCGTGGATCCGCGCCACCTCCTGGCGCCAGCTTTCGCCCTCCTGCCCGCCCAGATAGACCTGCGCCATGCGATCGGCAAAAAGCCGCGATTCGGCCCCGATCGCCGCCGCCCGACTTTCGCCGAGCCCCGCCTGAAAGACCTGTTCGGCCAGCGGCGCGATGCTCAAGGGTTCGGTCGGCACCAATGGCCGCGCGCCCTCATCGGCCCGCGCGACCATGCCGAACGCCATTGCCAGAGCAATGCCGATGACAGGCGCAGAGATGCCGAAATGGCGCATGGTCATTTCCCCGAGAACAACGGGCGCATTTCGCCGAAAACCCCCTTGCGCTTCAACCCCCCGCCGGTTAAATGCGCCTCCACCACACCAGAAAGCGCGGAGAGGTGCCGGAGTGGTCGAACGGGGCGGTCTCGAAAACCGTTGAGCCTGCAAGGGTTCCGTGGGTTCGAATCCCACCCTCTCCGCCACGCATTCTTCTGAAGAATGCTCTGCTTTGCTTTCATCTTCTCATGTCTTTGATCTTTAGCGCTGTTCCTGGGGATTGGCGGTTCTGTGGATCTGTATTTGCAGCGATATCTGGCGCGCTTTCCGGCGTTTTGGGGCACCGGTCTCTGCGGTCATGCCGGGCGGATACGTTTGGGCTCCGGGCGGGTTTTGGGGCACGCCCGCGCGGCAGGTCTGGGTTTTGCGCGAGCCATTTACAGGGAATTAACAGGGAAATTGTTGAAAGACATGGCCTGAACGTTGCTCCCGCCATATATTTCTCACGTAAAAACAGTGTCTTGGCCGGCGAATTCCCTGCCCGCAGTAACAGGGAATTAAATCCGCACGATCAGGGAATAAATTCGGCAGGTTCAGGGAATTATATCCGACGAAACAGGGAGTGTCGGGCGCGGTGGTTCCCAGGCAGGATCCCGGTTCTGCTGCTCCACGCGACGCCTATCGGACAGCGAGATCGCGGATCATCCGGCGCTGCTCATCCCAATCGGGCGGGATCCCTCTCGTCAGTAGCCTGGCGAGGGTCAGGCCCGGAGGCTGACGGCCGAGCAGGATGTCGCGCTGCAGGTCCGGAGCCAGGAAGGCCAGTTGCAGCCGCTTGCGGGCATAGGGGGTCGTCGGCGCGCCGTCACAGGTTGGCAGGCCGTTGCGGTCGTACTGCACCTGCGCATGGGCCTTGCGCAGCGCCGCGATCAGCGCCGGGTCGGGATGGCTGCGTTCCGCCACCGCCTCCAGCCGGTATTGCCGCCGCTGCAGGCGCATCTCGTGGCGCAGACGCAACGCACCGGGATGTTGCGGGTCCGCATCCAGAACCTCGCCAGCGATCAGCAGGTCACGCAGCGCGGATGGCGTGTCGTGCTCGATGATCAGCAGGATATGATCCTCGTGGATCTCCACCCCCTGCAGACAGGGCCATGCGACCTCGGCACCGGGCAGGTCCAGCCGATGCAGGATCTCGGCCACCCGCGCCTCGATCAGCGGGGCCGGAATCCGCTGGCCCCCGGCCTCGCCCCGGTCCCGGCGGATCCGCCCTTGCTGCAAGCCCTGAGAGACATAGTAGCGGTAGCGCTTGCCGCCCCGGCCCCGTGCTGCAGCCGGTGACATGCCCTGCCCGGCTCCATCCCGGATCCGGCCCGTCAGCCAGGCCGTCGCATCGGCGCCCATTTTGCCTCTATCGCAGACCTGCCCCCGGTAGCGCCCGGCATGGGCCGCCAATTGTCGCTGCACGGCCTCGAACAGATCCGCATCGACGATGGCCTCGTGCCGGCCCGGCCAGGTCTTGCCCTTATGCGGGATCTCGCCGCGATAGATGCGGTTACGCAGCAGATAGAACAGCGCGCCGCGGCTGAAGCACCGACCGCCGAGGAGCTTGCCCTTGCGGCTGACATGCCGCTTCGAACGGATCCCCTGCCGGTTCAGCCAGTCCAGCAGCGCCGGCACCGAGCCGAGTTCCAGATAACGCCGGAAGATCAGCCGCACCGTCTCGGCCTCTGCCGGGTTGAGCACCAGCACCCGCTCCCCGCCCGGGGGCGGCAGGTCATAGCCCAAAGGCACTGTCCCACCCATCCACAACCCCTTCTGCTTCGAGGCGGCGATCTTGTCGCGGATCCGCTCTCCGGTCACCTCGCGTTCGAACTGGGCAAAGCTGAGCAGCACGTTCAGCGTCAGCCGCCCCATGCTGCTGGTGGTGTTGAAGGATTGGGTCACGGAGACGAAGCTGACCTGGTGCCGGTCGAAGATCTCCAGCATGCGGGCAAAGTCGGCCAGGGCCCGGGTCAGCCGGTCGATCTTGTAGACCACGACCACATCGACGTGACCGGCGGCGATATCCCCGAGCAGCTGGCGCAGGCCCGGTCGCTCCATGCTGCCGCCCGAGAAGCCGCCATCGTCATAATGATCGGGTAGCGCTGTCCAGCCCTCGGCCCGCTGGCTTTTGACATAGGCCGCGCAGGCCTCGCGCTGCGCATCCAGCGAGTTGAAGGCCTGGTCCAGCCCCTCATCGGAACTCTTGCGGGTATAGAGCGCGCAGCGCAGCTTCCTGCGGCTCATCCTTGCCGCCCCGACCGGCCCGGGCCGGCCTCCAGCCCGAAGAAGCGCGGCCCGTTCCAGCGCGTGCCGGTGATCGCGCGCGCCACCCGCTACAGCGAGGCGAAGCGCTTGCCCTGCCAGTAGAACCAGTCCTCGCCGATCAGGACCTCGTGGCAGGCCCCGGCCCAGTCCCGGCGCAGCACCGTGCCGGGACCCAGTTCCAGCCCTTGCGCCCGCACCGGGCCGGTCCGCGACAGTGCCCGCCGGCTGATCGCATCGAGCCCGCCCACCGCCTCTGCCTGCATCCGCCAGGCGATCATCAGCCGCAGCAGGCCGGGCGAGCGCAAACCAGGCGCCGCGCCCCAGCGGGCCGCCCAGATCCGGCGCAGATCATGAAGATCGACCCCTTCCAGCGCGGCAAGCTCAGCAGGCAGGTTGCAGAGCGGATCGGTGGGTTGGGCAAGTGGCGAAGACGGTTCTGCCTGGCGTGGTCGGTGGTGCATGTTCATGAAAAACTCCCGGCTCGGAACGCTGCGCCGCATCGCGCGGCTGTCCCCATCACGCTCGGTTGCCCGGCACAGTCCAGTCGGAAAGAGCGTAAAGTGCATGGTCATGCCAATGATGATCGGAAAGCGTAAAGCAACCGGCCAACCGTCGCCCCGTCAGCGGGGTGCCGCTGTCATGAGCAGGACGGTCAGGAAGCGTTCTCCGATATCCATGAACATTCCCTCAGGCAGAAGTCGCACGACCCATGGTATGTGTTGCAACGTCTACGCACTAAATATTGTGCACAGCCTAGGAAGGACGTATCTTGCGGAAGCAGAAGATACGAGCAGAAACACCCAGAACGGGATAAGAAACCATGGTCACCAAACCACAGATCGAGCAGATCGCACCCTCGGCACTCAAACCCTGGGCCAGGAATGCCCGAACCCATTCGAAGAAGCAGCTGCGCCAGATCGCCGACAGCATCAGGACCTTCGGCTTTACCAACCCGGTGCTGATCGACCGCGAGAACACCATCCTCGCCGGCCATGGCCGCGTCGCAGCGGCCATGATTCTGGAGATGGCAAGCGTGCCCTGTGTCCGGCTGGAGCACATGAGCCCGGCGCAGAAGCGGGCCTATGTGATTGCCGACAACAAGCTGGCGCTGAATGCCGGCTGGGATGACAGCATCCTGGCCGAAGAGCTGGAGGCGCTCGTGGCCGGGGATCTGGACTTTGACATTGGCGTGATCGGCTTCGAGGTGGCAGAGATCGATGCCCTGATCGACGGGCTCACGCCTGAAGAAGACGGCGACCCGGCCGACGATCTTCAGCCGGAGCCGGCTGCGGCCCGGGTCCGGCCCGGCGATATCTGGCAGCTTGGTCGTCATCGCCTGATCTGTGGCGACAGTCTGAATCCAGTGGTGGTATCGCAGTTGATGGCAGGCGATCTGGCCCGCATGGTGTTTACCGATCCGCCTTATAACGTGCCCATCGATGGCCATGTCGGCGGCAAGGGCAAGGTGAAGCACCGCGAATTCGCCATGGCGTCGGGCGAGATGAGTGCTGCCGAGTTCACCGACTTCCTGACCCGCGCCCTGCGCGGGCATGCCGATCACAGCCTGGATGGATCGATCCACTTCGTCTGCATGGACTGGCGCCACATGCGGGAGGTGCTTGATGCGGGCGCGGCGGTCTATGACGCGCTGAAGAATCTGATTGTCTGGGTCAAGGACAATGGCGGCATGGGGACCTTCTACCGCTCGCGCCACGAATTGATCTTCGCCTTCAAGAAGGGCAGCGCCGCGCATGTGAACAGTTTCGAGTTGGGGCAGCACGGGCGCTACCGGACCAATGTCTGGCAATACCGGGGCGTGAACACCATGAAGGCCGGGCGCATGGAGGAGCTTGGCATGCACCCCACGGTCAAGCCTGTCCAGATGATCATCGATGCGATCCGGGACTGCTCGGGCCGCGGCGAGATCGTGCTCGACCTGTTTGGCGGTTCTGGCTCGACGCTGATCGCGGCGGAACGGAGCGGGCGCGACGCCCGGCTCTGCGAGATCGATCCGCTCTATTGCGACCGGATCCTGACCAGGTGGGAGATTCTGGCGCATGACGAGGCCCAGCAGCTTGTCTGCGGTTGGCAGAGGCCGGACGTGGCCGCATTGGAGGCCGCCGAATGACGCGTGGATCGCAAAAGCCCCCCGGTTCTCTGCCAGCCATGACCGGCGCGTCGTCGGCACAGGACTATGAGGTCGGCTATGGCAAGCCGCCCAAGGCGCATCGGTTCCGGAAGGGCCAGTCCGGCAATCCGCGTGGTCGACCGAAGGGCAGAAAGAACAACCGCCCGGCGCTGAACGAAGAGCGTCTGAAGAACATCATCCTCGACGAGGCCTATCGCGGCATCGACATCCGCGATGGCGACCGCACCCTGACCGTGCCGATGACCCAGGCGGTGATGCGCGCCATCGCCCATAATGCCGTCAAGGGGAGGCACCAGTCCCAGAAGCTCTTTGCCGAACTAGTGGGCGGGATCGAGGCCGAGAACAAGGCGCTCCACCACGCGCATCTGGAGGCCATGATCGAATACAAGGTCCAATGGGAGAAGGAGTTGGACCGGCGCGCACGGCTCGGCATCACTGGCCTGCCAGAGCCGCTGCCACATCCCGATCACGTCGTCATCGATATTCGCAAAGGCACTGCGACAGTCAACGGACCGTATACGAATGAAGAAAGGCTCATCTATGAGCGCGGGGCCGAGCTCTGGGCCGAGTATTTCGGGGATATCCCCTTCATGGAACGCCTGCTTGCCAGCGAAACCTCCACGCGGCAACGCAAGGACATGGCTGACACCATCGCGAAAATGCGACAGGCGCAGGCGCTCTTCGATCAGGCCATCCCCAATGACATGAAATGCGCCGCATTGATCAACCACCGCAAGCGGGACAAGGATGAACACGCACGGGATGCAAGCAGGATCATCGCAAATGCAAAGGAAGTCACGAAATACCTGAAATGAACCGAAACAGGTAAAGAGCCCGCGTCAAAGGCAGCAGAGAAAAAAGGCGTCGGGAACCCCGAAGTCAAGCTACGGCTAGAAATTGCCGCGCGATAGTCGGAAATTGTTAACGAACGGTGATCCAGTTTGTACCGGCATCGCGAAAATTCAAACACGCAGGACAGTATGGCCCTCAAGTTCGCACATTCAGGCCGTCTTTCAGATCAGAGCGATTGGCAGCTCCTGGCAGATCATCTTGAAGCGACTGCGGCCCTGGCCGGCGAACGGGGGGCCGCGCTTGGACTACGCAACACGGCCGCAACCAGTGGCCTGTTCCATGACTTCGGAAAACACGATCCCGAATTCGAGCGCGTCCTTCGTGGCGAAAACATAAGTGTCAATCACTCCACGGCAGGCGCGGCCCTATTATTGCGCAGGGTCCCATCTGAGCTTCGTCCCGTGGCCGAGGTCCTCGCCTACACCATTCTGGGCCACCATGCCGGCCTGCCGGACCGGCGAGGGGCCACCGGCAGCCTGGATTCGCGCATCGAAACCTTCCGCGACCCAATTGACCCAACTATCGGCAATGCGATGGAGGTGGACTTTAACCAGCCTGCCAAAGAGCTTAAGGCGCTTATGCGGCAATCATCGGCACCTTTCGATCTGTCTGTCGCGACGCGAATGCTGTTCTCCTGCCTGGTAGACGCGGACTTTCGTGACACCGAGGCCTATTACGCTGGCCTTGAGAACCGCGTTCCGTCCCGTGGCTGGCCTTCGTTGCAAGGGCTGCTAACGGCCTGGATAACCCATTTTGATGCGCATATGGCCGGCTTTCCAACGGAAGGTGATCTGAATCAACTCCGTTCTGAAATTCTGTCGCATGTCAGGAAGGAAGCCGAGAAGGAACCCGGACTGTTCACGCTGACGGTGCCGACCGGTGGCGGCAAGACGCTGGCCTCAATGGGTTTTGCTCTGGATCATGCCGCGCGGCATGGTCATCGGCGGATCATCTATGCGATCCCCTATACCTCGATCATCGACCAGACCGCCGCGATCTTTCGGGATCTCTTCGGCGATAATGTTCTGGAACATCACTCTGCAATCGAAAGTGAACGACCGGGCGCGCAAGGGCACGACAAGATACGGCTTGCGATGGAGGATTGGGCCGCGCCGCTGATAGTCACGACCAATGTGCAACTGTTCGAAAGCCTGTTCGCCGCGCGGCCATCGCGTTGTCGCAAGCTGCACAATATCGCGGGTTCGGTGATCGTGCTGGACGAAGCGCAGACCCTGCCGCGCAAGCTGCTGATCCCGACACTGCGCATGATCGAGGTTCTGACTGCGCATTACGGCTGTTCGGTCGTGCTGTGCACGGCGACCCAGCCCGCCTTTGACAGCCGCCAGCTGAAACAGGGTGGCCTGCCGCTGGAGGGGCGTGAGTTGGCACCCGATCCGCAGGGGCTGGCCAGCAAGCTGCGGCGGGCGCGGATCGTCCGGGCCGGGCCGATGGATGACGCCGCCCTGATCGACGCGCTGTCCGCGGCGCCGCAAGGCTTCGTGATCGTGAACAACCGCGC
The DNA here is from genome assembly GCF_937873615.1 of uncultured Paracoccus sp. Taxonomy (GTDB): domain Bacteria; phylum Pseudomonadota; class Alphaproteobacteria; order Rhodobacterales; family Rhodobacteraceae; genus Paracoccus. The sequence continues at coordinate 25,286 of NZ_CALMYP010000051.1, forward strand.
CCATGCGCTTGCGCTGTTCCGGGACGGTCAGGCAGCCGGGATCGACGGGCTGATCCACCTGACCACGCGCCAATATCCCGTCCATCGTCGTGCGATCCTATCCGATATCCGGGCGCGGCTGGTCGCCGGGCAGCCCTGCCGGCTGATCGCCACCAGCCTGATAGAAGCCGGGGTCGACCTGGACTTTCCGCTGGGCTGGCGGGCCGAGGCCGGGCTGGATTCCTGCGTTCAGGCCGCGGGCCGCGTCAATCGCAACGGCACCCGCGACATCGAGGCAAGCAGGCTGACGGTGTTTTCGCCCGTCGGCTACAGCGCCCCGGCTGAAATTCGCGCGCTGGCCGAGGCCATGGACCGGGTGGCCGCGCGCCACGACGATCTTCTATCGCCGGATGCGATCCGCGACTGGTTCGAGGAGGTCTATTGGAAGGCAGGCCCCGCCCGGTTGGGCCAGCCGATGGTAGATCGCTTCATCCTTGCAACAAGCGGCACCGACTTTCCCTTTCGCAGCATCGCCGCCGAATACCGCATGATCGACAGCCCGATGGTGCCGGTCATCGTGCCGGGCGATGAAGCAAAGGCCGCCGTCGCCGATCTGGCTTATGCCAACATTCCCTCAGGCCTAATTGCGCGTCGGCTGCAACCCTATACGGTGCAGATCCCGGCCCGGTCACGCGCCAAACTGGTAGGGAATGGCCATGCCGCATTCCTGCACCCCGACCTGCGCGCCGATCAGTTCTGCGTCTTGCAGACCATGTCGCTTTATCACGCCGAGAGCGGGCTGTGGTGGGAGGACGCGGATTACCTGGCCCAAGAGAGCATGTTGATCTGAATTCAAGTGGGCCGCAATGTCGCACTTGCGTTATGGTTGCTTCCGAATAAGCTGAGGCCGATTTCAGGAGAACGTATGTCTTTCGGTATTCGGTTGCATGTCTGGGGCAAGAATGCCCTCTTTACTCGCCCCGAGATGAAGGTCGAACGTGTCTCGTATGACGTCATGACCCCATCGGCCGCGCGCGGGATCCTCGAAGCGATCCACTGGAAGCCGGCGATCCGCTGGGTCATCGACCGCATCCATGTGCTGGAACCGATCCGCTTTCAGTCGATCCGCCGCAATGAGGTCGGGCACAAGACGCCGGCCGGCACGATCAAGCGAGCAATGAAGCGCGGCGATCTGGAGGGGCTGCAACTGCTGGTCGACGAGGATCGGCAGCAGCGGGCCTCGACCGTGCTGGTCGCGCCCGCCTATGTGATCGAGGCGCATTTCCAGATGACCGACCGGGCCGGGGCCGAGGATAACGAAGGCAAGCATCTGGATATCTTCAACCGCCGCGCCGCGCGCGGACAGTGCTTTCATCAGCCCTGCCTTGGCACGCGCGAATTCGCCGCGCATTTCGGGCTGATCGCGCCGGATGCGCCGATGCCGGCGCGCCATCCCGAGGCCGAGACGCCTGATCTGGGTTTCGGCGCCCCGCGCGATCTGGGCTTCATGCTGTGGGATATCGACCATGCGGCACCGGGCCGGCCTTCGCTGTTCTTCCGGGCCAGCCTGAAGGACGGCGTGATGGAGGTGCCGCCGCCCGGATCGCCGGAGATCCGGGGATGAGCCTGCTTGCCGCGCTGGTGCGCGCCTATGATCGGTTGCCCGACGCCCCGCCCTTCGGGTTTTCGACCGAGAAGATCGGGTTCTGCGTGGTGTTGCGTCCGGATGGATCGGTCGATCAGGTGATCGACCTGCGGGCCGACGACAAGAAGCGCAGCCCGCGGATGTTGCGGGTGCCGGCTTCGCCCAAGCGGTCGGGTAGCATGCCACGCCCGAATTTCATGTGGGACAATATCAACTATGCTCTTGGCGCAGGAAAGCTGACTGATCCGGCAGATGTTCGATTCGATGCCTTCAGAACCAAGCATCTGGAATTTCTTTCTTCCTCATCCTCGCCCCTGCTCCAGGCCTTTTGCGCATTTTTAAGCAATTGGAAGCCTGAGCAGATTGCCGACTACCTTCCCTTTGATAAGCCGCCGACCTCGGGGTTCGTTTTTGCGATGGCGGAGAGCTATCGAGACTTCTATCTGCATGAAACGCCAGAGGCCCGTCAATTCTGGCAGGACAGCCGGGATAGCTGGGTCGCAATTCCCGGCAAAGAAGCTGCCGCTGCCACCTGTTTGGTGACAGGAAAACACAGCGCTATTGCGAGAGTTCACCCGCCGATCAAAGGTGTTATTGGCGGTAAGACCGAGATGGCCTTGGTCTCGTTCAACGATAACGCTTATGAATCCTACGGCCACGAACAGGGCGACAATGCCCCGATCTCCGAGGCCGCGGCCTTTGCCTATACGACGGTGCTGAACCGCTATCTGGAAAAGGACAGCGGCCACCGGGTGCAGATCGGCGATGCCTCGACCGTGTTCTGGGCGGATGCCAGCGACATGAAAGCCGGAGAAGAGGCGGAGTCCTTCTTTGCCGCCTATGTCGATCCGGGCGCCGAAGAACGGCTTGCGACTTCCGAAATCCGCGCGCGGCTGGATGCGATCCGGCAAGGGCAGCACCTGTCGCATATCGCCCCGGAACTGGCGCAGGGCGTGCGGTTTCACGTCCTGGGACTGGCCCCGAATGCCGCGCGGCTGTCGGTGCGCTTTTATTGGCAGGACGATTTCGGCAGGCTGACGGCGAATTATCAGCAATTTTTGCGTGATACCGAGATCCAGCCGCCGCCGCGCGATGGCTGGCCGCCGCTCTGGCGGTATCTTATCGAACTGGCCTCGCAGGGCAAACGCGAGAACGTGCCGCCGCTGATCGCCGGCGAGTGGCTGCGCGCGATCCTTGCCGGCGCTCCCTATCCGCTGACCCTGCTGTCAACGGTGCTGATGCGGTTGCGCGCCGATGGCCAGATCAATGCCCTGCGCATCGCCATTCTGAAATCCGTCCTGATCCGCAACTTCAAATCGGAGGTTCCCGTGGCGCTCGATCCCGCCAATACCGACCGGGGCTATGTCCTTGGCCGACTTTTCGCTCTCTATGAAGAGGTTCAGCGCGCCGCCCTTGGCGGCATCAACGCGTCGATCCGGGACAAGTTCTATGGTGCCGCCTCGGCCACGCCGCAAAAGGTGTTCCGGACGCTGGATTCCGGTTCGGCCAACCATTTCAGCAAGCTGCGTAAGACCAGCCCCGGCCGCGCGGTCAACCTCGACAAGCTGCTGACATCGATCACCGACCTGATGGAGCCGGGCGCCGACCCGATTCCGGTTGCGCTTGGCACCGCCGAACAGGCCATGTTCGGGATCGGCTATTACCACCAGCGCGCCGATTTCTTCCGCAAGCAGGACATGACCACCAATTCCGAGGATGCCGCATGACCACGCTTTCCCAACGCCATGATTTCGCACTGATTTTCGATGTGACCAACGGCAACCCCAATGGCGATCCCGATGCCGGCAACCTGCCGCGCCTCGACCCGGAAACCAATCACGGGCTGGTCAGCGATGTCAGCCTCAAGCGCAAGATCCGCAATTACGTCGAACTGGCGCGCGAAGGCGAGGCCGGGCATCACATCTATGTCCAGGAAGGCGCGATCCTGAACGAAAAGCACCGCCAGGCCTATGTCGCGCTGCGCCCCGACGATCCCAAGGCGGGCAAGGATGCGAAGCTTAACCCCAAGGACGATGCCGAGGCTAAGGCGCTGCGCGATTTCATGTGCGCGAATTTCTTCGATGTGCGGACCTTCGGCGCGGTGATGTCCACCGGGATCAACTGCGGGCAGGTCAAGGGTCCGGTGCAGATGACCTTCGCCAGCTCGGTCGAGCCGATCCTGCCGGTCGAGATCTCGATCACCCGCATGGCCGCCACCAACGAGGCCGAGCAAAAGAAACGCGCCGAGGGCGACGATGGCGACGTGCGCACCGACAACCGCACCATGGGGCGCAAGCATATCGTGCCCTATGGGCTTTATGTCGCGCATGGCTTCATCTCGGCCAAGTTTGCCGAGCGGACCGGCTTTTCCGAGGCGGATCTGGCGCTGCTGTTCGAGGCGCTGCAGAACATGTTCGAACATGACCGCTCGGCGGCGCGTGGCGAGATGACGGCGCGCAAGCTGATCGTCTTTCGCCATGCCAATGCGCTTGGCAATGCCCCCGCGCATGCGCTGTTCGACCGGATCCGCGTCGGCCGGTCTGTCGATGGCGCGTTTCGCGAGATCGACGACCTGGGCCTGGGCAACCTGCCGCCGGCGCGGAAATTCTCGGATTATACCGTCCGGATCGAGCGCGACGGCCTGCCCGAGGGGGTCGAGATCCTCGATCTGCTGTGAGCGGCGCTGAGGCCGACGAGCCGATCCCGATCTCTGCCCTGCAGCATGCGGTCTATTGCCTGCGGCAAGCGGCGCTGATCCACCTTGAACGGGTCTGGGCCGAGAACCGATTTACGGCCGAGGGCGATGTGCTGCATGCCGTGGCCGACAAGGGCGGCAGCCGCAAGGCACGCGGCGTCCGTCGGGTCCTGTCGCTGCCGCTGGCCTCGCAGCGACTGAACCTGACCGGCGTGGCCGATCTGGTCGAATTCGCGCACGGCCCCGATGGCGAAACTGCCTTTCCGGTCGAATACAAGCGCGGCAAGCCCAAGCTGCATCGCGCCGACGAGGTCCAGCTCTGCGCGCAGGCCCTGTGCCTGGAGGAGATGACCGGGCGGCCAGTCGAACAGGGGGCGCTGTTCTATGCGCAGACAAGACGTCGGGTCACGGTGCCCTTTGACGCCGATCTGCGCGGTCTGACCGAAGCCGCGGTGGTCGAGCTTGCCGAGGTTCTGGCCAGCGGCAAGACCCCTCCGCCGACCCCGCATCGCGCGCGTTGCCGTGCCTGTTCCCTGATAGACCTGTGCCGGCCCGACACGGTCGGCCGCCCGGTCCGGGCATGGCGCGACCGGATGCTGGACAAGGCCCTGTCATGAAAAAGCTGCTCAACACCGTCTATGTGACCACAGAAGGTTCGGCCCTGAAGAAGGATGGCGAAAACCTGGTGGCCGAGGTCGAGGGCGCCGAAAAGGCGCGCGTTCCCCTGCATATGCTGGCCTCGATCGTGGCCTTCGGGCCGATCCTGGTGTCGCCGGCGCTGATCGGCATCTGTGCCGAGCGCGGCATCTCCATCGTCCTGCTGGACCGCATCGGGCGCTTTCAGGCCCGGATCGAGGGGCCGGTTTCCGGCAATGTCCTTCTGCGGCGCGCCCAATATCGTCTGGCTGACGACGCGACCGAGGTCGCGCGCAGTATCGTCATGGGCAAGATCGCCAATCAACGCGCCGTGATCCGCCGCAGCCTGCGCGACCATGGCAGCGAAATGGCGCCTGCGGCCAGCGATGCGCTGAATGCGGCAGCGGATCGCATGGCGATGATCCTGCGTCGCGTGCAGCATGGCGATGACAGCCTCGACCTGCTGCGCGGTTCGGAGGGCGAGGCAGCCTTGCAGTATTTCGGGGTCTTCGACCATCTGATCCGCGCGCCGGATACCGAATTGCGTTGGTCCGGCCGGTCGCGCCGCCCGCCGCTGGACGCGATGAACGCGCTCCTGTCCTTTCTCTATACGCTGCTGACCCATGATTGCCGTTCCGCCTGCGAGGCGGTGGGGCTGGATCCCGCCGTGGGCTTTCTGCATCGTGATCGCCCGGGTCGGCCCAGCCTCGCTCTGGATCTGATGGAGGAACTGCGCGCGCCCCTTGCCGACCGGCTGGCGCTTTCGCTGGTCAATCGCCGGCAGTTGCGGGCGGCGGATTTCCGGAAGATGGAAAATGGTGCGGTGCTTTTGACCGACGAGGCGCGCCGCACCGTCCTGACCGCCTGGCAGGAACGGAAAAAGCAGGAACGCCAGCATCCCTTCCTTCAGGAAAAGGCGCCGTTCGGGCTGGTCCCCTATCTCCAGGCGCAACTGCTGGCACGCCATCTGCGCGGCGATATCGACGCCTATCCATCCTGGTTCTGGAGCTGAGATGCTGGTCCTTGTCACCTATGACGTCAACTCGCAAGACACGACCGGCCGCAAGCGCCTGCGCCAGGTCGCCCGTGCCTGCGAGGACTTCGGGCAGCGGGTGCAGTTCTCGGTCTTCGAGATCGAGGTCGATCCCGCGCAATGGACCCGCCTCAAGGCGCGCCTCGAAGGCATTATCCTTCCCGAGCGCGACAGCCTGCGTTATTATTACCTGGGCGCGAACTGGACCCGCCGGGTCGAGCATGTCGGCGCCAAACCCGCCACCGACCTGAATGGCCCGCTGATCATCTGAGCCTTGCCGCGCCAGCTGCGAACCCCTAGCGTGTCACAAATGCGCAGGAAGTTCGCAGAACAACAGCTATTTGAAATCGTTTTATTTTATTAGATTTTCCACGCGGAAGATTACCAGCGTCACCCGTTAATGCGTTGGTTCGCAGATATGTACCTGTTTGCCACCATCAAACAACACACTATGACTTACCCTGTCGCCCCCTTCGCGGGGGCGTGGATCGAAACCTTTACGGGTGCTGGCACCTGGACAGATATGGTCGTCGCCCCCTTCGCGGGGGCGTGGATCGAAACGTCGAATCCGCCTGTTTCCGGGTTATAGCGTCGGGTCGCCCCCTTCGCGGGGGCGTGGATCGAAACGCCTGCTGTATCTTGCTCCACGCGCCCTTTTCGGGTCGCCCCCTTCGCGGGGGCGTGGATCGAAACTCGCCATATCTGCGTGATGCGGATCGCGAGGGGCGTCGCCCCCTTCGCGGGGGCGTGGATCGAAACCGGGATATCCGGTGTAACCGGCATATTGCCCCCTGTCGCCCCCTTCGCGGGGGCGTGGATCGAAACTCCTGTCGGTGATATGGCCGATATTGCCCAGCAGGTCGCCCCCTTCGCGGGGGCGTGGATCGAAACATCTCTCATCCTCTCTGTGCCGGCTCTCGTCGCCGTCGCCCCCTTCGCGGGGGCGTGGATCGAAACCTTCCTGATTGTCGTGGAGCATTCGGCGTAGCCCGTCGCCCCCTTCGCGGGGGCGTGGATCGAAACCCCGGCCAGTTGCCTGCGCGCAGACAGAGACGCGGTCGCCCCCTTCGCGGGGGCGTGGATCGAAACACATCCAGCGGGACCGGGTGGGTAAGCATCGCTAGTCGCCCCCTTCGCGGGGGCGTGGATCGAAACCTGTAGTCACGCGGTTTTCCATTTTCGGATGCGTGTCGCCCCCTTCGCGGGGGCGTGGATCGAAACTATAAAAGACGCTTGATGCGTCCGCTATAGCGGAGTCGCCCCCTTCGCGGGGGCGTGGATCGAAACGGTCCCGCTGGATGTGAAAATGTCCATTCGCGAGGTCGCCCCCTTCGCGGGGGCGTGGATCGAAACCGCTTGAAGCCGTCAACCTGCGCCACAAGCCCTTGTCGCCCCCTTCGCGGGGGCGTGGATCGAAACATTGGAGCGCACACCATGAAAATCAAAATCACCAGTCGCCCCCTTCGCGGGGGCGTGGATCGAAACAGCGTTAATCTGGTCGATTGGATCCGGCGGGTGGTCGCCCCCTTCGCGGGGGCGTGGATCGAAACTCCTGTCGGTGATATGGCCGATATTGCCCAGCAGGTCGCCCCCTTCGCGGGGGCGTGGATCGAAACCCTCGCGCTAAGCGCTCACACTCCACGGACCTGGGTCGCCCCCTTCGCGGGGGCGTGGATCGAAACAATGACGCCGACAGATCCAATCAAATGGCTGACCGTCGCCCCCTTCGCGGGGGCGTGGATCGAAACCCCGGTGTCCTCGTCCTGCTGACTGCTGACCTCGAGTCGCCCCCTTCGCGGGGGCGTGGATCGAAACGTGGCGGGCCGTATCGGTTCCGCCTGTTTTGGCGTCGCCCCCTTCGCGGGGGCGTGGATCGAAACCTCTGACGCCTCATCGGCGCGGGCCTCGGCCTTTGTCGCCCCCTTCGCGGGGGCGTGGATCGAAACAAGCTAATGCCCAGTGAACGCGCGACCCTCGCAAGTCGCCCCCTTCGCGGGGGCGTGGATCGAAACTCATTGTGTCCGATTGCATTCATCCTGCGGCCCGTCGCCCCCTTCGCGGGGGCGTGGATCGAAACTTTGATGTCGGCGGCAAGGACGCGGTTCGTCGGCAGTCGCCCCCTTCGCGGGGGCGTGGATCGAAACGACTTGGAGCGCAAATTCGCGGGGATCGAGCCGTGGTCGCCCCCTTCGCGGGGGCGTGGATCGAAACTTTCTGTCATCGAGCGGGTGGCGCAGAACCCTGAGTCGCCCCCTTCGCGGGGGCGTGGATCGAAACCTCTTCGCCCAGTCCTGAACAAACCAAAGTTGACGTCGCCCCCTTCGCGGGGGCGTGGATCGAAACCCCGCAGGGTCAGCTTTGCCGCGAACGGAATCAGCGTCGCCCCCTTCGCGGGGGCGTGGATCGAAACTCCGCGCAAGGATGCCAAGGACGACCGGGCGCCCTGTCGCCCCCTTCGCGGGGGCGTGGATCGAAACAGCGCCAGCCTGAAAAGCGAATTGCGAGCGGTCCGTCGCCCCCTTCGCGGGGGCGTGGATCGAAACCTCCAAGCAGGTGAATGAGGCCTTGGCTGTCCGCGTCGCCCCCTTCGCGGGGGCGTGGATCGAAACGACCACACCCCATGCGCCCAAGACCGGGCCGAGACCGTCGCCCCCTTCGCGGGGGCGTGGATCGAAACAATGTCCGCGAGGTCGGCGTATTCCGACCTTGTGGTCGCCCCCTTCGCGGGGGCGTGGATCGAAACCGCGATCAGCACCCGTTGGCGTCTGCCGGGCGGTGGTCGCCCCCTTCGCGGGGGCGTGGATCGAAACCTTGCGGTTTTCGTCCAGCGCGGCTGGCGTCTGCGTCGCCCCCTTCGCGGGGGCGTGGATCGAAACTTGTCCCCGTCCGACGCGCGCGCAGTCGGCCAGCCGTCGCCCCCTTCGCGGGGGCGTGGATCGAAACTCGTCAGCGATCCGCTGCTGTTCCTGCAGGTAGGGTCGCCCCCTTCGCGGGGGCGTGGATCGAAACTCCAAAATCTTATCCAGCGTCTTTCGTGAAATGCTGTCGCCCCCTTCGCGGGGGCGTGGATCGAAACTGCGGTATTCACCGGCGCTCGGCAGACGCCAAGCGTCGCCCCCTTCGCGGGGCGTGGATCGAAACGGATCTTGGAGCACGAATATGTCAAGCACTTCGAGGTCGCCCCCTTCGCGGGGGCGTGGATCGAAACCCCCGAAACGTGCGCAGTGATCCTCGATGTCCGAAGTCGCCCCCTTCGCGGGGGCGTGGATCGAAACCGGCCCATGAAATCAAGGCTTGGGCCGAGATGGTGTCGCCCCCTTCGCGGGGGCGTGGATCGAAACTTTTCAACCTCACGCTCCGCCTTAAGGCGCGCTTGTCGCCCCCTTCGCGGGGGCGTGGATCGAAACGCTCTCCTAGCGTTGAGTTATTTGCGGCTCTGCGCGTCGCCCCCTTCGCGGGGGCGTGGATCGAAACCCGATCCGCAAGATGTTTGGTCCGGCCATCCCGAGTCGCCCCCTTCGCGGGGGCGTGGATCGAAACTTATCGTGCAGCGGCCGAGAACGAGTTCGGCGCCGTCGCCCCCTTCGCGGGGGCGTGGATCGAAACCCGCCCTCAACCAGATGATGGCCGCAATCGCCCCGTCGCCCCCTTCGCGGGGGCGTGGATCGAAACCGTCTGCGGGCCGAAATCACCATCGTCAGGGACGCCGTCGCCCCCTTCGCGGGGGCGTGGATCGAAACGGGCGATCACGGCGCAGATCAAGGCCCGCACGGTGTCGCCCCCTTCGCGGGGGCATGGATCGAAACCCACTTCGAAAACCATCACCGCCTACACGAAGAGTGCGCGGAGGCTGGCAGCTAATCCGCTCGTGCACCCCAAGTACGCGTTCGTCGTCGTACTGGGCGCCGGCCGGCGCGAGAGCGGTACGCACGACACACCCAAGAGCCCGACCGAGAAGATCCTCGCGGAAAGGCTGAATCGGCTTTGCATTCACGGGTGACACCGCGGGCTGGAACGATGTGGATTCTGTCTTGGTGAGGGATCGTGCCTGGAAATGTGGAACTGTTTGCATGAACAACCAAAAGTTACCTGCTTCCCAATGGTAACATCACCCCTCGCCACCCTTTCACGAATAATTCGGGTTGAACCACCGGTTTCCCAAGGCGCATTCGGCGCACGCAAGCCGCGTGTCTCATGCCCCTGGCATGAGACCGGGTAGGACCCAGCATCACCAAAATTACCACTTGATGAATCGTGCGTCCGAATTTAGATAGCCAGGCAATGATTAGCATACTATCTGATTGCAGGTCATGACGCTTCACGACACCCAAAAAGATATCCTCCGCAAGATTTCGATGGCCGGTCGGCAGATCCGCAAACTCTTCAATGCCCGCGCCAGTGAATACGGTTTGACCCTGGCGCGAGCGCAGGCGCTGATCCTGCTTCGTGAAAAGGGGGCAATGACGCAGGCCGACCTGGCGATGGAACTCGAGGTCGAGCGACCGACTGTTGCCCGGCTTGTGGATGCCATGGTTGCAGCCGGCCATGTCACCCGGGAAACCTCGGAAAGCGACCGGCGCTATCGCAATATTGCACTGACCGATGCGGCCAACGGCGACATCCGCGCACTCGAACAGCTTACAGCCGCCTTGCGAGAAGATGTCCTAGCCGACATTTCCGCGTCAGATCTCAGCGTCGTCAACCGCGTGTTCACACAAATGCTACGCAACATCGAGCAGGCACGGTGATGAGGGGCGCTCCGCCAGACGCTGACAAGGCCATGAATACGAAGCCCCTGCCACCCGCCCACCCATCGTCGCAGGCAGCCATCGCTCCGGCCCCGCCGCCCGCCGGGCTTGCGATGCCGGTGCCCCGCGCCTGCATGTATTTTGCGACCGCGGCCATTCTCGCCGTCGCGCAGGGCTTCAGCCAGAGCATGGTCTCGGTCAACACCCAGCAGTTGCAGGGCGTCTTCGGCGCAACTCAGGCCGAGACAGTCTGGCTGACGGTTGCCTTCATGGCACCGAACGCCTCGCTCTCACTGGCCCTGATCAAGGTCCGGGGACAGTTCGGCCTGCGTCGATTTGCCGAATTCGCCATCGTCGCGTTCCTGCTGTCGTCTTTGCTGAGCTTTGCCGCCGACGACTTCCAGTCAAACCTTGCCGTCCGGTTTCTTGCCGGCTGCGCTGCCGCCCCGATGACATCGCTTGGCTTTCTCTACATGCTGGACCCCCTGCCCCCACACAGGAAAATGAATGTCGGGCTGGCCGCATCCCTCACCCTCATCTTCATGGGCTCGACTGTGACGCGGTTGATCTCGCCGCATTTGCTGGCACTCGGATCATGGCACGGGCTGACCATTTTCGAGGCGAGCCTTGCTGCAGTTGGATTGGGCCTGATCTACCGTTTCCCCCTGCTGGCACCCGCACAGCCGATGCGGATCGAAGCGGGGGACGTGATCTCGTTCCTGCTGATCTTCATCGGCTTTGGCAGCCTGACGGTCGTCGCAATCACCGGTGCCCAATACTGGTGGACGGAACAGGCCTGGCTGGGTTGGACACTGGTCGCAGGGATAGCGACCCTGGCCCTTGCAGCGATCATCGAACTGAACCGCAAAACCCCGCTGCTCGATATTCGCTGGCTGGCCAGCCCGGGCATCATGCATTTCGCCGCCTCGCTGCTGTTCTTCCGCCTGATCCTCAGCGAGCAGACCGCAGGCGCAGCCGGCCTGCTTGGCACACTCGGGTTGCAAAACGAACAGATGCGCGGGCTCTGGTTGGTCGTGCTGGGCGCAACGATCCTTGGCGGCGTGATCTGTGCGGTGCTGTTGAAGCCGGGGCGGGAAAAGCAGTTCCATGTCGTCGCCCTTCTGCTGTTGATCGGCGGATCGCTTCTGGACGCTCGTTCGACCTGGGCGACCACGCCTCGGGATATGTACCTGTCGCAGGCCATGATCGGCATGGCCTCGGCCCTGTTCCTGCCTCCGGCCCTGCTGTCCGGCGTGATGGCGGCCCTCGCCAAAGGTTCGGACTACATCCTGACCTTCATCATCATCTTCCTGACCACCCAGAAACTTGGCGGCTTCCTTGGTGGCGCAGTCTTCTCGACATTCATCCAGAGCAGGACCATCCTGCACCAGCAGCGGCTAGGCGAGGCCCTCGTTACCACGGATCCGATGGTCGCCGAACGTATCGCGACCTATGCCTCGTCCATGTTTCCAGTCCTCCGGGACTCGACCCTGCGCAGCGCGCAGGCGGCGGCGCAACTGGCCGCCGATGTGCGGACACAAGCCAGCGTCCTGGCCTATAACGATGCCTTCCTGATGACCGCCGCGGCTTCCACGATCGGGCTCGCCCTGTTGCTTGGCCATAGCGCCATCGACCTGCTCAAGGCGAAACATGCCGCCCGGTCGACAGTCGTCACCCCTCCCGCAAGCCAGGGCGCACCCGTTGCGACAGCCGCCTGAAGGACCATCAACATGCTTTCCAACGCAACCCGACATATCGCCACATTTTTGACCATCGTCATCGCCGTCGCCGGTATCTTCGGCGTGCTGCTGGCCTGGGGCCTGCCGCCCTTCGCGACCGCGAGCGAAAGGACTGAAGATGCCTATGTGCATGGCATGGTCACGCCTCTGTCGACCGAAGTTTCCGGCACCGTGAAATCCGTCGCCGTCCGGGACTACGAGCGTGTCGCAAAAGGCGATCTGCTGATCCAGCTCGACACGCGGGGCTTCGCCGAAAAACTCGCCCAGGCGAAGGCCCAGCTTGCGTCTTCCGAAGCGTCGCTTTCCGGCATCGCGCAGGAACGCGCAATCGCGACATCGAACATCGAGGCCGCCGATGCGTCGGTCGACGCAGCGCAAGCGTCGCTGGCAGCGGCCAGAAAGAACTTGGAGCGCGCAACGCATCTTCAGGAACGCGGCGTGATGACCGAGAGCGATACCGAAGATCTGCAGCTGTCCCAGGAAAAAGCCCTTGCAGCCCTGCGGCAAGCAAAGGCACAGGCGGGAATGGCCCGGCAATCCCTTGCCGCCCTCGACACCTCCGAAAGCGCCCGCGAGGCCGCCGTGTCCCAGGCCAGGGCGGCGGTATCGCTGGCGCAGATCGATCTCGATAACACCAGCGTCTTTGCACCGATCGATGGTCGCCTCGGAGAGGTTTCGGCACATCAGGGCCAATACGTTTCGGCAGGATCGCGCTTGCTGACCATCGTTCCAGATGATGTCTGGATCGTCGCGAACTTCAAGGAAACTCAGCTTGACCGACTTCGGATCGGGCAGCCTGTCCAGGTTTCTGTCGATGCGCTCGGCGGCACCGAGTACGCTGGCCATATCGAACGATTTTCGCCCGCGACCGGCTCCCAGTTCAGCGTGCTTGGCAGCTCGAACGCGACGGGAAACTTCATCAAGATCGTGCAACGCGTCCCAGTCCTGATCTCGTTGGACAAGGGCCGGGGTCAAGAAGCGTTGCTCGCGCCCGGCATGTCCGTGGTCGTGAGCGCCGGGTCGAACGGGTGACGCCAAAGAAAGGTCTGGCACAATCCTCCTCGTCCGTGATTAGCGAATTTTGCCAGACTGTTCCGTTTCAAGCCACAGTCAAAGCGGCGCATGGCGGATCAGGCGGCGGAGTTGAGCAGCAATTCCTGCCGTGCAGGATCGGGTATCTGGTAATCGAGCCCGACGGCATCCATCAGCAGCCAGTCCCATTCCGCATAGATGAAGTTATGTCCGCGCCCATCCAGTCTTCCTGCGTTTTTGAGATAGTCAGCGCAATCCTCCGTCGAGAATTGGTCGACGATAATTCCGACGGTACTCCAATTTGCGTCAGCAATCCTTCAAGGCCCGAAGGTCGGAGCCATGGCTCGGGTCCTGCTGTGGATGAAATTGCAGACGACTTGAATATGCGATAGCAGGCGATACTCTTCGGGATAAAGTAGCCAATAGGTCCGGTCGAATGTAAGGTCGTCAGGCAGCACCGGAACGAGATCGGTATCGCGCGCCATGAAGCAGGGCAGGACGCCCAGGCCTGCACCGTGCCTGACCGCGTCAAATTGCGCTTTGACCGTCGCCGCGCGATAGACCACCTGAAGATCGGGCAGGATGGCGCGGTTGAAATCCAGCTCAGGCGTGTAAAGAAGCTCGTCAATATAGCCAACGAAAGGGAGTTCTGCCAGATCCTCGCGACGCGCGGGCAATGGATGATGGTCGAAGAAATCTGGCCCGGCGTAAAGCTTTAGGTGGTAGTCCGTCAGCTTGCGCATGACCACGCGCCCCGAAAGCGGCCGGTCCAGGCTGACCGCGATATCGACATCGCGGCGCCAGAGCTTGTGCGAGGCAGGAACGGGAACGAACTCGACCTCCGTGCCCGGATTGTTCTTCACGAAGTCAGGCAGTATTTGGGACAGGACGGTATTCCCGAACCCGTCCGGTGCGCCGACGCGGACACGTCCGCGGGTTTTGCCTTCCAGCCGGGCAAGGCCGTCCGATAGGCCGACAGCCGCCATTTCCATTTCTGAAGCCTTCTGAAGCACCTGCTGGCCGGCATCGGTCAGGATCAGGCCGTCCTCAGTCGGCTCGAACAGGTGGCAGCCAAAGCGCGCTTCCATTTGCTTGACGCGACGCGCGATGGTTGTATGGCTGACGCCTAGTCGCCTGGCCGCGCGGCTCATCCTTCCGGTGCGCTCAATCTCAAGGAAAACCCGTATATCGTCCCAGTTGAAGTTCATCTTCTCCCCCCTGCCGGATCAATCATAGACGAGTTGCGGCAGCCAGAGCACGATTTCTGGCACCAGCAGGACAATGATGACCACGGCAAGCTGGATCAGGACGAAGGGGATAATGCCGCGATAGATCTCGCCGGTCGTGACCTCCTTCGGCGCCGCCCCTTTCAGGTAGAACAGCGAGAATCCCACCGGCGGCGTAATGAACGAGGTCTGCAGCGCCACCGAGAAGAGGACGACGAACCAGACCGGATCGTAGCCGAGATCATTCACCACCACCGGCCCGACCAGCGGCAGGAAGATCAGCGTGATCTCCAGCCAGTCGAGAAAGAAGCCGGCAAGGAAAGCAAAGAACAGGATGGAGACGATGACGCCTATGCCGCCGAAGGGGATCGCATGCAGCCCGGCAGCGATCATCTGGTCGCCGCCAAGCGCGCGCATAACCAATGCGAAGGCAGTGGCTCCGATGAAGATGCCGAAGATGAAGGAGGTAGTCAGCGTCGTGCGCCGCGCGACCTCGTAAAGCACACGAGGCGTCAGGCGACGGTTGGCCAGCGCCAGCAAGGTCGCGCCAAGCGCGCCGATGCCGGCGGCCTCGGTCGGGGTCGCGATGCCGGCAAAGATCGAGCCAAGCACCGCGATGATAAGCCCTAGCGGCGGCAGCACAGCCATGAAGGTGCGCAGCAGGCGCCTTGCCGTGAGGGGCTCGGGATTGGCCGGGCGCGGAGCCAGTCGCGGTTGGAGGGTAACCGCAACCACCACATAAACAAGATATACGATCCCGAGAAGGAGCCCGGGGATCAAAGCGCCCATAAACAATTCGCCCACCGACAAAGCGAGCTGATCGGCCATGATGATCAGCATGATCGATGGTGGGATCAGAATGCCAAGCGTGCCAGCAGAGGCGATGACACCTGCCGCAAGCCGCCGGTCATAACCCTGTTCCAGCATGATCGGCATGGCTATAGTGGTCAGCAGCACCACCGATGCCCCGACAATGCCGGTCGAGGCCGCCAGCAGGATACCGATCAGGATCACCGCCACTGCCAGCCCGCCATTGAACCGACCAAGCGTGGCAGCGAATTCCTTCATCAGAGTCTCGGCAAGGCCGGACTGGTCCAGCATGAGACCCATGAAAACGAATAGGGGCAAGGCCACCAGAACACCGTTCTCCATGACCGACCAGATCCGCTGCACAATGACCGAATAATCGCGCCAACTGTCCAGAAAATAGGTGTCGACGCCCGCATATTGGTGCAGGCCAAGCGCCAGCAGCGCGATGATCAGCGACGACCCCGCCAGCGCCCATATCACCGGGATGCCGAGAAACAGCAGGCCAATAAAGCCAATCAGCATACCGATCACAAGCAATTCGTTGACAGCGAGTCCGAGCATTTCTTTTCCTTGTTTGGAGGTGCTGAATCGCCTTCAGCGATTGCGGATCAGGGCAATCACCTTGGCGACGCGCGACAGTGCGGCGAGAAAGATCAGCACCATTGCAAAGGGGATCAGCGCCTTAATCAGCCAGCGATGCGTCAAGCCGCCGGGTGATCGCGACACTTCGCTCAGCTTATGGGAAAACTCGACGAAGGGGATGGATTCCCCCGCGATCACGAAGGCGAATGGCATCACCAGAATGACCATGGCCAGCAGCTCGATCCAGGCCCGTCGATGTGCAGGCCATTTTTCGGCCAGCACATCGACGCGGACATGCTGATCCTCCACCAGGCAGTAGGCGATGCCAACCATGAAGCCATAGGCGTAAAGATGCCATTGCCATTCTTCCAGCGCGACTGAACTGTCGCTGAGCAGATAGCGGCGGATGACGTTGGTTATGATGACGACAATCAGCACCAGCCAGCTGATATGCGCTGTAACGGCAATGACGCGTATCAATCCGTCCAGCAGGCGCGAGAAAGGAGAGGCCGGCGCCTCAAGGTGTGGATGGCCGGCAGTCGGCGTGTCCTCGACAAGATGGGGCATGAGCCTCTCCTCGTTTTCTGACGCTATTCAGCGGCGGGCGCATTGGCCCATTGCCAGTCACGCGGCAGATAGCCCCGCGAGTGCCAGGCGGTGTTTGAGGCCTGGAAGGCCTTCATCGACCCGTAGACCTTGGCAAACATCGGATCGGCCTCGGATTCGCGCGCCATGACCACCTCGGTCGCGTCGCGAAAAGTTTGCAGAACCTCATCGGGCAGACGGGTGGCGACGACGCCGTTTTCCTCGAAACTGGCCAGAACCGCGCCCTGCAGGGCCTCGGCCCGCGCGATGGCATAGGTGACACCGGCCATGCAGCTTGTCTCGATCATCGCCTGCGTCGTCGGGCTCAGCCCCTGCCAGACATCGCTGTTGATGTAGAGATATTGCGAGGTTGAAGGCTGGTGCCAGCCGGGCAGATGGTAATATTTGGCGACCTGATAGAAGCCGAGTTGTTCATCGACGGTCGGCAGCGAAAACTCAGTCCCGTCCAGCACGCCGGTTTCCAGCGCCTGATACAATTCGCCGCCCGGCAGAACGGACACGGCCATGCCGACCTCTTTCAGGATTTCACCGCCCAAACCGGCCGCGCGGAATTTCAGTCCGGAAAGTTGATCGACGCTTTCGATCGGGAACTTGAACCACCCCGCTGCCTCGGGCGCGATGACGCCGCACAGGATCGGGTGGACGTTGTAGGGTTCAAAGGTCTCCAGCAGCAATTCGTTGCCGCCACCCTGATACATCCAGGCCACGAACTGATCCGGCTCCAGCCCAAAGGGCGTCGCCCCGAACAGGGCCGATGCCGGCACTTGCCCGCGCTCGTAGCCCATCCAGCTATAGCCTGCCTCGATCTGCCCGGTAGCGGTGCTTTCAAAAACCGCCAATGCCGGAATCAGCTTTCCGGGCTCTAAGATCTCGAATTCGATCTTACCGCCCGAAAGCGTGTTCAGCCTTTCGGCCACCCAGGGCAGCGTATCGCCAAGCGCCGTCAGATTCGATGAAAAGCTGATCGGCACTGCCCATTTCAGCGTGTCGGCTTCTTGTGCCGAAGTGCCTGTTGCCGCAATCGTGCCGACAGCAAGGCATGCCACACTGGCCCCAAGGCGCACGTTTTTTCTATATCCCATTTTATTCTTCCTCCCTGTTTTTACACGGGCCAACACTATGGCAGTGCATGCACGAGCCCCTATGAACGATATCGAACATGCACCGTGCGAATTCGTTACTTTCATCGCCGAGCTTGAGCCACCTTCATAGTCGAACCGCAGGCGCGCCCGTTCGAGGGCCCATGAATTCTGGGGAGGAGAATTTCGCGATGCAGGAATTTGGTAACTACGATTACGTGATTGTGGGCGCGGGTTCAGCGGGTTGCGTGCTGGCCAACCGGTTGAGCGAGAACCCCGATAGCCGCATCCTGCTGCTGGAGGCGGGAGGCCGAGACAATTACCACTGGATCCATATCCCCGTCGGCTATCTTTATTGCATTGGCAATCCGCGAACCGATTGGGGCTATTCCACTGAGTCTTGCGCGGGCTTGGGCGACCGGTCGCTGATCTATCCGCGAGGGCGGGTGCTCGGCGGCAGTTCCTCGATCAACGGGATGCTCTATATCCGAGGTCAGGCAGCGGATTACGATGGCTGGCGGCAGATGGGGTGCCGGGGCTGGGGTTGGGACGAGGTGCTGCCCTATTTCATCAAATCAGAAGACTATTATGGCGGCGCCAGCGAAGGGCACGGTGTTGGCGGCGAATGGCGCGTCGAAGAGCAGCGCCTGAAATGGGATATTTTGGACGCCTGGCGCGATGCCGCCGTCGCAGCGGGCATTCCGGCCGTCGAGGATTTCAATCTCGGCGATAATTTCGGCGTCAGCTATTTCAAGGTGAACCAGCGTCGCGGCTGGCGGTGGAGCACGGCGAAGGGCTTTTTGCGCCCGGCAAGCCAGCGCCCGAACCTAACAGTGCTGACCCAGGCCCTGACTGAGCGCATCCTGTTCAATGACCGCCGCGCGCAGGGGGTGCTGTTCCAGCACAATGGACAGCGCAGCCGCGTCTCGGCGCGCCGTGAGGTCATTCTTTCGGCTGGTGCGATCGGCTCACCCCAGATCCTGCAGCTTTCCGGGATCGGACCCGGTGAACTGCTTCGCAAGCACGGCATCAACGTCCTACACCATTCACCCGATGTCGGCGAGAATCTTCAGGACCATCTGCAGATCCGCTGCGCTTACAAGGTCAGTGGCGCAAAGACCCTGAATACAATGAGCGCGTCGCTCTGGGGCAAGAGCATGATCGGGCTGGAATATGCGCTGAAACGCAGCGGTCCGATGTCGATGGCCCCAAGCCAGCTTGGCGCTTTCGCCTATTCCCATGAAGGCGCGGCGACGCCCGATCTGGAATATCATGTTCAGCCTGTCACGCTTGAGGCCTTTGGTCAGGCACCACATAGCTTCCCCGCGATAACTGCCAGTGTCTGCCAGCTTCGTCCCGAAAGTCGCGGCCATGTCAGGATCACATCCATCAGTGCCTCAGATCATCCTGAAATTCAGCCCAACTATCTTTCGACAGCTCATGATCAATTGACTGCGGCGCGGGCCATCCGCCTGACCCGAAAAATTATGGCTCAGAAACCTCTGGCGCGCTACGAGCCCAAAGAATTCAAGCCGGGCTCCCATCTCAGCACCGACCAAGAACTTTCCCAAGGTGCAGCTCAAATCGCGTCGACAATCTTTCATCCTGTCGGCACAGTCCGGATGGGTTCGGACGAGCAGTCTGTTGTAGATGACCGGTTGCGGGTGCGAGGTGTCGAGGGGCTGCGTGTCGTGGACGCGTCCATTATGCCAACAATCACATCGGGTAACACCAACTCGCCCACTGTCATGATTGCAGAACGCGCAAGCGACATGATCAAACGCGCCGACTGACACAAAAAGCTGATAGCGGGCAAGCTTGGCTCTCGAACAGTCTGATGGGCGTTGTCAGAGGGAATTCCGTTGAGCGGGGCAGGAAGGTATCGTAGCGCCGCGGGATGACGAAAGACGCCCCAATCAAGTACTTCCGGACCAGCCGGGAGATCATTCGCTTGGCGGTCATGATGTACGTTCGGTTCCCTCTGTCACTGCGCAATGTCGAGGATCTGCTGCACGAGCGGGGCATCGACATCAGCCATGAACCCGTTCGGTTCTGGTGGAACCGCTTTGGCCCGATGTTCGCCTCCGAGATCCGCAAGAAACGCGCCGAGCGGCTTCGTTCCGGTCCGCAGTGGCAATGGCATCTGGACGAGATGTTTGTGAAGATCAACGGCGAGCGCCACTACCTTTGGCGGGCAGTTGATCATGAGGGGGAGGTTCTGGAGAGTTTCGTGACGAAGAAGCGGGACAAGAAGGCAGCATTGAAATTCTTGAAGAAAACCATGCGGCGATACGGTCGGCCAGAGGCTATCGTCACCGATCTGCTTCGGTCTTACGGCGCGGCCTTGAAGGCGATCGGCTCGGAAAATCTGCAGGAAACCGGTCGCTGGCTGAACAACAGGGCAGAGAGTTCACACTTGCCATTCCGACGACGGGAGCGGGCAATGCAGCGGTTCCGGCGGATGCGAAGTCTGCAGAAATTCACCGCCGTCCATACCTCGGTCTTCAACAATTTCAACTCGGAGCGAAGCCTCTACTCCCGCACCAATTTCAAGAAGAACCGCGCCGCCACCCTCACCGAGTGGCGCGGTCTTTGCGCGGGATAAGAGGCAGCGCTACTGTCCATGTGGAGACGAGTTCGAACCCGTCTGACAGCACCGCCACGCATTCTTCTGAAGAATGCTCTGCTTTGCTTTCATCTTCTCATATCTTTGATCTTTAGCGCTATTCCTGGGGATTGGCGGTTCTGTGGATCTGTATTTGCAGCGATATCTGGCGCGCTTTCCGGCGTTTTGGGGCACCGGTCTCTGCGGTCATGCCGGGCGGATACGTTTGGGCTCCGGGCGGGTTTTGGGGCACGCCCGCGCGGCAGGTCTGGGTTTTGCGCGAGCCATTTACAGGGAATTAAAGCCTTCCGCCGAAAACCTGAATCGTAGGGATTCCCTTGAGGCCTGATCTGTGATTCGTCCTGTTTGGGAGGATGGTTCATGTCAGCACCTTTGCCGGATGCGCTTCGGGCGCGGTTTCAGAAGTTGATTGAGGAAGGGTTAAGCGGGCGCGCGGCGGCGCTGCGCTTGAAGCTTTCGCCTGCCACCGGGGCGCGTTGGGGGCTTGCGATCCGTCACACCGGACAGGCCCGCGCGGCACGTCAAGGTCGGCCCAGGGGCAAGGGAAAGCTCGATCCGCATCGTAGCTTCTTCGCGGAAATCATCGCGCAGGACGGTGACATCACGATGCCGGAGCTGGCATCTGCCTTGCATGACGCAACCGGCGTACGCGCGCACCCGAATGCGATCGGCAAGTTCCTCCGCAAGCTCGGCTATACGCATAAAAAAAGTCGCTGGTTGCCGCCGAACGCCGCCGAACCAAGGTAAGGCGTCTGCGCGAAGACTGGTTCAGGCACCGTATCCCGGCTGTGTCAGCACAGCCTGAACGCGTTGTGTTCATTGACGAAACATCCGTGAAGACAAATCTGACCCGGCTACGGGGCTGGGCGCCGCGTGGAGATCGCGGTGAAGGTCGGCGGCGACACGCATTTCCGCTCGGCGCACCAGCCGATCCGGGTGCCTGTTACGGTCTATCACAAGCACGGTCATCAACGCCTCGTGCAGATCCGCGAGCATCGCGCCGTCGAGGTCGACCTAGCGGATTTCGCGGAGAAGGTCGCAGACATGCCGCCGCTGCCCGGCGTGGGCTTCGCCAGCGACGTTGCCACACCAGCATCGAAGCCCGGCATCGACGCGGTGCTCACCACGCCGGTGCGCGAGGGCGCGGTGGACGACTGGTCCCGGTTCCAGGGGGCCAGCGCCGCCATCGGCCATTACGTCCGCCTTGTTCACGAGGGCCGCCTAGACCCGTTCGCCGGCTGGGAGGCGATCTGCGGCTACAACGCCGCCATGCTGCGCCCGTCCTGGCCGCTCGATCGGCTGATGGCCGAGTCCGAGCGCCTCTGGGCGCTGCATGTGAAGCGCAACGGCCCGCCGCTCCTGCGCGCGGCGCACGCGGGTGCCCCGGCCAGCCCGCTGCCGACCTTCAGCCTCGGCGCTCTGCTCGACGACACGAGCCCCATGCCCGAGGACGTCATCGGGCCGCGCGTGCTGACGCCGGGCGGTCTTCTGGTGCTTGGCGGCGCGCCCAAGGTCGGCAAGAGCGACTTCCTGATCTCATGGCTCGTGCACATGGCCGCTGGCGTGCCGTTCCTCGGCTTCACGCCGCCCCGGACGCTCCGCGTGTTCTACCTGCAGGCCGAGATCCAGTATCACTATCTGCGCGAGCGCATGCAGCAGATCGCGCTGCCCGCCGCCGTGATCGCCGCCGCGCGCGACACCTTCATCGCCACCCCGAAGCTGAAGCTGCTGCTCGACGCGGAAGGCGTCGCCCGCGTCGCCGAGGCGATCCGGGCCGCATTCCCCGACGCGCCGCCCGACATCCTCGTCATCGACCCGATCCGCAACCTCTTCGACGGCGGGCCCGAGGGCGGCGGCGAGAACGACAACACCGCCATGATGTTCTTCCTGAAGGACCGGGTGGAGCTTCTCCGCGAGGCAGTCAATCCGGACGCGGGCGTCATCCTCGCTCACCACACCCGCAAGGCCACCAAGCATCAGGTCAAGGACGATCCCTTCCTCGCGCTCCCCGGCGCCAGCGCGCTGCGCGGCTTCTATACCTCGGGGCTGCTCATGCACCGGCCCGACGAGGACAGCAGTGTCCGCAGGCTGGAGATCGAGCTGCGGAACGGTCCCGCGTTGCCGGGCAAGTGGACTTGTCTCGAAAAGGTGCCGGTTTCTTGAGAGCATAAGAGCGACCAAGGA
>NZ_CALMYP010000052.1 GCF_937873615.1 uncultured Paracoccus sp.
CCTGCACCTGCTGCGCCTCGATCGGCAGGCCGGTCGCCGGGCTGTAGGGCGTGCCGACACGGGCGAAGAGCAGGCGCAGGTAGTCGTAGATTTCCGTGACCGTGCCGACGGTCGAACGCGGGTTCTTCGAGGTCGTCTTCTGCTCGATACTGATTGCCGGCGACAAGCCGCTGATATGGTCCACATCGGGCTTGCCGGCCATGTCGAGAAACTGCCGCGCATAGGCCGACAGGCTTTCGACATAGCGCCGCTGGCCTTCCGCATAGACCGTGTCAAACGCCAGGCTGGACTTGCCCGATCCCGACAGGCCGGTGATCACCACAAGCCGGTCGCGCGGAATGTCCATATCCACGCTTTTGAGATTGTGCTCGCGCGCGCCGCGAATTTCGATGAACTTCTGTTCCATGAGGCCCCGTCCCGCCGATCCGGCATGAGCGCAACAGATAAACATTGCGCCGGAATGCACAAGTTAACGGAACATTAGCAGAACATGAGCAGGAGTGAAATGGTCGTTCGTCGCCGGTTGCCATGCCGTCAATGCCGCATGTTTTGAAAACGTTGAGGGGCGCTGCCCCTCGCCGCTGACGCGGCTCACCCCGAGGTATTCGGGCAGCGGAGATTCAGCGGCGATCCTTGAAGAACTCGGTCAGCAGGGTGCGCGATTCGGTGGCGGCGATGCCGTCATGGATTTCGGGGCGGTGGTGGCATTGCGGATGCTCGAAGACGCGGGCGCCGTGGCGGACGCCGCCCATGCGGGGGTCGTCGGCACCGTAGTAAAGCGTGGCGATGCGGGCGGCCGAGATGGCGGCGGCGCACATCGGGCAGGGCTCCAGCGTGACCCAGAGGCGATGGCCGGGCAGACGCTCGCTGCCGGCGGCCCGGCAGGCGGCGCGGATGGCCAGGATCTCGGCATGGGCGGTGGGGTCGTGCATCTCGCGGGTGCGGTTGCCGGCCCGGGCAATGATGCGGCCCGCAGGATCGGTGACGACGGCACCGACGGGGACCTCGCCGCGTGATGCCGCTGCGCGGGCTTCGTCGAGCGCTGCCTGCATATGCGAGGTGAATTCGGCCATGGCGCCTTGTCGCGCGGGCCGGGGGCCGGTGCAAGGGTTCTTTCCTTCGCCGCGAAGGGGGCGTAGACATGCGCCTTCGCCGCAGGGATGCGCCAAGGAGAATCGCCATGACCGACGAACAGAACACCCCCGAGAAACCCGCAGAGTCCGACCGCATCGCCAAGGTGATGGCGCGTGCCGGCGTGGCCAGCCGGCGCGAGGCCGAGCGGATGATCGTCGAGGGTCGCGTGACCGTGAACGGGCAGAAGATCGACAGCCCGGCGCTGGATGTGCTGCCGACCGACAAGATCACCGTCGATGGCAAGAAGCTGGACGAGCCGCAGGAGACGCGGCTGTGGATGTATTACAAGCCGGTCGGGCTGGTGACCTCGGAAGCGGATGAGAAGGGGCGCCAGACGGTGTTCGATGCGCTGCCGCGCGACCTGCCGCGGGTGATGTCTGTGGGGCGGCTCGACCTGAACTCGGAAGGGCTGCTGCTTCTGACCAATGACGGCGAGTTGAAGCGGCGGCTGGAACTGCCCGAAACCGGCTGGCTCAGGCGTTACCGGGTGCGGGTGAACGGCCAGCCCAACGATCTGACCTTCGCCCCCCTGCGGCGCGGCGTGACCATCGAGGGCGAGGATTTTGCCCCGATGGAGATCAAGCTGGACAGCCAGCAGGGCGCCAATGCCTGGCTGACCGTCGGCATCCGCGAGGGCAAGAACCGAGAGATCCGCCGCGCCATGGCCCATGTCGGGCTGCAGGTGAACCGGCTGATCCGCATCGGCTATGGCCCGTTCAAGCTGACCGGGATGGAGGCGAACGAAGTCCGCGAGGTCAAGCGCCGGGCGCTGCGCGACCAGCTGGGCGGGTTGCTGACCGGCGAGGCCGAGGAGAAGGATCGTCCCTTCCGCGCCCATGGCGCCGATGAGGATCGCCGGGGGCCGCGCAAGGCGCCGGGCGAACATAACCGGTCGCGCGATGGCGAGGATCGGCCACGCCGGCAGGGCGGAAAATTCGGTGCCGGTCCGGGTCGCGAGCGCGGCTTCGGTCGTGGTGAAGACGCACGCGGTGGCGATGGCGAGCGCCGCCCCTTTGCCCGTGGCGAGCGTGAGCGCAAGCCGTTTGGCGAGGGTGCGGATCGTCGCAAGCCCTTTGGCGGCGACAGGCCGGATCGGCCGCGCCGCTCATTCGAGGGCGGCGATGGTGCCGAGCGGCCGCAAAAGCCCCGCTGGGGCGGGCGCTCAGAGGGCGATGGGGCGCGGGACGCGGGTCGCAAACCCTTCGGCAAGCGCGGCGACGGCAAGCGCGGCGACGGCGAGCGCAGAGACGGCGAGCGCAGAGACGGCGAGCGCGGCGGTTTCTCGCGTGGCGAGGGCGGGGCGCGTCCGGCGCGGGACGGCGGCGGGCGCAAGCCCTTTGGCAAGCCTGCTGACGGCAAACCCTTCGGCAAGCGCGACGGCAAACCGCATTCGGCGCGCTCGGGCGACGGCGAGGCGGCGCGCGGCTTCAAGTCCGGCGGCGAAGGGCGCGGCACCGGTCCGCGTGACGGCTTCAAACCTCGGGACGGGTTCAAATCCGGTGGCAAGGGGCCGGGCGGCAAGGGCCCTCGGGGCGAGGGCAAGCCCGGCGGTCCCGGGCGCGGACCGCGTCCCGGAAAGCCCGGGGGCAGCGCATCCGGTCGGCCGGGCGGTGGCCCCAAGCCGGGTGCGCCGCGCCGCCCCAAGGGCTGATCACTTCGTCAGGATCAGCTTTCCGGCGCGGGTGATGCGCAGGTTATAGACCTGGTCATTCAGCACGATCAGGGCCTGATTGCCGCCGGCAGTCAGGCTTTCTGCATCATGCAGGGGCAGGTTGTTCACCGGCGTAATGCCGGAAAAGCCGAATTCGGCGGGGCGTGTCGCGGTCATGGCGTTTCCTTTCGACAGATGGCGAAACCGAAACTGCGCGACACGCCCTCGAATGTCAAAGTATTTTTATCGGATATTATTCCGTGGCCACCGCGCAGGCAGAAACCTGCCCGGCCAGTTGGGTCAGGAGTTCGCCGTAAAGCATTGACCCTTCTTCGATATCGACACCGGTCGGAGAGATTTCCCCGCCCATGATCAGGCCCAGCCCCTCGACCGCAGTTGCGATCATCCGGGGTGAATGACCGACCTCGGTGAAGGCGCAGCGGGCGCTGGAGGCCTCGATTCTTGCGCGGACCTCCTGCAGGCGCGCGGCCGAGGGGGCAGAGGCATCGCCGATGGCAACGGTCACCGCCTCGGGCAGGCCGAAATGATCGGTGAAGTAGCCGTAAGCGTCGTGGAAGCTGACAAAGGGAAGCGCGCGCGCCGGGGCGAGTTCCTGCTGAAGCTGGGTGTCCAGGGCGGACAGGACCTCGGTCGCCACTGCGGCATTGGCGCGATAGGTCCCGGCATTGTCGGGATCGGCTTCGGCCAGCCGCTCGGCGATCAGGCCCAGCCAGAGCGCGCCATTATCCGGGTCGAGCCAGGCATGGGGGTCGAATGCGCCGTGATCGTGGCCATCGCCATGCGTTTCATTTGCATGATCGCTGTGATCGTCGTGATCGCCAGTCGCTTCCTCCTCATGGTCGTGATCACCGTGATCATGCTCATCTTCGGCGGCGTGGTCGTGGTCGTCGGCGCCTGCCTCGGCATATTCGCGCAGGACTGTGCCGGGCTGATGCAGAAGCTGCATCTGATGATCCGCGCCCAACTGGCTGGCAGCGTCTTCCAGCCAGACGGTCATTTCCGGTCCCATCCAGATCAGCAGTTCGGCCTCCTGCAGGGCCTGTGCCTGACTTGGGCGCAACTGGAAGTCATGCGGATCGCTGCTCTGGTCCAGCAGCGATTCGGCGTTCCCCAGATCGCCCAGTACCTGCGTCACCAGCGAAGCCGTGACCGGCATGTCGGTCACGATGCGGGGCGGCTCTGCCGCCGCAGAAAGGGGAAAAAGGGCGAGGCCCAGCAGAATATGCGCGCGCATGGCGGCTCCTTCCTTGTGAAACGGGGCGGAAAATGTATGTAATAAAGTAACAAGTCAACCGATATGTGATAAAGTAACATGACCACCATCTTCGAGCGTCACGATCACGGCGCCTGCGCCAAGGAGGCTTTGGCCCGGGCCGAAGACCTGGCTGCGGCGCAGGGCCTGCGCCTGACCCCGGTCCGCCGGCGCGTGCTGGAGATCCTGCTGGAACAGCACCGTGCCCTTGGCGCATATGAGGTGCTGGACCGTCTGGCCGCCGAAGGGCTGGGCAAGCAGCCCCCGGTTGCCTATCGGGCGCTGGATTTTCTGGTCGAGCATGGGCTGGCGCATCGCATCCAGCGGCTGAATGCCTTCACCGCCTGCCAGCACAGCCACCCCGAAGGCGTGGCGCCGGTCTTCCTGATCTGCCGCTCGTGCCAGACCGTGGCCGAGATGGATGCGACCGGGTTGCGTCGTGATCTGTCGCGGCTGGGGGGCGAGGCCGGCTTCAGCGTCGAGCGGGCCACGATCGAGGCGCTTGGCGTCTGTGCCGCCTGCGCCGGCGGGGCAGCATGAGCGCGCCCCAGCTTGCGCCGATCATCGCGGCCCAAGGTCTGACCGTTCGCCATCGCGGAGCCGAGCGGCCCATTCTCAGCGATGTCGGCTTTGCCATCCGGCCGGGCGAGATCGTGACCGTGGTCGGGCCGAACGGTTCGGGCAAGTCGACGCTGGTACGCGCGGTTCTGGGCCATGTCGAGATGGAGGCGGGCGAGGTCACGCGCCGCCCCGGCCTGCGCATCGGCTATGTGCCCCAACGTGTCCATATCGACGACCGCATCCCGATGACGGTGCGCCGCTTCCTGTCGCTGCCGCATCGGGTCAGCGATATTGAGGCCGCCGCCGTGCTGGCGCGGACCGGCGTCGACGGGCTGCAGCAGCGGCAGATCACCCGGCTTTCGGGCGGCCAGTTCCAGCGTGTGCTGCTCGCGCGCGCCCTGCTCGGCGATCCGCAATTGCTGGTGCTGGACGAACCGACCCAGGGGCTCGACCAACCCGGCATCGTCGATTTCTATCGCCTGATCGAGGAAATCCGGCAGGAAACCGGTGCTGCGGTCCTGATGGTCAGCCACGATCTTCTGGTGGTGATGCGGGCCTCGGACCAGGTGATTTGCCTCAATGGCCATGTCTGCTGTCACGGCACCCCGCAGGCGGTCAGCGCCGCGCCCGAATATCAGGCGCTGTTCGGCGCCGATTCGGCCGAGACGCTGGCGCTTTACCGCCATCATCACGACCACCGCCACGACGAGGCGGCGCATGATCCCCACCACGACCACAAACACGAATACGGGCACCACCACCATGCTTGACGATTTTCTGGTGCGCGCGGTTCTGGCCGGGCTGGGTGTCGTGCTGGCGACCGGGCCGCTTGGCTGTTTCGTGGTCTGGCGGCGCATGGCCTATTTCGGCGATGCCACCGCCCATGCCGCGATCCTCGGCGTGGCGCTGAGCGTGGCCATCGGCGGCCAGATCTATATCGGCACGCTTCTGGTCGCACTGGCGATGGGCTGGCTGGTCGCCCATCTGGCGGACAGGGGAGAGGCCATCGACACCGCGCTTGGCGTGCTGGCCCATGGTGCGCTTGCCTTCGGGCTGATCGCGGCGAGCTTCGTGCCCGGACTGCGCTCTGACCTGAATGCCTGGCTTTTCGGCGATATCCTGATGGTGCGCCCGGTCGATCTGGCCTGGGTCTGGGGGGGCGCTGCACTGGTCGTGGGCCTGCTGGTCTGGCGATGGGAGGCGATGGTCAGCGCCACCGTCAACGAGGAACTTGCCATGGCCGCCGGTATCTCGCCGCGCCGCGAGCGGCTGATTCTGACATTGGCCATGGCGATCACCGTGGCGGTGGCGATTCGGATCGTCGGCGCGCTTCTGGTTTCGGCTTTGCTGATCATTCCTGCGGCGGCGGCACGCGGATTCGCGCGCGGGCCAGAGCAGATGGCGTTGATTTCCACGCTGATCGGTGTGGGCGCGGTGCTTGGCGGTCTCGCTGCCAGCCTTTATGCGGATACACCTGCCGGACCGTCGGTCATCGCTGTGGCCGCCGCAGTTTTTCTTCTCGGCCTGCCTTTTCGGCGGGGTTCCGCCTGAATGGCGGCTGCCTTTGCGGGGGATTGCGCAGGTAGCGACCCAGATGGCAGGAAGGTGTTGTGAAATATGCAACAGTTGAGACAACGCCGCCGGGGATTTGGATAAATCCGACTTTCAAAGACCTTCGGATTGTGAGACTGTCACCCCGATGCTGCTGGCAACAGTAGCTTTCACAAGACCAAACGGAGCATGATCATGACCAAATTTGCTACCTTCGCCCTGGCCCTCGGCCTGACCACCTCCACCGCTCTGGCCGGCGGCTACGTCGAGCCCGTCGTGGAAGTCGAGCCGGTTGTTGTCGATGCCGGCCCGTCGCCGTCGTCGAACGCTGGCCTGGTTGTCCCGGCCCTGCTGCTGCTCGGCGTTATCGCCGCAGTTGCTTCGGACGACGACGACGACGACGACGACACCAACTAATCATTGTCCGCAAGGACTTGATTTCGGAAGGGCTGGCCATTCGCCAGCCCTTTTCGTTTTTGGGGCCTGTGGTTGATGCAGGCGGCCCGTGGGCCGGAAATGAAGAAACGCCCGGGCGATGCCGGGCGTTCTGTCTCTTTCAGGTTGAATGACTGCTCAGGGCCGGATGGTCTGAATTGTCACATAGCCCAGGCGGGGGCCGATCCACTGACGCGAGACCGGGATCTGTCCAGACGCGGTCACGAGATAGGAGTTCTGAACCTCCGCCCCGCTGCCTTCGCAGCTTTCGACAACCTGCGTCGCGTTCCAGCCAGTGCCGGCAAAGCTGAAGCTCTTGGCATCGCCGACGGCGATGGTGCAATTCAGCGGCAAGGGCCGTTCCGTCCCGTCGCCAGAGATATAACGCATCGTTCGGCTGCCCTGGCCTGCACGGCGGGCGCGGATCAGGTTGGCGGTGCCCTCGACCTCGGCGACGGACAGGTCGTTGCCCAGGCCCTTGGTGCCGGTCAACATGCCGGAGCGAATGACCAGAGCCTGCATATTCGGTGTCATATAGGTCCGCATCCCGCCATTCTCGCCGACCATGGCCATGACCTGCGTGGCGCCGGTGCTTTCCAGACTGACGAGGATGAGCGGCGCAGGATTGGCGGCAAGCGCGCGTGCGGCCATTTCATCGGCGCTCAGCGGGGCGGCCGGCGCGGCTTCCTCGGCCTGCTGCCCGGTCGCGCGAGAGATCGCCGGCGCGGCAACCTTGCGCAGCTGGCCGGCGATTGTGGCCTGATCCTCTTGCCCGGACGAACCGCAGGCAGCGAGCAGCAATGCGGCGACGCCAAGCGCGCCCGCGTTCTTCTTCAAGCGGGTCATCGCCAGAATCTCCCCCATCCATCATAGATCTTGCTGGTTTGGCTGTCGCGGATTTCCTCGTACAGGCGACCTTCGACGCGAAGTCGCGAGCCACCGTCGCGGGCAAGAGAGCGGACATGCCCGCCGACGCGGCGCTTGCTTGGCGTTCCGACGGCCCAGCTGATCGGGATCGAGATGCTCACGCCCTTGTCGAACGAGCCCTCGCCAAACTCTTCTTCGCTCATGTCGGTCTTGGTTGCCCACGCCCCGACAGTCCAGCCATTTTCGAAGTCGCGGTGGATCGAGATGGTCGCGCCATCATCGCCGGCCAGATACCGCCCGACATCGACCTGCCCCCAGATGCCATAGCCGAAATCGTAATAGGCCGAGACGTGGCCGGTCGTGACCTCGTAGTCACGGAAGCTGAAGACATCGTCGAAGTCGCGCTTCTTCACACGGTTGATCTCGGCGCCGAGGGCGAGGCGCGAATTGGTCGGTTTCCACAAAAGCTCACCAGACACACCGCCGAAGGCGCGCTCAAGCAGACCGACGGTCACACGGGAATAGGTTGTTTCCGTCGGTTTGGCATACCAAGCCAAGGTCAGGTTCGGGATGGTCGGGCTGTCATTGCCCGAATACATCCGGCTGTCAGAGCGGACGCGCGGCACGCCATATTCGTTTTCATCCGTGCCAAGCGCTTCGTATTCCGCCGGCGAGAGATCGCCGGGGCCCTCCTGATCCAGAGATCCGAAAGCGCGCTGGCGAACGGTGCCCGACAGGATCAGCCCCGGCATGATCTCGTAAGTGCCCGACGCCTGCAGCCCGGCTTCGTAGCGCCAGGGCTCGTCCGGGTCCCAGAGGCCGAGAGAGGCGTAGGGCCGGATGTTCCAGGTGAATTTCGGATAGACCCCCTCGGAATAGACAAGATCGGCGGAACGCCCGGGCGGGTCGATGATTTCGGCGCGCTGTCCGATATGAGCCGCGGCGGTGTTTTCCAGCTGCTCGACATCGGATCGCCTCAACACGACCGAGGAGGTCGGCATCCCGCTCTCCATCGAGGTGATGACGAAGGTCTCGACCGATGGCGGCAGGGCGCGGGTCATCAGGCGCGCGGTGCGGCCCACCGCCTCTGCCTGCGAGATATAGCGGTTGTTGCGGATGCGCACCTCGGCTCGGTTGGCCGAAAGCGCCATGGACTCGAGCACCTGGCCTTCACCCCGCAGGGCATCGCCAAGCGCCGTCTGGATTACCGGCTGTGCGGTCGAATCCGCAGTCCAGGCACCGGACCAGCCCTCCGGATCGGCACCGCGTGCCGGGCGCGGGCGGACCGGGGCGGGGGCAGGTTCCAGACCGGACGGATAGGGCGGCTTGAGCGCGTTCAGCGCCACCGTACCCTTGATGCCGAAGACATTGCCGCCAATCGTGTAGGCGCCGATCTGGTAGCTGTCGCCGACCGTATAATTGACGCCGAGGTTGAACTTGTTGTCGGGCCGGTCCTTGTCGGGGTTGTCGACCTCGGGGTCGTAATCGTCCTGCGAGTATTCGGCCAGGATCGACAGCCGGTCCGTCGCCTGCCATTCGATCGAGGCGAACGGCTTCACATCGCCCGAGAACCAGTCGCGAATGTTGAACTTGCCGCCTTCGTCATTGTAATCCGTTCGCCGCCAATCGCCCGCCAGACGCCCCCAGCCAAGACCGGCCGAGGCACGCAGGCGCGGCGTCAGGCTTTTGCTGGCGACAAGATATTCGCTGGAATAGACGCCGGTTCCCACGAAGTCCCGAAGGCCGAGCGCGACCGACGGCTGCCAGCCCTGGGTTTCGTTTAACAGTTGAAACTGAACGTCGAAGCTGCGGTCCTTCAGGGCGTCGCGATTGGGGTCGAGCCCGTCGATCGAGGAATAGCGCAGCGCGCCGGTCACCCGCGGCATGACCTGAAAGATCAGCGTCGTGCGGGTGCCGTAATCGCTGTGGCTGATGGTTGCCGCAAACTCGCCTTCAGGTGGGGGCGCTGCTGTCGGTGTGTCGATGGCACCCGGCATGCCATAGCTGTTCAAGGTTTGGCTCTGCGTCGGCGACGCGACCCCAAGCGCTGTGACGCAAACCGTCACAAGCGCCGTAGAGGCCAGAAGCACGGGATTGATACGGCTGTGCATGAACTCGTCCTTGGCGATAAATTGTCGCCACTATATTCGGGGCATCTGGCTGCGCCAATGCCAAGCGTCCGGTGGATGGCGGGTTTTCGCCCCGCTGTTGCCTATATGCAGAAATGGCGGCGAAACTGTCGGTCGAGCGCTGCGCAACCCGGACGCGGCGGCAACTCATGCGCCGCCTGCGTTCTGCTGGCGCGGCGCGATCAGCCGGCGGCGGCCTGATCGGCCTCGGCCCCGGTTTCGGCCGGGGCTGCGCAGCCCTGCGAGCGACGCGTGCCGACGCGCAGCGAGGCCGTCATCGGGAACTTCTCTCCTGACATGCTGTCGGTGCATTCGGCGCTGCGAATGTTCAACGAGAAAGCAGCGCCGCCCCATTCGCCGATATATTCGACGCCCTGACGATAGACGATGCGCGAGACCGAGACATTGCTGCCCGACTGGTTCTGCGGCGTCTGGTATTTTGCTGTATTGCCGCTCACCTCGACGCGCCAGAAGGGCTCGTTGCCCTGCGCGACGTAGGCGGTGGTGTTCAGCGTCCTGGCCTCGGCGGTGGCGACAAGGGTGCGTTCGCCCTCGACCTCGACCGGGACCTGGTTGGGCGAAACCTGCGGTGCCACCAGCGGCTTCGACATCGGATCGACCGGGGTTTCGGGCACGACCTCCTCCGGCTGGTCCCAGGGCATGCGGAAATCCTGCATGGCCTGATCGTCGCAGGCGGCGAGGCCAAGCGGCAGCAATGCCATGGCATAGCGAAGTTTCATGGGGCTGTCCTTCGTTCTGAAACCGTCATATGCGGCTCTTCTGGCCGGTTTTGCCTGCAATAGCCCAATCCATGGGTGTGCGGCAAGCGTCGTGCCTGGGATGCGGGCCGGGCGGCAAATCGGCACCTGCCCGAATTTTGGGGTTACGCGATAAGATTGCCTATAATTTAGGCATAAACTGGCGAAACCGCGTATGCGACAGGGCAAAACTGCTTTAGAAACTCGCAACTGGCCTGATCCGGGACGTTATGATGACGAAGATGAGAAAGACGATGTCCATCAATCCGATCCGCCTTGGCGGGGTAGAACTGGGGGTGCCGGTGTTCCTGGCGCCCATGGCCGGCATTACCGACCTGCCGTTCCGACGCATGGTGGCGCGCTTCGGCGCGGGGCTGGTGGTGTCCGAGATGGTGGCCTCAAGCGAGATGGTGACGACCCGGCCTTCGCCGCGTGCCTCGGTGCGGGCGCGGGCGATGACCGAGGGTCATGTGCCGGTCTCGGTCCAGATCGCCGGGCGCGAGGCCGCACCGATGGCCGAAACCGCGCGGATCGTGGCCGGAATGGGGGCGCGGATCATCGACATCAACATGGGCTGCCCGGCGAAGAAGGTGACGGGCGGGCTGTCGGGGGCGGCGCTGATGCGCGATCTCGACCATGCGCTTGGCCTTGTCGATGCGGTGGTCGGCGCGGTCGATCTGCCGGTGACGCTGAAGATGCGGCTCGGCTGGGATGGGGATTGCCTGAATGCGGCCGAACTCTCGGCGCGCGCCCGCGATGCCGGTGTGCGGATGCTGACCGTGCATGGCCGCACCAGGGCGCAATTCTATACCGGGCAGGCGGATTGGGCGGCGATCCGCCCGGTGGCCGATCTGACCGACCGCCCGCCTCTGGTCGCGAATGGCGATATCACCGATGCGCGTTCGGCAAGGGCGGCGCTTGCGGCTTCGGGTGCGGATGCGGTGATGGTCGGGCGCGCGGCGCAGGGCGCGCCCTGGCGGCTGGCCGAGATTGCCCATGCGCTGCACGCCACCCCCGCGCCCGCGATCCCGCAAGCGGCGGCCCTCGCCGATCTGGTGGCGACGCATTACGAGGACATGATCGGCTTTTACGGCAGCGAGGTCGGCCTGCGCGTCGCCCGAAAACACCTTGGTTGGTATGCCGAGGCGAATGGTGTGGCCCACGGCCGCAAGGCGCTGTTCGCCGCTGCCAGCCCGGCCGAGACCCTGCGCGTCATCCGCGCGCTTTTCGCCGATGCGCCCGGCCCCCAAAAGCTGGCCCCCGAAAGGCAGGCCGCCGCATGAGCTTTACCCCCGGTCCCAGTTTCGACGCGCTGCCCCTGCCGGGGCTGATGCTGGATGCGGAGGACCGGTTGGTCGGGGTCAATGACGCAGCCGAGTTGTGGCTGAACCTGTCGCGGCGCATGGCGCTTGGCCATCGGCTGAGCGATGAGGTGATCCAGTCGCGGCTGCGCATCACGCCCGAAATCTGCCCGCTGCTGGCGCGGGTGCGCAACGATCACGGCCCCATCGGGCAGCCGCGCGTGCGGTTCGAACTGGGCGACCGTGCCGGCGGGCACCAGCCGCATTTCGGCGATATTCATCTGGGTGCGGCCCCCGACGGGCTGCCCGGCGGGGTGATCCTGCTGATCGCCCCCACCGATGCCGCCGAGGGGATGGAGCCGGGCCATGCCGCCCGCAAGGCCGCGCGGCAAGCCATCGGCATGGCCGATATGCTGGCCCATGAGATCAAGAACCCGCTGTCCGGCATTCGCGGCGCGGCGCAGCTTCTGTCGATGAACGTGGCCGAGGAAGACCGCGAATTCACCGAGTTGATCGTGACCGAATCGCGCCGCATCGTGGCGCTTCTGGATCAGGTCGAGCGTTTCGGCGACACCACCGCACCGGATTTGAAGCCGGTCAACCTGCACGACATCCTCGAACGTGCCCGCCGCTCGGCGGAACTGGGTTTTGCCCGCGACCTGGAGGTGATCACCGTCTACGATCCCTCGCTGCCGGATGCGCTTGGCGATGACGACCAGTTGATGCAGGTGGCGCTGAACCTGCTCAAGAACGCCGCCGAGGCGCTGTTGCGGGGCCGCGCCGAGGGCGGGACCGGGCGCACCATCCGCATTCGCAGCTTCTATGACGCGGCCCTGCGGCTGGCGCCGACGCCGGATTACCCGCGTGGCCGGGTGCTGCCCCTGCAGATCGAGATCGAGGATGACGGGCCGGGTATCCCCAATGCCATCGCCGGCCAGATCTTCGAGCCCTTCGTTTCTGGCCGCGAGAACGGCACCGGGCTGGGCCTCGCACTGGTTTCCAAGATCGTGACCGATCATGGCGGCTGGCTGCGCGTCGATTCGCGGCCCGGCCGCACCACCATTCGAATTTCCTTACCGAAGGCGTGATTTCATGGACGGAACCATCCTGATTGCCGATGACGACCGCAGCATCCGCACCGTACTGACCCAGGCGCTGACCCGCGCCGGCTGCCGGGTTCACGCCACCGGCAGCCTGCAGCAACTGCTGAAATGGGTCGAGGAAGGCCGCGGCGATCTGGTCGTGACCGATGTGATGATGCCCGATGGCAATGGCATCGACACCATCCCGGCCATTCGCCGCGCCCGCCCGGACATGCCGGTCATCGTCATCTCGGCCCAGAACACCATCGTCACTGCCATTCGCGCGACCGAGGCGGCGGCCTTCGACTACCTGCCGAAACCCTTCGATCTGCCCGATCTGCTGTCGCGCTCGCGCGATGCGCTGTCGCGGCGGCCACGCAAGGCGGATCTCGCCCCGGCGCCCGAGCAGATCGCCGTGCCCTCGCCCGCCGGGCCGGAGCCGGAACTGCCGCTGATTGGCCATGCCGCGCCGATGCAGGCGCTGTTCCGGCTGGTGGCCAAGGTGCTGAATGCCGATCTGCCGGTCATGGTGACCGGGCAGGCGGGGGTCGGAAAATCGACCATCGCCAAGGCCCTGCACGAATTTTCGGATCGCAGCACCGCGCCGCTGGTGGTGCTGACCCCGGCCGATGGCGGGGCCGACCAGTTGTCCCGCGCCGTGCAGGAGGCGCGCGGCGGCACCTTGCTGATCGAGAACCCGGCCGGCTTCGATGCGGCGGCGCAGACCCGGCTGCTGGCGCTTCTGGAACAGCTCGACGGGGCCGGCGATGCGCCCCGGCTGGTCTC
This sequence comes from uncultured Paracoccus sp., assembly GCF_937873615.1. Classification (GTDB taxonomy): domain Bacteria; phylum Pseudomonadota; class Alphaproteobacteria; order Rhodobacterales; family Rhodobacteraceae; genus Paracoccus. The sequence goes on from NZ_CALMYP010000052.1 coordinate 13,529, forward strand.
GACCTCGGGGCCGGACCCGCAGGCGGATATGGACGAGGGCCGGCTGCGCGCCGATCTGTTCTATCGTCTGGCCGGGGCCACGATCGCGGTGCCGCCGCTTTCGGCGCGGCGCGACGATATTCCGGCGCTGGCAAAGCACCTGATGGCGCGCGCCGCCGGGCAGGGGCTGGTCGAACGCCCGATCCCCGATGACGTTCTGGCCGAGCTGCGCGGCCTCGATTATCCCGGCAATGTGCGGCAGCTGGAAAACCTGGTGCGCCGCCTCGCGCTGACCGGCTCTGGCCCGATGATGCTGGAGGAGTTGCGCGAACTGTCCGGCCAGACCGCGCAGCCGGTGGCGATGGCGTCCTCGGCACCGCGCGCCACGACCGCGCATGGCGGCGCATCGGGCCAGCTTTCGGCCTCGGTTGCCGATCACCTGCAACGCTATTTCGACCTGCATGGCGACGCATTGCCGCCCCCCGGCCTTTACGACCGCATCCTGCGTGAAATCGAGGTGCCGCTGCTGGAAATCGCGCTCGACGCGACCGGCGGAAACCAGCTTCGCTGCGCCGAGCTTCTGGGCATCAATCGCAATACCCTGCGCAAGAAACTGAGCGATCTGAATATTCAGGTGACACGCCGCCGCCGAGTGATGTAAAACGGTCACAGGGGCGCGAAATCCGTCGCGCCACGGCAACAAGACGCGGCTTCCAAGCGGCGCAAGATCGAGCAGAACGAGCCCATGTCGGCACATGGCCTGACATCCCTACGCAGTGCGCGCCTGCCCGACCGGCTGGCGCGGATGCTCTCGCGTCGGCGGTTGCGCAACGGCCTGACGCTGGCGCTCGTGGTGGCCGCGCCGATCCTGGCCATCTTCACGCTGGTGGTGCTGGGCAAGGTCGGGGTGACCGGGGGCTCGCGGCTGCTCAGCCTCGCGCTTGTGCTCGATTTCGTCTATCTGCTGCTGCTGCTCGGGCTGGTCCTGATGCGCATCGCCCAGATGGTCGCCTCGCGCCGGCGGGCGCGGGCGGGATCGCGGCTGCACAGCCGGCTGGTCGGCATCTTCGCGCTGATCGCCATGGTGCCCACGGTGCTGGTGGCGCTGTTTGCCGGGGTCGTCATCAATATCGGCCTCGAAGGCTGGTTCTCGGACCGGGTCCGGGAGGTGGTCGGCAATGCCCAGGCCGCCGCCGTCGCCTATCAGACCGAGCATAGCGAGGACCTGACCGTCGATGCCGGCAATATCGCCGACGCCCTGCGCGAGGCGGCGCGCAGCGATCCGCTGATCGACGATGGCGATCTGCGCGTCATCCTGACCGCCGAACAGAGCCGCATCCAGCGCGGGCTGCGCGAGGCCTATGTGATCGACGCCGGCGGCGAGATCCATGCCCGGGGCGAACGCTCCTATTACTTCTGGTATGTCCAGCCGAGCCAGGACCAGTTCGACCGCGCCCGCAGCGATGGGCTGGTGCTGATCGAGGATTGGGGGCAGAACTCCTTCCGCGCTCTGGTGGCGCTGCCGCCCTTGGCCGACCGCTTCCTTTACGTCTCGCGCGAGGTCGATGGCCGGCTTCTGGGCCTTCTCGACGACACCCGAGAGACGATCGGCGAATATCGCCAGCTCGAACAGGATCGGGGCCGGGTGCTGCTGGAGTTCTCGCTGGTCTATCTGGGCTTCGCCCTGCTGCTGATCGGGGCGGCGATGTGGCTGGCGATGTGGTTCGCCGAGCGGCTGTCGCGCCCCATCGGCAAGCTGGCCGAAGCCTCGGAACGGGTGGGCGAGGGCGATCTGGACGTGTCGGTGCCAGAGGCAGATACCGGCGACGAGATCCAGACCCTCGGTCAGGCCTTCAACCGCATGACCCGCCAGCTGAAGACGCAGCGCGAGGAACTGGTCGAAAGCCACCGCGCCAGCGACGAGCGCCGGCGGCTGTTCGATTCGGTCCTGTCCAGCGTCACGGCGGGGGTGATCGGCCTCGACGAGGATGGCGATGTCGATTTCCTGAACCGCTCGGCGGCGCGCATGGTCGGTGTCGATCCGGCCCGCGACCATGACCGCCCGCTGTCCGATGTGGTGCCGGAATTCGCGCCGCTTCTGCAGCGCCTCTCGGAAAGCGTGGCCGAGACCGTGCAGGACGAAATCCGTCTGGTCCGCGAGGGTCGGATGGAAAGCCTGCTGGTGCGCATGGCCGTCCGCCACGGTGCCGATGGCGGACTGGAAGGCTATGTGGTCGCCTTCGACGATGTGACCGAACTGGTCACCGCGCAGCGCATGGCCGCCTGGGGCGATGTCGCCCGCCGCGTCGCCCATGAGATCAAGAACCCGCTGACCCCGATCCAGCTTTCGGCGGAACGGCTGCGGCGCAAGTTCAACAAGATCGCCGCCGATCCGGCGGAAAAGGAAAGCGTCGATTCCTATGTCGATGTCATCATCCGCCAGACCAACGACCTGCGCCGGATCGTCGACGAATTCTCGCGCTTCGCCCGGATGCCCGAACCCGACAGGCGCGAGACCGATATCGCCAAGCTTCTGCGCGACACGCTGCTGTTGCAGGAAGACGCGGTCCGGGCCGAACTGATCGCCGATGTCCCGGCGGGTTCCGTGCGCATCGACTGCGACGCGACCATGATGGCGCAGGTCTTCACCAACCTGATCAAGAATGCCGCCGAGGCCGTGGACGAATTGCGCGACGCCCCCGCCGAAGGCTGGCAGCCCGAGATCCGCGTGAGCATGTCCGAAGATCCCGAAGTGGTGACCATCTCCATCGCCGATAACGGCCCGGGCCTGCCCGAGGACCGCTCGCGCCTCTTTGAACCCTATGTCACGCTGAAGAAGGGCGGCACCGGCCTCGGCCTGCCCATCGTCAAGAAGATCGTCGAGGAACATGGCGGCAGCTTCGTGCTGACCGACGCCCCCGAACGCGGCGCGCTTGCCGAATTGCGGCTGCCCCGTGAACGCAATCCCGTGCGCATTGCACGCAAGAACAAAGAGCAGGACCAGACATGAGCGACATTCTGATCGTTGACGACGAAAAGGATATCCGCGAACTGATCGCCGATATCCTGGAAGACGAAGGGTTCCCGACCCGCACCGCCGCCAATTCCGACGAGGCGATCGAGGCCCTGAACCTGGCCGAGCCGGCGCTGATGATCCTCGACATCTGGCTGAAGGACAGCCGGATGGACGGGATCGACATCCTCAAGCAGGTCAAGCGCAATAATCCCGAAGTGCCGGTGATCATCATCTCGGGCCATGGCAATATCGAGATCGCGGTCGCCGCGATCCGCCAGGGCGCCTATGACTTCATCGAGAAGCCCTTCAATATCGACCAGCTCATGGTGGTCATCAACCGGGCCATGGAAACCAACCGCCTGCGCCGCGAGAATGCGCAGCTGCGCCGGGGCGAGGTCAAGGCCGCCGAGATGCTGGGCAATTCGGCCTCCTTCAAGCGGATGCGCGACCAGCTCGACAAGCTGGCGAAATCGAATGGCCGGGTCATGCTGACCGGCGAGCCGGGGGCCGGCAAGGAACTCGCCGCGCGCTATATCCATGCCCAAAGTCCGCGCGCCTCGGCCCCCTTCATCGTCGTGCCCTGCGCCACCATCGAACCCGAACGCATGGAGGAGGTGCTGTTCGGTCGCGAATCCGCCGAACGCGGGGTCGAGCCGGGGCTGCTGGAACAGGCTCATGGCGGGGTGATCTATTTCGACGAGGTCGCCGACATGCCCATGGGCACCCAGCCGAAGATCCTGCGGGTCCTGACCGAACAGCAATTCTCGCGCGCCGGCGGCTCGGACCGGGTGCGGGTCGATCTGCGCGTCGTGTCCTCGACCAATCGCGACCTGCCCTCCGAGATCGCCGCCGGCCGCTTCCGGCAGGAGCTTTACGACCGGCTCAATGTGGTGCCGCTCGCCATCCCCTCGCTGACCGAGCGGCGCGAGGATATCCCGATGCTGGCCAGCCATTTCGCCCTGCAGTTCCACGAGGATCAGGGCTTGCCCTTGCGCGAGATCGGCGAGGACAGCGCCAATGCGCTGCAGGCGATGGACTGGCCGGGCAATATCCGCCAACTGCGCAATGTCATCGAACGGGTGCTGATCCTGGCCGAAGACAGCGGCCCGATCACCCCGGCAGAGCTTCAGGGCCAGAGCGCCGAGGGCGAGGGCGCGGATACGCTGACGCTTGGCCCCCGCATCACCTCGCTGCCGCTGCGCGAGGCGCGCGAGCTGTTCGAACGCGAATATCTCGTCAACCAGATCAACCGCTTCGGCGGCAATATCAGCCGCACTGCGCAATTCGTCGGCATGGAGCGCAGCGCCCTGCACCGCAAGCTGAAATCCCTCGGCGTGGTCGGCGGCCGCGCCGTCGAGGAAGAAGAGGACGCATAGGAAAAGGGCGCGGAAAACCCCGCGCCCGCTTCTCTTTGGTGGCCAAATACCTCGGGGGTCCGGGGGCGGCGCCCCCGGTCCTGTGGCTGGAAATCAGCTCCGCGACCGCAACTGTTGCAACAGCGCCGCATTGGCGTAACCGTCCGGCGACACCCCGATCCGCTGCTGGAAGGCCTTGATCGCGGCCATGGTCTTTTCGCCGATGGCACCGTCCGGCTCGCCCACGTCATAGCCGAGGCGGTTCAGCCGGCGCTGCACCTCCTCCTTCTCGTTATGGGTCAGGGCACCCGCCTCGCGCGGGAAGGCGCCGACGATGCCCGGCCCGCCGCCGATGCGGTTACCCAGCATGGCGACGCCAAGCGCGTAATTGTCCGAAGCGTTATAGGCGCGGATGGCGATGAAGTTCTTCGTCACCAGGAAGGCCGGCCCCTGCGCGCCGGCTGGTGCGATGATCCCGCCCGAGGGCAGTGTGCGTCCATCGACCGCGCGCACGCCCTGCGCGGCCCAGGTGGCGCCCGATTTCACATTGCTGCGCCCGGTCTGTCCATAGTTGAAGCCCGAGGGCAGCCGCACCTCGACCGCTGCCGGCAGGCCCGGCACCCAGCCCGACCGTTTCAGGTAAGACGCGGTCGAAGCCAGCGAGTCGGTCGGATCGTCCGACCAGATGTCGCGCCGCCCGTCGCCGTTGAAATCGACCGCATAGGCCAGATAGGAGGTCGGCATGAACTGCGTATGGCCCATCGCACCGGCCCAGCTTCCCAGCATATGCTCGGGGTCGGTATCGCCGGCCTGCAGGATTTTCAGCGCCGCGATCAACTGGTTCTGGAACATCTCGCCGCGCCGCCCGTCATAGGCCAGCGTCGCCAGCGACGGGATGATCTGCATCTTGCCGCGATTGCCGCCGAAATTCGATTCCATCCCCCAGATCGCCATGACGATATTGCGATCGACGCCGTAACGGCCCTCGATCTGGCCGAGCGTGCCGGAATAGGTCCGTGCCAGCCCGCGGCCCTTGGTGGTGCGGCTGTCGGATGCGGCGCTGTCCAGATATTCCCAGACCGGGCGCGAGAACTCGGCCTGCTTGCGGTCCAGGCGGATCACTTCGGGGTTGTAACGCGCGATGCGCATGGCGCGGTCATAGGTGGCGGGGCTGACCCCGGAGGAGATCGCGCGCGGCCGGAAGGACTGGATCCAGTTCTGCAGGCCCGCTTCCGAGGCCGGCGAGGCCCCGGTGATCGGCGCCGGCGTGACCGAAGACCCGGTCGAGACCGAGCCGGCGCTGCGCACACCGCAACCGGCCAGAAGCGCGACTGCGGCCACGGAAATGGTAAATTTGGTGAAGATACTGCTCATTCTGTCCCTGCCTTGCGAGGTGATTTGCAGGAACGATAACGCAGCCGCGAGGCAAGGAAAACCGGGCGATTCGGGGCTTGGGGGATCGGCGGAAAACCGCGCATCCCCTTGGCTCAGTCTTCCTCGTCGAAAAACGGCTCCATCTGGGCGATGATGACGGCGTTTTCGTCAAGCGCGCGGGCCATCAGCTCGCGGTCCTCCTCGCCGATCTCGGCACCTTCGGCCTCGCGCTCGGCCAGGGTGCCGTATCCGGTCACGTCCAGCGGTGCCATGCCGGCCTGTTTCAGGATCGCCACCGTCTCGCGCACCGCCTCGGCCTCGTCCTTGCCGGAGGCATAGCAGAGCAGCCCGGCCCCGGTCGCGCCCTTCGGCAGCCCGTCATCGGCGGATCGGCCGACCTGCACCAGCAGCGTATAGACTTGTTGCGCCATGACGGCCCCCTTAAACATTTCCCGTGACTGAGGGAGTGCGTGATGAGCAAGAGTTTGGCAAGGGTCGCGGCGGCGCTGAAGGATGCCGGGATCGAGACCGAAATCCGCGAGATGGGCGATACCCGCACGGCGGCGGATGCGGCGGCGGCGGTCGGCTGCGAGGTCGACCAGATCGCCAAGTCGATCATTTTCCGGGGTGAGGAAAGCGGCCATGTCGTCCTGTTCCTGACCGCTGGCGGCAACCGCGTCGATGCCGACAAGGCCACGGCTTTGGCGGGCCAGCCTCTCGGCAAGGCGGATGCGGCGCTGATCCGGGCCGAGACCGGCTTTGCCATCGGCGGCGTCGCCCCGGTCGGCCATCTGAGCGAGATCGCGGCCTTCATCGACCCGCGCCTGCTGGAATTCGACACCGTCTGGGCGGCGGCCGGCACGCCGCGCCATGTCTTCGCCATCACCCCTGCCGACCTGCTGCGCGTCAGCGGCGCGCGGCAGGCCGATTTCACCGGCTGACGGCGCGGCGATGGAATGGCGCGGCGAGGGCACGGTGATCGCGCGCAGGCCGCATGGCGAACATGCGGCGCTTGTCGATATCCTCAGCCCGGATGCCGGGCGCGTCTCGGGCATGGTGCCGGGGGGCGCGGGGCGCTCGAAAGCGGCGATGCTGCAGCTGGGGAACCGGGTCTCGGCGCTCTGGCGGGCGCGGCTGGAGGATCAGCTTGGCACCTTCACGCTGGAACCCGGCGCCGCCCGGCCCGGCCTTCTGGCCAATGCGGCAGCACTCGACGGGATGAATGCGACGGCGGCGCTTCTGCGCTTTGCGCTGCCCGAACGCGACCCGCATCCGCAGATCGCCCGCGCCTCGGAAGCGCTCTGGGACGCGATGGATCGGGGTGCCGACTGGGCCGGCGATTACGTCCGCTGGGAATTGCTGCTGCTGGAAGATCTGGGCTTCGGGCTGGACCTGCAAAGCTGCGCTGTGACCGGGGCGCGGCAGGGGCTGGCCTATGTCAGCCCCAATACCGGACGCGCCGTCACAGCCGAAGCGGCGGGCGAATTTGCCCCGCGCCTGCTGCGCCTGCCGTCATTGCTGGGCGGGCCGCCCAGCAATGACGAACTGGCCAATGCCCTGACCCTGACCGGGCATTTCCTGCACAAATGGCTGGCGCAGGAACATGTCGGCCGTCCCCTGCCAGCCGCGCGCGAGCGGTTGGCGGCGCGGCTTATTCGCGGGTGAAGCGCAGGCTGTGTTCGGGGCCCGTCAGATCGACGCCATGTTCGGTCAAGGTGGCCGAGGTTGCCTGATCGAGCGCCCTGAAATAGGCGGTCTCGCCATTGTCGTTGATGCAGGCGCGCCGCGTCGTCGCCAGCGGACTGGCATCGAGCGCCGGCCAGGCGGCCTTGTTCTCGCCGCTGAAGCTGTTGCAGGAGCCCTTGCCCGAAAGGCGCTGCCCCTCGATCACCAGCGTCGGGTTCTCGATCACCGCGCGCCCGTCGATGGAGACCAGCCGATAGCTGCCATCGAGGCCGGTTTCAGCGGTTGCGCATCCGGCCAGCAGCGCCAGCCCCAGAATCATTGCAGTTTTAGAAAACGTCATCGCCTCTCGCCTCTCTTCTGTCATAGACCAAGATAAGATCGGGCCCGCTCAAAACCAAGCTGTCCCGTTCGCGACGCAGGGTCGTCAGTTGCGGCAGCATGTCCATGTATTCGGCCTCGGCCCGCATCCGGGCAGGATCGGCGCAGGCCATGGCGGTCATGTTCAGATCGCGCGCGGCGAAATCGGGTGCGTCCCCCTCGCGGCGGCCGGAATAGGCGTTGCAGGGGCCGATCCCGGTCAGCCGGTCGCCGTCGAGCCTCAGCGAGACATTTTCCAGCCAGGGCATCCCGTTCGCCTCAATCAGAATCCAGTCGATGCCGTCGATGCGCTGATCCTCGGGCAGGGCCGGGGTCGTGCAGGCGGCTAGAAGCACAAGGGCTGCGATACGGGCGGGCGGTCTCATGCCGGGGCCTTCGAGGATGGGCGGGAAAAGAAAGACCCCCGCAGGCGCGGGCCGGCGGGGGTCTTGAACCTCACTCGGTTCGCTCGTCTTACAGAGCGCCTTCGCGCTGTGCCTTTTTACGGGCCAGCTTGCGGGCGCGGCGCACGGCCTCGGCCTTTTCACGGGCCTTCTTGACGGACGGCTTCTCGAAATGCTGCCGAAGCTTCATTTCACGGAACACGCCCTCGCGCTGAAGTTTCTTCTTCAGTGCGCGCATCGCCTGTTCGACGTTATTGTCGCGAACGTTCACCTGCATGTGGTTGTCACCACCTTCCTAGGTTAAAGTTGATCGAAATTGCAGGAAGCCGCCGTATAAGCGGCATCCGCCCATTTGTCCAGCCCGGGGAGGGAAAGATGACCGAGACACGCGACAGACTGGCCGAGGCCGCGCTGCTGCATGTGCCCTTCGACGGCATGAATCTGGTGGCGCTGCGCGCGGGCGCGCGCGATATCGGGCTGTCGGGCGATGTGGCCGAGGCCTTCTTTCCCGGCGGCGGGGCCGATCTGGCCGCCTGGATCCATCGTCGCGGCGATGCCCGGCTGGCTGAATGGATGCAGGGCGCACCGGCGGGCCGAATCAGCGAGAGGATTGCCGATGCGATCCGTCAGCGTCTCGATTTCGCCGATGTCGAACTGGTCCGCGCGGCCTCGGCGGTGCTGGCTTTGCCGGTGAACCAGCCGCTGGCGGCGCGGCTCATGTGGGAAACCGCCGACACGATCTGGAACGGGCTTGGCGACAGTTCGCGCGATGTGAACTGGTATTCCAAGCGCGCCACGCTTTCGACGGTCTATGCCGCATGCGTGCTCTACTGGCTGGGGGATCTGTCCGAGGATCACGCCGAGACCCGCGATTTCATCGACCGCCGCATCGATGGCGTGATGCAGTTCGAGAAGCTGAAGGCGCAGGCCCGCAAGCTGCCGGGGGTGGCGATGCTGACCGATATCGCCACCGGCTGGATCCGCGCCCCGAAATCGGTCACGGAGGATCGCGCATGAGCCTGCCCGACGCGATGCGCGCCGTCGAGATTTCCGAACCCGGCGCGCCCGAGGTGCTGCGCCTGACATCGCGCCCGGTGCCGATGCCGGGCCATGACCAGATCGTCATCCGGCTGGAATGGGCCGGGGTGAACCGGCCCGATGTGGCGCAAAGGCAGGGCACTTATGCGCCGCCGCCCGGGGCCTCGGACCTGCCCGGGCTGGAAGGCGCGGGCAAGGTCGTGGCCGTGGGGCGCGGCGTCACCCGCTGGAAGCCCGGCGACCGGGTCTGTGCGCTGCTGCCCGGCGGCGGTTATGCCGAATATGTCGCCTGCCATCAGAGCCACGCGCTGCCGGTCCCCGAAGGCATGTCCCTGCGCGAGGCCGCAGCCCTGCCGGAAACCGCCTTCACCACCTGGTCGAACATCGTCATGCGTGGCGGCCTGCAGGCGGGCGAGCGTTTTCTGGTCCATGGCGGATCGTCGGGGATCGGCACCATGGCGATCCAGATCGCCCGTGCGCTTGGTGCCCGCGTCTGGGCCACCGCCGGCTCGGACGAGAAATGCGCGGCCATCGCGGAACTCGGCGCGACTGCGATCAATTACCGGAGCGAGGATTTCGTGAAGGTCCTGACCGAGGCCGGCGGGGCGAACCTGATCCTCGACATGGTCGGGGGCGATTATATTGCCAGAAACCTCAAGGCGCTGGATCTGGACGGGCGGCTGGTGATGATCGCCTTCCTTGCCGGCCCGAAGGCCGAGATCAATTTCGCCCATGTCATGACCCGGCGGCTAACCATCACCGGCGCCACCCTGCGGCCGCAATCGGATGCGGCCAAGGCGGCGATTGCAGATCAGCTACGCGCGCATCTGTGGCCGATGATTGGCGCCGGCAAGGTCCGGGTGTTGATCGACAGCGAATATCCCCTGGCCGAGGCCGCCGAGGCGCATCGGCGCATGGAAAGCAGCGCCCATATCGGCAAGATCGTGCTGAAGATCGGAGACTGGTCATGAACGAGGCCCCGGAAATCGTCGAGATCGACGAGGACAGCTTTCCGAACATCCCGTTGCTCGCTGCGGCAGGTGTGCCCGAGGATTTCTTCGAGGAAGACCGCATGAATGCCTGGCTGGAAGCGGGCGAGGCCTTCCAGATCGACGATCACCCGAACTTCGCCGTGCTGAACTATCCCTCGGCCGAGGGCGGCGTGGCCATGCTGTTGCGCTGGCATGGCGACGCCTACGGTCTGGTCAATGCCTGGCCTTTCCTGCCTACGGTGATCAGTGCCGAGATCGCGCCGCTCAAGCTGGCGGTCGATGCCGAGGGGGTGCAGGCCTTCGTGACCGCGCGGATGGGGGGCGCGGTGCTGACCTTCTTCGATGACGGTTTCATCGAGAATGGCCCCGCCTATCGCGCCGCAGAGATCGCCTATGCGCAATTCTATGGCATCGCCAACCAGGCCGCGCCGGCCGAGGCCACCGAATTCGAGATCGGCCCCGATGACGAGGAATTCGGGCAACTCGTCGCGGCGGGCCACGAGATTGCCGAGGGCGGTGCGATCAGGATCAGCATGGCCGGTGCGGCGATCATGGTGCCGCGTTTCGACATTGCGCCGAACGCCTTCGAATTTCGCGGTCCGGTCGTCGGGGTCGAGCCGCTGCCGGACTGGATCTGCCCGGATGCCGCCGTGGTTCATGTCACTGTCCTGCGCCCCTTCGAGGACGAGGACGGCACACCTCTCGAAGACGGGTTCGACCTGCCGATCCTGATGCGCCCCGGCCTGATCGACGGCGAAATGCTACCCCAACCCGGCGAGGAAATGCAGGGGATCGCCTTTCTTTACGGCACCGGGTTCGAGGGCGACCCTGGCGACGATGACGACGACGAGGTTCCGCCGCCGCTTCTGCATTAACGCACCTTCTCCATGATTACCGCATCGCGGCTGCAATCGCGGCGCACATCGGGGGCGCAGTCGCGGGGTTTCAGGTCCTTGGTCAGGCAGATGCGGACTTCCTGCAGGTCCTCGCCCTTGCAGGTGACGGTGATGCCATCGGCGGTCATGGCGGGATTGTATTCGATGAAGGCGTCCTCGATCAGCGCTGGCGGGATCGAGATGTCGCGGTCGAGATCGACGAAGTAATCGGGCAGGGCGACGGCCTCGAAAGCGTCGCGCATGGTCTCGTAATAACCCGCTGCGGACAGGCCGCTACAACGGCCATGCTTCTGCCATTGATACCAGGCCAGCCCGCCCGAGCCCATGATATCGGCCATGCCCTCGCTTTCGCGGCGGGCGGGGTCGCGCTCGCTGGTGCGGCAATTCGCCGGCCAGCCGTCTTCGTATTGCGGCCAGAGGCCGTGCAGGTTGAAATCGACCTTGCGCCCGACATCGCATTGCGTCGTGCCGCGCTTGTCATTGGCCGAGGCGCACCAGTTCGGCGACCAGCTGAGCGCCAGAACGTAATAGTCGAAATCGCCCGCGACATGGGTCTGGGCGGCGGCCGGTCCGGCCCCGGCGGCAAGGATGGCGGCGAAGATCAGTTGGCGCATGGGCCCCTCATTCGATGTGCTGTCCCCTCGATAGGCGAAACGGGCGGCCGGCGCATCCCTTCCGGACACGATTTGGCCTTTCCCTTGCTGCGTTTCGGCCCTATACAGGCGGGGAAATTTCCCGAAAACGTGGACTGGCTTCGCCAAAACGCCGTTTTCCCGGCCGGGAAAGATATGCGCAAGGAGTAGATCCGATGAACAAACCGCTGATGGCCAAGGCCACCGCCGTCTGGCTGATCGACAACACGACGCTCAGCTTCAAGCAGATCGCCGATTTCGTCGGCATGCACGAACTCGAAATCCAGGGCATTGCCGATGGCGACGTGGCCACCGGCGTGAAGGGCTTCGATCCCATCGCCTCGCACCAGCTCGATCTGGCCGAGATCGAGAAGGGCCAGAAGGATGCGGCCTACAAGCTGAAGCTGAAGCACAACCCCGCCGCCGAGGGCGAGGAAAAGCGCCGAGGCCCGCGCTATACGCCGCTGTCGAAGCGTCAGGACCGCCCGGCCGCGATCCTCTGGCTGGTGAAGTTCCACCCCGAGCTGGCCGATGCCCAGATCGCCAAGCTGGTCGGCACCACCAAGCCGACCATCCAGGCGATCCGCGAGCGGACCCATTGGAACATCCAGAACATCCAGCCCATCGACCCGGTCGCCCTTGGCCTTGCCAAACAGACCGAGCTTGACGCGGCGGTGCAGAAGGCGGCGAAGAAGCGCGGCAATGAGGGCGGGGTCATGACCGATGACGAACGCCGCAAGCTGGTCTCGACCGAGACCTCGCTTGCCATGGGCGAAGAGCCGCGCCTGCCGACCGCCATCGCCGGGCTGGAGAACTTCAGCTTGTCGCGCGACGACGACAAGCCCGAGCCGGAACTGGATGCCGAGAGCTTCTTCAACCTGCCCGATTCCGACGAGGATGACGACGACGACAACTGATCGTCCCGATCCGGCCCCATTGGGGCCGGTGATCGCATTGACCTGTATCCCTGGGACGCTGCCGGGCAGATTTTATGTCCGGCGGCCAGAGTTGCAGCGGGCCGCCGGGGCGTGATCGCGGATCAGCCGCCGTTGACGATGCTGTCCAGAACCTCGTAGCGCTCGCTGCCGATATCGATCACCGTCAGGCTGCCGCGCCGCTCGCTGATCTGGCCGTCGACCGGGGCGGGGGCGCCATTCTCAAAGCGAATCTCGCGATGGCCGCCATCCGGCCAACTGACCCGAAGCAGGGTCGTGCCACCGCTGCGGGCCAGGCTATAGGCGCAGTCGCGCGTCGGCATGCCAAGCGCGGTCGAACAGGGCAGGGTGCCGCTGGCCGTATCGACGGCGGCGGGGCTGGTGGCGGCATGGCTGGGTTTTGGTGCGGGTTTGGTGGCCGAGATCGCAGGCGCGGCCATGGGCGCGGCCTCGGTCCGCGTCACGCCGCCAAGCGGGACCTTGCTGGCAGGCGCGGCCGGTGGCCGGGCCGACATGGCCGAACTGCGGTCGACGGGCGCAACCGTGCCGGCTGGTGCTGCCGGGGCCGGTTGCGGGGCGTTGCTGCCCACCGCCGCAACCGGCGAGGCCTGGGGTGCCACGATGCCGGCTGGTGCCGAAGGCGCGGGTTGCGGTGCCGTGGCCGGCACCGCCGGCTGCTGGGTTACAGCGGTTGCCGCTGTCATGGCTGGCTGGGTCGCGGTCATGGCAGCCGTGCTGGCGGCGGGCATCGCGGATTGAGGGCCGGGTTGCGCGGCGGCCTCTGTCGCGGGTGCTGTGGTTGGGGCCAGAAAATCGCTTGCCGCCCAGCCCGTAACCGGGCCGCCCGAGGTGGTTTCGACCTTGCACCAGTTGCGCCCATCCGCCGGCTGACAGCCGAGATTGCGCAGCACCGCGCCGTTCGGGGCCGTGCCGGCAACGTCGGCACCGGTCGAGGCCTCGGCGCGGATGTTCAACTGGCCGGTAATGCCGGTCACCTGCCAGAAATCCGGCGCGGCGTTCAGGGAATTGGCGACATCGTCGCTTTGTGCCTGTCGGCCGGCCACGTCGATGGTCAGCGAAAACCGTGCCGTGCCGCCCGCCTGCGCCGCCTGTGCCAACGCGCTGCGGATCACATAGGTGCCGCTGGCCGGCAGCACCAGATCCGCCGACATGCCTGCGCTGCTGCTGGAAAACAGCGCAGGCGACTGGCCGGGGATTGCACCTGGCGCAAAGATCTCGAACTGCGCCGCCGGATTGTCGGCATTCATGCGCACGGTCATCCGCTGCCCGGCATTGGCCGTCAGGGTGAAATCCGCCGTGTCCGCGCCCACGATCTGCCCGGTTACGGCCGTGCCTGTTGCGCCTGCCGTGAAGGCTACGGGCTGCGTGGTGCTTTCGGCCAGGACCGGCAGGGCCAGGCAAGTGGCGATTGCAGCGCTGCTGATGAGTTTTCCGAGCATGTTCTGCCTCATGTTCCGTGTCATTGTCGATGGCCGCTTCGCCGGCGGCTTGATTCCGGCTTAACCCAAATCCGGCCGAATGCCTGCGGGCAAACGGCCGGATTCGCGATTTCGTGTTCACGCGTGAGCGCGTCGTCAGATCGACAGGCAGATATATTTCAGCTCAAGGAAATCGTCGATCCCGTGATGGCTGCCTTCGCGGCCAAGGCCGGATTGCTTGACCCCGCCGAAGGGCGCGGTCTCGGTCGAGATGATGCCGGTATTCACGCCGACGATGCCATATTCCAGCCCCTCCTGCACACGGGTGATGCGACCGATGTCGCGGGCATAGAAATAGGAGGCGAGGCCGAAAATGGTGTTATTGGCCTTCTCGATCGCCTCCTCCTCGGTCTCGAAGCGGAACAGGGGGGCGAGCGGGCCGAAGGTTTCCTCGGTCGCGACCTTCATCGCGTCGGTGACGCCGGTGACCACGGTCGGCTCGAAGAACAGCCCGCCCTTGCGCTTGCCGCCGGTGGCCACGGCGCCGCCATGGTCGAGCACGTCCCTGATATGTTCCTCGACCTTCTCGACCGCCTTTTCGGTGATCAGCGGGCCGGTGGTGACGCCATCCTCGAACCCGTCGCCGACACGCAGCTTTTCGACCGCCGCCGCCAGCTTTTCGGCGAAGGCATCATAGACGCCGGCCTGAACATAGATGCGGTTGGCGCATACGCAGGTCTGGCCGTTATTGCGGAATTTCGAGGCCATGGCGCCTTCGACCGCTGCATCCAGATCGGCATCGTCGAAGACGATGAAGGGCGCGTTGCCGCCCAGTTCCATCGAGCATTTCAGCACCTGATCGGCGGCCTGTCGCAGAAGGATGCGCCCGACTTCGGTCGAGCCGGTGAAGGTCAGCTTGCGGACATGCGGGTTCTCGCAGAATTCCTTGCCGATCTCTGACGAACGCGACGAGGTGACGACGTTGAAGATCCCCTTCGGCAGCCCGGCGCGTTCGCCCAGCACGGCAAGCGCCAGTGCCGAAAGCGGCGTCTCGGCGGCGGGGCGGGCGACGAAGCCGCAACCAGCCGCCAGTGCGGGGGCGCATTTGCGGGTGATCATGGCATTCGGGAAGTTCCAGGGCGTGATCGAGGCGGCGACACCGATGGGCTGGCGCAACACGGTCAGTCGCTTGTCGGGCTGATGGCCGGGAATGGTCTCGCCATAGATGCGCTTGGCCTCCTCGCCGAACCATTCGATGAAGCTGGCACCGTAAGCGATCTCGCCCTTGGCCTCGGCCAGCGGCTTGCCCATCTCGGCGGTCAGGATGCGGCCGAGATCGTCCTGATTTTCCATCATCAGGTCGAACCATCTGCGCATGATCTGGGCGCGTTCCTTGGCGGTGCGCGCGGCCCAGCCCTTCATCGCGGCGGCTGCGGCCTCGATGGCGCGCGCAGCCTCGGCGCGCGACAGATCGGCGACCTCGGCGATGACATCGCCCCGTGCCGGGTTGGTCACCGGGAAGGTCTTGCCATCGGCCGCATCCACCCATTCGCCGGCGACATAGGCGCGGGTCTCCAGAAGCGAGGGGTCTTTCAGGTGCATCTTCAGATCGGTCGGGTGCTGGTTCATGGCGTCCTCCTGTGCTGGGTCGGCAGCAAGCTGGCGCTTTTGGTCTTGCAAGGCAAGCGAAACCGCCGGTTTGGCCGCAATCGAGCATCTGTGATGAAACTAACGACGCCAATCCGCGTTGGGGGGCAACGTCAAATGTTCCCTCTTGACGTTATCTCTCTGGGGCGGCGCGTGTCTCCGTGTCGCCCCAACTCGGCTGGGGACGAGACAATGGGGGATGCCGATGCAGACCCTGATCATTCAGCACGACTATCCTGTGCAGCCGGCGCGGCTTTGGGCAATCGCGACCGATTGCGCGGCGCTTGGCGTGGCGAAGGCGAAAGGCGCCCGTTCCCCGACCCATGCCGTCACCGGCCAGATGCTACACCTTCGCATCCCGGTGCTGGGCCTGCGCAGGTCGCATGTGATCCATATCGCGCTTTGCGACGATGCCCGGATGATCCTGCGCACTCACGAGCAGGGAAGGGGCGGCCATCGCTGGCGGCTGACGCTGGCGGTTACGCCCGCCGGCACCGGCAGCCGCCTGACCGAGCGGGTCGAGCTGGATGCCGGTTTTCTGAACCCGATCCAGTCGCTATGGGCGCGCGAGCATTACGCAAGGCGCCATGCGGCAAGGCTGCGCCTGCTCGAAGCCGAAGACGGTCTGTCGAGATAAGCGTTATTCCATCGCCATAACGCCTTTGGCCCGTTTCAGATCTGCGACCAGCAGGGTTGCAGATCGCCGGGGCGCGGGCTGGCTGCCCAGACCCCGCGGGCAATGGCGCGCGCCAGAACCGAGGCCGCCGCATGGCCAAGCTGGAAGGGCGTCACCACCGGGTCGGGCAATTCGCGCGCCCCGGTCGAGACGGCGAAGACCAGATCGCCATCGAAGGGCGTATGGCTCGGGACAAGGGCGCGGGCCATGCCGTCATGCGCCGCCGTCGCCATGCGTTGCAGCCCGGGCTTGCTCAGCCGCGCATCGGTGGCGACGATGGCGATGGTCGTGGCTTCACCCAATTGCTTTTCGGGCAGGAACTCGGCCCCCGGATCGGGGGTCTCGCCGGTGCCGAGGCCGCCGAATTCCGCGCCCATCTCCCATGGTGCGGCCCAGAAATGCCGCCCCCCCGGCATGATCGCCGAGCCGAGCGCATTGACCACCACAAGGGCCCCCACGGTGATCCCGCAATCCAGCACCGCCGAGGCCGAGCCGAGCCCGCCTTTCAATTGCCGCGTCATCGCCCCGTAACCGGCACCCGCCGTGCCGATCGCGAAATCCTGCGCCGCGCCCTCCAGTGCCGCCCGGCCGAGCATTGGATAGGGGTTCTCGCGCCAGCCCTTGTCGCCGCCGTTCATCAGGTCGAAAACGATGGCGCCGGGCACGATAGGCACGCGCATGTCGCCCACGGCAAAGCCGCGTCCCGCCGCACGCAACCCCGCCATCACCCCGTCGCCCGACGCCAGCCCGAAGGCCGAGCCGCCCGACAGAAACAGGGCATCCACCTCCTGCACCAGCTTGTCGGGGGCGAGCAGGTCGGTGTCTCGGGTGCCGGGGGCGCCGCCCATGACATGCACCGCCGCCGCAAAGGGCGCGTCGCCGGTCAGGACCGTGGTCCCCGACCGCAGCCCGGCATCATCCGCATTGCCGACCCGCAGCCCGGCGACATCCGTGATCAGGTTCCGCTCTCCGACACGCATCCGGGGTCCTTTCCTCATGCCACCCGCCGGACTGTGCCGGTCTTTGCGCATCCGGGCAAGCCTTGGAACAAGTCAGGCCCGACGGGACAGCAAGCGGGCCTGATCGGCCAGATAGGCCAGCTTCAACGCCTGATCCGCCAGCAGCGGCGCGCCCTGCGTCTCGGTCAGCGCGACCGAGATCAGCCTGAGCCCGAGGGTTTCGGCATCTCGGATCAGATCCGCGCGCCACGGGGTTGTGGGCTGACCCAGGCGGGACAGGATCGCCTCCTGCAGGCGGTCGAACCAGCGTTCCAGCGCGTCGGGGCGATGGGTCGCGGTCTCGCGGGCGGCGGGCCGGGGCGGCTCCTGTCCCGCCGGCCGGTCGGCGCGCCGCCAGTGCAGCGCCGGATCGCGCAGGGATTGCGGGGTATCGCTGCCTGCGGGCCAAAAGGCGATCAGCCGGGGGCCGGTCACACCGAAGGCGGCCAGACCGAGCGCGGGGGGCAACAGATGGATATCCCGCGCATGATCGGGCAGGGCGAGCGGCAGCAGATCGCCCCCCGTATCCACCCATGGCCAGATGTCCTGCTGGCGCAGCGGGTCGAATTCGGGATCGGTCGCCGCCTCGGGCCGGATCAGCGCCAGAGTCTCTCCGCGTTTCCGCCGCAAGCCGCTGCCGCCGGTCGTCTGCAGATGATCCCACAGCCGGTTCCAGTCGTCCTGCACCGATGGATGCGCGATCAGTGCGGCGGCGGGCGCAGGGCCGGCCAGTTCGGCGCTCTGGCTCAGCGACAGCGCCCCATCGGCGGCCATGGCAAGATCGGGGAAGACCAGCCGGCAGCCGGCCAGCCGCGCAGCCGTGCCCACGGACCATAGCGGCGCCTGCCATTGCGCGGCACCGCCATAGGTCAGATCGGTTCCGGCCCCGCGCGCATCGGTGGCGCGGTGAAGGCTGCCGGTTTTTGGATCGAAGAGAAAGCCGGTGAAGCCGCGCGCGCCGGTATCGTTGCGCCAATCCTCGGCCCCGAGGAACAGCAATTCGCGCCGGCCGTGGCTGGTGAAACTGCGCGCTTGGATGCCGGTCAGGGCCGGATCGTTGGGGGCGTGGCGCAGCGCATTGCTCAGCGCATAGGCGGCGGCAAGGGCCGCAAGGATCGCCTCGGGCCGGTCCTCGGCACGGCGCAGCCGGTCAGGGTCGAGCCGTTCCGACAGCCCGCGCAGCGCGCCGGCAAGGCGCGGCACGGCCTCGGTCCGGGCCGAGATGGCGATGGTGAACAGCCGGTTTCCGGCCTCGATCACCTGACCCGAAGCAAGCGCGCCTGCCGCCTGCCTGAGTGCCGCCTGTGTCAGATCGAGAAGCCTTGGCGTCACCGCCCGACGCGCGGCCTCGGTGGCGATGTGATCGGGCAGCGCGGTGCCGCCTTCGCGCAGCAGGATCAGCGCGGCTGCGGCCACGACGCGGCGTCTTCGGCTACTGCGCGGCCCCTTGAACAGCGCGTCAGAGAGGGGGCGACCGGACAGGAAGGTCACGCTTTCGCCGGTCTCGGGAAAGCGGACGCTGCGGCTGATGCCGGTCTCGGTCTCGAAGGACTCGTCGCACAGGGCAAGCGCCAGCGGCCAGTCGGTGCGGGCGAAACGCTCGACCTCGTCCAGGGTGAATGCGGGGCCGGGAGGTGCGTCCCCGGAGGGTTCGGTCGCTGGCGTCTCGGCCACGATCTCGCGCAGGAACAGGATCGCGGCGACCTGATGGCGGCAGGTGCCCGGGGCCGGGCAGGTGCAGCGGCAGGCGGCCAGACCTTTGGCGTCCAGCGTGATCGTCTCGGCATCCATCTGCAGGCTGGCCGTCGTATCGTCCTGCGCGGTCAGCGCGACCTTGCCGCCGCCGGCATCCTTGCGGGCGCGGATCAGGATGCCCTTGTTCGCCGCCGCGATCAGCGCCGCCTCGTCGAGGGTGGCAAGGAAATCGGCCAACCGGCTCATGCCATGACCTCGGCCAGCCAGTCGGCGAAGGCGTCGGGGGTCAGCGTGGCGACGCTCATCCCCAGTGCCGCCAGTTCCCCGGCCATGCGGCGGTCGTAATCGGCGCGACCGCTGTCATCCAGCGCCGCGATGCCCAGCATCCTGACCCGCGCGCCTTGCAGCCGCGCGACCGAGGCCAGCATCCGCCGCGGCGAGACGCCCTCGCAGAAATCCGAGACGAGCGCCAGCACCGTGCGCGTCGGTGCCTCGACCAGCCCTTCGCAATAGGTCAGCGCCTTGCCGATATCGGTGCCGCCGCCCAGTTGCACCGACAGCAGCAGTTCCAGCGGGTCGTCCAGCCGGTCGGTCACATCCAGAACCGAGGTGTCGAACAGCACCATCTTCACCCGGATCCCCGGCAGGCCCGACAGGATCGCCGCCATCAGCGCCGAGAAGATCAGGCTGTCGGTCATCGAGCCGGACTGGTCCACACAAAGGATCACCGTCCAGTCGAGGCGTCGCGTCTGACGGGAATTGAAGCGCAACCGTTCGGCGATCAGCACCTGCCGGGTGCTGTCCCAATGGGCCAGATTGGCGCGGATGGTGGCGCGGGCATCGAAATTCGCCGCCGCCTTGTGGGGCGAGCGCGCATGGCGGTTGCGCCGCCCGGACATGGCCCGTTGCAGGGCCACGCGCAGCTTCTCCATGATCTCCTGCACGACCCGGTCGGCGATGCGGCGGATTTCGGCCTTCAGCGCCGGATCGGCGCGGCCCTGCAGCGACATCAGGCTGCGCAGCAGCCCCGGCGAGGGGGTGAGGTCTTCCAGCACGCGCGGATCGCTCAGCAGGTCGGTCAGGCCATAACGGCTGACGGCCTCCTCGGTCAGGCGCTCGGCGACGGTCTCGGGGAACAATGCGCGCATCTCTCCCAGCCAGTCGATGGCCTTCATCTGCGTCGGATCGGCCGAGCCGTCGCGCTTATGGCGGCGCTGTCCCGGGTCGATGCCGCGCGCCCGGTATTCGCGGGAATAAAGGAAATCGAGCGCCTGATCGCGCCTGCCATCGGCACCGCCAAGGCAGGCGCCAAGCGCGGTTTCGGCATGTCGGCCAAGCAGCAGGCGCCAGCGTTCGGCGGTCGTGCGGCTCATGCCGGCACCCAATCGCCAAGGCCATCGGCAAGCAGTTGCGCGCGCAGCACCCGGTCGGCGCGCAGGGCGCGCGCGGCCTCGGCCTCGGTAAATCGGGATTGCACGGTCAGGGCGGTGGCACCGATTCCATAGATCTCGGCCAATTCGTCGGCGAGGCGGTTGGTCTCATGCGGGTTCAGCTGCGTCAGGCTGCGCCTGAGCGCCGGAAGCTGGTCCAGAAAGCTGTCATCGTCCAGTGCCGCCAATGCGCTTTCGGCGGCCATCAGCACCTCGCGGCTTTGCCAGAGCAGCATCGGCGCGCTGCGCAAAAGCCCGTCCAGCACCGCCGCGCGCTCGGCCGGGCCGGCGCCGATGGTGGCCAGCCCGCCGGCAAGCGCGTTTGCCATCACGCTCTCCTCCAGAAGTCCGGCGCGCAGCATCAGCCCGAAGACCGCGCCGCGCAGCAGCGCCGGGGTCTCGGCCGCATTGCCCACCGCCCGCAGCGCCCGGTGGAAACGCCCGGCATCGAGGGCCGGAAAATCCGGGTTGGCAAGGCAGGCGGCGATGCGGCCAAGGGCGCGGATATGGCCGTCGAGCGCCTCCTCGGGCGACTTGGGCAAAGCGTCGCAGAGATGCAGGAAACGGGCATAGGCGCGGCGGGTCAATTCCTCGAAATCCACCCCGTCGGTATTCGCCAATGCCGATCCGGGCAGGGCTGCCGTTCCGGCACGGGCGACGAAATCGGCCAGCCCGGGCAGGTCGGCGCTTTGCGGCAGAAGCTGGGCGAGGCTGTCCAGAACCGTGCCCATCCGGCCCAGAAGCCCGGCCCGCGCCGCGCCGATCATCAGGTCCAGAAGCGCCGAAAGATCGTCGGCGCGACCGGCCTCGACCAGATGGTCGCGGCGTTCCAGCAGCCGCATCGCCGCCGCTTCGGGAACGGTGGCACCAAGGCGCGCGGCCTCGATCAGCCGGCCTTCGACCTGCGGCGACCAGGCGATCTCCCATTCCTCGAAGATCAGCCCGGCGCGCGCCCCGCCTGCCGGGTCCGGGCCGGCGATCAGCGCGGCGAAACCGGCATCGAGGATCTGCATCTGGTGAAAGAAATGCGAGGCCTCGGCATGGCCGGGCCTGCGCCGGAAATCCAGCTTGCGCGACCGCCTGAGGCTGTCGCTCAGATCGACCCGGGCCGAGGCCGCCCGGCGGCGGGCATCGTGGACGATGGGCGGCAGGCCGGCGGCGCGGGGGGCAGCACCGAGGGCGAAGCCGCGCAGATGCGCCCGAAACGCGATGGAGCGGCGGTCGTCGGCATGGGCCTCGCCCTTGATCAGGGCGCTGCGCATGGCCTCGATCAGGTCATGGAGCATGATCGCGTCGCGCCCGCGCAGGCTGGCCAGACCCTGCGCCAGGGCCAGCGTCTCGACCTGCTGGGGCAGGGCGATGGGCTGGCCGGACGCGGCCTCGGCCCGGGCGAAGACATGCAGGAGGCTCAGCGCATGATCGGTCCAGTCGGGCGGGCCGCCTGCGGCCTCGGCCCGGGACCAGAGTGCCGCATACCAGGCCGGAAATCGCAGCCCGGCGCCATAGCCGGACAGCGCGTCCAGGGCTTCCTCGCCATAGCCGATCAGGTAGCTTTCGGATGGGCTGGCCGTGGCCGGGGACCCGGACGTGCCGCCTTCGATCAGCGCCGGGGTGTGAAAGCCGCCGGTCACCACCACCGCGCGCTTGCCGGCATGGCGGGCCAGATGGGCGCGCATCTGCGCCTCGCGCGGCAGGGTATCGTCGGCCTCCAGCACCGCCGCCGGGGTCGAGGCGCGCAGCGCCGCGCAATAGGCATAGGCATCGGTGAAGAAACCCTGCCAGTCGGCCTGTCCCAGCCGGGTCTCGAACAGCGTATCCCACAGCTCAAGCCCGTCGCGAAGATCCAGCCGGCGGCAGGTCTCGGCGACGAAATCGGCCTGATCGAAGGGCGTTTCGGGCTGGACCGGCATCGGCCGGCCCGGGGACAGGCTGCGGGCATTCACCGGCAGGTCGATGAACACGATCTCGGCACCGAGGGCCGCCGCCTCGCGGATAGCGATGGTTTCGGGCGCGTGATCCGAGAAGGGCAGATAGGTGGCCGGGCGCGGGCCGCCATCCTCGGGCGCGGTGCCAAGGGCGACCACGGAGAGCGGAAAGCGGGCCTCGCCATCCAGCAGATGCGGGATATGGCCGGCCAGATCGTCGGGGGCCTCGATCAGCACCACCTCTGGGCGATGGGCGCGGATCATGGCGCGCAAGGCCCAGGCGCAGGCGGGGGAATGGTGGCGGATCGGTGCGAAGATCGCCGGCCCGCCGAAGAGCTTCTGCCGGATCGCGTCCCGGTCCAGCCGGTCAGCCAAGGCCATTCTTCGCCAGCCCCGCCTGCGCAGCCTGATAGAATTCCTTCCACAGCGCCGAATCCCGTGCCCGGTCGCGCGCCGCCACGTCGATATAGGCGGCAAGCTTCCTCGCATCCTCGGGGTCGTCCTTGAACACCACCCCCTGCAATTGCCGCGCCAGATGCCGGGGCGACAGCGGCCCCCGGTCCAGATAGGCCGCGTCGAGCAGCGCCGCATGGGCAAGGTTGACGCTTTCGGCGGTCGACATCACCGCCTTCGGCTTGGCCATCGGGGTGCCGTCCTCCAGCTTGCCGGCGCGCAATTCGCGGAAAACGGTGACCAGAAGGCCCAGCACATCGGGATCGAGCTGCGGCATCTCGGGCTGTTCGGCCATGCGTTCGGCCAGTTGCCGGGCCAGCAGCGCGCGTTCATGCCCTGCATCGGCAATCGGTTGGACGGTTTCGAAATTGAACCGCCGTTTCAGCGCCGAGGACATGCCATGCACGCCCTGATCGCGCAGGTTCGCCGTGGCGATGACATTGAAGCCGGGGCGGGCGCGGATCTCGTGATCGTCGCCCAGTTCCGGCACCGCCATGGTCTTTTCCGACATGAGCGAGATCAGCACGTCCTGCACCTCGGGCGCGCAGCGGGTGATTTCCTCGATCCGCACGATATGGCCCTCGCGCATGGCATTGAGCACGGGCGAGGGCACCATGGCCGCCGGGCTTGGCCCCTGCGCCAGCAGCAGCGCATAGTTCCAGCCATAGCGCAGGTGATCCTCGATGATCCCGGCCGAGCCCTGCACGACCGCGTTCGAGCGACCCGAAATCGCGGCGGCCAGCAGTTCCGAAAGCAGCGATTTCGCGGTGCCCGGCTCGCCCACCAGCATCAGCCCCTGCCGGCCCATCAGCGAGACGATGGAACGATCCACAAGCGCGTCGTCGCCGACGAATTTCGCCGTGATCCCAAGGTCTTCGTCGCCACAGATGAAGCGGCGGACAGCGCGCGGGGTCAGCGACCAGCCGGGCGGGCGCGGACCGGGATCGGCCTTTGCCAGCCGGGAAAGGTCCTCGGTATGGGTGACTTCCGCCGGCTGGCGCAGGGTTTCGGCCATTACCACAGCCCTTTCTTTTCCCATTCGGGATCGAAGGCCCCGGATTTCGCGACATTGTGCAGGTCGTTCCAGCACTCCGACAGCAGCCGGGGCGGCAGGTCCGCCAATTGCAGTGGCCGATAGTGGCGCGCGCCGATGCGATAGAAGCGCATCTCGGTCAGCGCGACCGGGTGGCTTTCGGCACCGAAATAGGTGCCGGAAAAGCCCATCTCGGCCCGGATATCCAGCCCGTCGATGCGCTTGTCATAGCTCGTGACGCTGCCGCCATCCTCGGCCCCGCCGCGGTCATAGCCCAGTTTCGCGGCCAGGCTTTGCAGCTTCAGACTGTCCATCATCCAGCCCTTGCGGTCGGTGATGGCATCGGTTGCCGTCTGATCTTCGGGCAGGGTCAGGACCGGCCGGTCGATCTGGGAAAACAGCGGCGCGACCTCGAAATCGCGCAGGTGTTCGGCCCAGGCGGCTAGGGCCTCGGGCGTCAGCGCGGTGGCATGGACAAGGTCGATGCGTTCGACGCCGGCCAGATCGGCATCGTCGCCTTCCGCCGTCATCAGATCGCCCTCGGCGGTCGGGCGGAAGATCGCGAGGGGCCGGCCTTCGGCATCGAGCCCGCGCCAGATCGCCCGTTCGCACAGGCGGCCGACGATGGGATGGCCGCGCAGGTCGGTCTGCCAGGCCTGAAGGCTCCAGTCGCGACCGGTCAGCATGGCCTCGTAAAGCCGGCCCGACTGTTTCTGGACCACCTCTTTCAGCACCTTCTTGGCCGCAGTCAGTAGCGCCTTCGAGTCCTTGCTGTTCTCGTCCGAGCCGGCGGGCAGGGATTTCACCGGCCTGCCATCGGGATTGTGCAGATGCAGCACCAGCCCCGAATCCAGCCGCGCCTGATAGGGCTTTGCGTCCTCGCCCATCGGCAGGTCCAGCACCCCGCCTTCCTCCAGCCCGCCCGAAGGGATCGAGCGGTCGGCCAGTTCATCCGCCGTCCAGCCGCGCTCCTCGGCCACGCGTTCGACCAGCTGTTCGGCCAGTTCGCGCACGGTGCGCTGCTTGAAGCGGGTGGCGGTGGCGACGACGACCTGCAGCGCATCGGGGCTGCCCGACAGCGCCAGCAGTTCGACCATGGTCTTGGCCTGGGCCACGCGCTTGCCGTGGTTCTTCAGATAGCCCGAGGCCAGCCGCGCCTGCGTCTGCGGCGTGGCGTCCAGCGTCAGCGCCAGAATGCCTTTCGATGCGGCACCGGAATTGGGATATTCCGTTGTCTGCATATTGGTCCACCGCGTCGCAAGTGCCTCGGCGCTGAGCGGCCCGTACATTCTGGCATTATGAGGGTCCGAGAGCGTGATCTTCGCGGCTTCGAGCTGCTCGCGATAAATGTCTTCTCGCGCGCGTTTCGCGGTGTCGAAGGCGATCCAGGATGACAGCACCCAATCGCCAAGCGCCGCCGCATCCTCGGGGCGCAACTGGTCGAGATAGAGCCGGAACAGGCCGGCGCCGTCTTCCAGCGTCTTCAGCTTGACCGCAAGTTTCAGCCAGCCGTCCAGCAGATCGCCCGCGACCGGCGTGCCGTCCTTCCAGTGCAGCACCGGCGCGGTTTCCTGCGCCAGCCAGTCGATCTTGTCGCCCTTCAGCTTCTTCGCGTTATCCGCCGCCTCACGCTCCAGTGCCGCCTGACCCAGCCAGGCCGCGCTGTCGCCGCCGAGCGTTGCAATCGCCGCGATCAGGGCTGCGCGGGCAAGATCGGCCTTCTCCTTCTTCAGCTGCTTTTCCAGCGCCGTCAGCACGCTGTCATCGCCGCGCTGCGCCAGGAAGCTGGCGGCATTGGCGCGCACCGCCTGCCGGCTGTCGGACAGCGCGTCGACGATCTGCGGCGTCACGTCCGCAACCCCGGCCAACAAGGCCTGCGCCGATCTGCGGACACTGCGGGCTTCGGCTGTGCTGGCATTGACGAGGGCCGCGATCAGCACCTTCGGCAGCGCCGGCAGCTTTTCGATCAACGCCATCGCCCGCATGTTCTGGGTGAAATTCAGCTCATGCGGGGGCAGGTTCTCGGCCAACATGGGCAGGTGATCCGCGATCATTGGCCAGACGGCGCGGTCCGGCAGATGGAGAAAGGAATAGCCATCGCCCGACAGGGCGCGCGACATGATCCATTCCGGCAGCGGCGTATCCTGATCGCGCGTCTTGCCATGGTTGCGGTGACGCCTTGGCTGGCCGGTGGCGTAATCGGCCTCAAGTGCGGCGACGAGCGTTCTGGCGTCGATGCTGCCGTCTTCCAGCAGTTCATCGACGGCCCTGGCCTCCGGTTCATGGCTATACAGGTACAGGTCGTCATCGGCATTGCGCGCCCAAAGCCGCAGGACCCGGCCCGGCGACATGCGCGGCACCGCCTTTTCAAACCAACTCGTCAGGTAATAGGGGCAATAGGTAAATGTGCCGAGATCGCCATTCGCGGCGGCCAGAACCTCCTGCCAGTCGTCGTGGCGTTCAGGCTTGGTCCAGCCACCATAGCGTTGGTCCGGCGGGGTTTCCGTCCACCGCCTCATGTCCCGCTCATAGGCGGCATCCTCAAGCGCGCGCAACTCGGCCTCGTCCTCGGCACCGAAGGGCTTTGCGCCGTCATCGGCGGGCAGCGCGAATTCGGGCGGGGTGATCCATTGACCGTCCGCCGCCTCGAAGCCGGGCCGGTCGGGGTCCGCGCCCTGGGGTGCCGGGGCGCTCAGGAACTGGTCGATCAGCAATTGCACCGCGCGGGTCTTTTCCTGCGGCTGGCGTTCCTTCAGCGCCGCCACGGCCTCCTCGGTACCGGATTCGCCCAGAATCTGGACCATGACCGCCCGCTGCGCCGCCTTGCCCGAGGACAGCGCGGCAATGGCCATCTCCGACTGCCGGGCGTCGTCCGAGGCCTGTATCAGCCGCCGGGCCACGTCGCGCACCTTGGCCGAACCGTCATCGGTCAGCGTGAACCAATAGGGCAGCACGTCGCCCTGCGGCGCCACACTCGCATCAAGGCAGGCTTGCAACAGCGATTCGCGCTGATCGGCATTCAGCTGTTTCATCGCGCGGGACAATACCTCCAACGGGGCCGAACTGATCCATTCGAAGCCGTAGATGCCCAGCCCGTCTCGGGTCCAGTCATGCCAGAAGCCCGAAGCCAGCAACGCCTCGTGACCGACTTTCAGCGCGGTGGAGGCGGCAAGAAGATCGGCGAAGCTGCTGCGCCCGTCCTTGGGCAGCTCCTTGTTGCGATGGATGCGGACGCTCTGGAAGACATGATATGCGCCGGGCGTCATCAGGTCGCCGTTCACATTATATCCGAAATAGGTCTGCTGACGCATCAGTTGCGCCGCCAGACCGGCCTCGATCAGGCGCACGATCCGGTCGGGATCGCCCTCCGACAGCAGCACCGCGTCAGGAAGCGCGGCTTCGCTTGCCGCATGGGGAATGTAATGCGTGTAATCCCGCTTCGGGTCATTTTTCTGCGCTTCGGCGAGGCGGTGTTCTTTCAGGGCCTCGTGAACGGCATCGGCATTTGCCTCGATCTCCGCCACAGCCGCGCGGTCGGCGCCGGTTTCGATGAAATTCACCAGCCGCGCGGTATAGCCGGGTCTGGCGCGGTCGAGAAAGGCGAAGCAGGCCAGCAGTTCGGAGGATGCGGGCGGCTCGGCAGGTCCACCTTGGCCCTTGCCGAAGACGCGCTTCAAAGACTTGCCAAACATAAGCGACCCCTAAAATTGGCCGGGGCAGCAGTCGGCGCGGCCCGGCATGACGTGAAATACAGGCTTGGGGGCAGATCCGTGCCGCGACCCGCCGAATGATTGCTGCGGCATTCTTGCGAGCGCGGCGATCTTTGTCCACCCGGCGGCGGATGCGAAAAGGGGCAGGGCGTGTGGCCCTGCCCCTTGAAGGCACCCTGACGAGGGGTAATCAGTCCTCGTTCAGGGTCGGGTCCGTCTCCGGCATCGGCGGCTTCTTCAGCACCCGGCGCAGGAAGAACGGCGCCAGGAAGCCAAGGATGGCGGCGACCCAGAGCCCGATGGAGATGGCCGAGCTGAACAGGAAGGTCCAGTCGCCATTCGACAGCACCATGGCGCGGCGCAGGTTGTCCTCCATCGCGTTGCCCAGAAGGATGCCGAGGATCACCGGCACGGTCGGCATGTCGAGCTTGCGCATGACGTAACCCAGCACCCCGAAGCCGACCATCATCAGCATGTCGAAGCTGGAGCCGGTCAGCGAGTAGATGCCGACGAAGGCGATCATGGTCACGCCCGGCAGCAGCACCCAGGCCGGCACCGACAGGATATGCACGAAGATCTTCACCATCGGCACGTTCATCAGCAGCAGCACGATATTGGCGATCAGAAGCGAGGCGATCAGCGACCACACCACTTCCGGCCGTTCGGTGAACAGCAGCGGTCCGGGGGTGATGTTCAGCGTCAGGAGCAGCGCCAGCAGCACCGCCGTCGTCCCCGAACCCGGCACGCCGAGCGTCAGCATCGGCACCAATGCGCCACCGGCGGCGGCGTTGTTGCCAGCCTCGGGCGCGGCCACGCCTTTCGGGTTGCCCTTGCCGAATGTGTCCTTGTCGCTGGCAACCGATTTCTCGGTCATATAGGCGAGGAAGGACCCCAGCGACGCGCCCGCGCCCGGCAACACGCCGGCGACAAAGCCGATGCCGGTGCCGCGCAGCATGGCGCCGGTGCACCGCTTCAGCATCTTCCACGGGATCAGCACCTTGCCCAGCTTGACGCCGATGGCGCTGTCCTTGCCGTGGCTTTCGATGAAGAAGAACACTTCGGCCACGGCGAACAGACCGACGATGGCGACAAGGAAGTCGATCCCGTCCTGCAGATGCAACTCGCCGAAGGTGAAGCGCGGCATGCCGGTGGTCTTGTCCAGCCCGACCATTGCCAGCGCCAGACCGATCGAGGCCGACATCGCGGCCTTGGCCTGGTTGTTCGAACCCATCCCGCCAAGCGTGCAGAAGGCCAGCATGTAAAGCGCGAAATACTCGGCCGGGCCGAACTTGTAGGCGACGGCGGCAAGGTAGGGGGCGAAGACCATCAGCCCGATGGTGGCAATGAAGGCCCCGACGAAGGAGGCCACGCCCGAGACGACGAGCGCCTCGCCCGCCAGGCCTTGACGGGCCATGGGATAGCCGTCGAGCGTGGTCATCATCGCCGGCTCGTCACCGGGGATGTTGAGCAGGATCGAACTGATCCGCCCGCCATACATGGCCCCGTAATAGACCGAGGTCAGCAGCACGAGCGCCGAAATCGCGTCGAGCCCCATCGAGAAGGAAATCGGAATAAGCAGGGCGACGCCGTTCGACGGGCCAAGCCCCGGCAGGGCGCCGATAATGGTGCCGACGAAGGCGCCGATCACCGCCAGAAGCAGGGTGAAGGGCGTGAAGGCGATGCCGAAACCCATCGCCAGGTTGGAAATCATTTCCATGCTCTAGAA
Source organism: uncultured Paracoccus sp. (assembly GCF_937873615.1). Classification (GTDB taxonomy): domain Bacteria; phylum Pseudomonadota; class Alphaproteobacteria; order Rhodobacterales; family Rhodobacteraceae; genus Paracoccus. Next base: position 42,925 of record NZ_CALMYP010000052.1, read on the forward strand.
CCCCCAGCCATGGGGCAGGCCGCGCAGGCTCAACCCGAGGACAAGACGGAACATGATCCACAGCCCGATGCCGAGGCCCAGGCCGGTAATCGCGGCGCGCGTAGGGTGGCCGCCGATCTGCCAGCTCAGGATGCCCGAGGCGATGGCGGTCGGGATGATGAAGCCAAGCGGCGTGATCGCATAGGCATAGGCGATCAGCACCACGAGCGCGAGGCCAAGCTGGGCCAGCATCGGTCCGGCGGGCCATTCGGCTTCCGGGTCCGGGCGCAGGATCATCACCGTTGCACTGACGATCATCACCGCCGCGATCATGTAGGGAAACAGCCGTGGTCCGACCGGATCGGACATGAAGCTGGTCTGGATGCCATGCGCACTGAGGATATACCCCAGTGCGATGACGATCATGACCGCTCCGAAGATGCGGTCGCCGCGGATCATTGCAGCAACCCGATCTCTTTGGCGATGCCCTCGATCTCGGTCACGTTTTCGGCCACGAAGGTCTCGAAATCGGCACCGAAGATGTCATAGGGGGCAAGGCCGTTCTCGGCCATGGCCTGCTGCCACTGCTCGGAGGCGCCGACCTGCTTCAGCCAGTCGACCCATTTGTTGTAATCCTCGTCGCTGATGCCCTTGGGCACATAGATGCCGCGCCAGTTCATCGCGGTGATGTCGACGCCCTGTTCCTTGGCGGTCGGGATGTCGTCGAAGCCGGCAATGCGTTCATCCGAAAGAACCGCCAGTGCGCGCACGTCGCCCGCCTTGATGAAGCCGGTGATCTCGGACAGGTCGCCCGTCATCGCCTGGGCGAAGCCGCCGACGGTCTGGGTGATCGCGTCGGCACCGCCATCGAGGCCGATATACTTGACTGCGCGGGCATCGCCGAAGCCGGCTTTGTCCAGCATCATCAGCACCTTCAGGTGGTCGAAGCCGCCCACGGCCGAGCCGCCGGCAAAGGCCACCTTGGACGAATCGGCCTTCACCGCCTCGACCAGATCGGTGAGGTTCTGATAGGGGCTGTCCTTGCCCACGACGATCACGCCCGGATCGCCGCCGATGGTGCCGACCCAGCGGACCTGGTCGGCGGTGGCGCCGGCGAAGGCGTTCTCGGCCAGGCGGGTGGTGGTCGCCGAGGAGGCGGCGACGAAGACCGAGGCGTCGTCATTGCGGTCTGCGACGACCTGCGCATAGGCGACACCGCCGCCGGCGCCGGCAACGTTGGTGACCTGCACCATGTTCGGGACCAGTCCCAGTTCGGTCATGATGCGGCCGATCTGGCGGCAGGTGAAATCCCATCCGCCGCCGGGGTTGGCCGGCGCGATGCACTCTTCGGCCATGGCCGGGGCAGCGGCACTCATCATCAGGGCGGCGACGGCCGCACGGGTCCAGTTCTTCATGCAATCCTCCCAGGGTATTCCGCGCAGGGCGCGCGGTCTTGCGATGCACAGGTATTGATGAAAAGCTGACATGAACCTGTCATGCAATGACGAAAAGTTGAGCAGATGAGATTCCTGCTGGTCGAGGATAGCGACGATCTCGCTGCGGCGGTGGTGTCGCGGCTGGCGCTTGACGGGCATGGGGTCGACCGTGCGGCGACACTTCTGGAAGCCAGGGATTTTCTGGATTCTGCCCCTTACGATCTGATCCTGCTGGATATTTCCCTGCCGGACGGGGACGGGCGCGACTTTCTGGCGCGCGAAAGACAGGCCCGGCGCGACACCCCGGTGATCATGATGACGGCAAGCGCCTCGCTCAGCGACAGGGTCAGCACGCTGGATCGGGGTGCCGACGATTATATCACCAAGCCCTTCGATTTCGCCGAATTGCTGGCCCGCTGCCGGGCGGTGCTGCGCCGCCATGCCGGGGCCGCCGACAGCCGCCAGCATTTCAAGGGCTTCACCTTCGACGCACTGGCGGCAACCCTGACCATCGGCGATGAAACCCGCGAATTGCGCGCGAGAGAGTTGCGCCTGCTGGAGATACTGCTGTCCCGCCCCGGTCAGACCTATTCGAAATCGCACCTGATCGACCGGCTGTTTTCCTTCGACGAGGAGGTCAGCGACAATGCGATCGAGGTCTATGTCGGCCGGTTGCGCCGCAAGCTCGACGGTTCGGGCGCGCGGCTGGAGACATTGCGCGGCGTCGGCTATCGGCTGATCCCGGAATGAGGCGGTTCCTTGCGGCCCGCTCGACCGGCTTTTCGCTGCGTGGCCGGCTGGTCTGGCAATTCGTGGCGCTGTCGCTGGTGCTGGTCGTGGCGCTGTTCTTCGCCGTCAGGCTGGCGGCAGAGCGGGCCTCTCGCGCCAGTCAGGACGCGGTTCTGGGGGCGGCGGTGATCGCGGTCGCCGATGCGATCCGCCCGGTCGATGACGGGCTGGCCTTCGATCTGCCCTATGCGGCCTTTTCCATGCTGGGCGCGATGGGCAACGAGCGGATCTTCTACAGTCTGAGCATCGGGCCGCGCCATGTCTCGGGCTACGAGGACCTGCCGCCGCCACCCGTCCCGGCAGAGGCGCTGTCGCCGGTGTTCTATTCGGCGGATTATGGCGTCAACCGGCTGCGGCTGGCCTCGGTCACGCGGCGGGTGCTGCTGGAAGATTCGCTGCGCGAGGTGACGGTGGTGCTGGGCCAGACCCGTTACGGGCAGGCCCTGATCGCCCGCGATACCGCCCGCATCGCCGCCTGGGTCGGTATGGGCTTCCTGCTTCTGGCGGTGCCGATGGCGCTGCTGGCGGCGCGCGCGGTGATCGGGCCGGTCGATCTGCTGGCCGAGGCGGTGACCCGGCGCGGCCCGCAGGACCTGCGCCCGGTGCGCCATCCCGCCCCGCGAGAGCTTCTGCCGCTGGTAGGCGCGCTGAACGGCTTCATCGCCCGGCTGCGCGGCGCCCTGCAAATGGCTGAAACCTTCATCTTCGAGGCCGCGCACCGCATCCGCACGCCCTTGTCGCTGGTCCGCACCGAAGCCGAGATCGCGCTTGCCGAAACCTCGGACGAGGCCACGCGCATTCGCCTGCGCCGGATGCTGCGCGCGATTGGCGAAAGCAGCCGTTCGGCCAGCCAGATCCTCGATCATGCGACGGTGCTTTACCGCAGCGAGCAGTTCGAACCCGAGCCCGTGGACCTTGCCGCCCTTGCCGCCGGCGTCCTGCGCGCGCTGGAACCGGTGGCCGAGATGCGCGAGATCGCCTTTGTCGCGAGCGGTCTGGATCAGCCGGTCAGGGTTCAGGGCGACGGGCGGATGCTGGAGGTGGCGCTGCGCAACATCCTCGACAATGCGTTGAAATATTCGCATGACGAGGGCCGCATCTTCGTTGCCCTGCGCCGGCAGGACGGCCGGACCGAACTGACGGTCGAGGACGAGGGCCGGGGGCTTTCGCCCGACGATGGCGATCTGTCCGGGCGGTTCCGGCGCGGCAGCAATGTCGGCGAGATCGTCGGCTCGGGCCTTGGCCTGACCATCATCGAGGAGGCCGCCACCGCCCATGGCGGCAGCTTCTCCCTGAAACCCCGGGCGGAGAAAGGCGCATGCGCGATCTTGTCCTTGCCATCGTCACCCTCGCCCTCGGCCTGATCGCGCCCGCCGGCGCCTTCGAGATCGAGGAGGAGCGGATTTTCGGCGCCCCCCAGGGGCGGGAATTGTCGATCATCTCGACCACCGATGTGCCCGCCATCGCCCCGGTGATGGAGGCTTTCGTGCGTCACCGCCCCGAGGCCCGCATCCGCTACATGCAGGCCGCCAGCACCGAGGTCTTCCGGGCGATTCATGACGAACAGGCGGAAATCGACCTGGTGATGTCTTCGGCGATGGACCTGCAGATGCGGCTGGCCAATGACGGTTTTGCCGCCCCGATCTCGCCAGAGATCGACGGCTTGCCGGATTGGGCCCGCTGGCGCGATCAGCTGTTCGGCGTGGCGCTGGAGCCGGTTCTGACGCTCGCCTCGCGCCGGGGGCTGGGCGATCTGGCGCCGCCGCGCACCCGGCGCGACCTGATCGCCATGCTGCGCGAGCATCCCGACCGCTTCGATGGCCGGGTGGCGACCTACGATCCGCAAAGTTCCGGCGTCGGCTATTTCCTGATTTCGCAGGACAGCAGCCAGTCGGACAGTTTCTGGCGGCTGGCCGAGGTGATGGGCCGGCTGAACACCCGGCTCTATTGCTGCTCGGGCGAGATGATCAACGACCTGCGCAGCGGGCGCATCACTATCGCCTATAACGTCGTGGCCAGCTATGCCGCCCGCTATGCGCCTGACGATCCCGACCTGATCCGCCTCGCGCTTGAGGATTATACCTTCGCCATCCAGCGCTCGGCGCTCGTGCCCGTGAATGCGCCCGATCCCGAATACGCGACCGAGATGCTGTCCTTCCTGCTGACGCCTGAGGCGCAGGCGATCATGGCCGAAAGTTCCGGTGTGGCGCTGATCCCCGGAACCGGACCGGCGGCCTCGGTGCATCTGCGTCCGGTCCGGCTGGATGCGGGGCTTCTGGTTTACGGCGACCAGTTGCGGCGGGGAAACCTGCTGGCGGAATGGACCGCGGCCATGGTCCAGCCCTGAGCCGAAACCAGGGAATCCCCTGCGACGCATTGACGCCGCCCGGCGGATCGAAATGATGGCAGCAGGCCCGAACGGGGGCACGGGGTCGGATATCCGGGGACAGGTCATGCCATCAGGCGCAAGAACGGCAGAGCTGGTGGGGCTTCCGCTTTTCGGCGTCGTCTTCGCGATGTCGGTGCGGGAATATGGCGGGCCGGGGGCTTTCGCCTGGATCGCCGGCGCATTGTCGCTGATCGCCATTGCGATGAGCGTCCCGAAGCTGAAGCGCACGCATTTCATCTTCATCGCCATTGGCATTGCGCTGACGCTCACCGCCATTTTGACCCGCCCCGACTGGGCGCAGGGCGTCGGCCGCGCGATTCTGGGCGGCAGTCTGGTCATCGGCGTCTTCACCGCATTGTCGGCGCTTCGCAGCGCCGCTGTCGGTTCTCAGGAAATCCTGGAATGCGGTCGATTTCTGGCCCGGCAGCCGCCCGGGCTGCGCTATGCTGCGCTAACCATGGGCGGGCATCTGTTCGGGCTGATCCTGCTTTACGGGGCGATTTCCTTGCTGGGCTCGCTTGCCACCGAAAGCACCGCCAGCGAGCCCGACCCCGAGATCCGTTATCACCGCACCCGGCGGATGCTGGTGGCGATTCAGCGCGGCTTCATCTCGACCCTGACCTGGTCGCCCATGGCCTTTTCGATGGTGATCAGCGTGGCGCTTGTGCCCGGGGCAAGCTGGGGGGCGGCGGTGCTGCCCTGCCTGATCAGCGCCGCGATCATGCTGGTCGGGGGCTGGGCGCTCGACACGATCTTCAAGCCGCGCCTGTCGCATCCGCCGCCGCCCCGCGCGGTCGAGGCCGGAAGCTGGTGGCTGAACCTGCGTCCGCTGCTGATGCTGCTTGGTGCGGTGGTCGGCGGGACGGCCTTGCTGCATTTCGTCACCGGGGTGGCGGTGATCGGTGCGGTCATGTCGCTGATCCCCGTCGTCGCGCTGATCTGGGTCTGGCTGCAGGCCCTGGGCCAGCACCTGTCGCCGCAAAGCCATCTCGGCACAAGGGTGAAGCAATATCTGCTGACCGAGGTGCCCGGCTATCGCGGCGAGATCGCGCTGCTGTTCATGGCCGCTGTCATCGGCAGTCTGGGGTCGTTCCTGCTGGCGCCGCTGGTGGCCTCGCACGGGGTCGATCTGTCGGCGGTGCCGGCACTGGCGGTGCTGATTCCGCTGATCTGGCTGATCGTGCTGGCCGGCCAGATCGGGATGAACCCGATCCTTGCCGTTTCGCTGATCATCCCGCTTCTGCCCGCGCCTGCGGCAATGGGGGTCTCGCCCAGTGCAGTCGTCGCCGCGATTACGGCGGGCTGGGCGCTCAGCGGCGCGACCTCGCCCTTCACGGCATCCGTCCTGCTGCTCGGCGCGCTCGGCAAGGTCTCGCCGCGCCGGGCGGGGCTGGTCTGGAACGGGCCGTATATCCTGATTGTCGGCGCGATCCTGTCGCTTTGGGTGACGCTGCTGGCCTTGTGGCTGTGAGTGCAGGGTCGGACGGGGCAGGTCTTGAGGCGGCTTTCTGATGCCGCAGCGCCTCGGTTGTGGTTCCGCCGTCGCGGGCGTAGACATCTTGCGACAACAACGGATGGAGCGGATCCATGTTCGAGAATGTGCTGAACGGCAAGACCGCCGTGGTGACCGGGTCGAATTCCGGCATCGGTCTGGGAATCGCGAGAGAGCTGGCGAGGGCCGGCGCCGATCTGGTGATCAACAGCTTTACCGACGATGCGGCGGATCACCAGCTTGCCAGCGATCTGGCGGCGGAATTCGGCGTCGAGGTGCGCTATATTCAGGCCGATATGTCGAAGCCCGACCAGTGCCGGGCGCTGATCGAAAAGGCCGGTGCCTGCGATATCCTGGTCAACAATGCCGGCATCCAGCATGTCGCGCCGATCCCGGAATTCCCGGTCGAGAAATGGGATGCGATCATCGCGATCAACCTCTCCTCGGCCTTCCATTGCACGGCGGCGGCGCTGCCGGGGATGCAGGCGAAGGGCTGGGGACGGGTCGTCAACGTGGCCTCGGCCCACGGCTTGACCGCCAGCCCCTATAAATCGGCCTATGTCGCCGCCAAGCATGGCGTCGTCGGCCTGACCAAGGTCACCGCGCTGGAGGAAGCCGGCAAGGGCATCACCTGCAACGCGATCTGCCCCGGCTATGTGCTGACCCCGATCGTCGAAAAGCAGATCCCCGACCAGATGAAGACCCACGGGATGAGCCGCGAAGACGTGATCAAGAAGGTCATGCTGGCCCGCCAGCCTTCCGGCGAATTCGCCACGGTCGAGCAGATGGGCGGCATTGCGGTCTTCCTGTGCAGCGCATTTGCCGATCAGATCACCGGCACCACGATCAGCGCCGATGGCGGCTGGACTGCGCTTTAACGGACTGCGCTTCGAAGGATTAGGCTTTGAAGGACTGGGCCGGGGCTGCCGCAGGGCGGCCCCGGCTGGACGACCGGGGCCGGTTCAGGCGGCCATTTCGGCATCCTCGGCGGCGATCTCGTCCTGCAGGAAACGCAGGAAGGCCTTGATCGTCGGGCGGTTGCGCCGGGCATGGGGATAGACCAGCCAATAGCTCTTTTCCGACTGCCAGCAGCGCGGAAAGGGCTGGATCAGTGTGCCCATCGCCAGTTCGAAGCGGAAGAAGCGCGGGTTCAGCAGCGCCACGCCTTCGCCTGCCAGCGCTGCGCGGCCCAGATGCGCCTGAGCCTCGAATTCCATCCGGCGGCTGGGGGAACAGGACAGCTCGGCAATGCCATGCATCTTCAGCCAGCCGTCCCAGCCGCGATGGCGGTTGTTGAGCCAGGGCAGCGGGATCACATCGGCGGGTTCGTTCAGCGGGCCATATTTGTCCAGCAGCGACGGCGCCAGGATCGGTGTCAGGTCCGAGGCGTAAAGCTGGTGGCTGACCAGCCCTTCCCAGTCGCCGAAACCATAGCGCAGGGCCACGTCGACATCCTGCCGGGCGAAATCGACCACCTTGTCATCGGTGTCCAGCCGCACCGCCAGTTCCGGGTGCTGCATCTGGAAACGGCCCAGCCGGTGCGACAGCCAGTTGCTGGCGATGGTGGTGATGGTCGAGATCGACATTGTCTCCGGCTGGCCGGAACGCCCCGAAAACGCCTCGCGCAGCATGTCGAACGCGTCCGAGGTCGGCCCGGCATAGCGCCGGCCCAGCTCGGTCAGTTCCAGCCCCCGGGGCTTGCGCAGGAACAGCTGCCCGCCCAGCCGTTCCTCCAGCAGCTTGATCTGATAGCTGACGGCGGCCTGGGTCATGCCAAGCGTCTCGGCCGCCCGGGTGAAGCTGAGCTGGCGGCTGGCGGCATCGAAGACGCGAAGGGCGGCAAGCGGGGGCAGTTCCATAAGCTGACCTTATAGGGGATGGCTGTCGTTTTGTTGGCGTTCTCCCGCTCTCGATAGCATTCTCGGCTCATCGAAAGAAGCGGGATCAGGCACCACCGGCAGGTTCCCGCGAATGATCCGAATTCGACGCCCGTTTCGGCGCCTCAGGCGGCAGAAGCCAGCTTTATGAGGGTGGGGACGATTGTCGCCACGAAACACGTCGCCATGAGAGGGAGAGACGAGATGACCATGACCCCGATCGAACTGCCCGCCGTGGCAGCGCTGACATCGCCTTCCGCGCGCCTGCTTCAGCGCCTGGCGCTTTGGCAGGAGGCCCGGCTTCAGCGGAAGACCGAACGCGCCGCGCGCGCCGGGCTGGCCGAGATGTCCGAGCATCTGCGTCGCGATGTCGGGCTGGATGGCGGTGCCTCGCTGCGGCCGCCGCGTCGCAATGGGCGCAGCTTCGATCACAACCAGCACCCTGACGCGGTTGTGCGTCAATGGGGCTTGTAGGAAGATTGGCCGCGCCCGGGGCTTTCCGGGTGCGGCCCGCGATCAGGCGTCGTGGCACCCTTCGCAGAAACTGCGGATCCGGGCGATGGCCTCGCGCAGGGTGTCGTCGCTGGCGGCATAGCTGACGCGGAAATGTGGGGACAGGCCGAAGGCGGCACCGAAGACGATGGCGACGCCGGTCTCGTCCAGCAGGGCATTGGCGAAGGTCTCGTCATCGGCGATCTTCGTGCCTGCCGCCGAGACCTTGCCGATCAGCCCGGCAATCGAGGGATAGACATAGAAGGCCCCCTGCGGCATCGGGCAGGAAATGCCGGGGCAGTCGTTCAGCCCGGCCACGACCAGATCGCGCCGGCGCTGGAAAGCCTCGCGCGACATCTCGATGTAATCCTGCGGGCCGGTCAGCGCTTCCAGCGCCGCATATTGGCTGATCGTGCAGGGGTTCGAGGTCGATTGCGACTGCAGTTTCGCCATCGCCCGGATCAATTCCTTCGGGCCGGCACCATAGCCGATGCGCCAGCCGGTCATGGCATAGGCCTTGCTGACCCCGTTCATGGTCAGGATGCGGGGTTTCATGCGCGGCTCAACCTGGGCCGGGGTGACGAAGGTGAAGCCGTCGAAGACCAGATGTTCATAGATATCGTCGGCCAGCACCCAGACCTGCGGGAAATCCAGCAGCACATCGGTCAGCGCCCGCATCTCGGCGGCCGAATAGGCCGCGCCGGTCGGGTTCGAGGGCGAGTTCAGGATCAGCCATTTGGTGCGCGGCGTGATCGCGGCGCGCAGCGCCTCGGGGTCGATGCGGAAACCGGTCTCGACCGGGCAGGGCAGGATCACCGGCACGCCGCCGGCAAGACCCACGATATCGGGATAGCTGACCCAATAGGGCGCAGGCACGATCACCTCGTCCCCGGGATTGAGCGTTGCCAGCAGGGCGTTGAACAGGATCTGCTTGCCGCCGGTGCCGACGCTGATTTCCTCGGGCGTGTAATCCAGCCCGTTCTCGCGCGCGAATTTGTCGCAGATGGCGCGCTTCAGCGGTGCCATGCCGTCCACCGCCGTATAGCGGGTATGGCCGGCGTCGATGGCGGCCTTTGCGGCTTCGCGGATGTTCTTCGGCGTGTCGAAATCGGGCTCTCCGGCGGAAAGTCCGATGATGTCGCGGCCTTCGGCGCGCAGTTCGGCGACGCGGCCGGTCATGGCGACGGTGGGCGAGGGCTTGATGCGATTGATGGCGTCCGACAGAAAGCCCATGGCCTGCTCCTTGGTTTTGCGCTTCGTTCGTCATAGGGTGTGCGCCGGCAGGCGACAAGCGAGGCGAGCCATGGAAAATGAAGAGATCCGGTTGAAGCGGCTGCGGATGCGCAGCTGGCGGCGCGGCATGAAGGAGATGGACCTGATCCTCGGCCCCTTCGCCGATACGCAACTGGCCGGATTGTCCGAGGAATTGCTGGCCCAGTACGAGCAGGTGATGGGCGAGAACGACCAGGACCTGTACCGCTGGATCGTGGCGCGCGCGCGCGGCGAACGCGAGGGGCCGGCGGAAATTTCCGCGGTCCTCGACGTGATCGCCGATGCCGCTTTCGGGCGGTTCTCGGCAGATAGCGAGCATTTTACGAATATGCCGCAGAAAATTCTGTCGAATTAACCCACGATTCGGCTTTTTGCGTCATCGTCACCTCAACAAGGGGATGACGATATGAAGGCACTGGCGCCCAGATATGACGACGAAACCGACCAGGAAAAGGTCGAGGCTTATTTTCGCTGCCTTCAACTGCTGGACCGGCTGCATCGGTTGATGCTGGACCTGATCAAGGACGATTTCGAACGTCTGGGACGCAGCGATCTGACGCCGGTGCAGGCGCTGCTGCTCTATAATCTTGGCACGGCCGAGGTGACGGCGGGCGAATTGCGAAGCCGGGGCATGTATCAGGGGTCGAACGTGTCTTATAACCTCAAGAAGCTGGTTGGCATGGGCTATGTCCACCATGAACGGAGCAGTCAGGACCGGCGCTCGGTCAGGGTCCGCCTGACCGCCTCGGGGCAGGAGGTTCGCGATCAGATTGGCCAGCTTTTCGCGCGCCATGCGCAGGACCTGAACATGTCGGGCGTGCTCGACGATCCGCCTTTGGACCGTGTCGACCGGCAATGGCGGCGGATCGAACGCTATTGGAGCGAGCAGATCAGGTATATCTACTGAGATCGGTCGTGGCCGGGCTCGTTTCAGTCCCCTTTCGGGAACACCAACTCGACCTCTGCTCGTTCGTCCTTGATCGTGAAGCGCAGCGCGACGCCTTCCTTTTCCGCGATCTTGGTCACGATGCCAAGGCCAAGCCCGGTCCCGCGAGAGGCGGCGGATCTCTCGAAAATCCCGTGCAGAAACTCTGCATTCGGCGCGACCCGGTTCGATATGGTCAGCGTCGGTCCGGCACCGAGCCTGACCTTTACGCCGCCGATGCCATGGTCGCGGGCATTGCGCAGCAGGTTGCCGATCATCAGTCCCGCCGCATCGTGATGGACCGGCACCATCATCCGTTCCTGGTCGCCATCGTCAAAGACCGCCTCGGGGCAGGTGTCGGCAATGGCAATCCGCGTGAGCCGGACGATATCGCAGGTCGCCTCGCCCGAGACTCCGGCCTCGGCGCGCGAGAGTTGAAGCAGGCGTTCGACCAGCAGGGCCAGCCGGTCCAATGCGGCGGTCATGCGTTTTGGTGCGTCCGGGTCGGCCATGCCCCTGGCCATCAGTTGCGCCTGTGCCGAGGCGGCTGCGATCGGTGTGCGCAATTCATGTGCGGCATTGGTGGCAAACAGCCGCTCGGCATTGATGTGATTGCGCAGGCGTTGCAGATAATTGTTCAGCGCGGCGGGTATGGGCGCAACCTCGCGTGGCAGGGCCGCTGCGGAAACCGGAGAGAGGTCCGTGGCCTTGCGCGATTTCAGCTCCTCGGCAAACCTGGTCGCGGGGCGAAGCGCCAAGGTCGTTGCGCGGCCGACGACGAGCAGCGTGATCAGCAGGATCGGCAACATCAACAACAGCATGGAGCCCATGCTTTCCAGCAGTTCATCGCGCCGCCATTCGCTGCTTTGTCCGGTTTCGACGATCAGGCCGATGCCGGGGTCGGACAGACGATAGACGCGCCATTCGCCGAGCGTCTGGCTGCCGTCCTCGTCAAGCGGGGGCCAGTCGGCGGCGATCACCTCGCGCCCATGGTCGATGATCCGAATGTCCGAACTCACGTCGAGCGCGTGCAGACCCGCGCTGCCGGACGCCTGATAAAGCGCCGCTGAGAGATGTGCGGAATCCTTCAGGGATTCATCCAGCAACTCGCCCATCTCATGGGCAATGATCCAAAGCCCGATGCCCAGCCCGAGCAACCAGCCAAGGCCCACGCCGATCACGACCCGGCCCAACAGGCGCCGTTTCAACGACCAGTTGTTGTTAGGGGCGCCGCTCATGGAATCAGGTATCCCAGGCCGCGCCGGGTTTCGATCAGATCGGCACCGAGCTTCGATCGCAGGCGCGAGACATAGACCTCGACCGCATTGCCTTCGATCTGATCCTCGAAGGCAAAGAGCCGCTCTTCCAGGGCAAGCTTGGACAGGACCCGGCCCCGCGATGACAGCAGCGCATCGAACACGGCCCATTCCCGCGAGGTCAGCCGGATCTCGGCATCGGCGCGAAACAGCCGGGCGCCGGCACGGTCGATGCGCAATTCGCCCAGCATGGTCTCGGTCGATGGATCGCCCGCGGCACGGCGGGCATGGGCGCGCAGGCGCGCCTCGACCTCGCCCAGATCATAGGGTTTGACGACATAATCGTCGGCCCCCGCATCCAGACCGGCGATGCGATCCGAGATCTGGTCGCGGGCGGTGGCGATGAGAACCGGAACCTGACTGCCCTGCCGGCGCAGATCGCGCAGAAGGTCCAGCCCCGACCCGTCGGGCAGCGACAGATCCAGCAGCACGGCGTCGAAATCGGCGACGCTCAGCGCGCTGCGGGCGGCGTCCAGATCGGCCATATGATCGACGGCATGGCCTTGGCCTTGCAGAAATCCCTGCACGGCATTGGCAATATCGGCGTCATCCTCGATCAGTAAAATCCGCATTGGCAGCCCTTGGATCTTCAGTTCTGGCACAGTCATGGCCGTGCCGGCAGCGAAGATCAATCAGCGTTGCTTCGCGCTTTCGTGAACTGTCCGCCGACGCTTTGTAAGCTGCCTGCAAGACTGGTGTGTTCCTTGGCCGAAAAGACGGCATGGAGCAGGCATAGATGCATGTGGAATTTCTGAGCTGGCGCGATGCCGGATGGCAGGCGGCTGCATCGCTGATCGAGGGTCATTTTGCCAAGGCCCATGGCGCGCAGATGACGGTCCCGGCCGTCAGATTGGCCGTGGCCCTGTCGCAGACGGGAAAACTGCTGGGTGCAACAGGCGTGCGCACGGCTGACGAGGGGTTCTTTTCGCAAGTCTATCTTGACCGACCGGTCGCGGAGACGCTGTCGGAGCGGATCGGGGCGCTTGTCGCAAACGAGGATATCATCGAAGTCGTGTCGATGGCCTGCCCCAAGCCGTTGGCCACGCTGCCGCTGATCGAGGCGATTGCCGCCGAGGGGCGCCGGCAGGGGCGAAGCTGGGGCCTGTTCACGGCGACCACGCCCCTTGTCCGGCTGCTTGGACATGCCGGTGTTCCGCTCGTGATGCTTGCGCCTGCGCGGCCCGAACGGCTTGTCGGCGCGTCAAGCTGGGGGCGCTACTATGACAGCCTTCCCTGGGTCTGTGCGGTCCATGAGGGCCCCGCCACCGAGCCGCTTCGCTTCATGCCGGCCCGAGCAGGCCTGCGCCAGGGAGCAGGCCTGAAATGAAGGCGGTTTTCCAGGCGCTTGCAGCCAATGCGAAGCTTCATCCCAATGCCATTGCCATCAATGAGGGCAGCAGGTCGATCAGTTGGTCCGGGCTGGCGGATGCCGTGGCGCGCGCCGCATCGGGTTTTGCCACGTCGTCCAAGGTCGTGGGGCTGCGCCTGTCCGGGATCGATTATGTGATCGGCGATCTGGCCGCGACCCTGGCCGGGCGCCGGCTGGTGCCGGTGCCGGCATTCTTTTCCGATGGCCAGATCGCCCATCTCATGCAGGATGCCGGGGCGGATCTGGTCACAAGCCTGCCCGATGGCAGGCGCGGCCACAGCCTCGATTATGCCGGCGGTGCGACGCGGGTGATCTATACCTCGGGCACGACCGGACGGCCGAAGGGGGTGGTTCTGGGGGATCGCCAGATCGCCGCCTCGCTGGCGGCGCTGAGCCAAGCGCTGCAGCCCGGGCCGGATGATCGCTATCTGTCGGTTCTGCCGCAGGCCCAGTTGCTGGAACAGGTCTGCGGGATGTTCATGCCGATCCTTGCCGGTGCGCCGGTGGTGATCGACCGAGAGGCCGCGGCCAGCCTGTTCACCGGAGATGGCCGGGCGCTGGCACGGATCGCCGAGGAAACCCATCCGACAGTGACGGTTCTGGCGCCCCGGCAGCTTGCGCTCTGGGTCGCGGAATTGCGGCGCGGTGCCCCGGCGCCTGCCAGCCTGCGCTATGTCGCGGTCGGCGGCGCCCCGGTCGCGCCCGCGCTTTTGTCCGAGGCGCGTGCCCTGGGGCTGCCGGTGGCCGAGGGCTATGGCCTGTCCGAGGCCTGTTCGGTGGTTGCGATGACGCCGACAACAGCCAGCGATGGCTCGACCATGACGGTTCTGGACGGGGTCGATGTGTCGATCGAGGATGGCGAGATCGTGATCGCCGGCCCGACCGTCATGGAGGGTTATCTGCATGGTGAGTGCCAGCAGGGGCCCTGGCATACCGGCGATCTGGGCCAGCTGCAGGATGGCCGGTTGGAGGTGCTGGGGCGTCGCGATGCGATGATCCTGCGTCAGTCGGGCCGCAATATCGCCCCCGAATGGGTCGAGGCCGAAGCCCTCGCCGATCCGGCATTCCCGGTTGCAGCACTTGTCCAGACGCCCGAGGATGAGCTGATTCTGGTCGCCGCGGCAATCTCCTCGCCAGATATGGCGGGGCTGATCCAGCGCCTGTCCGCATTGCCGAGCTATGCGCGGCCCGATCAACTGGTCATCGTCGATCCGCGCGCCCCCGGTCTGATCCGCCCCTCGGGCACGGCGGATCGCAGGGTTGCGGCGGAACTGGCCCGCAGCGCGACGACGGGATGCATGACATTGCGCTATCCCGAACAGCAATCCCAACCCGTCGAGGTCACATCATGAGCGGCAAGACAGTCCTGATTACCGGCGCCGGATCGGGGATCGGCGCGGCGCTGGCTTTCGAGGCCGACCGTCTGGGCCATCGTCTGATCCTGGTCGGACGGCGTGCCGAGGCCCTGCAGGAGACCGCCGGATCCCTGAGCCAGCCGCCGGTGATCGTCGCCGCCGATCTGACGACGCCCGAAGGGCGCGCGGATGTGGCAGCGGCGGTGGCCGAAACCGGCCTCGACATCCTGATCAACAATGCCGGCATGGTGCCCTCCGGGCCGCTTGGCCAGATCTCTGACGCGGATATTGCCGATGCTCTGGCGCTGAACATTACCGCGCCGATTGCCCTGAGCCGCGATCTGCTGCCCCAGCTTTCGGCGGCGCAGGGCGGGCAACTGGTCAATATGGGCTCGGTCTTCGGCGATATCGGCTTTCCGTTCTTCGCGCTCTATTCGACGACGAAATTCGGGCTGCGCGGCTTTTCCGATGCGATCCGCCGCGAACTGGCCCCGCAGGGGATCGCCGTCACCTATATCGCGCCGCGCGCCACCCGGACCGGCGCGACGCAGAACTTCAACGCGCTGATCGGCCCGATGTCGATGACGCTGGACACGCCCGAGGCCGTCGCCCGCCATGCCTGGCGCGCCATCACCGCCCGCAAGCGCGAGCAATTCCCCCCCAGCCGAGAGCGTCTTTTCGTCGCCCTGCAGCGCATCGCGCCCCGGCTGATCGACAAGAACCTGATCCGGCTTGCCCGCGACCCGGCTGTGATCGCCGCCGCGCGCAAAGCCCGGAGCTGAAGAATGGAGCCTTCGATGAACTACAATATCCTGCGCCGTCGCGACTTCGCCGAAGGGCTGCAAGACGAATCCCTGCAAATCCGGATCCGCGAGGACCTGACCCGCGATGGCTGGACCTTGCTGCGTGGCTTTCAGCCCGGAATGGAAGATTTCTCCAGCCTTGTCAGCAGCCTGTGCAGCCGCGTGACCTTCGATCCGGCGCGCAGCAACACCACCGACAAGACCCAGATGGTCGATGCCGGGCTCGGCCCGATCGGCCTGCATATCGAGAATGGCAATACGCCGCGCTGTCCCGATATCGTCTGCTTCTATGCCGAGCGCGCCGCCTTTGAAGGATCGCAAACCACGATCTGCGACGGTTTCGCGGTCTGGGACAGCTTCGACGCCGCCCGCCAGTCGCGATGGTCGCAGCAGATGACGGTCGAACGCGACCTGCCGGAACTGATCTGGAAGCGATACCTGGCCAATGAACACCCGGCCATCTCGCGACCGGAAGAAGTGACCATGGACCATGTCCTGCAATTCGGCCAGGCCGTGCCGGGACAGGCGTTCGATCTGCACGAGGACGGCTCGCTGACCTATCGGCTGACCGTGGATCCGGTGCGAGGCTCGGTTTTCGGTGAGGGGCAGAGGGGCTTTGCCAATGCCGTGCTCGGACCGTCGCACAATTACCAGCCGCCGCGCTACACCATGGCCGACGGATCGCCGGTCACCCCCGAGGAGATCGAGGAAATCCGCGCCATCGCCGAGACCTCCACCCACGAGATCAACTGGCAGGATGGCGATATCGCCATTCTCGACAATACCCGCGTCATGCATGGCCGCCGCGCCATCGCCGATGCGAACCGCAATCTTTTCATTGGCATGGGCACAATCTGAAAGAAGGAACCCGGAACATGAAACCTACCTCAATCGTTTTCGCAGTGCTGGTCGCAATCGGCGCGAGCGCATCCTCTCTGCCTGCCTCTGCCGCGCCGGCGGACAGCGTGCCGGCCTCCGGTCGGCTGAGCTTCGATGTCATCCGCAACGGCAAGGATATCGGCGATTATGTCGTGAGCTTTCGCGGCAGCGGCAATGATCTGGATGTCAGCCTCAGCACCGATGTCATGGTCAAGCTGCCGGTGATCGGGGTCAGCGCCTACCGGTTCAAGCAGCAGAGCACCGAGACCTGGCGCGGCGGCAAGCTGGCCGGGCTGAGCTCGACCACGGATGACAACGGAACGCCCCACAAGATTTCGCTCGGCGCGACATCGCTGGTGCCGGCAAGCCTGTGGTCGGCCGATATTGTAACGTCACGTCAGGTGCTGAACACCATCGATGGCAGCACGGACGCGATCTCGGTGCGCAAGATCGGGACCGAGACCGTTTCGACGGGTTCCGGCCCGGTGAAGGCGACGCATTACGCCATCGGCGGCGGATTGAACCGTGAACTCTGGTATGCTGATAACAAGCTGGTCCATGTCCGCTTCGCCGCTGAAGACGGATCGACGGTGGATTACGCGCTTCGCTGAAGGGTCGGACTGCGTGCCAGTTCCCGCGATCATTCCGCCGCCGGTCGGAGACGTTACCTATGGATTCAAACAAGCTTTGGCTGCTGATCGGCTTTTCGGGCCAGTTGCTGTTCACATCCCGGTTTCTGGTGCAATGGATCGCCAGTGAGCGGGCCAAGCGCAGCATTGTGCCGCTGGCTTTCTGGTGGTTCAGCCTTGCCGGAGGGGCGACGCTTCTGGCCTATGCGCTATGGCGCCGCGATCCGGTCTTTGCGGTCGGGCAGGCCTCGGGGCTGGTTATCTATACGCGCAACCTGATGCTGATCGGCAAGGATCGCAGGGCGGCAAAGGATTCCGCATGAGCCGGGACCGCAACCTGCTCGTGGCCATGGCGGCGCTGCTGCTGAGCTCGCTTGTCGGCCTTGCGCTGCGACCGCTGCTGCCGATCGACGAGACCCGTTATCTTGCCGTCGCCTGGGAGATGCACCTGAGCGGCGACTGGCTGGTGCCGACGAAGAACTTTGCGCTCTACAGCGACAAGCCGCCGCTGCTGTTCTGGGCGATCAACCTGATCTGGATGCTCACCGGGGTCAGCGAATTCGCCGCCCGCATGGTCGGGCCTCTGTCCGGCTGCGTCGCCCTGTGGCTGACATCGGTGCTGGGCCGCAGGCTTTGGCCGGATATGCCCGGGATCGGCGGGCGGGCGGCACTGGCACTGACGGGCCTTGTCGTCTTTGCGCTTTCGGCAAGCCTGACGATGTTCGACGTGCCGCTGACCGTTTTCACGCTGGCCGGGCTGATCGCGCTGAGCGATGCCGGACAGCCCGAGGCGGGCCGGCGTCCATGGGTGCTGTTCGGTGCGGCCATCGCCTTCGGTGTGCTGACCAAGGGGCCGGTGATCCTGTTCCACCTTCTTCCGGCGGCAATCCTGCTGCCCTGGTGGGGCGCGGCCCCCCTGCCGTGGCGCCGCGTCGCATCAGGGATCGGGCTGGGCCTTCTGGTGGCAATCGGACTTCTGGCCCTCTGGCTGGTGCCCGCAGCGATCTTTGGCGGGGCCGAGTATCGCGAGGCAATTTTCTGGCATCAAAGTGCCGGTCGCCTGGCCACCTCCTTCGCCCATGCGAAGCCATGGTGGTTTTATCTTGCCCTGTTTCCCCTGCTGGCATTTCCGCTGTTCTGGGGCGCCGTTCCATTGCGGTCATGGAAGGCGCGGGGGGATCGCGGTCTGCGGCTTTGCCTGATCTGGTTTTCCGGCGCGCTGATCCTGTTCAGCCTCACCAGCGGGAAGCAAATTCACTATCTGGTTCCAGAGCTGCCGGCGCTGGCACTTCTGGCCGCGCGTGTCGCGCCGTCCGGACCCAACAGGACCCCGTTGCCGGCGGTTGCCGTGCTTGCGGTCGCGGCCCTTGCCGTGAGCCTGATCGGCTTGGGCGTGATCGATCCCGGCCGCATCGCACCGCTGCTGAAACCTGCCGGGATGCTGCTGGCCTGGTCATTGCTGATCGTCATCATATGCCTGCTGGCAATCCGTCGGCGCGGGCTTCCGGGTGCTGCGATCCTGTCGCTGGGGAGTCTGACGGCAACCAATCTGCTGATCGGCGCGACCCTGCTGTCGTCGTCCTATAGCAGCCACCCCATCGCCGAACGCATCGCCGCCGCTGCGTATCGGGGCAGCGTGGCGGTCTGGGGTGGCACCTATCACGCACAGTTCAATTTCGCGGGGCGGCTGACGTCGCCCGTCGCGCCTCTGGCAAGCGATGTTGAGCTTGAGGCTTGGTTGGCCGGGCATCCGCAGGGTCTGCTGATCGGTCCGACCGATGAGTTGCGGATGAACTGGACCCCGCAAGAGATCGTCAACTTCCGCAATCAGGACTGGGCCATCTGGGCGATTTCTGACGCCCCACCCGTGCCGAAGAGGGAGCCGCCGAATGAATAAGGACACATTCGACCTGAGCGTCGTGATCCCCCTGCGCGATGAAGAGGCGGCGATAACCCCATTGATCGACGAGATTGCCGGGGTCTTGGCTGATCGCAGTTTTGAGGTGATCGCCGTCGATGACGGCTCGAAAGATGGCACGGATCAGGCCCTTCAAGCCCTTTCAGAGCGTTATCCATGGCTGCGGATATTGTCGCATGCGCATTCCCGGGGGCAATCGAGTGCCGTTCGGCATGGTGTCAGGGAGGCGCGCGCGCCGTTGATCGTGACCTTGGACGGGGACGGCCAGAACCCACCCGACCAGATCCCGCTGCTGCTTGCGCCTTTCGAGCGCGGCGATGCGCGGCTCGGGTTGGTGCAGGGACAGCGCGCCGCGCGCAAGGACAATGTCGGCAAACGGCTGTCGTCGCGCTTTGCGAACTGGCTGCGCTCCAGCCTGCTCAAGGATGGCGTCAGGGATTCCGGCTGCGGCTTGAAGGCGTTCCGCCGTGAGGCCTATCTGGAACTGCCCTTCTTCGACCATATCCATCGTTTCATGCCGGCGATGATGCTGCGCGAGCATTGGCGTGTCGAAACTGTCGACGTCACCCACCGGCCACGGCAAGGCGGGCGCTCGAAATACTCCAACATCTCGCGCGGCCTTGTCGGCATCCCCGACCTTCTCGGCGCCGCATGGCTGATACGCAGGGCCGAGCGATTGGATCCGGCGAAGAACAGTGTCGAGGAATAGCTTGATCGTGCAGGTCACGAAGACGTGCGCTGCCTGACGGGCGGATGTCCCCGGCGTCACAACGGCGTTTCCTTGAAGGCTTGTGGCCGCCGATAACGCAAACGGGGCTGGTCTGTGCACCGCTTAGCGTTTATTTCCTGAACCGGACCGGAATGAATTGGGCAGGCGCTGACATGACCGAGATCAATATGGAAGATCGTGCGACCGGGCTGGCGATGCGGCGCGGGGCCATGCGGCGCTGCCCGGCTTGCGGCAAGGGCGCGCTTTACCAGGGCTATCTGAAAGTGCGCGACACCTGCCCGGCCTGCGGCGAGGCGCTGCACCATCAGCGCGCCGATGACGGGCCGGCCTATCTGACGATCCTGCTGGTCTCGCATCTTGGCGCGCCGCTGTTGCTGTGGGTTTTCCTGACCTATCAGCCCTCGCCGATCTCGATGCTGATCGGGTTCTCGCTGGGGGCGGTGGTGCTGTCGCTGGCGTTGCTGCCGGTCATCAAGGGCGCGCTGATCGGGGCGCAATGGGCGAGGCGGATGCATGGCTTCGGCGTCGAGGAGGCAAAGGAGCCTACGCTATGACCCAGCCGCCCAAGCCCGATCCGGCGCGGCTGCGCGATGCGGCGACCGTCGTTCTGGTGCGCCGGGGGCCGGAGGGGCCGGCGGTGCTGATGGGGATGCGCGGGGCGAAGGCGGCCTTCATGCCGTCGAAATATGTCTTTCCGGGCGGCGCCGTCGATGCCGAGGATGCGGCGTTTTCACTGGCGGTGGAACCCGATCCGGTGACGCTGCAGCGCCTCGCCATTGTGCCGCGCGCCGAAAGCCGCGTCACCCCGCAGCAGATCCTTGCCGCCGCGCTGCGGGAACTGGCCGAGGAGACCGGGCTGCTGATCGGTCGGCCGGGCGAGAGCCCGATGACCGGCTATGCCGAGGCGGGGCTGATGCCGGATGCCTCGGGGCTGCATTACGTTTTCCGCGCGATCACCCCGGCGGGTCGGCCCCGGCGCTTCGATGCGCGGTTCTTCCTGGCCGATGCGCGCCATGTGCAGGGCGATCCTGACGATTTTTCGCGCGCCTGCGACGAGCTTTCGCATCTGCATTGGGTGCCGATGGCTGAGGCGCGGCGACTGGAACTGCCCTTCATCACCGAAGTGGTTCTGGCCGAATGCGCGGCAATGGTGGCCGCAGCCGGCGACGGCCCGCTGAGGCCGCCCGCATCGGTGCCGTTTTTCGACAATCGCGAGGCGCGCTCGCGCTTCGTTCAGATCGGGGCGGGTGCATGAGGTCAGGCCTCGGCCTGCAGCGCCGTGCCTTTCTGGCCGGCGGTATTGCGGCTGCGCTGGCTGCACCCGGTTTCGCGCAGGTGCTGCCGGCGGGGCTGTCGGTTCCGCCGCCGGGCAAGCCGCCGCCGCGACCCGGCGATCTGATCGCCGGGGCCGGGCTGGACGCCGAAATCGACTATGCCGTTTTCGATAGCGCCGGCACGCTGCTGGAGGCGCGGGGGGCCGACAAGCCGGTGGCACCCGCCAGCACCCTGAAGGTCCTGACCACGCTTTATGCGCTCGATCGGCTGGGGGCCGAGGCGCGCTTTCAGACCCGGGTCATGCGCAGGGGCGACGACCTGATCCTTTATGGCGGCGGCGATCCGACGCTTGACACCGATGGCCTGGCGAGGCTGGCCGAACTGACCGCGGCCAACTGGACCGCCACCCCGCCGAAGCGGTTTTTGGTCTATGGCGGTGCGCTGCCCTCGGTCGCCGAGATCGCGCCGGAACAGGCCGATCACCTGGCCTATAACCCGGCTATCTCGGGGATGATGCTGAATTTCAACCGCGTGCACCTGTCCTGGCAGGCGGGGGGTGAGGGGATGTCGCTGCAGGCGCGGGCCATTCGCAACACGCCCAAGGCCTATACGATCCGCGCGGCGGCGGTCGGGCAGGGGCCGCTGTTTTCTTGGCGCGAGGAGGGCGGCACGGAAATCTGGTCGGTCAACCGCGCCGGTCTGCGCCGTGCCGGAAGTCGCTGGCTGCCCGTGCGCCGGCCCGAGCTTTATGCGGGCGATGTCTTTCAGACGCTGTGCCGCGCGCAGGGTCTGGTTCTGCCCGCGCCCGAGGTGGTGGCGGCAGAACCCGTTGGCGCGGTTGCTCTGGCCAGCATCGACAGCCCGCCCTTGCGCGACATGCTGCGCGACATGATGGAATATTCGACCAACCTGACCGCCGAGGTCATGGGCCTGCAGGCCAGCGGTGCGGGCGATCTGGTCGCTTCGGCCAGGGCCATGCAGGAATGGGCCGAGGCGCAGGGCATTACCGGGCTGGACCTGCGCGATCATTCCGGCATCTCGGGCGAGACCCGCGTGACCGCGCGGGCCATGGCGCAGGTCATTGCCAGCATGGGCGGGCGGGCCGATCTGCGCGGGCTGATGAAACATGTCGGTCAGCAGGATGCGCGTGGCAAGGCGCGGGACGGCGATTTGCGGCTGGAGGCCAAGACCGGCACGCTGAATTTCGTGTCGAATCTGGCCGGTTATGGCAGCCTGACGGGCCATGGTGAGGTGATCTTCGCCATTTTCATCGGCGATATGGTGCGGCGCGCGGCGACCGAGGGGCAGGAACTGCCCGCCGGCGTCGTCACCTGGACGCATCGCGCCAAGCATCTGCAGCAGCAACTGGTCGACGCCTGGGTCCGGCGTTACGCCTGAAGCGGACGATGGCGCAGCTGCGAGGACAGCTCGATTGCGGCGGCGTGAAGGCGGCTGACATTCAGCTCGTGCCGGATTTCCTGCAGGAATTCGGCCTCGTTCTCGGTCAGCCGACCATCGGCGGCGGCCACGTCGCAGCAGAGCGCATAGGCGGTCTCGTAAAGGCGTTCGGGCAGGGCGTCGCGGACCAGACCGAACAGGGCCTCGATGCCGTCCTCTTCCTCGAAAAGCGTGATGACGGTCTGCGACACGACACGGATCCGGTCGACATCATAGGCCGCAAAGACCGGCATGTGATCGACCATGCGCTCGATAGCCACGAGTTCCGAGGTGCGCATGTTCTCGTCCGAGGCCGAGACGGCCACCATCAGCGACACCAGAGCGTCGCAGGTGGAGAAGGAGGGAAGATCTGTCGTCACGTTTGGCATCCTGTGTTTTCGCCAAAATATTGACGATCCGGCGCGGTTTCAATAAGCCGCCTGCGACCCCTTCAGGAGAGACGACGATGACCACCCTGCGCGATGCCGCGATGACTTCCAAGGCCTGGCCCTTCGAAGAGGCGCGCCGGGTGCTCAAACGTTACGAGAAGAAGGACCCCGAAAAGGGCTATGTGCTGTTCGAGACCGGCTATGGCCCCTCGGGCCTGCCGCATATCGGCACTTTCGGCGAGGTTGCGCGCACGACCATGATCCGCCGCGCCTTCGAGATGATCTCGGACATTCCGACGCGGCTGTTCTGCTTCTCGGACGACATGGACGGGATGCGCAAGGTGCCGGAAAACGTGCCGCAGCAGGAGATGCTGCACGAGAACCTGCAGAAGCCGCTGACCTCGGTCCCGGATCCTTTCGGCGAATATCCGAGCTTCGGCGATCACAACAACGCCATGTTGCGCCGCTTTCTGGACACGTTCGGCTTCGAATACGAGTTCATGTCGGCGACCGAGTTCTACAAGTCGGGCGCTTTCGACGAGACGCTGCTGCGCGCCGCGGAACGCTATGATGCGATCATGAAGATCATGCTGGCCTCGCTGCGCGAGGAGCGCCAGCAGAGTTATAGCTGCTTCCTGCCGATCCATCCCGAGACCGGCCGTGTGCTTTATGTCCCGATCAAGCATGTGGATGCCGGGAAGGGCGAGGTTACCTTCGACGATGAAGATGGCCGCGAATGGACGCTGCCTGTCACCGGCGGGCAGGTGAAGCTGCAATGGAAGCCGGATTTCGGTGCCCGTTGGGCCGCGCTCGATGTCGATTTCGAGATGTATGGCAAGGATCACAGCACCAATACGCCGATCTATGACGGCATTTGCGAGGTGCTGGGCGGTCGAAAGCCCGAGCATTTCACCTATGAACTGTTCCTTGACGATCAGGGTCAGAAGATCAGCAAGTCCAAGGGCAACGGCTTGTCCATCGACGAATGGCTGACCTATGCGGCGACCGAAAGCCTCAGCTATTTCATGTATCAGAAGCCGAAGACGGCCAAGCGGATGCATTTCGACGTGATCCCGAAGGCGGTGGACGAATATCACCAGCAACTGCGCGCCTTCCCCGGCCAGACGCCCGAGCAGCAGCTTGCCAATCCGGTCTGGCATATCCATCGCGGGCAGGTGCCGGCATCGGATATGGTGGTGCCGTTCTCGATGCTGCTGAACCTCGCCTCGGTCGCCGGGGCGCAGGACAAGGACGGGCTTTGGGGCTTCATCCGCCGCTATGCGCCCGAGGCCACGCCCGAGACGCATCCGCAGCTGGATCAGGCGGCGGGCTATGCGGTGCGCTATTTCAACGATTTCGTCGCGCCGGGACGGACCTTCCGCGCCCCCGACGAGAAAGAACGCGCGGCGCTTCAGGACCTGTCGGAGCGGCTGGCAGCCTGGGACGGTCCCGCCGATCCCGAGGCCCTGCAGACCATGGTTTTCGCGGTCGGCACCGAACATGGGTTCGAGCCGCTGCGCGCGTGGTTTCAGGCGCTTTATCAGGTGCTGCTCGGGGCCGATCAGGGGCCGCGCTTCGGCGGTTTCATCGCGCTTTACGGCGTGACCGAGACGCAGGGTCTGATCGCCCGGGCGCTGAACGGCGAACTGACCGCCTGAGCCGGAAGCGGGGCGTTGCGCGCAACGCCCGCCCGGTTAAGGCAGGTTTAACCGGCGCTGCGCAAATTCTCCCCCGCATATCCGACCGCGCGGAGCGGTCGGTTCGAGGGGAGATCGCGCATGAATATCGCCATTACCGCCGGGGTCCAGCTGATGCCGCCGTCCTTCGCGGCCGGTCTGTCTGTCTGGTCGCGTGAATACGGCACGCCGGGTTCCGCGACCTGGGAGAACCAGGCGAATGCCGCCATCGTCGCGGCCGATCAGGATTTCGGCCCCTGTCTGGAAATCAACAAGGCCGAGGACACCACGCGCCTGCGCTATATGGGCGAGACGCCGATCCTGCCCGGCACCTATCTTCGGGTCTCGGCCCGCATCAAGGCCATGGCCGGTGCAAGGCCTGCGGTGCGGATCGCCGGTTGGGCCGGTGGCGCGGATCGCGGCCATGTCGCCGGGCTGGACGAGACCGGGCCGCTGCGCGGCTTGCCGGATTACGGCGAGGTGATCGAGATCAGCGCCATCGTCGGCACCGGGCAGCGCGGCGGCGTCGACATGCCCTGGGGGGCGGAGCCGGTCTATGGTCATTTCGGCCTCGACCTGACCGGCGCCAATGGCGGTGCGGTGCGCATCGAATCGATCCGGGTCGAGGATGTGACCTCGACCTATCTGCGCGACATGATGGATTGGGTGGATGTGCGCGATTTCGGTGCGATGGGCAATGGCACCGCAGATGACCGCGCGGCATTCATTGCGGCGGACAAGGCGGCGGGCGGTCGTGTGCTGGTGGTGCCGGCGGGGAGCTATCGGATCGGCTCGGACCTGACGCTGAAATCGCCGGTGCGCTTTACCGGCACCTTGACCATGCCGCGCGCCGCACGTCTGGCGCTGATGGGGTCCTTCGATTATCCGACCTATGCGGCGGCGTTCGGCGACGAGACCGAGGCGTTGAAGCGCGCGCTGCAGGCGCTGTTCGGCTATACCGATCATTGCGAACTGAACCTGTGCGGTCGCCGCATCGACCTGACCGAGCCGATGATCATGACGGAACTCGCGCCGGACCTGACCTCGTTCCAGAACCGCCGCCAGATCTGCAACGGTCAGATCAATGTGGTCGACGGGCCGGCCTGGGCGAACCGGGCGGTGACCTCGCAAGCGACCTATGACCCCGCGAACCAGATGGTGCTGAGCAATGTCGCCAATGTCGCCAATATCGAGGTCGGCAGCCTGATCACCGGCGCCGGCGTCGGGCGCGAGATCTATGTCAAGGCGAAGAATGTGGGTGCCGCCACCCTGACCCTGTCGCAACCGCTTTATGGCGGGGCGGGGACGCGGAGCTATCGGTTTGAGCGGTTCCGCTATGTCTTCGACTTCCTCGGGATCGAAAGCGCCAGCAATGTGATCCTGTCGGAGCTCGATTTCTCGCTGAACGGTGCGGCGAGTTGCCTGATGCTGCCGACCGAGGGGCGGATGTTCCAGTTCCGCGACTGCTATATCCACAGCCCGCGCGACCGCGGCATCACCTCGGCCGGGCGCGGTTGTCAGGATCTGCATGTCGACCGCTGCCACTTCCTGTCCTCGGAAATGGGCCTGCCGGCACAGGATCGCAAAAGCGTGGCCATCAACGTCAACGCCAATGACACCAAGATCCGCGAGAACCGCGTCGTTCGTTTCGGCACGTTCATGGTTGCCGACGGCGGAGGCCATCTGATCGTCGGCAACCATTGGTTCCAGGGCGACGATACCGAGATCGGCAAGCGCGTGCCGGGGCTGGTGCTGACCAATGGCAACAACAAGTCCGTGATCACCGGCAACTACATCGACAATTGCATCATCGAGTGGACCAACGAATATTCCGCCGCGCCGGATTTCGCCAACAACACCTGGTCCTTCGGCGGGCTGACCGTCACCGGCAACCATTTCTTCGTTCATGGCGTGCTGTCGGATTTCGCCTGGCTGTCGATCAGGCCCTATGGAACCGGCCATTACATTCAGGGCCTGACCGTGACCAATAACGTGTTCCTCGTTGGCGGTCCCAAGATTCAGCGGATCGAGAAGGTCGACACCAGCTTCGCCGATCTGGACTATGGGCGGATGCGCAACATCCTGTTTGCCGGCAACACGTTCAACGGGGTGCTCGATTACGTCGCGAATCCGGTCCAGATCAGCCATAATCAAGCGACGGCGCAGGCAAGCTGGGTGGTGCCGCTGGCCCAGAAACTGCCCTTCAAGGGTTGGGCGCGGAACGTCGACTCGCTGACGGCAGTTTCCATGATGACCGATGGCGGGGGCGGGCGCGTCACCGAAATGCCATGGGTGCGCGCGCTGCAGGGCAGCGACAAGGGCAGCCTTCAGGTCGAATGGTCGAAGCCCGTCAAGGGCCAGGTTGCCATCATGGCACGGATGGACGACCCGAGCTGAGCGATCCAGACGCGCCGTCGCGCCCCTTGCCGGGTCAGGTTGGGGGCGCTTTGCCGATTGCATGGTCACGTGGCTGTGAATTATTAACAAAAACCCAAGAACGCCCGTCAACGAATTTACAAAAAAATCCTTATAAAAAAGTGCTTTGTGAATATTTTTATTTGTGTTTTACTCTCCATCAGAGGTAATGAGTGAATACGGACCGGGACCTGGTTCGGATTGGCTCAGGCTGGCTGTTTGGGGGAGAATGCAATGACAGTGGAAAACGTGGCGAAACATCCGATTCCGGCGGGATTCGGGGATGCGATTGCCGGGCCGGACGATTATCGCCGCCTGTATGAAGAATCGATCTCGGACCCCGAGGGATTCTGGGCGCGCGAGGGCAAGCGGCTCGACTGGATCACGGATTACACCAAGGTCAAGAACACCAATTTCACCTTCGGCGATGTCTCGATCAAGTGGTTCGAGGATGGCGTGCTGAACGCCTCGGTCAACTGCATCGACCGCCATCTTGCCAAGCGCGGCAACAAGACCGCGATCATCTTCGAGCCCGACGACCCCGAGGTGCCGGCCCGCCATATCACCTATCGCGAACTCAGCGACAAGGTGAACCGGATGGCGAACGTGCTGCTCAGCCAGGGCGTGATGCGCGGCGACCGCGTCGTCATCTACCTGCCGATGATCCCCGAGGCCGCATATGCGATGCTGGCCTGTGCGCGGATCGGGGCCATCCACTCCATCGTCTTCGCCGGCTTCTCGCCCGACGCGCTTGCCAACCGGATCAACGATTCGGGGGCCAAGCTGGTCATCACCGCCGATACCGCCCCGCGCGGCGGCCGGCGCACGGCGCTGAAGTCGAATACCGATGCGGCGCTGCTGCACTGTTCGGACAAGGTGCGCTGCCTCGTCGTCAAGCATACCGGCGACCAGACCACCTGGGTCCAGGGCCGCGATGTCGACGTGCTGGCGATGATGGAACATGTCAGCCCCGAATGTCCGCCGCGCCCGATGGGGGCCGAGGATCCGCTGTTCGTCCTTTATACCTCTGGCTCGACCGGCAAGCCGAAGGGCGTCGTGCATACGACCGGCGGTTATCTGGCCTATGCGGCGATGACGCATGAATATGTCTTCGACTACAAGGACGGGGATGTCTTCTGGTGCACCGCCGATGTCGGCTGGGTGACGGGTCACAGCTATATCGTCTATGGTCCGCTGGCCAATGGCGCCACCACGCTGATGTTCGAGGGCGTGCCGACTTTCCCCGATGCCGGGCGCTTCTGGGCGGTCTGCGAAAAGCACAAGGTCAACCAGTTCTACACCGCCCCGACCGCGATCCGGGCGCTGATGGGGCAGGGCGCCGAATGGGTCGAGAAATACGACCTGTCCAGCCTGCGCATCCTGGGCACCGTGGGCGAGCCGATCAACCCCGAGGCCTGGAACTGGTATGACAAGCATGTCGGCAAGGGCAAATGCCCGATCGTCGATACCTGGTGGCAGACCGAGACCGGCGGCCACATGATCACCTCGCTGCCCGGCGCCATCGAGACCAAGCCGGGTTCGGCGACGCTGCCCTTCTTCGGGGTGAAGCCGGTGATCCTCGAAGCGGAATCCGCCAAGGTGGTCGAGGGCAATCCCGCCGATGGCGTGCTCTGCATCGCCGACAGCTGGCCCGGCCAGATGCGCACCGTCTGGGGCGATCATCAGCGCTTCATGGAGACCTATTTCCAGCAATATCCCGGCTATTACTTCACCGGCGACGGCTGCACCCGCGATGCGGACGGCTATTACTGGATCACCGGGCGGGTCGATGACGTCATCAACGTCTCGGGTCACCGGATGGGCACGGCCGAGGTGGAATCGGCGCTTGTCGCCCATCCCAAGGTCGCCGAAGCCGCCGTTGTCGGCTATCCGCATGAGGTGAAGGGGCAGGGCATCTACGCCTATGTCACCCTGATGAACGATGTCCCGGCCACCGATGAACTGCGCAAGGAGCTGGAGACCTGGGTCCGCACCGAGATCGGCCCCATCGCCAAGCCGGACCTGATCCAGTGGGCGCCGGGCCTGCCGAAGACCCGCTCGGGCAAGATCATGCGCCGCATCCTGCGCAAGATCGCCGAGAACGATTTCGGTGCCCTCGGCGACACCTCGACCCTGGCCGAGCCGGGGGTCGTGGACGAGTTGATCGAAAACCGCATGAATCGCGGTTGATGCCATTGCGGGGCCGGGCCGATAGGTCCGGCCCTGCCTTCCGGTCCACGGGCCAATCTGCCCGGGGATCGGCACGCGGAGGGCCATCGATCCGCATCCCGCCCTCCTGGACTGATCCTGACATGCCAGATCCCGCCGGTCGTTCCGGCGGGCCGAGGGAAACTGACTGAAAGACACGATTCAACCCTCTTGAGGATAGCACAAGAATGGAACCGTCCCTCGCAGAGCGCATCTCTGCAAATCCGGACTACCAGAAACTCAAGGCCAGCCGCTCCAGTTTCGGCTGGAAGCTGACCCTCGCCATGCTGGTGGTCTATTACGGCTATATCCTGATGATCGCCTTCAACAAGGAACTGCTGGCGCATCGCATTGGCGAGAATGTCATGACCTGGGGGATCCCGATCGGCTTCGGCGTGATCCTGTTCACCATCGCGATTACCGCCATCTATGTCCGTCGCGCCAACAGCGAATTCGACGAACTGACCGAAAAGGTCCGCCGGGAGACCCTGAAATGAGCCGCGTCCTGACCCGCATCGCGGCGGCTGCCGCAACCCTGGCGCTGCCGGGCATGGCGCTTGCCGCCGATGTCATCGAGGCCGGCGAGAAGCAGGCCACGAACTGGACCGCGATCATCATGTTCGCGGGCTTCGTGGTGATGACCCTCTTCATCACCAAATGGGCTGCCGCCAAGACCAAGTCGGCCGCGGATTTCTATACCGCCGGCGGCGGCATCACCGGCTTCCAGAACGGGCTGGCGATTGCCGGTGACTATATGTCGGCGGCCTCGTTTCTGGGGATTTCGGCGGCGGTCATGGCCAATGGCTATGACGGGCTGATCTACTCCATCGGCTTTCTGGTCGGCTGGCCGATCCTGACCTTCCTGATGGCCGAACGGCTGCGCAACCTCGGCAAGTTCACCTTCGCCGACGTGGCCGCCTTCCGCTTCGCCCAGGCCCCGGTGCGCATCTTCGCGGCCTCCGGCACGCTGGTCGTGGTCTGCTTCTACCTGATCGCGCAGATGGTCGGCGCGGGTTCGCTGATCGAGCTGCTGTTCGGTCTCGATTACTGGATCGCCGTCGTCATCGTCGGCGCGCTGATGATGATCTATGTCCTGTTCGGCGGCATGACCGCGACGACCTGGGTGCAGATCATCAAGGCCTGCCTGCTTCTGGGCGGCGCGACCTTCATGGCGCTGTCGGTGATGTGGAAATACGGCTTCTCGCCCGAGGCGCTGTTCGCCGATGCCGTCCGCGTCAAGGCCGAGGCCGCTGCCGCTGGCGGAGCCACGCCCGAGGATGCCGCCAAGGCCGGCCAGTCGATCATGGGACCGGGCAGCTTCATCAAGGACCCGATCTCGGCGATCAGCTTCGGCATGGCGCTGATGTTCGGCACCGCCGGCCTGCCGCATATCCTGATGCGCTTCTTCACCGTTCCCTCGGCGAAGGAAGCGCGCAAATCGGTGATGTGGGCGACCACCTGGATCGGTTACTTCTATCTGCTGACCTTCATCATCGGTTTCGGCGCCATCACCTTCGTGCTGACCAACCCGGATTTCCTGGCCGCGGATGGCAAGCTGGTGGGCGGCAACAACATGGCCGCCGTGCATCTGGCGAAAGCCGTGGGTGGCAACGTCTTCCTGGGCTTCATCTCGGCGGTGGCCTTCGCGACCATCCTCGCGGTGGTGGCCGGGCTGACGCTTTCGGGCGCTTCGGCGGTCAGCCACGACCTCTATGCGACGGTCATCAAGAAGGGCAAGGCCGACAGTCTGGCGGAGCTGCGCATGTCGCGCATCACCGTGCTGTGCCTCGGCGCCATCGCCGTGGTGCTGGGCATCGCCTTCAAGAACCAGAATATCGCCTTCATGGTGTCGCTGGCCTTCGCGGTCGCGGCCTCGGCCAACTTCCCGGTGCTGTTCATGTCGGTGCTGTGGAAGGACTGCACCACCAAGGGGGCCGTCACAGGGGGCTTCCTGGGGCTGGTCTCCTCGGTGGTGCTGACGATCCTGTCGCCTTCGGTCTGGGAGGCCACGCTTGGCAACCCGGCCGGTTCGGCACCTTTCCCCTATACCTCGCCCGCGCTCTTCTCGATGACGCTGGCCTTTCTGGGGATTTGGCTGGTGTCGAAGATCGACAATGGCGAGCGCGCGCGTATCGACCGGGCCGGGTTCCTGGCCCAGCAGGTGCGCTCGGAAACCGGCATCGGTGCCTCTTCGGCCTCGGCGCATTGAAGGGAGGGCAGGGCATGGCACATCGCACCGATCCGCCGCCGGCCCGCCCCGCCGCCATCCCCGCGACACGGCGCAGGGGATGAACAGAGAACCGGTCCGCAGCGCCTTGTCGCGCTGCGGGCCGCAAGCGTCGCCCCGCCACTGCTGCCGCGGCGGGGCGCGTCCACAAAAGGCAGCAAGACAACGACACTCACGAGGGAGGTCTTTCGGACATGAGTGACAAGACATCATCAAACGCCTACTGGGCGGCGAATGTGCGGATCATCTGGATCTGCATCGCCATCTGGGCGCTGGTATCCTACGGCTTCGGGATCATCCTGCGCCCGCTTCTCAGCGGCATCAAGATCGGCGGCTCGGATCTGGGTTTCTGGTTCGCGCAACAGGGGTCGATCCTGGTCTTCATCGTGCTGATCTTCGGCTATGCCTGGCGCATGAACAGCCTCGATCGCGAACACGGCGTGGAGGAATGAGATGAGCCAATTTGCTCTTAACCTGATCTTCATCGGCATCAGCTTCGCGATCTATATCGGGATCGCCATCTGGGCCCGTGCCGGCTCGACCGCCGAATTCTATGCGGCCAACCGTGGCGTCAGCCCGGTCATGAACGGCATGGCGACTGCCGCCGACTGGATGTCGGCGGCCAGCTTCATCTCGATGGCGGGTCTGATCGCCTTCACCGGCTATGACAACTCGACCTATCTGATGGGCTGGACCGGCGGCTATGTGCTGCTGGCGCTGCTGCTGGCGCCTTACCTGCGCAAGTTCGGCAAGTTCACCGTGCCCGAGTTCATCGGCGACCGCTTCTATTCGCGCACCGCGCGGATCATCGGCGTGGTCTGCCTGCTGATCATCTCGATCACCTATGTGATCGGCCAGATGACCGGCGTGGGCGTCACCTTCTCGCGCTATCTGGAAGTGTCGAACTCGACCGGTCTGTGGATCGGTGCGGCGCTTGTCTTCTGCTACGCCGTTCTCGGCGGGATGAAGGGCATCACCTATACGCAGGTGGCGCAATATGTGGTGCTGATCATCGCCTATACGATCCCGGCGGTCTTCATTGCCATGCAACTGACCGGTCATGTCCTGCCGCAGACCGGGCTCTTCGGCTCGCTCGCCGGGGGGGATACCAAGTTCCTGACCAAGCTCGACCAGGTGGTGACCGATCTCGGCTTCGCCAACTATACCGGCCATCACAAGTCGACGCTGGACATGGTGCTGTTCACCCTGGCGCTGATGATCGGCACCGCGGGTCTGCCGCATGTCATCATCCGCTTCTTCACCGTGCCGAAGGTTTCGGACGCGCGGTCCTCGGCGGGCTGGGCGCTTGTCTTCATCGCGCTGCTTTACACCGTCGCCCCGGCGGTCGGTGCGATGTCGCGCTTCAACCTGACCGCGACCATGTGGCCGGGTGCCGTGGAAGGCGAGACCTACAGCCAGCCGGCAGTGTCGCTCGACGCGATCCAGAACTCGCCCGAGCTGCAATGGATGCGCAACTGGCAGACCACCGGTCTGCTGGCCTGGGAAGACAAGAACGGCGACGGCCTGATCCAGTACTATAACGATAAGGCCGAACCCGGCGAGGCGCTTGCCGCCGTCATCGCCGAGCAGAACCTGCAGGGCAACGAGTTGCCGACCGTGAACAACGACATCATGGTTCTGGCCAACCCGGAAATCGCCAACCTGCCGGGCTGGGTCATCGCCATCGTGGCTGCGGGCGGTCTGGCCGCGGCGCTGTCGACGGCGGCGGGTCTGCTGCTGGCCATTTCGGGCGCTGTGTCGCACGATCTGGTCAAGGGCTGGCTGGCCCCCGAGATCAGCGAGAAGGGCGAACTCATGGCCGCCCGCGTCTCGATGGCGGTCTCGATCCTGGTCGCGACCATCCTCGGGCTGCATCCGCCGGGCTTTGCGGCGCAGACCGTGGCGCTTGCCTTCGGTCTGGCGGCGTCCTCGATCTTCCCGGTGCTGATGATGGGGATCTTCTCGACCCGCATCAACAAGCAGGGTGCGATCTGGGGGATGATCGCCGGTATCGCCTCGACGCTGCTCTATATCTTCACCTACAAGGGCTGGCTCTTCATTGCCGGCACCAACATGCTTGAAGATACCGCCGCGAACTGGCTGTTCGGCATCTCGCCGGCCTCGTTCGGGACTATTGGCGCGCTGATCAACTTCATCGTTGCCTATGTGGTGTCGAATGCGACCGAGGAACTGCCCGCCGAGGTGGTCGAACTGGTCGAATCGATCCGCGTTCCGCGCGGCGCCGGCGCTGCCGTCGACCACTGAACCGACAACCCCCGCGCCCCGGGCCTGGTCCCGGGGCGCGGCCTTTTCTGACGAATCTGCACCGCTGCACGAGGCCCAATATGGATGACATCCTGAAATTCATCGCCAGCGTGCACCCCTATGATTCCTTGCCCCGGGACGAACTGTCCCGCGTGGCCGCAGTTTTTGTCGCCCGCGACTGGGCCGAGGGCGCCAAGGTCTACCGCGCCGGCGAGACGCTGGACGGGCTTTACCTGATCGAGGGTGCCTCGGTCGAAATCACCGATCCGAACGGCGAGCTGGTCTCGATCCTCGGACGCGCCAATTCCTTCGGCGAGCGTGGCCTGCTGAGCGACGGGCTTGCCGCCACCACCGCCACCGTATCCGGGGCCGGCAGGATCCTGATGCTGCCCGCTGCGGAGTTCCAGCGCCTGCTGGGCGAAAGCCCCGCCTTTTCCCGTTTCTTCACCCGTGGCCGGCCGGTGCCGGCGCGGGGCGGCACGGATGTGGCGACGCTGAAAGTCGCGGACCTGCTGTCGCGCGAGCCGCTGGCAACCGGACCCGAGACCACGATTGCCGAGGCCGCGCAGATGATGCGCGCGGCCCATGTCTCCTCGCTCGGGATCGTCGAGGATGGCGGCCGGCTTCTCGGCATCGTCACCATCCGCGACATGTCGAACCGCGTCGTCGCCGAGGGGCGCGATACATCCGCCCCTGTGACAACGATCATGACCGCCGATCCGGCCTCGCTGCCGTCCGAGGCTTTGGGCTCCGACGTGCTGAACGCCATGGTCGAGCGTCGGGTCGGCCATCTGCCGGTGATCGACGGCGGCCGTTTCGTCGGCATGATTACCCAGACCGACCTGATGCGGGCACAGGCGATCTCGTCTTCGGTGCTGATCCGCGATGTGGCCGGTGCGCAGGTCCCGGCGGATCTGGCGCAGGTGACCGCCCGCATTCCCGACCTGCTGGTCAATCTCGTCGCCGCCAATCACCGCCACGAGGTGGTGACGCGGCTGATCACCGACATTGCCGATGCCGTGACCCGCCGCCTGCTGACCATGGCCGAGGAAACGCTTGGCCCGGCGCCGGCGCCCTATCTCTGGGCGGCCTGCGGCAGTCAGGGGCGGCAGGACCAGACCGGCGTATCGGATCAGGACAATATCCTGATCCTCGCCGACGGGATCGATCCGAATGATCCCTATTTCGAGAAACTCGCCCGTTTCGTCAGCGACGGGCTGAACGCGGCGGGCTATGTCTATTGCCCCGGCGACATGATGGCGACCAACCCGCTCTGGCGGCAGCCGCGCAAGGTCTGGTCCGGCTATTTCCAGGACTGGATCGACCGGCCCTCGCCCGAGGCGCAGATGCTGGCTTCGGTCATGTTCGACCTGCGCGCCATCGGCGGCGATGCCTCGCTGCTGGCCGGGCTGCAGGCCGAGACCCTGGCCCTGGCCTCGCGCAACTCGATCTTCGTGGCCCATATGATCGCCAATTCGCTGAAGCATCACCCGCCGCTGGGGCTGATCCGGGGTTTCGCGACGATCCGTTCCGGCGAACATCAGGGCCATATCGACATGAAGATGAACGGCGTCGTGCCGGTGGCCGACATGGCCCGGGTCTATGCGCTGCGCGGGCGGCTTCTGCCGGTCAATACCCGCGCCCGGCTGGAAAATGCCGAGGATGCCGGGATCATCTCGGGCAAGGGTGCGCGCGATCTGATCGCCGCCTATGACCTGATCCAGACATTGCGGCTGGAACATCAGGCGGCGAGGATCAAGGCCGGGCAGCGGCCGGACAATTTCCTGCAACCGGCCGATCTGCCGGATTTCGAACGCAGCCATCTGCGCGACGCCTTCGTCGTCGTGCGCACCATGCAATCCGCTCTGGGACAGGGAAAAGGGGCCCTTTCATGAATGAACTTTCCGGCCTTGGCGCCGATCTTCTGGGCACCTTCGCGGTCGCCATCGGGGCGGCGGCGCTGCTTTACGCGCTCGGTCACGCGGCGAAGCGGGCCGGGCGGCCACTGCCGCGTTGGGTGCTGCCGGTGGGGATCGGGCTGTCGATGATCGGTTATGCGACCTGGAACGAATACAGCTGGGCCTCTCGCGTCAAGGACCAGCTTCCCGACCGGGTCGAGGTGATCGCCGAAGGTCAGGTGCAAAGCCCGCTGCGGCCCTGGACCTATCTGGTCGCGCCGACCCTGCGTCTGGCGCTGATCGACCCGGCGGCGCTGCGCGAGGCCGATGCCGAGGGCGCGCAGATCGTGCCGGTCACGCTGGTCCAACGCTGGAAGCGAAGCGTCACGGTCGAGCAGGGGATCAACTGCACCACCGGAGAGACCCGCCCGCCGGGCGCGGACTGGCAGCAGGCGGCGTCGACCGACCCGGCCTTCGCGGCCATCTGTGCCGGAGGCTGAGCGCGGGGAGAGAGAGAAGGCAAGGGGAGAAGGATCAGAGGGGGGAGGAAAGCGACATGGCCCGGATCACGGTCATCGAGGACGAGGACAATATCGCCGCCGCGCTGGATTTTCTGCTGACGCGCGACGGGCATGACCATGACCGCCTGGCGACCGGCGCCGGCGCGGTCGAGGCATTGCGGGCGGGGCATCCCGATCTGGTGCTGCTGGATGTGATGCTGCCCGAGGTCTCGGGTTACCAGATCGTGCAGGACCTGCGCGCCGATCCCGAATTGCGCGATATCCGGGTGCTGATGATGACCGCGCGCGGCTCGGTCGTCGAGCGGCGCAAGGGCATGATGCTGGGCGCAGATGGTTTCATCGCCAAGCCTTTCGAACTGGCGGAACTGCGCGCCGAAATGGCCCGCGTGCTGGGGGAACGGCCATGATCGGGCGGCTTTCCCTGCGGATGCGGATCTTCCTGATCTTTGCCGGGCTGGCAGCCGGGTTGCTGGCGCTGACCGGGGCCGGACTTCTGGTCGCGGCTTCGGTGCTGAGCGGGGCGCCAGCGACGGATCAGGGCCAGCCGGGCGGCGTGACCGATGCCTTGGCACTGGCGGGGCTGATCGCGGGTCTCGGTGGGCTCGGGCTGGTGGCCTGGGTCTGGTTTCTGTTCGACACCCATGTCGGGCGCGCGATCGAAACCCTGGCCGGCAGCCTGCTGACCGGGGCCACACCGGATGCGGGGCAGGGCCGTTACCTGGCCGATCTGGCCCCCGCCGTGCGCGCCGCAGCACAAGCGCAGGCCCGTGCCCGGAAAGACCTGGAGACGGCGCTTGCCGCCCATGCCGAGGCCGAGGCGCGCGAGAAGGCGCTGCTGGAAAAGATCCTGTCGGATATCGGCGCCGGCGCGATTCTGGCCGGGCCCGAGGGGCGGGTGCTGTTCTACAACACCGCCGCCGGGCAGTTGCTGCCGGGGCTGGGCCTCGACCGCGAATTGGCGCGCTTCCTGCGCCCCGGCGGGCTTGAGGCCGCGCAGGCGCGTCTGGATGCCGGGGCCGATGCGACCGATGTGGCGCTGATCGGTGTCGATGGTTCCCGGCTTTCGGGCCGGTTGCGCCGCCTTCAGGACGAGGCCGGCGGCACCGTCCTGATCCTGCGCCCGGCGCAGCGCGAACTGACCCCGCCGCGCGCCCCGGTCGAGGCGCTGCGCCGTCACGCCGCGACCCTGACCCCGCTTCTCGACGATCTCGAAACGCCCTTGCCCGCACCGCTGGTCGAGGTGATCCGCACCGAGGGCCGGGCGCTGTCGGCGGCGCTGTTCGAGCTTGAGACCGCGCTGACCCCGCCCGCCCCGCGACAGCGCCGGGTGGCTGCCGAGGAACTGGCGCGCGGCCTTGGCCTGCCACTTGCCGAGGTGGCGCCGCTGACGCTTGCCGCCGATGGCTGGCAGATCGGCGGGCTTCTGACCCTGCTCGGCGCCCGGCTGGAAGGGTCGGGGCGCGCGCCGACGGCAGCGATCCTCAGCGCTGATGTCAGCGAGGCGCAGGTGCTGCTCAGCTGGACCGGCCCGGCCCTGCCCATGGACCAGCTGGACCGCTGGCTGCTTGACGCCCCCGATCCCGACCACCCCGAGATGAGCGGGGCCGCCATCCTCGCCTCGCATGGCACCGGGATCTGGCCGGAACAGGCGGGTGATGCGGGGCAGTTGGTGCTGCCGCTGACGGTCTCGCCCATCGCGCGCGAGGCGCGCCCGGCGGTGACCTATGACTTCGCCCTGGCCACACGCGGCGCCCCCGATACGCGACCCTTGAACGCGCTGACCTGCGTCGTCTTCGATACCGAGACCACCGGCCTCGCCCTGTCCGACCGGATCGTGCAGATCGCCGGCCTGCGCATTGCCGGCGGCCGTCTGACCGGCGAGCAGTTCGACATGCTGGTCAATCCGGGCCGGCCGATCCCGCCCTCATCGACCGAGATTCACGGCATCACCGACGAGATGGTGCGGGGCGCCCCCGATGTCACCACGGCGCTGCGCGGCTTTCACCATTTCGCCGAGGGCGCGGTGCTGATCGCCCATAATGCGCCCTTCGACATGGGATTGCTGCGTGCGGCCGAGGGCGAGACCGGGCAGCATTTCTCGAACCGGGTCATGGATACGGTGCTGCTTTCTGCGATGATCTGGGGGCAGGCCGAGACCCACAGCCTCGATGCGATCTGCGAGCGGCTGGAGATCACCATCCCCGAGGGGCTGCGCCATACCGCCATGGGCGATACCGAGGCCACCGCGCAGGCCTTCCTGAAGATGCTGCCGGCGCTGGAGGCGAAGGGGATCACCCGTTTCGAACATGTCCTGAGCCAGGCGCAGAAATACCGCCGCCTGCTGGGCGATGCGAATCTGGACAGCATCCAGCGCACGGCCCAGCCGGCAAGGGCTTGAGGCCCGCGCGTCCGGTGCGGCGTCGACCCTAGCGGCCCAGCTTGGCGTGAACCTCTTCCAGATCGACCTCGTCCCGGGGCATCTTGTTGTCGGGGTCGTCGAAATCATAGCGGAACAGCTGGAAGTCCCGCTTGTACATTTCCCAGACCAGGTGCCGTGACAGGTCGTCGAAATACTCGCTGACCTTATGGGCGCGCTTTGGGCCATGCCCTTCGGATTCGTTGAAACGCGGCACCGCTTCGACATCGACCTTTACCGGCGTCTCGACTGCGTCGAGGACCTTCTGGATGCCTTCGTTGAACTTCTCGGTGAAGAAGATCTGGTCGTAATGGCCGCCATTGTTGATGAAGGTCGAGATATGGCCCGACATGGCCGACCAGTGGATGTCCGGGTCCATCGGCCTGCGCCAGCGGATGGTGTCGCGCGCGAACAGCAGGAAGCGGCGGAAGGACTTGATCTGGTCGAAGTCGAAATCGTCTTCGGGGCTGCCGACCTCGATTCCGTATTTCTGGATCAGTTGCGGCACCAGATTGCCGCGATAACGCTTTCCGTTGCGCTGGATACCGGCGATCTTGTCGAAGAAGGACGACAGAATCCGCGCATAGGGGTTGCGCACGCAGGTGAAGCTGACGCCACGCCCGGCAAGAACCGCCTCCTCGATGGATTTCTGGCTGTCATCCAGCCCCCATTTGTGCAGCCCTTCGTTTGCATCGTGAATATCGCCGTCGAAATAGCGGCCATGGTCGGAATAAAACATGATCTGCCCGATCGTCGAGCAGGCGCATTTCGGCACAACCCGATAGACCAGACTTTCGCTTTCGGTCATCCAGACGCCGGGAAAACCCATTTCAAATCCTTCTTCGTGTCGTGGCGGGTTGCGGTACTCGCCAAAATTGTGGAGACAAAAGCAGATTGCCGCAGGATTATCAACGGGCCGCAGCCCCGTCCTGCATCTTGAACGGAGCTTCGTCGGAGCGTCATGGCAAAGATTGCCTTCATCCTTTTGGCCCATAAGGATCCCGAAGGTCTGATCGCCCAGGCCGAACGGCTGACCGCGACCGGCGATTGCGTGGCGATTCACTATGACGCGAGTTCAAGCCCGACCGACTTCAACCGTATTCGCGCCGCACTGGGCAGCAACCCGAACGTGACCTTTGCGGTGCGGCGCCACAAATGTGGCTGGGGGGCATGGTCGCTCGTTCTGGCTTCGCTGGACGCGGTGCGCGCGGCGGCGGACAGCTTTCCGGCGGCAACGCATTTCTACATGCTCTCAGGCGATTGCATGCCGATCAAGTCGGCGGAATATGCGCGTGCGCTGCTGGATGCTGAGGATGTCGATTACATCGAGAGCTTCGACTTCTTCACCTCGGACTGGATCAAGACCGGGATGAAGGAGGATCGGCTGATCTATCGCCACTGGTTCAACGAGCGGAGCCAGCCGAGGCGGTTCTATCTCAGCTATGAGTTCCAGAAGCGGTTTCGGCTGACCCGCAAGATCCCCGAAGACCTGCAGATGATGATCGGCAGCCAATGGTGGTGCCTGCGCCGGGACACCATCGAAAAGGTGCTGAGGTTCTGCCGCACCCGCCGCGATGTGATGCGCTTCTTCTCGACCACCTGGATCCCGGACGAAACCTTCTTTCAGACCGTCGTCCGCCATGTCGTGCCGCGCGACCAGATCCGCACGCGTACGCTGACCTATCTGATTTTCACCGATTACGGGATGCCGGTTGTCTTCTGTAACGATCATTACGACATGCTGCTCAGGCAGGACTATCTGTTTGCCCGCAAGATCAGCGCCGAGGCCGAGGATCTGAGGGCTCGTCTCGGTGCGCTCTGGCAGGCAGAGGGGCTGCATTTCGCCATTTCGGGCGAGGGCAAGCCGCTGTTTCGCTATCTGACCGGGCGCGGGCGGATCGGACAGCGTTTTGCGCCGCGCTTCTGGGAAACGGAAGCGACGCTCGGTCGGCAAAGCGTGCTGCTGATGATCGTGGCCAAGAAATGGCATGTGGCCAAGCGCCTGACCGCCGCTATTCGGCGTCATACCGACATTCCGGCGGTCGATTACCTGTTCAACGAACGCGATGCCGGGCTGCCGGACCTTGGCGGTGCCGAAACCTCGGTTGCCAAGCGCGAACGCCATCGCCGGGCGCTGATCCGGATATTGATGACCGAATTCGACGATTCGCGCCTCGTCATCTGCATCGACCCCTCGGCTTTCTACCTGATAAACGATCTGGCCGGCGACAAGGCCGAGGCACGGGTCCTGCTGATCGAGACCGATTTCGATGACGATTATCTGCGCGGGCATCTCGGTCGGGTCGGGTTGGCCAACGCCTCGACCCCGCCCGAGGTTCTTGACCGGCTGTTGCCAGCGGTGCGCGGCGACCTTCTGCAGGAGGCCGAGCGCCTGCGCGAAACAAACCTCGTTGGCCTGACCGAGATCAGTGCCGAAGCCGGCCTGGCGCGAAATTCCCGCGCCATTGCCGATTTCCTGGATATTGACGAGGATAGCGCCGGCATGATCGCCTCCACCCCGAACTTCTTCGATGATTGAGGATGCCCCGATGGCCTATGACTACGACGACAACAACATCTTCGCCCGCATCCTGCGTGGCGAAATCCCGAACGATACCGTCCTGGAAACCCCGCATACACTGGCCTTTCGCGACATTCGCCCGCTGGCACCCAGCCATGTGCTGGTAATCCCGAAGGGCAGATATGTGACCTTCGACGATTTCGCCGAAAATGCTTCGGACGATGAGATTGCCGATTTCATGCGCTCCGTCGCCAAGATCACCCGCGCCGAAGGGCTGTCCACAGGCGCGGGCGGCAACGGCTTCCGTGCCATCACCAATGCCGGGAATGACGGCGTGCAGGAGGTGCCGCATTTCCACCTTCACATCCTCGGCGGTCGCGTGATGGGCCCGATGGTGCTGCGGCACGACTAGGTCGCGTCTTCCCGTCAGGGAGGAGAGTTGCAAATGGGTCAGGTTCCTTGCGGAGCCTGATGTGCGGAAAAGAATTCGAAATCAGTTGACTGCAAGCCTTTATTCAACCTTTCGACGCGTGCTGTCCACCTTGCGCATCCGATAGCTGTTCAGGATCTCCGAACCACCTCAGTTTCTCGCTGGCTCGGCACATAGTTGGCGATTGCATCTCGCCATGTGGATGCATAGCGTGATGCGGGAAGTTACCCGTCTCGCCTGTGTGTTTCGTCAATTGTCCTGCTCAACATGACCAGCCCGGAACCGTCACTTCTGCGCAGGATGATCCGGCGGGCGATTGCGCTCTCGGGGATTGCGGCGGCGCTGCTGTTGGGATGGTGGATGCGGATCGAAGCGGCCCGCAGCCCCGATCTTCTGCCCGAGATCCGGCTTGGCGAGAGTGTCAGCCTCGGACGCACGCAGCTGCGGCCGGACAGCCTGACGCTTGAGGATGGCCGGCTCGTGCTTCGGGCCTTGGCGGAGAATGTGACCGGCGAGACCCAGTCGTCGCCCTTCGGCATCCCGGCCCGCCCGCCGGAGGCGGTGATCGGTGACAGCGTCTTGCCCACGCCCGAGATCGTTCTGCTGCGCGATCAGGCACCGCTCGGGCAGTTGCAGCCGCGCCTGCCCGAGGAAATCTCGATGATCTGGACGCTGCCAGAGGATTGGCGACCGGTGCCCGTGACGCTCAGATTCTCTCGTGAGACCTTCAAGCTTCGCGACAATCTTTACGGTCAGGCCAGCTGGCTCGGTCATGTGCCGGCGGCAACGCTGACCGCCTTGCCGGGGACCGCGCCGTGAACCTCGTCAGGACCATGGCGATCCTGCTTTTTGCCGTTGCCGCGCTTGGCGCGATGATGCTGACCAATCCGGGTCGCGACCGCGCCTTTCAGCCGATGGTGGCCCGGATCGCGGCGGGCGACCAAGGACAGGCGCGGCTGTTCTCGGCGCGGATCGACGGCTGGCATCTGGAACCGGCACTGAGCCTGCCATCCGGCGAAAGAAC
Source organism: uncultured Paracoccus sp. (assembly GCF_937873615.1). Taxonomy (GTDB): domain Bacteria; phylum Pseudomonadota; class Alphaproteobacteria; order Rhodobacterales; family Rhodobacteraceae; genus Paracoccus. The sequence continues at coordinate 85,277 of NZ_CALMYP010000052.1, forward strand.
GAGTGAGGGGGTTTTCCTCGTCCTCGACCTGACGGCTGCCGGGACCACGGAATCGACCACGCTTGCCGCCGACTGGATCGGGGCAAGCGGGCGGCGCTATGCCACCACGGCCCGTGCCGAGGGCTTGCCGCGCCGGCTCGATACCGCCTGGATGCAGCCCGGTCTGGACTCGGAGCTTACGGCCACGTTCGAATTGCCCGAAGATGAGATCATGGGGGGCGCGCTGTTGTTGCACCTGCCGCGTATGCCGGCCCTGGAGGGCGCCTTGCTGATGGCGCCGCCCCAGACGCCGCCAGCAATCCGGCTGGCGCCGGTGTCCCGATGAAGCGCGGGCTCTGGATTCTGGCCGCCCTCGCCATGACGGTGGCCGCCTGCGGGATTGCCGGCTGGCCCGACTGGCAGGACTGGCGCCGCACCCAGGTCCTGAATGAGTCGCGCCCCGAATCCGACATGGCAGTTCTGTCTGGCACGGAGATCCGCATCCGCCGCCAGGCGGTGCTGACGCTGCCGGACCTTCCCGACCGGGCGGTGATCTGGTTGCAGCTGGCGGTGTCGCCGACGCCTGCCGCAGCGGCAAGCCTTGGCGGTTGCAATCCCGTGCTGCGCGATGGTCGGGGCCGGCGCTTCCTGCCGCTCTCCGACGAGCTTGGCCTCAAGCTCCTCAAGATACTCGGGCGGGACTGGGCGATAAGCTGCGCGCAATCGCTTCGTGCCGCCGATGGCGCCGGGGCGGTCTCGGATCAGGTCTATCTGGTGCCGGTGGATGTCGTCGATGCGCTTGAGCTGGAAGTTTCCGGGCCGGAAACCCGTCCCGATGGGGCGATCTTCACGCTGTCGCCGCAGCCTCTGACCTTGCCCTAGCCCCGGCCAGACGCAGGCCCGCGGCGAGAACGCAGAATTGCAGCGGGCTGACCAGCAATCCCCCCGGAGGAGCACCGGGCGGACCGAAGAGCGCGTCCAGCGGTTGCTCTAGCAGGCCCCAGACCAGCCGGTCATGCGGCCCGATCAGATGCGCCGCGCCGATCCACGCCCAGTTGCCCAGCCAGTCGACCAGCCGCCACAGGACCAGCACCGACAACATCAGCCGCAGCCCTGCCGATCCCGCCAGCATCACCCCGTTCGCGACCGCATGCCAGCGTTTCAGAGTGCCCATCCAGAAATGGCCCAGGAAATCCCGCACCGGTTTCGACAGCGACTGCCAGCGCCGGATCGCCCCGGCGCCCGCGACACGGGTTCTTTCCGCGATTTCATTGGGATTGTGGCCATGCACGATGGCGCCGAGGTTGAACCAGACCAACGGCAGCAGCGCATACCAGAAAAGCTGTGTCACGAAGGGCCAGGGCTCGAAAGGCGGGGCCCAGTCCACGGGTCGTGGGGCGATGGAAGAAGTCTCGGCAAATGCCGGGCCGGCGATGGAGGAGAATACCGCCCCCGACAGCGGCAGTGCCGCCAGCCAGGCCGCGATCCCGCTGATCCAGCCCGAGATGACATAAAGGCCGAGCGCCGCCCAGGTCGCCTCGCACACGACCACGATCATCGGCCAGATGGCAGCCGCGCTTGCCGTCTGCTGGCGCTTGGCAAGGCGGCGCATCAGCCAGACCAGTGCGACCGCGCACACGACCCAATAGGTCTGACCCACGTCGAAGGCCGAGCGCGCTTGCGCCGCAGTGCTGAAATCGGTTCGCGACATCTCTGTTTCGATGAGAAGCTGGGCATATTCGCGCAGCGTGTTGCCCATCAGACCCCAGCCCGCGTAATAGCCGTAGAAGGGGATCAGCGCCACCACCAGGACCGCCGCCCAAGGCATCGCGCCAGAGGTCTCGGTCGCATCGGACGGGGGTGCCGCGTCTGGGGGTGAGGCGTCGCGCAGCAGCGTGAAGGAGCCGACGAAGACCAGCAGTTGCACCAGCAGCACCGTCGACAGCGTCACCAGCCCCAGCAACCGGCTTTCCAGGCCGATCTCGACCGAGACACGCAGAAGGATCTTCGACGCCAGGAACCCGGCTGCCCAGATCGCCGCCAGCACCGGCCCGTGGCGCAGCGCCAGTTTCAGGCTCAGCGAGATGTGTCGACGGATGATCGAGTCGCCGGTAGCCATGCAGTGTTGTCCCGTCAGATCGAAGGCAAACTGCGCCGGGCCGGATGGCCTGTCAAGCGACTGTTCGGCCATCCGGCCAGCCCCGATATTTCCGTCCGTCAGGCGCAAGGCAGCCTCGATCCGGGCAGTGCCGCCGCTGGACCGGGTTTCGACGAGATTACAAATTCGTAATAACCCGGATTTTGCCGATTGAACGGTTTCCAGACTCCGCCGGTTTCGCGTATCGACAGCGCAGAAATTTTGCCCGGCGATCGGAACGGAGTTCGAATGGCCCTGAAGTTGCAATCCCTGCGGGGCGCCGTGCCCGTCCTTCTGGGCGTGGCGCTGTTCGGGCTCGGGCTTTACGCGCTTTATCACCTGCTGCGTCCGGTTGATCCGGCCGATGTCATGACGCAGATCCGGGCCGTGCCGCTTCGGACCCTGATCGCGGCGCTTGCGGCGACGGCGGCCGGTTATGGCGCGCTGGTCTTCTATGACTGGTTCGGGTTGCGCTTCATCGGCAAATCGCTGCCGCCCGATCTTGTCGGCATTGGCGGCTTTCTGGGCTATGCCTTCGGTAATACCATCGGGATCAGCGCGATCTCGGGCGGGGCCGTGCGCTATCGGATCTATTCGATGGCCGGGCTTAACGCGTTGGAGGTTGCCGCCGTCTCGGGCTATGTCTCGGTCGCGCTCGGGGTCGGCCTGACGCTGGTGGGGCTGACGGGCCTTGCGCTTCATCCGGGCGTGCTCGGGGCCTATCTTCCCTATGCGCCGGGAACCGTTCGGCTGGTCGCCGGTGGGATCGTGGTGGTATCCCTTGGCGCCATCGTCTGGCTGTCCATGACGCAGCGCAGCCTGAAGATCCGGGAATTCGCGCTGCGCGTGCCTCTGCTTCCCGATCTGGGCGGGCAGCTTGCCGTGACCCTCGTCGACATCGCGGCGGCGTCCTTTGCGCTATGGGTCCTGCTGCCGGCGGGAAAGCCGGATTTCGCCGTTTTCGTGGCCGTCTATGCCACCGCGAGCATGATCGGCATCCTGAGCCATGTCCCCGGCGGCATCGGCGTGTTCGAGACCGTCGTCATCGGTGCCATGCCCGCATCGGTGCCGGTCGGGGACGTGGCCGCGGCGCTGCTGCTGTTCCGGCTGATCTATTACATCCTGCCCTTCATGCTGGCCTTCCTGCTGGTGGCCCTGAACGAGGCGCGCCTTGCCAGCGGGACAGGAAAGCAGCTTCTGGCCCGCTATCCCGAGATCCAGCCGGCGCTGACGACGCTGCACGGGCTGTCGCCGTTGCTGGTCGCCGTCGTCGCGTTTGGCTTCGGTATCTGGCTGCTTCTGGTGACCATGATCCCCTCGGTCGGTGCGGACGCCATGGCCGAGCGCGATATCGTCGGCACGCTGCTGCTTGAGGGGGGCACCCTCGCCTCGGCGGTTGCCGGGGTCATGCTGCTGATCGTGTCGCATGGGTTGGCCCGGCGTGTCGCCTCGGCGTGGTGGTTCACGATGGCGGCCCTTCTGGCCGGTGCGGTCGCCTCTCTCATGAACGATTTCGCCGTCGGGAATGCCGCCTTTCTGGGCCTCGGGGCGTTGGTGCTGCTGCCTTTTCGCAAGGCCTTCGACCGGCCCGGCAGCCTGACCGAGGGCGTGTTCGGGCCGCGCTGGATCGCAACGGTGCTGGGTGCCGCCCTTGCCGCCGCAGCCTTCTTCTTCTTTGCCCACAAGACCGTTCCCTATACCAACAACCTGTGGGTCGAGTTCTCGCGCAGTTCCGACACGCCGCGCGCGCTCAGGGCGGGGCTGGCGGCAACGGCGCTGCTGTTCTTCTTCGGCGTTTTCACCCTGACGCGCCCCATGCGCCGCAAACCGGCGGCTGAGGATACCGGCGATGGACGGGGTCTTTCGGCGGCAATGTGCGCGGCGGGCGACGACCCGCAGGCCTGGCTGAGCCAGACCGGGGACAAGCGGTTTCTGTTCTCGGAATCGGGCAATGCCTTCCTGACCTATGCGGTGCGCGGCGGGTCATGGATCGCGCTTGGCGATCCGGTCGGCGATCCGGCAGAGTTCGAGGCGCTGTGCTGGGCCTTTGCCGATCAGGCGGCACGGGCCAATGGCCGGCCGGTCTTTTACGAGGTCAGCGGGCGTAACCTGCCGCTCTGGGTCGAACTCGGGCTGACGCTGAACAAGATCGGCGAAGAAGCCGTGGTCGACCTTCCGGCCTTCAACCTGACGGGTGGGCGGTTCAAGAACATGCGCGCGATGTCGAACAGGTGCCGACGGGAAGGCTTTGACTTCGCCTTGCAGCAGGCCCCGCACGACCCGGCGCTGATGGCGGATCTGCGTGCGGTGTCCGATGCCTGGCTGGGGGGCAAGACGGGAAACGAAAAGCGGTTCTCGGTCGGTCGCTTCGATCCGGCCTGGCTGGACCATTTCGATATCGCCATCATTCGCAAGGACGGGCAAATCGTCGCCTTCGCCAATATCATGTCGGCGGCAAACGGAAAGCGTCTGGCGGTGGATCTGATGCGCTACCTGCCCGAGGGAGCCTCGGGCCTGATGGAATACATGTTCCTCTGCATCATCGAGCATTACAAGGCCGAGGGTGCCGAGGAATTCAGCCTTGGCACGGCGCCGCTTGCCGGGCTTTCCGAACGCTCGGTGGCGCGATCCTGGAACCGTTTCGGCAGGCTCATCTATCGCCACGGCAATGCCTTCTACAATTTCGAGGGGCTGCGCAGCTTCAAGCAGAAGTTCCAGCCGGAATGGCGACCGCGCTATCTGGCCTTGCCGCCGCATGTGTCGCCGATGATCGCTATGCGCGACGCCGCATTGCTGATCGCCGGATCTGCGCGGGGCCTGTTGTCCCGCTAGGCGGATGCCCCCGAGCCTCGGGCGGACCGTGCCATTCGACGTCGCTGGTGCCGATGATCCGGGTCCGGTCCGGTCTGTCGCACTGGTTTCCGGGTCCTGTGCGCAAATGTCCTGCCCAAATATATTGCTAACTGAATAAAATTTGGTCAACTTTGCCCTGATTCAGCCCAGCAGGATTGCACCGATGAACCCCATTGACGAAAAACTCCAACCGATTCTCAGCACCGTTCTTCACCGGAACGCAGCAGAACCAGAATTTCACCAGGCGGTTCGCGAGGTGCTCGAAAGCCTCGGGCGGGTGATCGCGAGGAAGCCGGAATATTCCGAAGAGGCCCTGATCGAGCGCATCTGCGAGCCCGAGCGCCAGATCATCTTCCGCGTCCCCTGGATCGACGACAGGAATCAGGTGCAGATCAATCGCGGCTTCCGGGTGCAGTTCAACTCGGCGCTTGGCCCCTATAAGGGCGGGATCCGCTTTCATCCTTCGGTCAATGTCGGGATCGTCAAGTTCCTGGGCTTCGAGCAGACCTTCAAGAATGCCCTGACCGGCCTGCCCATCGGCGGCGGCAAGGGCGGGTCGGATTTCGACCCCAAGGGCAAGTCCGACCGCGAAGTCATGCGCTTCTGCCAGTCCTTCATGACCGAATTGCACCGTCATATCGGCGAGAATACCGATGTGCCGGCTGGCGATATCGGCGTCGGCGCGCGCGAGATCGGCTATATGTTCGGCATGTACAAGCGGTTGAACAACCGTTTCGAGGCCGGCGTCCTGACCGGCAAGGGTCTGGTCTATGGCGGCTCTCGCGCCCGGAAGGAGGCGACCGGCTTCGGCACCGCCTTCTTCATGCGCTCGATGCTGGCGCAGCAGGGCACCGATTTCGAGGGCAAGCGCTGCATCGTCTCGGGGTCGGGCAATGTCGCGATCTATGCCATCGAGAAGGTCCAGTCCCTGGGTGGAAAGGTCGTCGCCTGTTCGGATTCCGGCGGCTATATCGTCGATGACAAGGGTATCGACCTGGATCTTATCAAGCAGATCAAGGAGGTCCGGCGCGGCCGGATCTCGGAATATGTCGAGTTGAAGGGGGATGGCGCGCAATATGTCGGCGGCGGCACCGTCTGGGACGTGCCCTGCGACATCGCGCTGCCCTGCGCCACCCAGAACGAGCTGAACGGCAAGAATGCCAAGGTGCTGATCAAGAACGGCGTGATCGCCGTGGCCGAAGGCGCCAACATGCCCTGCACCCCCGAGGCGGTGCAACTGTTCCAGGAGGCGGGCGTTCTTTTCGCGCCGGGCAAGGCCGCCAATGCCGGCGGCGTCGCCACCTCGGCGCTGGAAATGCAGCAGAATGCCAGCCGCGACAGCTGGAGCTTCGAGCAGACCGAGAGCCGGCTTGAGCAGATCATGGATAACATCCACGCAGCCTGCCACGATACCGCCGAGGAATACGGATCGCCCGGCAACTATGTTCTGGGGGCAAATATCGCGGGCTTCGTCCGCGTTGCCGAGGCGATGCGCGCGATGGGGGTGATATAGGTCTGCCGAGGATATCGCGGCAGATCATCACTCTGGCCCGAAGGTTCGCAAGGCGGATGTGGATCCGATAATATCCGGATCTCGCTCTGCGGGCCTTCGGCGGTGAGGTCTGGCCAATAGACAGTCACCCAGCGGAAATGACAGGGTCAGGTCCCGCGCGGCTTCGCCCGCAGCGTCGGGTCGGCCTCGGTCGGGTCCTCGGGCCAGGGGTGTTTCGGATAGCGGCCACGCATGTCCTTGCGGACCTCGGCATAGGAGCCAGTCCAGAAGCCGGGCAGGTCGGTGGTGACAGCGATGGGTTTCTGGCCCGGCGACAGCAGCGTGATGCGCAGGGGCTGGCGCCCGACCGTCGGATGGCGGGTCACGCCGAACAATTCCTGCAGGCGCAGCTCGATCGAGGGGATGTCGGTGTCATAGTCGATGGGCACCTGCCGGCCCAGAGGCGTGGTGAAATGCGCCGGTGCCAGCCGGTTCAGCGCCTGCTGGCCCTCCCAGCCGAGCAGGTTCATCAGCGGCTGGCTCAGATCGAGCGCGCGCAGATCGCCCCGGTTGCGGACCTTGCCGAGAAAGGGCAGCAGCCAGTCGCCATCGTCCAGCAGCGCCCGATCCGAGACATCCGGCCCGTCCGGCATCAGCCGGATCCGGGCGCGCAGCCGGGCGGCTTTCGGGGTCCAGTTCAGCCCCTCGGCCTGAAGGCCCTGCCAGGCGGCCCGGGCGATGGCGTCTTCATCGGGTTTCGGCAGGGGACGTTCGGCCAGCACCAGGGCGCCCAGCCAGTCGCGTTCGCGGGCCAGCACCCGGCCTTCGCGGGCGGACCATTCGACGGCTTCGACCGTCTCGACCCGATCCGCGAAGATCTCGCGGATCTCGGCCTCGGTGATCGGCAAGGCCAGCCTGATGCGCGATTCGCGGCCCTCGCCGTCCAGATCGGTGGCGATCAGGAAGGGCTCGCCCGCCATGACATCGCCGTCCGGCAGCACCGCGCCGCGCCCGCCCGACAGCAGATAGCGCGGCTGATCGCCCGACCGTCGCATCCCGATCCGGTCGGGATAGGCCAGTGCCGCCATCGCGCCGGGCGATAGGGGCGCACCTGCGGGCACAAGGCGCGACAGGCGCTTGCCCTCCTGCCGGATGCGTTCCAGCGCGCCGCGCGCCGCCGCGTGGCGGGCGGGGTCCTGCAGGGCGCGCAGGCGCAGCGACAGGTCGGTGCCCACGCCGCGCAGGGGATCGCGGTCTTCCATGAGTGCCGCGAGCGGCGCGGCATTGCGTCCCGCGACGCTCAGCATATGGGCGATGCGCGGATGCACCGGCAGCGCCGCCAGATCGCGGCCATGGGCGGTGATCCGGCCCGCCTCATCCAGCGCGCCGAGACCCTGCAGCAGGGCGCGGGCCTCGGTCAGCGCGGCCTCGGGCGGGGGTGTCAGAAAGGCCAGATCGGCCCCGTCGCTGCCCCAGTTGGCCAGTTCCAGCGCGAGGCCGGTCAGATCGGCCACGGCGATCTCGGGCGGGGCGAATGCGGGCAGGGCACCTTCCTCGGCCCGCGCCCACATCCGGTAACAGATCCCCGGCGCCACGCGGCCCGCGCGGCCCCGGCGCTGCTCGGCCTCGGCCCGGCTGACGCGTTCGGTCACCAGCCGCGACATGCCAGAGCCGGGATCGAAGCGCGCCCGCCTTGCCCGGCCCGCATCGACCACCACCTTCACGCCGGGAATGGTCAGCGAGGTTTCGGCGATGGCGGTGGCCAGCACGATCCTGCGCCGCGCGCCCGGCGGCGACAGCGCCGCGCGTTGGGCCTTGAAATCCATGGCCCCGTAGAGGGTCGCGATCTCGACATCCAGATCCGAAAGTGCCGAGGCGACGCGACGGATCTCGCCCTCGCCCGGCAGGAAGGCCAGGATCGTGCCGCCGGGATCGTCCCGCGTCTCGGCCTCGGCGGTTGCGATCAGCCGGGCGGCCTCGCTGTCCAGACAGTGACCGGCGGGCAGGGGCCTTGGCAGATAGCGGGTCTCGACCGGATAGGCGCGGCCAAGGCTTTCGACCACGGGGGCTGCGTCCAGCATCTCGGCCACGGGACCGGCGTCGAGCGTGGCCGACATGACCAGCAATTGCAGGTCCGGGCGCAGGGCGGTCCGCGCCTCCCATGCCAGGGCCAGACCCAGATCGGCAGTCAGGCTGCGCTCGTGGAATTCGTCGAAGATGACGCAGCCGATGCCCTCCAGCGCGGGATCGGATTGCAGCATCCGGGTCAGGATGCCCTCGGTCACCACCTCGATCCGTTTGCCGGCGACACTTTCGCCGCGCATCCGGTAGCCCACATCCTGCCCGGCCGTCTGGCCCAGCCCCTCGGCCAGCCGCTCGGCGGCGGCGCGGGCGGCGAGGCGGCGGGGTTCCAGCATCAGGATCCGGCCCTGAACCTGATCCAGCAGCGCCAGCGGCACCCGCGTCGTCTTGCCGGCACCGGGCGGCGCGATCAGCACGGCCCGGCCCGCGCGCGCCATGGCGTCGCGCAATTCGGGCAGGGCCGCGTCGATGGGCAGGGCGTCACTCATGCCCGGGTTATGGCGCGGCAAAAGCGGCTTCGCCAGTCGAAAGCCTTGCGAAGCGGCGGGCGGAGGCCGATATGAAACCGGAAGCCGGCGCAAGGGGTTGTGTCGGAAAGAACGGCGGGCAGATGGGCATTTCCGATTTTACCACTGGCATGATGCGCGGGATCGGCATGGGCGATCCGGTGATCCGGCTGGGCGTGACCGGCCTCAGCCGTGCCGGCAAGACCGTCTTCATCACCTCTCTGGTGGCGAATCTGATGGACCGGGGCCGGATGACGGCGCTTCGCGCGGCGGCCGACGGCTCGATCAAGGCGGCCTGGCTGCAACCCCAGCCCGACGACACCATCCCGCGCTTCGAGTTCGAGAACCACCTGGCGGCGCTGACCGGGCCGGAGCCCTATTGGCCGGAAGGGACGCGCCATGTGTCCGAACTGCGGCTGTCGCTGCGGGTCCAGCCTTCGGGGCTGTTCAGCGGCTGGCGCAAGCCGCAGACCGTGCATCTCGATATCATCGACTATCCGGGCGAATGGCTGCTGGACCTGCGCCTGATGGAACGCAGCTATGACGAATGGTCCGAGGAGGTGCTGGCGCGGATGCCGGGCCGTCCGGGGGCCGGGGATTACATGGCGGCGCTGGAAGCCACGGACCTGAGCGCGCGGCTGGACGAACAGACCGCGCAATCGCTGGCGGCGGCCTATACCGCGCATCTTCAGGCGGCGCGGGCGGCGGGCTGGTCGGATTGCACGCCGGGCCGATTCCTGTTGCCGGGCGAAATGGCGGGTTCGCCGGCGCTGACCTTCGCGCCCCTGCCGCCGGTCGAGGGCAAATCGCCCCTGCGCCGAGAATTCGCTCGCCGCTACGAGGCCTATAAGTCGCGCATCGTGAAGCCGTTTTTCCGCGACCATTTCTCGCGCATCGACCGGCAGGTGGTGCTGGTCGATGTTCTGGGCGCGATCCATGCCGGCCCGCCGGCGCTAGAGGATCTGCGCCGGACCATGGCCGACATCCTATCGGCCTTCAATCCGGGGCGCACCGGCTGGCTGGCGCAATTGCTGGGCCTGCGCCGGGTCGAACGCATCCTGTTTGCCGCGACCAAGGCCGACCATCTGCACCATACCCAGCATCAGCGGCTGGCGAATATCGCCACGGCGCTTCTGCGCGATGCCCGCGACCGTGCCGATTTCGCCGGTGCCCGGACCGAGGCCATGGCCATCGCCGCCCTGCGCGCCACCACCGAGGCCATGATCGAGCAGAACGGGATCGAACTGCCCGCCGTGCGCGGCATGTTGATGGATGGACGCCGGGCGGCGTTCTATCCGGGGGAACTGCCCTCGGACCCCGCGCAACTGCTGGTCCCGGCGCGCGAGGGGCGCCATGAATGGCTGGACGGCGATTACGCGGCGATGAGCTTTCGCCCCGCCGCCGATACCGCGCGCGCGGGCGACGGCCCGCCCCATATCCGGCTGGACCGCGCCGCCGAATTCCTGATCGGAGACCGCCTGTGAGTGAGCAACGCCGCCATGGCCCCGTGCTGATCGAACTGGACGGCCAGGCCCCGCAGGACCGCGCCGAAGGCCGCTCGGCCAATCCCGCCGATGCCGCCCCGATCGAGGATGCCGCCTCGGCCCTGCCGCGCCCCTCGACCATGGAACTGGTCACCCGGCTGGCCGGGCGCGGCCCCTCGCCGCTGACGCGCTTCTTCTTCAATGCGGGGGCGGCGCTTCTGACCTTCCTGCTTTCGGTCGCGGCGCTGAACTATATCGACGGGCTGATGACCCGCTGGCCGGTTTTGGGCTGGATCGGGGTCGGGCTGTTCGCGCTGTTCACGCTGGCGGTGCTGGGGCTGGCCTTCCGCGAATACCGGGCCTGGGGGCGTTTCGCGCAGATCGACCAGATCCACCGCGATGCTGGCAAGGCGCTGACGGATGCCGATCTCGATGCCGCGCGCGGCGTGGTCCGGCGGCTGGATGCGATCTATGCCGAACGGCCGCAGGCGCAATGGGGCAGGGCCAATCTGGCCGAGCGTTCCGGCGACGCCTTCGATGCAGAAACCCTGCTGACGCTGGCTGAGACACAGCTTCTGGCGCCGCTCGATCAGGAGGCCCGGCGCGAGATCGAGGCGGCGGCGCGCACCGTTGCCGCCGCCACCGCGCTGATCCCGCTGGCCTTCGCCGATGTCGCGGCGGCGCTGGCGGCGAATCTGCGCATGATCCGGCGCATGGCCGAGATCTATGGCGGACGCGCCGGCGCGGTCGGCGGCTGGCGGCTGGCGCGCACGGTGATGACGCATCTGGTGGCCACCGGGGCGGTCGCGGCGGGCGACGACCTGATCCATACCATCGCCGGCGGCGGTATCCTGTCGAAGCTCTCTCGCCGCTTCGGCGAGGGGGTGGTGAACGGCGCGCTGACCGCCCGCGTCGGCATCGCCGCGATGGAGGTGTGCCGCCCCTTGCCCTTCATCGCCCAGCCCCGGCCCTCGGTCAGCAACCTTGTCAGTCGCGGGTTGGCGGGGCTTTTCGGCAGCGATTCCTCCGCCGCGTCTGCGCCGCCCCCTGACCCCGACGCGGGGCGCTGAGCGCGAAGGGCCGATGCCGGGCCAGAGGCCCCGATCCGCCCCCTTGAACCGGGGACGCAGGGCCGCTACCTTGATCTCAACTTGATATCGGAGGGCGTGACCATGGCGCCCAGGCGTCCCGCGGGTGCGGACGCGTTCCCGGCACCGAAGGTTGAGCCGTCAGGCACCCGCCCGCCCGAATCGGGGCCGCTCTATGCGGCTTTGGATTTGGGAACAAACAGTTGCCGGATGCTGATTGCCCGACCGACGGGCAGTCAGTTTCAGGTCATCGACAGCTTTTCGAAGCCGGTCCAGCTCGGTCAGGGGCTGGAGGCCTCGGGGCGGCTGTCGCGTGCGTCGATGTCGCGCACCGTCCATGCGCTGCAGGTCTGTCGGCGCAAGCTGGAACAGCACAAGGTCAAGAACATGCGTCTGGTCGCGACCGAGGCCTGCCGGCGGGCGCGCAACAGCCGCGACTTCATGCGCATGATCCGCCGCGAGACCGGCCTTCCGATCGAGGTGATCGGGGCCGAGGAGGAAGCGCGGCTTGCCGTCATCTCCTGCGCGCCGCTGGTGAACCAGAGGACCGAACAACTGCTGGTCGTCGATATCGGCGGCGGCTCGACCGAGCTGGTCTGGATCGACCTGGCCGAGGTCGAACCGCGAGAGCGGTCGCGTGCGATCATGAAGCTCGGCAACGGTTTCAGCCAGAACGATCCGAAGGGCGCGCGGGTGGTCGACTGGATCTCGGTGCCGCTCGGGGTGGCGACGCTGCGCGACCAGTTCGCCGATGTCACCGACGATCCCGGCCGCTTCGCGCTCATGAGCTGGTATTTCGAGGAAATGCTGGCCGATTTCGCCCCCTATGCCAAGGGCGCGCCCGAGACCGGCTTTCAGATCATCGGCACCTCGGGGACCGTGACCACGGTTGCGGCCAGCCATCTGGGGCTGAAACGCTATGACCGGACCAAGGTCGACGGGCTGACCATGACAAGCGCCGAAATCGACGCCGTGATCCGCAATTACCTGGCGCTCGGCCCCGAAGGTCGCCGCACCGATCCGCGCATCGGGCGCGAGCGTCACGCCCTGATCATGTCGGGCGCGGCGATCCTGCAGACCTTGATGCGGATCTGGCCGACGCGGCGGCTTTCGGTCGCCGATCGCGGTCTGCGCGAAGGGCTTTTATATTCCCAGATGGTCCGCGACGGCGCCATCACCGATGACGAGATGAACGGGGTAACCTGATGGCCAAGAAACCGGGCGGCGTGAACGGGCCGCGCGAACGCAAATCCTCGGGCCGGGGTCAGCGCGACCTGCGGGTCCGGGTCAAGTCCGCCAAGGGCCGCAAGCTGAGCAGCACGCTCTGGCTGGAACGGCAGCTGAACGACCCTTATGTGCAGCGCGCCAAGCGCGAGGGCTATCGCGGCCGCGCCGCCTACAAGATCCTCGAACTGGACGAGAAATATCGTTTTCTGGTGCCCGGCGCGCGCGTCGTCGATCTGGGCTGCGCGCCCGGCGGCTGGTTGCAGGTGGCAATCCCGCGCATCAATGCCCTGGGCGAGAAATCCGGCAAGAAGCAGGGCCGCATCATCGGCGTCGACCTGCAGGAGGTGGACCCGGTTCCGGGGGCCGAGATCCATGTGCTCGATTTCCTTGAGGACGGCGCCGACGACAAGGTCAAGGACTGGCTGGGCGGCGAGGCGGATGTGGTCATGTCCGACATGGCGGCCTCGTCTTCCGGCCATCAGGGCACCGATCACTTGCGCATCGTGGCTCTGGTCGAGGCGGCGGCGCAACTGGCCTTCGACGTGCTGGCACCGGGCGGCACCTTTGTCGCCAAGGTGCTGGCCGGCGGGGCCGAGCAGTCCTTGCAGATGTTGCTCAAGCAGAATTTCGACAAGGTGGCCAATGTGAAGCCACCGGCCTCGCGCTCGGATTCCTCCGAGAAATTCGTTGTTGCCATAGGGTTCCGTGGCCGGGCTCAAGGCGAGGGTGGTGCTGAAAACCCTGACGGGTGAGGGGAGAGAGCAAGCTGGCGAGCCGGTTCGGCATGCATCCGGTCACGTCGTGCTGGCGGCAGGATGGCGCCTGAGTGATGGAGGGGAGTGAATGAGCTGCTGCGGATCGACGGATCGGATCGGACAAATCGCCGGGACTGAGAAGACAACGGCGATGCCAGCCGATGTTGCCGCCATCGCCGACCCGACCCCCCCGAGCCGCAGCCGTTTCATGGGTGGTCGCAGTCATACCGGCACCCGCAATCCCGCCTTGCCACAGGATGGCGAAGGCATCCTGCGCGAGCACCGCCTGAAACCTTTCGAGGCAGAGCAGGTTCTGGTCACCAATGCCCGCTTCGCCGCCTTCGTGAAGGCAACCGGCCATGTCACCGTGGCCGAGCGTTTCGGCTGGGGCATGGTCTTCCGCGGGTTGCTGGACGACCCGAACAGCGTGGCGCCCGGCGGCGGCGGCACGCCCTGGTGGGGCGCGGTCGACGGGGCCTGCTGGTTCGCGCCGGAAGGCCCGGCCAGCAGCGTTGCGAAGCGCGCCGATCACCCGGTCACCCATATCGCCTGGGAGGATGCCCGCGCCTTCGCCGCCTGGGCCGGCGGGCGGTTGCCCCTGAAAGCCGAATGGGAACATGCCGCGCGCGGCGGGCTGGCCGATCCGCGCTTTCCCTGGGGCGACCGGGAACCCGACGATACCGATTTCCTGCCCTGCAATATCTTCCAGGGCCGCTTCCCCGGCCATAACAGCCGCGCCGATGGCTGGGAGAGCACCTCTCCGGTGACCGCCTTTGCGCCGAACGGGGCCGGGATGCACGACATGGCCGGAAATGTCTGGGAATGGACGGCAGAGCCCTTTCGCATCCGTTCGGCCGCAGCCGGCGCCCGCGCCCGCAACGACCATGCCCGCGCTCGGGGCGAGAAGCTGATGAAGGGCGGCAGTTTTCTTTGTCACATCAGCTATTGCTACCGTTACCGCATTGCCGCCCGGCTGGCCGTTGTTGCCGATAGCGGCGGCTGCAATGCCGGCTTCCGCCTGTTCCATGACATCTGAGGCGCGTCCACGTGCATGATCCTGCGGTTCTACGCTTCGCTCAGTCGCTGCGCCCGTTCCGCCTATGGCGGCGAAATTGAGACGCCGAAACTCCTGCGTCTTGCTGATCGAGGCGTTACCCTCGATCATCACCATGCCGGGGCCAACGCGCGACCGGGGCGAAGCGCCGATCGCGGCGCTGGCTGGTACCCGAGGCCGGACTCGAACCGACATGCCTTGCGGCGGCGGATTTTGAATCCGCTGCGTCTACCATTCCGCCACTCGGGCCAACAGCGCCGAAATGGCAGGGATCGCGCCCGGCGGCAAGGGGTTGTCGCCGGGCGCGTTGGTTCAGGCGGCGCGGGCGAACGCTCTGTGGTGTGCAGCCATTCCGGCAATGCGCCGGCCATAGCGCCGACCCGCTTCCAGGTCGCCCGCATAGGGGCCCTGGTCGGGGCTGGAATCCGAGCGCGCGATCCCCATAAGCCCGGTCGAAAAGCCCGACCAGTTAACGTCATCGGGGGTGCTGGCAAGCGTATTGCTGGGCGGAATGCTGGGGCCGACCCAAAGCTGGCCATGCTGCTGCGCGAAGGTCATCAGCCAGGACATCGTTTCGCCCTTGTCGCCATTCGTGCTGGCCGAGACGGTGAAACCGCCCGCGACCCGATCCGCCAGTGCCCGCTGCATCCAGAGCTTCGACGACGCATCGGCGAAGCGTTTGAACTGCCACGCGGCATTGCCCATATAGGTCGGGCTGCCATAAATCAGCCCGTCGGCGCTTTCGATGGCGGCCCAATCCGCGTCCGAGATGATGCCGTCATCGGAGATGCGGATCTCGACCAAGGTGCTGACCGAAAGGCTGCGGATGCTGGAAACGGCGGGGCTGCTGCTGCGCGAACAGGCGCCGACGATTCCACCGCAGGTCACCTATTCGCTGACCGAACGCGGCGAGGAATTGCGCGCCGTGATGAGCAGTCTGACCTCAGTGGCCCGCCGCTGGGACAGCGAGGGCTGGACGCCGCCGCCGCGTTAGGCCCGGCCCAGCTTTTCCAGTCGCGCATCGCGCAGCCGGGCGAAATCGTCGCCGGCGTGATAGCTCGACCGGGTAAGCGGCGTGGCCGAGACCATCAGGAACCCCTTGCCGAAGGCCGATTTCTCGTAACCCTTGAATTCCTCGGGCGTCACGAAGCGGTCGACGCGGTGGTGCTTGGGCGTCGGCTGCAGGTATTGGCCGATGGTCATGAAATCCACGTCCGCCGCGCGCATGTCGTCCATGACCTGCAACACGCCCTGCCGATCCTCGCCCAGGCCGACCATGATGCCGGATTTGGTGAACATGGCCGGGTCGAGCTCCTTCACCCGCTGCAACAGCCGCAGCGAGTGGAAATAGCGCGCCCCGGGCCGCACGGAGGGGTAAAGGCCGGGCACGGTCTCCAGATTGTGGTTGAAGACATCGGGGCGCGCTTCCACCACGATTTCAAGCGCCTCCGGGCCACATTTCAGAAAGTCCGGGGTCAGCACTTCGATGGTGCTGTCGGGCGAGCGGTGGCGGATGGCGCGGATCACCTGGGCGAAATGCTCGGCCCCGCCATCGTCCAGATCGTCGCGGTCGACCGAGGTGATGACGACGTGCTTCAGCCCCAGTTTCTGCACCGCATGGGCGACCCGGCCCGGTTCGAACGGGTCGAGCGCGTCGGGGCGGCCGGTGATGACATTGCAGAAGGAACAGCCGCGGGTGCAGATCTCGCCCATGATCATCATGGTGGCGTGACCCTGGCTCCAGCATTCGCCGACATTGGGGCAGCCGGCCTCCTCGCAGACGGTGGACAGCTCGTTGTCGCGCAGGATGTCGCGGGTGTCCTTGTAGCCCTGAGAGGTCGGCGCCTTGACCCGGATCCATTCCGGCTTTTTCGGCTGCGCCTGATCGGGGCGATGGGCCTTTTCCGGGTGGCGGGCGCGGGCGGCGGCGGCGCGAAGGGCGGGGGGCTGTTCGGTCATGGCGTCCTCATGGGCGATTGCACCAGAGTTAATCGCTTTGCGCTGCGGTATCAACGCCATGCCGGGCAGGGCGGCTATGTGCGGCGATGTGCCATGCCGATCGAGCGCGGCCCGACATCGGCAAAGCCGTATTGCGCATAAAGCCGGTCGGCGGGCCTGTCGGCGATCAGGCTGACATAGGCGGTGTCGGGCAGGGCTTCGCGGACGTGATCCATCAGCGCCGCCACGATCCGCTTGCCGAAGCCCCGGCCCTGCCAGGCGGGATCGACGGCGATATCGGTGATCTGGAAGAAACAGCCGCCATCGCCGACGATCCGGCCCATGCCGATGGCGCGGCCCCGATCCTCGATCACCACGGCGAAGACGCTGCCGGGCAGGCCGATCCGGGCGGCCTCGGGCGAGAACGGGCTGAGCCCGGCGATCTCGCGCAGATACAGGTATTCCTCCACGCTTGGCAGGCGGGCGACGAGGTGGGGGGTATCGGGCATGGCGCTTCCTTTCGTGCGGCGATCATGGCGCCGGAGGCAGAAAAGGAAAAGGCCGCCCGTGCGGCGGCCTTATTTCCGGGTGGCGGGTCAGCCGATCAGCGGGCCGCCCGGGCCGTAGCGGTCGGCATAGTGCCGTGACAGGCGTTCCAGCGCCAGCTTCAGCACCACCTTGCCCGAGCGCGCCGACCAGCCCAGCCGGCGTTCGGTCATTTCCAGCCCTTCGAGAAAGCAGCAAACCCGCAGCGCCAGATCGCCCATGCCGGGGCCAAGCTCGCGCAGCGCCTCGGCGACGCGGGCGCGGGCCCGGTCCGAGCCGCCCTCCAGCCGCCCGCCATGGGCGCTGTCATCGATGCCGGCGGTCAGGAAGCGGTCCCAGTTCTGGGTCACGCGCGGGCCCATCTGGGCCAGTTCGAAATCCTCGCGCAACCGCTCGCCGGCCAGGACGAGCGTGGGCGACAGGAACGGCGCCCCGGTCCGGTCACGGCGGCGGGCCAGCAGTTGCAGCGGGCTCTCGGTCAGGTTGACGCGCATCCGGCGCAGCTTGCCGTCCTCGGGGTCGGGCAGGTTGCGATCTGCCCAGAGGCGGTGCTTGTCGCCGTGATCGAAGCCGGCGGCGGCCTCCTCCATGCCGCTGACGCCGGCATGGTCGGGGGCGACCGGAACCGCATCGGCGAAATCTTCGGCGCGCGGCATGCCGCCATCGCCGCGCGCCAGCCCGCGCAGGACCGAGCGCCCGACGGCAGAGATCCGGTAGCGCCGCATCTTCTGGCCTTGGGTGATCGGCTCAACCCATGTCTTCAAAGCGAAATGCTCGGCCAGATGGCGGTCGAGAATGGCGGTGCGGATATCGCCTCGGGTGACGATGGCCTTGTCCATGCCGGGTGCGACCACCAGTTCCGCCCCCGGTTCGGCCAGGCGTCGCAGGATACGCCGGGTCTGGTCCTGATCGCGGCGTTCGGTCCGCGCAGGCAGCGCGTGCAGGGCTGCGTCAACCAGCGGATCGTCGCGGCGGGCTTCGAAACGGCGGATACGGCGAAGGATTGTCGAAGCATGGCAACCTGCCTCGCGGGCAATGGCGCGGATGGATTGGCCATCTTCGACATGGCGCATGTAGAGGCGCGCATCTTCTGCGGTTCCGTCATCATCGGCTGTGCCGCAAGCAATGGGGTGGGCGATGTCAAAATCCGGTGTCAGATAGGTCATGTTCGTCCCTCGTGCTGGACGGCATGCGTGGCTGCGATGCCGTCCCGTCTTGCGATGACCTGACCTTTTGGGCAGGTATTAGTTAAGAGAAACTGGATAATTACTAACAAATAATAAAGAATTGCTACTCAATCGAGCGTTGCAATGCAGATTCATGCAACGGTGCTTCAGGTTGTGCGATTGTGTTCGCCGATACCTCATTTCAGGAGCGCGAGATGACCTGCATGACCGATCAGAATGTCTTTAACCTGCCATCGCGACCGGCCGGGTTGCGGCGTCCGGCGGTGTTGATTCGGGCGGCACGGGCAGGGCAGGCGGGCTGGCAGCGCGTGCGCGACCTGCCGCGCCTGCTGGGCCGGGATTCAGCACCTGCCCGTCCTGCGGCACTGCGGATGTTGCGCGCCGCCGAGGCCGCAGCCGACCGCGACCGGCGGGCGGGGCGCGCCGATTACGACCTGCACCGCCATGTCCGGCTGCTGATCGCCCTTCTGGCCGAGATGAACGCGGCGCAAAGCCAGGCGCCGCAGCCGGTTCCCTGTCTGGTGCTGGGTTTCAGCGTCCGCGGAACAGCCCGCCCAGAACCCCACGCATGACCGAGCGGGTGCCCGAACGGCCAAGCTCTCGGACCACGGATTTTCCGAACGTCTCCAGGATCGAATCGCGGCTTGAGGACCGGCGCGATCCGGATTTGCTGCTGCCGCCGGATTTCGACGCCGGGATGGTCAGCTTCGGATCATAGCGGCGGGCACGGGTGAATTCTTCATCCGCCTTGCCGCCGACGACCCAGAGATCGCCTTCCTCTGCGGGCGCTGCGGTCTTTTCCGCCTCCTGCGCGGCGGCCTGGGCGCGGGCGGTCAGGATCTCCTGCGCCGATTCGCGGTCCAGCGGTGTGTCGTATTTCGTGCCCATGGGCGAGGTTTTCAGGACCGATGTGCGTTCCTCGTCGCTGATTGGACCCAATTGCGAGAAGGGCGGGCGGATCAGCGTGCGCATGGCCACGCCTGGCACCCCCTTGCGGTCGAGGAATGAGGTCACCGCCTCGCCGGTGCCAACTTGCTGGATCGCCTCGGCAATGTCGAAATCGGGGTTCAGCCGGTAATTCTCGGCCGCCAACCGCAGCGCCTTCTGGTCCTTGGCGGTGAAGGCGCGCAGCGCGTGCTGGACCCGGTTGCCAAGCTGGCCGAGGATGTCTTCGGGGATGTCTGCCGGGTTCTGGCTGATGAACCAGACGCTGACCCCCTTGGAGCGGATCAGCCGCGCCACCTGCTCGATCTTGTCGATCAGCGCCTTGGGGGCGTCGTCGAACAGAAGATGCGCCTCGTCGAAGAAGAAGGCGCAAACCGGCTTGGCCGGATCGCCGACCTCGGGCAGTTGTTCGAACAGTTCCGACAGCAGCCAGAGCAGGAAGGTCGAATAAAGGCGCGGCGCATTCATCAACTTGTCGGCGGCAAGGATATTGACCACGCCCTTGCCCGAGGCATCGACCCGCAGGATATCGGAAAGCTCCAGCGCCGGTTCGCCGAACAGCCGGTTGCCGCCCTCGTTTTCCAGCGTCAGCAACGAGCGCTGGATGGCACCGACCGAGGCCGCGCTGACATTGCCATAGGTCAGCGACAGGTCGGCCGCATTCTCGCCCACCCAGACCAGCATCGCCTGCAGGTCCTTCAGGTCCAGAAGCGCCAGCCCCTGTTCGTCGGCGACGCGGAAGGCGATGTTCAGCACCCCTTCCTGCACATCGCTCAGCCCGAGCAGGCGCGACAGCAGCAGCGGCCCCATCTCGGCGGGGGTGGTGCGCACCGGATGCCCCTTCTCGCCGAAGACATCCCAGAAGGTGACGGGGTAGGACTGGTAATCCAGTTCCAGCCCGATCTGGGCGGCGCGTTTGGCAAAGGCCTCGTGCAGCTTGGCCTCGGTCGAGCCGGATTTCGCCAGCCCCGAGAGGTCGCCTTTCACATCGGCCATGAAGACCGGCACACCGCATTGCGACAGCGATTCGGCCAGCGTCTGCAGGGTCACGGTCTTGCCGGTGCCGGTCGCCCCGGCGATCATCCCGTGGCGATTCGCATAGCCGGTCAGCAGCAGTTCGGGTTCGGCGTAATCCTTGCCGGCACCGCCGACAAAGACGCTGCCATTGTCCAGATCGATAAGGTTCATAAGCGTCCTTTCGCGATTTTCCGCCGGTTTCTGCAACATGCGTGCGGAAAAACAATACTAATTAAAGATATTTGTGCCAGAGTGGGGCTGTTCGTGGAACCAATTGGTTCCTTCCCGAACACTTCCTCCCTGTTGGACTGCCGCGCCTTCGGGCGCGGCTTTTTTCATTTGGCAGCCCGTTAGGGCACCTGTCCCAAAGAATAGTTGACGCAATTGAGGGGCAAGACTACCGTCTGCGACAATCATCAAGACCGGCCAGTCCGGCGGGGAGGGAAAGGGTCACGTTCGCGTGGCCCTTTTCTTGATTTCAGGCTGTGTTATCTGGCGATCTTTGCTGCGATCAGGTGCGAGATGGCGCCCGTTCCCGTGCGAAGACGATATGCCGCAGGTCGCTGACACAAGCGTGTTAACCAGCTGAGGGTTCAGGCCTGACAAAGCGTTGCGCAGGTGCTAACGCTTTGGCGATATCGCGCATGACAAGATCGCGTTTATGGAAGGAGACCGCATGTCACCGAAAACCACCTCGACCGCGCTGGCGGTGATTCTCGCGCTTGGCGCGGCACCGCTGCTGGCTCAGACCACAGATGCCACGGCCGAGACCGCAGAGGCCACAACCGAGGCGGCGCCCGCCACGGAAGCCCCCGCAGAAGCGCCGGCTGGCGAGGCGACGGCTGCAGAAACCCCGACCGCCGATGCCCCGGCGGCTGCCGAATCCTTGGAACCGCCGGTTGGTGCCTATTATCCGCGTGCCGCCCACGGCGACTGGACCCTGCGTTGCATCAAGACCGCCGATGCCGCTGACCCTTGCGAACTTTACCAGTTGATGAAGGACGGGCAGGGCAATTCCGTGGCCGAGATCACGCTGATTCCGCTGGACAATGGCGGCGATGCCAAGGCCGGTGCGACCGTGGTCACGCCGCTGGAAACCGACCTGACGCAAGGTATCCGTCTGCAGGTGGATGCCGGTCAGGCCAAGGCCTATCCGTTCAACTTCTGCGCCCCGGTCGGTTGCGTGTCGCGGGTCGGGCTGACGGCGGATGAGCTGAATTCGCTCAAGCGCGGCAAGGCTGGCACGGTCAGCCTGCTGCCTTATGGCGCCGGGCCGGATCAGATCGTGACCCTGCCGCTGTCGCTGACGGGTTTCACCTCGGGCTATGCCGAACTGGAAACCGCCATCGCCGAAATGCGCGAGGCTGTCGCCGCCGCACAGGCCGCAGCACCTGCAGAAGCACCCGCCGAGGCGCCGGCACAATAAGGTCCGTATCATCGGAAACCGGAAAGGGGGCCGCACGGCCCCTTTTTTCATGCCCGCGTGCCGCGAGCGCTCAGATATGCTTGAAGATCCGCCGCTTCACCAGCCGCGAGGTCGAGACCGGGCGGGTATCTGCGGGCTCGGGCAGCGACAGCACGATGCGGCGCAGCATCTCGATCGATTCATCGCTTTTCATCGGCAACGAGCCGGCGGGAACGGGCGCGCCGATACTGATCTGGTATTGCTGGCCGGCCTTGTTCAGCACCTCGTGGAACAGGGTCACGTCGCGCAGGGTCGGGTGGATGGCGTCGAAAAGATAGAACAGGATCGAATTGCGCGCCCGGATGCGCAGCGGAATGACCGGCACCTCCATCTTGCGCGCGATCATCGCCGCCGAGGCCATCCACGGCCTTTCATGCAGCGTCAGCCGGTGTCGCTTGGCCAGCCGGCCCGAGGGGAAGATCAGCCCGATCCGGTCCCGTTCCAGCCAGGCGCGGGTCTGTTCCATGGTGGCACGGGTCTTGGCATGGCTGCGCTTCTCGTGGCGCCACTCGACCGGGACGATCATGTCCTCAAGCTGGGGCAGCACCCGCAGGATGTCCTGGTTCGTATAGATGAACAGGTCCTTGCGCACCCGCCCGATCAGCGAATAGAGCACGATCCCGTCGGCGATCCCGGTCGGATGGTTGGCGACGATCAGCGCCGGGCCGGTTTTCGGAATATGTTCCAGCCCCGAGACTTCGAGATCGCGGATCATCATTTCTTCCATCTTGCGGAAGATGGTCGCAGTCGATTCGTCGCGAAATTTCGCGCCCAGATCCAGCGTGCGCGGATAGCCGAGCATCCGCATCAGCAGGGCGCGCGCGAGGTTGTGATGCAAACGCCCGGAAAACAGCCAGGGTGCCCGCTCTTCAATCAGCGGATCGAGACGGCGTTGCATCTCGTCACGAGGATTCTCGTTCGACCGTGTCATGGCGCAGATTATCGCCCTCAGAATGGCAGCCCGCAAGGGGGCGCGGTGGCGGCCCCCGTCTCTGATCCGGTTACGTGGCGCTGCGGATACGTCCGATCATTTCGCCCAGGTTCTTCGACAGTTTAGGCTGCGACAGGATGCGGTCGAGCGCCGCCCTGGCATGGGCCTGCCGGCCCGCGTCATAGCGGGTCCAGCTTTCCAGCGCGCTCGACATGCGGGCCGCGATCTGCGGGTTCACCGCATCCATGCGGATCAGCCAGTCGGCAAGGAAATCATAGCCGGCACCATCGGCGCGGTGGAAGCCCGCGTGGTTCCCGCAAAGCCCGCCGATCAGTGCCCGGAAGCGGTTCGGATTCTTCCAGTCGAAATCGGGATGTGCGGCCAGCGTCTTCGCCACCTCGACCGCCCGATCCGGATCGGCATTCAGCGGTTGCAGCAGGAACCACATATCCATGACCAGACGTATATCCTTGAACTTATTGTAGAAAGAAGCGACTTCCGCATCCCCGCCATTGGCCGCGATCAGCATCGCCAACGCCGCCGCGCGTTCGGTCATATTGTCGGTCGCCCGATAGAGTTCGCCCGCCCTCGCGCCACCGTCGATCCGGCTCAGCAGCGCCAATGCGGTCAGCCGCAGAGAGCGTTTGCCGGCGGCATCGGCCTCGGGGCTATAAGGTCCGGGCACGGCCATTTCCCGATAGATGCGGTCGAGCGCATCCTCATGCATCCGGGCGATTTCCGCCGCCAGCGATTCGCGCGCGGCATGGATCGCCTGCGGGTCGGGCTGGCGCCCGAGGGCGGCGATGGCGGTGGCGATTTCCTCCTCGGGCGGCAATTCGACGCAGAGCGCGCGGAAGGCCGGATCGGCCTTGTCGTCGGCGAGAAGCCGCCCAAGCGCGGCCAGGTATTCGGCATCGGGCCGCTTGCCCTCGATCATGCCCAGAAGGGTGTCGCGGGCGAGTTGCCGGCCTGCCTCCCACCGGGCGAAGGGATCGCTGTCATGGGCCAGGAGGAATGCCAGCGTCGCCGGTGCGATCTGGCGTTTCAGGATGACGGGGGCCGAGAAATCGCGCAGGGCCGAGACGGTCGGTCGCGTGGACAGCCCGTCGAAGCTGAAGCTCTGCGTGGCCTCGGTCATTTCCAGCACCGTGGTCGGCACCACCTCATCGCCATTGGGTGACAGAAGCCCGATGGCGATGGGGATCACGCGCGGCGGCTTTTCGGGCTGACCGGGCGTGGGCGGGGTCGCCTGGGTGAAATTCAGGGTCAGCCGGCCCGCGCCTGAATCCCAATCCTCGGTCATGGTCAGGATCGGGGTGCCGGCATCGCTATACCAGCGTTTGAACTGCGCCAGATCGCGGCCGGTCGCGTCCTCGAAGACCTTGAGCCAGTCCTCGATGGTGGCCGCATCGCCGTCATGGCGGCTGAAATAGAGGTCGAGCGCCTTCCGGTAGCCCTCGTCCCCGACCAGCCGTTTGAGCATGCCGATGACCTGGGCGCCTTTTTCATAGACGGTGGCGGTGTAGAAATTGTTGATCTCGACATAGCTTTCGGGACGCACCGGATGGGCCAGCGGTCCCTGATCCTCGCGGAACTGGGCCGCGCGCAGGATGCGCACGTCCCGAATGCGCTTCACCGCAGCCGAGCGCATGTCGCCGGTGAACTGCTGGTCGCGGAACACCGTCAGCCCTTCCTTCAGGCAGAGCTGGAACCAGTCGCGGCAGGTGATGCGATTGCCGGTCCAGTTGTGGAAATATTCATGGCCGATCACGCCCTCGATCCGCTCGTAATCCATGTCGGTCGCGGTCTCTGGCGTGGCCAGCACCAGTTTCGAGTTGAAGATGTTCAACCCCTTGTTTTCCATGGCCCCCATGTTGAAATCGTCGACCGCAACGATATTGAACACATCGAGGTCGTATTCGCGCCCATAAGCCTCCTCGTCCCATGTCATCGAGCGGATCAGGCTGTCGAGCGCATAGCCCGCGCGCGGTTCGTCGCCCGGTCGGACCCAAACGTTCAGATCGACGGGGCGACCCGACATGGTGGTGAACTTGCCCGGGACGGCGCGCAGGTCGCCGGCGACAAGCGCGAACAGATAGGCGGGCTTCGGCCAGGGATCGTGCCAGACCGCCACGCCCTCGCTGGCCATGACCGGGTTGCCGTTCGACAGGAGCACCGGCAGATCGGAGCGGATGGTGACCTCGAAGGGTGCCATCACATCGGGCCGGTCGGGATAGGGGGTGATGTGGCGAAAGCCCTCGGCCTCGCATTGGGTGCAGAACATGCCGTTCGACAGGTAAAGCCCCTCGAAGGCGGTATTGGCGGACGGGTCGATCACGACCTCGGTCGCCAGCGTGAAATCGCCTTCCGGGGCCTTCACGCGCAGTTCCTCGCCCGTGCGCGTCCAGCTGTCGGCGGCCAGTCTTTGCCCATTGATCGCGATCCGGCGCAGATCGACGCCGGCCCCGATATCCAGCACCAGATCGCCCGCCTCGCGCCGGGTGAAATCCAGTTCGGCTGCGATCGCCGTGGCCTTGGGATCCAGCTTCGCCTCGATCCGGGTCTGGCGCAGGACGAAGGGGTAGGGGCGGTAATCGGCAAGCAGCACCGGGGCGGGTTGCTGGACTGGCTGGTTCATCTTTTACGCCTTTCGGGAAATTGCTGCTGTCGCGGGAACTTGTCCGTTCCACCCGAGTTAAGCGCAGGATAGCCACCTCGCAAGGCGCGATATGTGCTGACGTGGCTCCGTGAGGGAATGGCCCCGCGTAGAATGACAAGGAGACCAATATGGCCAATTACGATCCGAACGATCCCGACAAGACCACCCCGCGCGAGACCTATGTCGAGCCGGTGGAGAAGCGTTCTTCGCCGCTGCCGTTGATCATCGGAATCCTGCTGGCCCTGGCCCTCGCCTATTTCGTGCTGACACGGTTCATGGGCAATGACGAGGTCGCGACCACGACCGAGGAGCCGGCGGCGGCAGCCACGGAAGCCGCACCAGAGGCCGAAGCTGCTGCGGAAACCGCGACCGAGGCGGTTGAGGAAGCTGCGGCTGACGTGGCCGAAACCGCGACCGATGCGGCCGAGGCTGCGGCTGACACTGCCACCGAAGCGGCCGAGACCGCCGAAGGTGCGGCAGAGGCGGCCACCGATGCCGCCGCTGATGCCGTTGAGGCGGTCGAAGGTGCTGCCGATACTGCTGCCGAAACGGCGGCGGATGTTGCAACCGATGCGGCAGACACCGCGACCGAGGCTGCGGATACGGCTGTCGACGCTGCCGCAGATGCCGCAGATGCAGCGGCTGAGACCGCGACCGACGCCGCCGATGCTGCTGCCGAAACCGCCTCTGACGCGGCGGCGGCTGCCACCGATGCCGCCGGCGCGGCGGTCGATGCGGCGAGTGATGCAGCTGCGGCTGTCGGTGAGGCCGCAACCGATGCCGTCGACGCGGCTGCGGATGCGATTGAAGGTGCCACCGAAAATCCGCTGGTCACGGTCGAGCCGAGCAGCAACTGATCGCGCTCTGGCTGGGCGTCTGAGCCCTGACCGAACAGAATCACGCCGTCGCAACATTGTTGCGGCGGCGTTTTCGCACCGCATTGCGGTTATTCCGCCCCAATCGGGCAAGATTTCACGATATGGCGCGCCGTCACTTACTTGTGAATATTTGTTGCGCAGTGATAGACAGGCACGGACCGACATCGAAAGGGGGATGGCGATGAAGATTGGTGCCTTGAAGGAAAGCCAGTCCGGCGAGAACCGCGTGGCGATCACGCCCGCATCCGCCGGCTATCTGGGCAAGCTGGGCTATGAGGTTCATGTCGAAAGCGGCGCCGGGGCTGCGGCGGGCTTTTCCGACGACGATTACCGGGGGGCAGGGGTCACCGTCGACGGCTCGGCCAGCGATCTGATCGGCGTGGTCGATGTGGTCGCCAAGGTGCGCCCGCCCGAGGATGGCGAGATCGACCAGATGCGCGAGGGGCAGACGCTGATCTCGCATTTCTACCCGGCGCAGAATGCCGAATTGCTGGAACGCGCCAGGGAACGCGGCATCACCGCCATCGCCATGGACATGGTGCCGCGCATCAGCCGGGCGCAGAAAATGGACGCGCTGTCCTCGATGGCCAATATCGCCGGCTATCGCGCGGTGATCGAGGCCGCGAACAATTTCGGCCGCTTCTTCACCGGTCAGGTGACGGCGGCGGGCAAGGTGCCGCCGGCCAAGGTGCTGATCGTGGGCGCGGGCGTCGCCGGTCTGGCCGCCATCGGCACCGCCACCAGCCTTGGCGCGCAGGTCTATGCCTTCGACGTGCGCCCGGAAGTGGCCGAGCAGATCGAATCCATGGGCGCCGAATTCGTCTATCTCGACTTCTCGGAAGCCCAGACCGACGGCGCCGCGACGGGCGGCTATGCCGCGCCCTCCAGCCCCGAATTCCGCGAAGCGCAGCTGAAGAA
Source organism: uncultured Paracoccus sp. (assembly GCF_937873615.1). Lineage (GTDB taxonomy): Bacteria > Pseudomonadota > Alphaproteobacteria > Rhodobacterales > Rhodobacteraceae > Paracoccus. Next base: position 112,418 of record NZ_CALMYP010000052.1, read on the forward strand.
ATTCCGCGAGCTTGCGCCCGATATGGATATCGTCATCACCACGGCGCTGATCCCGGGCCGTGCGGCGCCGGTGCTGTGGACGAAGGACATGATCGAGGCGATGAAGCCCGGCTCTGTCATCGTCGATCTGGCCGCCGAGAAGGGCGGCAACAGCGAGTTGACCATCCCGGATGAGAAGCACGTCACCGAGAACGGCGTGACCATCATCGGCTATACCGATTTCCCGTCGCGGATGGCCGCGCAATCGTCAGAGCTTTACGGCAACAATATCCGCCATTTCATGACCGACCTGACCCCCGGCAAGGACGGCCAGCTGGTCCAGAACATGGAGGATGACGTGATCCGGGGCGCCACCGTCGTCCACGATCACGACGTTACCTGGCCGCCACCGCCGCCCAAGATCGCGGCCATCGCGGCGCAGAAGCCGAAGGAAAAGCCGAAGGAGCTGACGCCCGAAGAACGCAAGGCCCAGGAGGCCGCCGCCTTCAAGGCCGAAACCCGCCAGCAATACATGCTGCTCGGCGGCGGCGCGATCCTGCTGTTGTTGATCGGGCTGGTCGCTCCGGCCAGCTTCATGTCGCATTTCATCGTCTTCGTGCTGGCCTGCTTCGTCGGCTTCAAGGTGATCTGGAATGTCGCCCATTCGCTGCATACGCCGCTGATGGCGATCACCAATGCCATTTCCTCGATCATCATCCTCGGCGCGCTGATGCAGATCGGCTCTGGCTCGTGGCTGGTGGTGGTGCTTGCCGCCGCCGCCGTGCTGATGGCCGGGGTGAACATCTTCGGCGGCTTCATGGTCACCCGGCGCATGCTCGCCATGTTCCAGAAATCGTAAGGGGGCCGTCATGGAATACGGATTTACCACCGCTGCCTATGTCGTCGCCTCGATCCTGTTCATCCTGTCGCTTGGCGGGCTGTCCGGTCAGGAAAGCGCCAAGCGCGCCATCTGGTACGGCATCGTCGGCATGGCGCTTGCCGTTCTGGCCACGTTGTTCGGCCCTGGCGCCGGCAACTGGGTGCTGTCGGTCATCATGATCGCCATCGGCGGCTCGATCGGTTGGGTCATCGCCAAGCGTGTGCAGATGACCGAGATGCCGCAGCTTGTCGCCGCCATGCATTCGCTGGTCGGCCTCGCTGCCGTTTTCGTCGGCTTCAACGCCCAGCTCGATCTTGGCCGGGTGCTGAGCGCCAAGGCCGCCGGCGCGGTCGAGGGCTTTCGCGGCTTCGCCGAAGTCCTGACCCACAAGACCCCGGCCGAGCTGAACATGCTCCAGATCGAGGTGTTTCTGGGCGTCTTCATCGGTGCCGTGACCTTCACCGGCTCGATCGTGGCTTTCGGCAAGCTGGCCGGCAAGATCGACGGCAAGCCGAAGAAACTGCCGGGGGGTCACATGCTGAACGCCACGGCGGCAGCGCTGTCGCTGATCCTTGGCCTGCTCTATATCGGCGATATGGGGCCGTCGGTCTTCTGGCTGATCCTGATCGCGGCACTGGCGGGCTTCATCGGCTGGCACCTGATCATGGGCATCGGCGGTGCCGACATGCCGGTCGTGGTCTCGATGCTGAACAGCTATTCGGGCTGGGCGGCGGCGGCGATCGGCTTCACCCTGTCGAACGACCTCTTGATCGTCACCGGCGCGCTTGTCGGCTCCTCCGGTGCGATCCTCAGCTATATCATGTGCAAGGCGATGAACCGCAACTTCGTCAGCGTCATCCTTGGCGGTTTCGGCGGCGAGACCGGCCCGGCGATGGAGATCGAGGGCGAACAGATCGCCATAGATGCCGAGGGCGTGGCGTCGGCGCTGAACGAGGCTGACGAGGTCATCATCGTGCCGGGTTACGGCATGGCGGTGGCGCAGGCCCAGCAGGCGGTCAGCGAATTGACCCGCAAGCTGCGCGCGGCCGGCAAGAATGTCCGCTTCGCCATCCACCCGGTCGCCGGGCGTCTGCCGGGGCACATGAACGTGCTGCTGGCCGAGGCCAAGGTGCCTTACGATATCGTCATGGAAATGGACGAGATCAACGAGGATTTCCCGAGCACGGATGTGGTCATCGTCATCGGTTCCAACGACATCGTGAACCCGGCGGCGCAGGACGACCCGAACAGCCCCATCGCCGGGATGCCGGTGCTGGAGGTCTGGAAGGCCAAGAATGTCTTCGTGTCGAAGCGCGGGCAGGGCACCGGCTATTCCGGGATCGAGAACCCGCTGTTCTACAAGGAGAACACGCGGATGTTCTATGGCGATGCCAAGGACTCGGTGAACGCGCTCTTGCCGATGATCGACTGATCTGAGGTCTGAATAACGACGATAGCCCCGCCGCAATCCGGCGGGGCTTTTTTGTGCTTGATCTGGACTGCACTCCAGCACTTAGACAGGGCAGCGGCAAGGGAGATCGGGCCATGAAGATCGGCGAACTGGCGCGCAAGACCGGGCTCAGCATCGACACGCTGCGCTTTTACGAGAAGATCGGGCTGATCGACCGCCCGGCCCGTGACGGGGCAGGGCGGCGCGATTATGCGCCCGAGGTTCTCGACTGGGTTGCGTTTCTCGACCGGCTGAACGCGACCGGCATGAAACAGGCCGGGCGCATCCGCTATGCGGATCTGCGCCGGCAGGGTGCGGATACGCTGGCTGAACGCCGCGAGATGATCGAGGCGCATCGCGCCGAGGTCGTCACGCGCATCGCCATGCTGACGGAATCGCTCGATCTTCTCGATGCCAAGATCGCAACCTATCGAGAAATGGAAGAAGACCATGACCGACACGCATCTTGAACGGGGCCGCAACATCGCGGAAAGCCTCAACCCCGGTCTGCCGCAGGCGCTCGCCGATAAATACGACGCCATGCTGCCCGGCATGTCCGACAGCCTGGTCGAATGGGCCTACGGCCATCACTATGCCCGGCCCGGGCTGGACCTGAAGACCCGCCAGCTTTGCACTGTCGCGGCGCTGACCGCGCTTGGCGGCGGGACCGGGCCGCAGTTGAAGGTGAATATCGCGCACACGCTGGCCGCCGGTGCCAGCCCGCAGGAAATCACCGAAGCGATCTGGCAGATGGCCGTCTATGGCGGGATGCCTGCCGCGATCAACGGGTTGAATGCCGCAGCCGAGATCTTCGCGGAACGAGGCATTGCGCCTGAATAGCGGCCAACCATTATCGCCCTTGCCGATGAAATCGACCTGAGAAAGGTCCGGTCATCGGCCAGGGCAGGCAAAGGAGCTATGGCGCTGGCTGTGGCGAGTGCTATGGTTTCCATCAATAGCTGCCAAGGCGGGGGCAAGGACTGGCTGAACCCGCGGTATTTCCGGCGAATGGCCGCCTTGGCGATTGCAACTGTCGCGATCACCTGAACGCGCAATATGGGGCGAGAGATGGACAACTCAGCACATTTCGGCCTGATCGGGCTGGGCACGATGGGCGCGGCGCTGGCACTGAACATCGCCGAGAAGGGCTATCCGGTCGCGGTCTTTAACCGCACCGCCTCGGCCACCGACGAATTCATGAACCGCGCCGCCGCCGAAGGTCTGGCCGGGCGGCTGATCCCGACGAAATCGCTGCAGGATTTCGTCGCCGCCATCACCCCGCCGCGCGCCATCGTGCTGATGGTGCCGGCAGGCCCGGTCGTCGATCAGCAGATTGCCGCGCTCGCCCCGCTGCTGCAGCAGGGCGACCTGATCATCGACGCCGGCAATGCCAATTACGCCGATACCGAACGGCGCGCCGCCGAGGCCCGCGATGCCGCCCATGATTTCATGGGCATCGGCGTCTCGGGGGGCGAGGAAGGCGCGCGTCACGGCCCCTCGATCATGGCCGGCGGCCAGCCCGCACAATGGGAGCGGGTGGGCGAGATGCTGCGGGCGATCTCGGCCAAATACGAAAGCGAACCCTGCGCGGCGCTGATGGGGCCGGGCGGGGCCGGGCATTTCGTCAAGATGGTCCATAACGGCATCGAATATGCCGATATGCAGATGATCGCCGAGACCTATGCGCTGATGCGCGACGGCATGGGCTTCGATGCGCCGCGCGTGGCCGAAACCTTCGAGGCCTGGAACGAAGGGCCGCTTGCCTCCTACCTGATCGAGATTTCGGGCAAGGTCTCGCGCGCGGTCGATCCGATCTCGGGCGGTCCGATGCTGGATGCGATCCTCGATGCCGCCGGCCAGAAGGGCACCGGCCGCTGGACCGCGATCGAGGCGCAGAAGCTGGCCGTGGCGATCCCGGTGATCGAGGCCGCCGTGGTGGCGCGCAACCTTTCGGCGCAGGTCGCGGCGCGGGCGCAGGGCGCGAAGGTCTTCGGTGTCATGCCGCAGGCGCTGCCCAAGGGCGCGCTCGATCCCGCGACGCTGGAAGGGGCGCTGATCGCCGGCAAGATCCTGTGCTATGCGCAGGGCTTCGACATGCTGGCGCGCGCCTCGGCCGAGTTTTCCTGGGACCTGCCCATGCCCGAGATCGCGCGGATCTGGCGCAATGGCTGCATCATCCGCTCGGCCATGCTGAACGACATGGCGACGGCGTTGGCAGCGCATCCGGGCGAGAACCTGATCTTCGCCGCCCCCTTCACCGGGCTGGTGCAAAAGAACGAGGCGGCGCTGCGCAAGGTGGTCATCGCCGCCACCGGCGCGGGCATCGCGGTGCCGGCACTGGCGGCGGGTCTGTCCTGGTTCGATGCCATGCGCACGCCGCGCGGCTCGGCCAACATGATCCAGGCGCAGCGCGATTTCTTCGGCGCGCATGGCTATGTCCGCCTCGACGGCAAGGACGCGCCGCATGGGCCGTGGTGGGATTGAGAGCCAGTCGTCCAAGACCGAGGCTCCTGAGGGCCTATTCCTATCCCATCAGTTCCGACGCGTAATCGCCCGGGCTGGCCGGGAAGACGACGGTCTTGTTGCCGTTCAGGAAGACCCGACGGAAGGCATGGGCGTGGATGGCGCGGGCCAGGACCTGCGCCCCGACATCTTCCGGCACATCGCGTCGGACAGCACCTGCATATAGCGCGCCAGCACGACCAGTTCCGCGCCCGAGTTCTCGACCACCTCCATGATCGCGGCCTCGGCCTGGGGCTTGGTTTCGGGCGTGACGCGGATATGGTGATAGGGGATATCCTCGTTCACCACCGGCTTCTGGTAATCGAGATGGTTGGAAATCACCGCCACGATCCGGATCGGCAGGGCCCCGATGCGGCTGCGATACAGAAGATCGTTCAGGCAATGGCCGAAGCGACTGACCATGACCACCACCTTCATCTTGATGTCGCTGTCGTGGAAGGCATGCTCGATATCGAAACGCGCGGCGATATCGGTGAAGGCATCCGACAGTTCCTCGCGCGTGGCCCCGGTTTCCGAGGTGAAGGACAGGCGCATGAAGAACATGCCGGTCTCGCGGTCGTTGAACTGGGCGGAATCGTCGATATTGCAGCCATTCTCGGTCAGGAAGGTCGAGACCGCAGCGACGATGCCGCGACCCGTCGGGCAGCAGACCGTCAGGACATAGGTGTTCATGGGCAGGCTGCTGTCAGCATTCGGGCAGGTTCACGGCGATGCCGCCGGTCGAGGTTTCCTTGTATTTCAGGCTCATGTCGCGCCCGGTTTCCAGCATCACCCGGATGCAATTGTCGAGCGGCATGAAATGCTGGCCGTCGCCGCGCAGCGCCAGACTGGCGGCGGCGACGGATTTGATCGCGCCAAGCGCATTGCGCTCGATACAGGGCACCTGCACCAGTCCGGCGGCGGGGTCGCAGGTCATGCCGAGGTGATGTTCCAGCGCGATCTCGGCCGCATTCTCGATCTGGTCGTTGCTGCCGCCAAGCGCCGCGCAAAGCCCCGCTGCGGCCATGGCGGCGGCCGATCCGACCTCGCCCTGACAGCCGACCTCGGCGCCCGAGATCGAGGCATTGTGCTTGATCAGCCCGCCGATGGCGGCGGCGACCAGCAGCAGGTCGCGCGCACCCTCGCGCGTGGCGCCGATGCAATGTTCGCGGTAATAGCGCAGCACCGCAGGGATCACCCCCGCCGCGCCATTGGTGGGCGAGGTGACGACACGCCCGCCGGCTGCGTTTTCCTCGTTCACGGCCATGGCATAGACCGACAGCCAGTCGTTCGGCTGATGCGGCTGGACAAGGTTCTGGCCCTTTTCCGCCAGCAGCTGCTCATGGATGCGCTTCGCCCGGCGCTTGACCTTCAACCCGCCGGGCAGGATGCCGCCCTGCGCCAGCCCCCGGTCGATGCAATCGTCCATCGTGGCAAGGATATGGTCCAGCTTTTCGTTCAGCGCCGCACCATGCAGCACGGTTTCGTTGGCCCGCTTCATCCGGGCGATGCTGCGCCCAGAGGCCTGCCCCATCGCCAGCATCTCCTTCGCTGAGCCGAAAGGATAGGGAAAGTCGCGTTCCGCCTTCTGCGCGGCCATGTCCTGCGGCGCGGATCGCTGCGCTTCCAACTCGGCCTCGGTCAGCACGAAACCGCCCCCGACCGAGTAATAGGTCTGCCGGTGATAGGGGTGCCCGGCCTGATCGTAGGCGGTCAGGATCATGCCATTCGCATGCCCCGCCAGCACCGTGTCATAGTCGAAGACCAGATCCTCGGCCGGGTTGAAACGCAGTGTGCCAAGGCCCTCGGGCGCGACCAGTCCGGTCTGACGCACCTCGGCCTCCAGCGCCTCGGCCTCATCGGGGTTCAGCGTGTCGGGTTTCAGCCCGCAAAAGCCCAGAATCACGGCGCGGTCGGTGGCATGGCCCTTGCCGGTGAAGGCCAGCGATCCGTGCAGGCTGGCGCCGAGCCGATCCAGCCTTCCCGCGCCCGGGATCTTTTCCGCCGCGCCGCGCAGGTCGTCGAGGAAACGCGCGGCGGCGACCATCGGTCCCATCGTGTGCGAGGAGGACGGGCCGATGCCGATCTTGAAGATATCGAAGACCGAAAGGAACATTCAGCCGCCCTCGACCGGCTCGGCGGCCAGTTCGCGGGCGCCGGTGATCAGGGTCTGGGCGACGAAGGATGCGAAACTGTTCCAGACATCCATGCGGAAGCGGCCCGGGGCGTCGTGCCAGATCACCACCGAGGCCCCGTCGAAGACCGTGCGCCGGCCCGCGCCCTCGGCAATGGTGGCGATGTCGCGCGGGCAGGCGATGGCCAGCAGTTCGGCGGCGCGGGGGCCGTCGATCAGCAGGCTGACCTCGCGCCCGGAGATCGAGGTGGCGCTGTGGGGATGGTCGTCATAGACCGCGCCAAGGGCGGCCAGCATCGCATCCACGCGGTCATGGGCCAGAACCAGCACCCATTCGTCGGGACCGAGGCAGAGCGCCTCCATCCCCTCGGTGCTGGCGCGATGGCCGATCCGGGTTGGCAGGTCCAGCCCCAAGGCACCGTTCAGCGCCGACAGATCGCCCCGCGCCCGAAGCGAGATCCGGCCCTGCGGCCCAAGGCTTTCGACGCGGACGGCGGCACTGTCGGCCAGCATGGCAGGGGTCAGCGAGGTGATGGTTTTCATGCGCTTTCTCCCCGGATCTTCAGGCGGGCGTTTTCGGGATCGACGAAGACCGTGCCGGTGATCGTGGCGGCAATGGTGCGGTCGGGCATGGGGATATGGACGGTCTCGCCCATGCGGTCATGCCCGCCCTCGATCAGAGCCAGCGCGATGGGGCGCTCGGTGGTGCCGATATCGTAGGACGAGGTCACATGCCCGACCATCTTCATCGGGATCGGCTGATCCGGGTCGAAGACGATCTGCGCGCCTTCCTCCAGCTTGCTGCCATCCTTTGTCAGCAGCCCGACCAGTTGCTTGCGGCCCTCGGCGGTCAGGTCGGGGCGGGCGAGACCGCGCATGCCGACGAAATCGGGCTTCTTCTTGCCCACCGCCCAGCCCATGCCGGCATCATAGGGCGTGACCGTGCCGTCGGTATCCTGACCGACGATGATATAGCCCTTCTCGGCCCGCAGGACATGCATGGTTTCCGTGCCATAGGCGCAGATGTCATGGCGCTGCCCGGCCTGCCAGAGCGTTTCCCACAACTGCCGACCGTAAGGGGCGGGCACGTTTACCTCGAAACCCACCTCGCCGGTGAAGCTGATGCGGAAAAGCCGCGCCGGCAGCCCCGCGACCGTGCATTCGATGCAGGACATATGCGGGAAGGCGTCCTCGGTCAGGTCCACCCCTTCGACGAAAGGTTGCAGCAGCGTCGCGGCATCGGGACCGTTCAGGGCGACGGTGGACCATTCCTCGGTCGTCGAAGTCAGCCAGACGTTCAGGTCGGGCCATTCGGTCTGGAGATAATCCTCCATCATGTTCATCACCCGCGCCGCGCCGCCGGTCGTGGTGGTGACATGGAAACGGTCCTGCGACAGCCGCCCGATGACGCCATCGTCACGGATGAAGCCGTCATCGCCCAGAAGCAGCCCATAGCGGCAGCGGCCCGGTGCAAGCTTGGTCCAGGGGTTGGTATACATGCGGTTCATGAATTCGACCGCATCCGGCCCCACCACCTCGATCTTGCCCAGCGTCGAGGCGTCGAAGATCCCGACGCTGGCCCGCACCGCCGCGCATTCGCGGCGGACGGCGGCGTCCATATCCTCGCCCGGTTTGGGGAAATAGCGCGCCCGCCGCCATTGCGCGACGTTTTCGAAGACCGCGCCATGTTCCTCGGCCCAGGGGTCGATCTGGGTCTTGCGCACCACCTCGAAATGATCGCCACGATGATAGCCGGCGAAGGCACCGAAGCTGGTCGGCGTATAGGGCGGGCGGAAGGTGGTCAGCCCAACCTCGGGCTGGGGCTTGCCGAGCGCGTCGGCGGCGATGTTCAGCCCGTTGATATTCGACATCTTGCCCTGATCGGTCGCCATGCCATTGGTGGTATAGCGCTTCACATGCTCGATCGAGCGCATGCCCTCGCGCACCGCGAGCCGCAGATCCTTGGCGGTCACGTCGTTCTGGTAATCGACGAAGGCCTTGGCGCGGCCGGGATTCCGGTCGGTCGGCAATTCGCGCATGGTGGTGCCGCTGCCGGACCGGTCGTGATCGACCGCATGGACCCCGCCCGCGCCTTCCACGCCAAGCGCCCGCAGCGCCGCGCGGGCCTGCTCAGTGCCGTCATTCAGCGCCGCCCCGATCCCCCAAAGCCCGCGCCCGGCGCCTGCGATCACGCAATCCTCGGGCGTGTCCTTGGGCAGGAAGGTGGTCAGATCGGCATCCCATTGAAGGCTGCCCTTGGTATGCGAGAAGAGATGCAGCGAGGGCGTCCAGCCCCCTGACATCAGCAGGCAGTCGCAATAGATCCGCTGGCCCTCGCGGACCTGACCGCAATCGACCTCGTTCACGGTCACATGGGCGAGGCGCAACCGCCCGCCGGTCGCGGTGACGCTGTGGGACAGCCGGGTCTCGATCCCGCGCAGCCTTGCGGCAGAGAGCAGGTCCTCCGACACCTTCTCGCGCGTGTCGACGATCGCCTTGATCCGGGTGCCGGCATCGGCGAGGTCGAAGGCCGCATACCAGGCGCTGTCATGGCTGGTGACGACCACGGCCTCGTCGCCGACGCGAACGCCGTAGCGGTTCAGATAGGTCTGGGCGGATCCTGCCAGCATTACCCCGGGGCGGTCATTGCCGTTGAAGATCAGGGGCTTTTCCAGCGCGCCCTGCGCCAGCACCACCTGCCGCGCCCTGACCCGCCACAGGCGTTCGCGCGGCAGATCGGCGGAAGGCGCCGCAAGATGGTCGGTCAGCTTCTGGACCAGCCCGATCATGTTCTGATGGTAATACCCGAATGCCGTGGTCCGGGTCATCACCCTGACGCCCGCCGCTTTCAGATGCTTGAGCGTCTGGGCCAGCCAGTCCCAGGCCTTCTGCCCGTCGATCACCGCCTGCGGTTCTGACAGCAGCGTGCCGCCGGCCTCGGCATTCTCGTCGACGATCGCCACCGAAAGGCCCCGCCCGGCGGCCTCGACCGCCGCCGCCAGACCCGCCGGGCCGGCGCCCACGATCAGCAGGTCGCAATGCAGATAGCGCGAGGCGTAATGATCGGGGTCTTCCTCGGCCGGCGCGACGCCAAGGCCCGCCGCCGCGCGGATGAAGGGCTCATAGACCTTGTGCCAGAAGCTCTGCGGCCATTTGAAGGTCTTGTAATAGAACCCGGCTGAAAACAGCATGTAAGCGGCATCGTTCACCGCGCCGATATCGAAGCGCAGGCTGGGATATTTGTTCTGCGATGTGGTCTGCAGCCCCTCCCATACCTCCTGCATGGTGGCGCGGGTATTGGGTTCGAACCGGCCCGGACCGCGACGGGTGCCGATCAGGGCGTTCGGTTCCTCGGACCCCGCCGAGACCGGGCCGCGCGGGCGGTGATACTTGAACGAGCGCCCCATCAGATGCACGCCATTGGCCAGCAGGGCCGAGGCCACGGTATCGCCCGCCAGCCCGTGATAGGCAGCGCCGTCGAAGGTGAAGCCGACCGGACGGGCGGCATCGACACGGCCCTTGCCCGGAACGCGATAGCGGCTCATGCGCGACCCTCCAGTTCAGACAGATCGGGGCGCGGCTCGCCCGCCTTGTAGGTGGTCAGGAAGCGGTCGCTGACGGTGTCGCGCACGGCGTTGAAATAGCGCCCGCAGCCGTGGAAATGCCGCCAGCGTTCGAAATGCGGGCCGCGGACGTTTTCGCGGATGAACAGGAATTCTTCCCATTCCGCGTCGGTCTGGTCCGAGGGCGTCCGGGCGCGGACGATATGGGCCTGACCGGCATAGGTGAATTCCGCCTCGGGCAGGGTCTCGTCGCAATAGGGGCAATGGATCAGAAGCATGGGCGGGGTCCTCAATGGGCGACGGCGGCGGCGGCGGCCTCGTCGATCAGGCGGCCGGTACGGAAGCGCTCCATGGTGAAGGGCGCGTTGATCGGGTGGGGCTCGTCCTTGGCGATGGTCCAGGCGAAGGTGTGGGCCGCGCCCGGCGTGGCCTTGAAGCCGCCCGTCCCCCAGCCGCAATTGACGTAAAGCCCCGCCACCGGGGTTTTCGAGATGATGGCCGAACGATCCGGCGTCACATCGACGATCCCGCCCCATTTGCGCAGCATCCGCATCCGGTTGAAGATCGGGAAGATCTCGCAGATCGCCGCGACGGTATGTTCGATCAGCGGCAACCCGCCGCGCTGGCTGTAGCTGGTATATTGGTCGGTGCCCGATCCGATCACCAACTCGCCCTTGTCGGACTGGCTGATATAGGCGTGGACGGTGTTCGACATGACCACGCAGGGGAAGACCGGCTTCACCGGCTCGCTGACAAGCGCCTGCAGGGGATAGCTTTCCAGCGGCAGGCGCACATCGGCGGTCTGCATCACCACCGAGGTATGCCCGGCCGCCGAAACCCCGACCTTCTTCGCCCTGATGAAGCCTTTGCCGGTCTCAACCCCCGCAACCGAGCCGTCGGGATTGCGCCGGATCGCCGTCACCGGGCAGTTCTGGATGATATCGACGCCCCGCGCCGCCGCACCCCGCGCATAGCCCCAGGCCACCGCGTCATGGCGCGCGGTGCCGGCGCGTTCCTGCAGCGCGCCGCCCAAGACCGGATGGCGGGCATCGGGCGCGATGTTCAGGGGCGGGCAATAGGCCTTGCATTCCGCAGGCGTCAGCCAGCGATTGTCGACGCCGTTCAGCCGGTTGGCGTGGATATGGCGGGTGAAGCTTTGCACGTCATGGACATTATGGGCCAGCATCAGCACGCCGCGCCGGGAATACATGACGTTGTAGTTCAGCTCCTGACTCAGCCCCTCCCACAGATCGACGGAATGATCGTAAAGCCGCGCGCTTTCGTCATAGAGATAGTTCGAGCGGATGATGGTGGTATTGCGTCCGGTATTGCCGCCGCCGAGCCAGCCCTTCTCGATCACCGCGATATTGGTGATGCCGTGTTCCTTGGCCAGATAATAGGCCGCGCCGAGGCCATGGCCGCCGGCACCGACGATGATCACATCGTATTCCGCCTTGGGCTGGCTGTCCGGCCATTGTTCGGTCCAGTTCCTGTTGCCGGTAACGGCATTGGTCAGCAGGCTGAGGGCATTGAAGCGGGTCATGGCGGCTTTCCCGGAATCCGAAGGCTCAATCCGATCAGAATGCCCGAGAGGTCATCGGCGCACATGGATATTTGCGCCAAATTCATGTTATGATTGCGCCATGAACATGCGTCCGCAAAGCCCTTCCCCCAGCCTGCGCGTCGGCTTCCTGCTGGCGCCGCGATTCACGCTGTCGGCCTTCGGGAATTTCGTCGACGTGCTGCGCCTCGCCGCCGACGAGGGCGACCGCTCGCGCCCGATCCGCTGCTCATGGAGCGTTCTCGGCGCGACCTGGGAACCGGTGCGCTCCAGCTGCGGGATCGCCATCGCGCCCGGTGAGAAGCTGGGCGATCCGAGCCGCTTCGACTATATCGTCGTGGTCGGCGGGCTGGTCGGCGAGACCGAGCATCCGGCGCCCGAATATATCCGCTTCCTGCATCGCGCGGCTGCCGCCGGGGTGCCCTTGATCGGCGTCTGCACCGGGGTTTTCGTGCTGCACCGCGCCGGGCTGATGGACGGCTATCGCTGCTGCGTCAGCTGGTTTCACCATGACGATTTTCTGGAACAGTTCGACGGGCTGCGGCCGATCTCGGATCGTATCTTCGTCGTCGACCGCGACCGGCTGACCTGTTCGGGCGGGGCCAGTTCGGCCCATCTGGCGGCCTATCTTGTGGACCGCCATATCGGCCGGGCGGCGGCGCAGAAATCGCTGCATATCATGATCATCGACGAGGCCATGGCCGCCGACGATCCACAGCCCGGCCTGCCGCTGGGGTTGAAGACCACGGACCCGCTGGTTCGCCGCGCGCTGCTGATCCTGCAACAGAACATGGAGGCCCCGCCCGGCGTGGCCGAGGTGGCGGTTCAATTGGGCGTCAGCCGACGCAAGCTGGAACGGCATTTCGCCGCCTCGCTCGGGGTTTCGCCGTCAGAGGCTTTTCTGCAGGTGCGGCTGGCGCAGGTCGAGATGTTGCTCACCCGCTCGGACCGGACAGTCAGCCGGATCGCCGCCGAAACCGGTTTCTGCGATGCCTCGCATCTGATCCGCGCCTTTCGGGAACGGACCGGCACCACGCCCGAGGTCTGGCGGCAAGCCGTCCTGGACAAACAGGGGTCAGGGCAGGGACCATCATTCATGCTGCGATGACGTAGCCACAAGCATATCCACCTTTGGCGGTTGGTCTCGTGGCAGAGGCTCATGCCACCCTCATGCGGCATGTCCTTGGCAATCTTTCCGCGACCAGGTGGCGATTGATCTTGGCCAGCAGGCCATTGCCGCGCCATCGGTAGAAATGGGAACGCCCGGTCCCGGTCATCGTGATTCCGTTCAGCCTCACACCTGAACGGAATCACAACCTGCTGAATTAATTCAGCTTGTATCCGATCAGGCGCTCAGATCCAGGCCTTGTCACGAAACACGTAATAGGGGATCTGATCGCGGGTGATACCCAGCTTTGCAAGCTCGGCGTCGGACTTGCTATACAGGGCCTGAACCTGATTTGCGCGCGACTGCGCTTCCATCACAAGTGTGAACCATTCGCCAATACGGGTGAAGAACCCTTTCGGCGTTTCAGCGAAAGTCGCATTGTCTTGGGTCAGTTGGACGGCCATTGGAAACCTCTTCAAAGTTGTGAACGGTTTCCTCCCATGCCTGAAAGTTAGGTTCTGGGTGCCAGCTTTGCCACCCTTTATTCTGCAATGCAGCATTGCACGAGGCGGGACGCCTGCATTGCGGATCTCGGCGTCATGCGGGCGTCGAATGCGCTTTCCCCCGAGGTTCGCGACGATTATACCGTTTGCGGCATTCATGACCGTGGAAGGGAAGAAGCATGGCCAATGTAGTGGTTGTCGGCGCGCAATGGGGCGACGAGGGCAAGGGCAAGATCGTCGACTGGCTGTCGGAGCGGGCCGAGATCATTGCCCGCTTCCAGGGCGGTCACAATGCCGGGCACACGCTGGTCATCGGCGGCAAGGTCTACAAGCTGAACGCGCTGCCCTCGGGCGTGGTGCGCGGCGGCAAGCTGTCGGTCATCGGCAATGGCGTCGTGCTGGACCCCTGGCATCTGGTCAAGGAAATCGCCGCGATCCGCGAACAGGGCGTCGATATCAGCCCCGAGACGCTGATGGTGGCCGAGAATACGCCCCTGATCATGCCCTTCCACGGCGAATTGGACCGCGCGCGCGAGGCGCAGAACAATGTCGCCCGCATCGGCACCACCGGGCGCGGCATCGGCCCCTGCTACGAGGACAAGGTCGGCCGCCGGGTGATCCGGGTCGCCGATCTGGGCGATGACGAGACGCTGCAACTACGCGTCGACCGGGCGCTTGTGCATCATAACGCGTTGCGCGCGGGCCTCGGTCTCGACCCGATCGACCGCGAGGCGGTGCTGAGCAGCCTGCGTGAGATCGCGCCCGAGATCCTGAAATACGCGGCCCCGGTCTGGAAGGTGATGAACGAGGCCCGGCGGGCCGGCAAGCGCATCCTTTTCGAAGGCGCGCAGGGCAGCCTGCTGGATATCGACTTCGGCACCTATCCCTATGTCACCTCCTCGACGGTGATCGCCGGGCAGGCGGCAGCCGGGACCGGGATGGGGCCGGGTTCCATCGACTTCGTGCTGGGCATCGTCAAGGCCTATACGACCCGTGTCGGCGAAGGCCCGTTCCCGACCGAGTTGCATGACGAGGACGGCCAGCGTCTGGGCGAGCGCGGCCATGAATTCGGCACCGTCACCGGCCGCAAGCGCCGTTGCGGCTGGTTCGACGCGGTGCTGGTGCGCCAGACCTGCGCGATTTCCGGCGTGAACGGCATCGCGCTGACCAAGCTGGATGTGCTGGACGGGTTCGAGACGTTGAAGATCTGCGTCGGCTACGAGATCGACGGCCAGGTCTATGACTATCTGCCGACCGCCGCCGCCCTGCAGGCCAAGGTGACGCCGGTCTACGAGGAAATGCCGGGCTGGTCCGAATCCACCGCCGGCGCGCGAAGCTGGGCCGATCTGCCTGCCGAGGCGATCAAATATGTCCGCCGCGTCGAGGAATTGATCCAGTGCCCGGTGGCGCTGCTTTCGACCTCGCCCGAGCGGGACGACACCATCCTCGTGACCGATCCCTTCGCGGATTGACGACATGGACCTGAAGACCCGCAAACGCCTGTCGCTGCTGATCCTTTTGCTGGGGCTGCCGGGCTATCTGGTTGCCGCCTGGATGCTGCTGGCCTGGATCGACGACACCTGGGGCCGGCTGCCGATCTGGGGCGAGTTTCTGGTTGTCGTGGCGCTCGGCGTGGCCTGGATCCTGCCCTTCAAGCGCATCTTCACCGGCATCGGCAAGGGCGAAGAGTGAGCGCCAGCCCCAAGGGTGTGACGCTGATCGGTGGCGGCGCGGTCACGGCGGAGGACCTGTCGCTGGCGCTGTCTCTGGCCCCGGTTCTGGTGGCGGCGGATGGCGGGGCGGATGCGGCCATCGCGCTCGGTCATCTGCCGGATCGGGCCATCGGCGATTTCGATTCGATCTCCGAATCGGCACGGGCCGCACTCGGGCCGTCGCGGCTGAGCCATGTGGCCGAACAGGACAGCACCGATTTCGCCAAGGCGCTCAGCCGGATTTCAGCCCCTTTCGTTCTCGCCGTGGGCTTTTCGGGCCGGCGGCTGGATCACACGCTGGCGGCGCTGAACGTGATGATCCGCCATCCCGACCCGCCCTGCATCATGCTGGCGGCCGAGGATATCGTGTTTCGCGCGCCGTCCCGTCTGGCGCTGCCGCTTGCGCCCGGCACCCGGGTTTCGCTGTTCCCGATGGGCGCGGCGCGGGGGCGCAGCAGCGGGCTTCGCTGGCCCATCGACGGGATCGAGTTTGCCCCCGATGGTCGCGTCGGCACCTCGAACCAGGCGCTCGGCGCGGTCTCGATGCAGATCGAGGGACCGATGATGGTGATGCTGCCGCGCGATTGCCTGGGGCTGGCGCTGGCGGCGATTACCGGTCCCAGGTCCGGCTGAGCACCGACATCCAGTTCTTCCAGGCGATCTTCTCGATCAGCTCCGCGCCATAGCCATGGGCGGCCATCGCGTCCAGAAAGCCGGGCAGGGCGGCTGCATCGGGCAGGTCCGAAGGCATCAGCGCCCCGTCGAAATCCGAACCGAGGGCCACGCCGTCCTCTCCCAGCCGGTCCAGCAGGTGATCGAGATGGCGCAGATAGGGGTCAAAGCCCGCAAAGGGCAGGCGGCGCCCGTCGGGCCGGGTGAAGCCGGCGGCGAAGTTCAGCCCGACCAGCCCTTTCGTCGCGGCGATCACCTCAAGCTGCGCATCGGTCAGGTTGCGGGTCGAGGCCGCCACCGCATGCGCGCCGGAATGGGTCGAGACCAGCGGTGCCGCGCTGATCTTCGCCACGTCCTCGATGCCCTTCGCGTTCAGATGGGCCAGATCGACGAGGATGCGCAGGCGGTCGCATTCGGCGATCAGCGCCTTGCCGGCTTCGGTCAGGCCGGGGCCGGTATCGGGATCGGCGGGGAATTCGAAAGGCACGCCGTAACCATGGACATTGGCGCGCGACCAGACCGGCCCCAGAGAGCGCAAGCCGGCCCGGTGCCAGACATGCAGCATGTCGGGATCGGCAATGCCCTCGGCCCCTTCCATATGCAGGATGGCGGCGATGCGGCCTGCCTCTTTCGCGGCCATGATTTCCCCGACGCTGCGGCAGATGGACAGCGTTCCGGTCCGTTCCAGCGCGTCCAGACGACCGGCGAGGCGCATCATGTGCTCGGTCGCGGCACTGGTGTCGATGGGGCCTGCCAGCGGCACCGCATAGGGCGGGCTTTCCTGCCGCGCCTTCCAGTCGATCCCGTCGCCATCGGGGGGCGAGGGCGCCCAGAGCGCGAAGAACCCGCCGAAGATCCCGCCCGCCCGCAGGCGCGGCAGGTCGATATGGCCGCTGCCGTCGCCAATCGTCCAGATCGCCAGCGGATCGGCGCCGTTGGCGAGCAGACGCTGCAGAAAATCGTTATGGCCGTCGAAAACGGGAATCATGGCGGGCTCCTTCTTGGCGCGGCCATCCTGCGGCCGGCGCGCAGCACTCGCAAGCCACTTTGCCACCGCGCCGATCCGTGGCAGGCTGTCACCGGAACGCCAAGCCAGGGAGGGACAGATGCCCCAGATTCGCAAGGATTTCGACGGTCAGACCGTCATCACCACCTTCGAGGTCACGCCGGGCACCGCCCATGACCTGCTGGAGGCGCTGACCGCCGCCTGGGACGAGGTGATCAGCAAGCAGCCGGGCTTCCTTGGCGGCGCCGTGCATCTGAACGATGCCCAGACCCGCATCGCCACCTATTCGCAATGGCAGGCGCGGGGCGATTACCAGGCCATGCTGCGCACGACCGAGATGCGCGCCCGCAACCGGGTCATCAACCAGCTCTGCCGCAGCTTCGAGCCGGTCATGTATGAGGTGCTTTCCGTCTTCGAGCCATGATGCAGGCGCAGAATCACCGTGCAATTGCGGCATGGCCTCGCTAGGATCGCGGAAATGCAACGATGGGGGCAGGCATGGCCGGACGCATCATCACCGTGGCCCAGCAGAAGGGCGGCTCTGGCAAGACCACGCTGGCGGCCAATCTGGCCGTGGCGCTGCGCCAGCGTGGCCTCAGCGTGGCGCTGATCGACACCGATCCGCAGGGCAGCCTTGGCCGCTGGTTCATCGAGCGGATGGAGCGTTTCGGCGAGGATGAGGATCTGGAGTTCTCGACCTCTTCGGCCTGGGGGGCGTCTTACGAAAGCGAGAAGCTGAAGAAGCGCTTCGATATGGTCATCATCGACACGCCGCCGAAGATCGACAGCGACCTGCGCCCGGCGCTCAGGGTGGCCGATCTGGTGCTGGTGCCGGTGGCATCCAGTCAGGTCGATCTCTGGGCCACGGAAGGGGTTCTGGACCTTGCCCGGCGCGAGAAAGCGCCGGTTCTGGTGGTGCTGAACCGGGCCCGGCCGAACACGCGCCTTGGGGCAGAGGTGGCACAGAACGCGACCGATCTGGGCGCAACGCTGGCCGGGACCCAGATCGGCAACCGCGTCGCCTATGCCGAGACCCTGGGCCAGGGCCTGACCGTCAGCGAGCGCAGCGATGCAAGGCCCGCACGCGTCGAGATGGACAGCCTGACCGAAGAGGTCCTGCAGCTTTGGGCGTGATACCGCGCGTCGGACCGCATCGGATTTTGCGTTTTTCTGTCGTTTCCTGTTCACTGGTCGTGTGATCGCCGGCCACGGCGACGTGGCCGGAACGATTCGCGCTTCACTGACGATATTGGAGAAAAGCCATGAATTACGCCCGTAAATCCGGCCTGATGCTGACGCTCTTCGCCCCGCTGGCCCTTGTGGCCTGCGCGACAGGCTCCGAAACCGAGATCGTGACCGAAGACCCTTCCGTGGCGACGCCAGAGGCCGTGGATGCCGCCGATGCCTGCGGCGCCGCGAATTATCAGCAATATGTGGGCGAAAAATCGCCGACCATCATGCTGCCCGCCGGCACCGTCTTCCGCCATTACCGGACCGGCGATGCGGTTGCGATGGACCTCGTTCCGACGCGGCTCAATTTCGAATATGACCGTAGCGGTAATCTGGTGAAGGTCAGTTGCGGCTGATCCCGGAAGGGCGGCCCCTGCGGCCGCCCGTTCCAGAAGGACGACCCATGCGCCCCATTCCATTGTTGATGTCCCTGGGCCTTCTGGCCGCCTGCACAGCGCCCAATACCGGCCCCGGCTTCCCCAATCGCTGCGGTCCCGAATTTGGCGTCATGATTGGCCGCAATATCGGCGAGTTCACCCTGCCGAGGGGCCTGCCTTACCGCATCGCCCAGCCCGGCGCCCAACTGACCGAGGATCACAACCCCGACCGCCTGAACATCTTCGTTGATGACAAGGGCTGGATCCAGAAGGTCGAGTGCTGGTAGCGCCCTTGCTGCCCGAAGGCGGCAGGTCTTTGGGGATGGTTCGCGGGACCTAACGCCGCCGTTTCGAGCGCTTGTTGCCGCCGCGCTGACCCGCGCGCCCGGCGCTTGAGCGGCCCGAGGCGCGGACTGCATCCTCGGCCGCAGCCTCTACCGCCGATTGCCGCGCCAGCGGATCGTCCGAAACCGCCAGTTCCACGGCTTCCAGCCGCTTCACCTCGTCGCGCAGCCGGGCCGCCTCTTCGAATTCCAGATTCTCGGCGGCCTTGCGCATCTGCGCGCGCAGCCCGTCCAGATGCGCGGCAAGGTTTGCGCCGACCATCGGCTTGTCGATCTTCGTGGTGATCCGCGACTGGTCGGTATCGCCCTGCCAGAGGCCGGCCAGCACATCCTCGACATTCTTGCGCACGGTCTGGGGGGTGATGCCGTGCTCCTCGTTATAGGCCATCTGCTTGGCCCGCCGGCGATCCGTCTCGGCAATGGCGCGTTCCATGCTGCCCGTCATGTGATCGGCATAAAGGATCACCCGCCCATCGGCATTGCGCGCCGCCCGCCCGATGGTCTGGATCAGCGAGGTCTCGGAGCGCAGGAAGCCTTCCTTGTCTGCATCGAGGATCGCCACCAGCCCGCATTCGGGAATATCGAGGCCTTCGCGCAACAGGTTGATGCCGACCAGCACGTCGAACGCCCCCAGTCGCAGGTCACGCAGGATCTCGATCCGCTCGATCGTGTCGATGTCGGAATGCATATAGCGGACCTTGATGCCCTGCTCGTGCAGGTATTCGGTCAGGTCCTCGGCCATGCGCTTGGTCAGGGTGGTGACCAGCGTGCGATAGCCCTGCGCATTGACGCGCCGAACCTCGTCCAGCAGATCGTCGACCTGCATTTCCACCGGCCGGATCTCGACCTGCGGGTCCAGAAGGCCGGTCGGGCGGATGACCTGTTCGGTGAAGACGCCGCCGGTCTGGTCCAACTCCCATTCCTTCGGCGTGGCGGAGACGAAGACGGATTGGGTGCGCATCGCGTCCCATTCCTCGAACTTGAGGGGCCGGTTGTCCATGCAGGAGGGCAGCCGGAAGCCGTGTTCCGACAGCGTGAACTTGCGCCGATAGTCGCCCCGATACATGCCACCGATCTGCGGCACCGAAACGTGGGATTCGTCTGCGAAAACAATGGCGTTATCCGGGATGAACTCGAAAAGCGTCGGCGGCGGTTCGCCCGGTGCGCGCCCGGTCAGGTAACGCGAATAGTTCTCGATCCCGTTGCAGACCCCGGTCGCCTCCAGCATCTCCAGATCGAAATTCGTCCGCTGTTCCAGCCGCTGCGCTTCCAGCAGCTTGCCTTCGTCGTTCAACTGCGCCAGTCTTACACGAAGTTCTTCCTTTATCCCTTTGATTGCCTGCTGCAAAGTCGGGCGCGGGGTAACGTAATGGCTGTTCGCATAGATGCGGATCTGCTTGAACTCGTCGGTCTTCGCCCCGGTCAGCGGGTCGAATTCGGTGATCTTCTCAAGCTCCGGCCCGAAGAAATCGAAGCGCCATGCCCGATCCTCAAGGTGGGCCGGCCAGACCTCGACCACGTCGCCGCGCACCCGGAAGCCGCCGCGCTGGAAGGCGGCATCGAGGCGGCGATATTGCTGCGCCACCAATTGGCCGATGAATTCCCGCTGATCGTACATCTGGCCGACCACCATGTCCTGGGTCATGGCCGAATAGGTCTCGACCGAGCCGATGCCATAGATGCAGGAGACCGAGGCCACGATGATCACATCGTCACGCTCCAACAGCGCCCGCGTGGCCGAGTGGCGCATCCGGTCGATGGCCTCGTTGATCTGGGATTCCTTCTCGATATAGGTGTCCGAGCGGGGCACATAGGCCTCGGGCTGGTAGTAATCGTAGTAGGAGACGAAATATTCTACCGCATTATCTGGGAAGAAGCCCTTGAATTCGCCGTATAATTGCGCGGCCAGTGTCTTGTTCGGGGCCAGGATGATGGCGGGCCTCTGGGTTTCTTCGATCACCTTGGCCATGGTGAAGGTCTTGCCGGTGCCGGTCGCGCCCAGCAGGACCTGATCGCGCTCGCCGTCGCGGACGCCCTGCGACAACTCGGCGATGGCGGTGGGCTGATCGCCTGCCGGGGCGAAATCCGAATGCATGACGAAGCGCCGCCCGCCTTCCAGCTTGGGGCGGGTGACTTCGGGAAATCGCTCGACCGGCGCGCCGGTATTGTTATGGCCCATGGTTTCACCTTTGTTCCGCAGCCCAATCTGGACATTCGGGGCCGGGATGCAAGGGCAGTTGGCGTGGATCGGGATCATCCTGCGCCTGCGCGGGCGTTTTCCTGCGCGGCACGGCCTTGATCCCCGGACCGGCTTGGTCGATAACATGCAGACGAACCAGCTTTGGAAGTGATCCGCCATGCGTGTCCGCATCTATCAGCCCGCCCGCAACGCCATGCAATCCGGCACCGCCCGTACGCGGCAATGGGTGCTCGAATATCCGCAGGCGGATGCGCGCGACATCGACCCGCTGATGGGTTGGACCAGTTCCGACGATACGCAGGCACAGGTTCGGTTGCGCTTTGCGACCCGCGACGAGGCCGAGGCCTATGCCCGCGAAAATGGCCTCGATTACGTCGTGACAGAGCCGCACAAACGCGCGCAGAATGTCCGCCCCCGCGGCTATGGCGAGAATTTCGCCAATGACCGCTTCATGCCATGGACTCATTGACGGTTGCGGTCGAAGATCCGCTGAACGGCGATCTCGACCTGCTTTTTGAACGGCATTCGGCGCATTGCCATGCCGATACCCCACCGGAATCGATGCATATGATGGATCGCGCGGCGTTGAGCGGTCCCGGCCTGAGCTTATTGGTCCTGCGCAAGGGTGGCCAGCCGATTGCCATGGGCGCGTTGAAGACCCTCGGCGGCGGAGCGGTCGAACTGAAATCCATGCATGTCTTGCAGGAAGCACGGGGGAGCGGCGCGGCGCGGCGGATACTTGACAGTCTGGTGGCTGCGGCATGGGCCGAAGGTGCACAGCAGATCTGCCTGGAAACCGGATCGCAGCCGAGTTTCGCACCGGCCCGCGCGCTGTATTCCCGGGCTGGTTTCCAGGAATGCCCGCCCTTTGCGAATTACAGGTTTGATATCAATAGCGTTTTCATGAAGTTGAACAGGGCAGTATAAATTTCTGCTTGAATTGGATAGCGCAATTTAAACCAATCAGTTTAAATATTTGATATCTTGCAGGCGAAATACTTAATTTTTTGCTATTGTTAACAACTATACCTTGGCATAGGTCTCAACTCGTTCGTAGTAATGCGGACGTCCTTGGGCCTGCTTGCCCCGGTGTTGGTGTCAGTGATCTGTCCATGTCCTTTCTGGTGGATCGGTCCCGCTCCGATCAGCGGTCCGGTGTATTTGAAAGGATGTATATATGCCTGTTTATACTGGCACGACGGGTGACGATTCGATCCCCGGCTCCGACTCCAACGATACGATTATCGGCTATGCCGGTGATGACACCCTGCTCGGGCTAGGTGGCCATGACAGTATCGATGGCGGCGACGGTCACGATTTCATCGATGGGGGTACCAACAACGACGTCATCGACGGCGGATTGGGCGATGACACCATCGATGCCGGCTCTGGGGCCAATGTCGTCGATGCAGGCGAGGGTGATGATTCCGTACTCGGCGGGGACGGTGTAGACACCGTACTCGGCGGAATTGGTGATGACACCATCTACGGGATGAGTGGTCATGACAGTATTGATGCGGGGGACGGTCACGACTTCATCGACGGCGGTGCCAACAACGACCGCATCGACGGCGGATTGGGCAATGATACCATCTATGCCGGTTCTGGGGCCGACATCGTCACCGCAGGCGAGGGGACTGATTACGTTCTCGCCGGGGACGGCGCTGACACCGTACTCGGCGGAATTGGTGATGACACCATCTATGGGATGAGTGGTCACGACAGTATTGATGGGGGGGACGGTCACGACTTCATCGACGGGGGCACCAATAACGACGTCATCGACGGCGGATTGGGCGATGACACCATCAATGCCGGTTCTGGGGCCGATATCGTCACCGCAGGCGAGGGTGATGATTCCGTTCTCGCCGGGGACGGTGCTGACACCGTACTCGGCGGAATTGGTGATGACACCATCTATGGGATGACCGGTTACGACAGTATTGATGGGGGGGACGGTCACGACTTCATCGACGGCGGTGCCCACAACGATATCATTTCAGGTGGCGAAGGCATCGACACCATCTATGGCGATACCGGCAACGATTCTCTGTCAGGCGGGAATGGGGACGATTTCCTGTATGGCGGCATCGGCGCCGACAATATCACCGGGAACTCCGGGTCGGATTACATCGACGGCGGCGCCGGCGATGACACGCTGGAAGGTGGCTTCGGTGGTAATTCCGGCACGGTGCCGGAGAACGACACGATTGTCGGCGGTGCGGGAAATGACCGGATCACGGCGAATGTCGGCGACGATTCCATCGACGGTGGTATAGGCGACGATTACATCTCGACCAGCATTGGCGATGACATTGCCTATGGCGGTGACGGCAACGACTCCATCGGGGGCAATGTCGGTGCCGACACGCTCTATGGTGACGGCGGTAATGATGAGATAACCGGCGGTGCCGGCGACGACTATATCGAAGGGGGCACCGGCAACGACGACCTTCGCGGCGACAATGCCGGCAGTACGTCCAGCACGGTCGGCAACGATACGCTGGATGGTGGCACCGGTACGGATACGCTGTATGGTGGTTATGGCGATGACAGCCTTGAAGGCGGTGCCGGTGACGATACGATCTTTGGTCACTCCGGGCTCGATACGCTGTCCGGTGGGGCGGATGACGATCTGCTGGATGGCGGAAGTGACGCGGATATCAACACGGGCGGCGAGGGCTTCGATACCTTCATCGCCGGCGATCAGGACACCATCACGGATTTCAACACCGGCGCCGGGCAGAACTTCAACAACGGCAATATGGGTGCTGGAACCGGGCAGGACGATAACGATTTCGTCGACCTGAGCAGCTATTACAACTGGGCCAACCTGGCGACGTATAACAGCAGCCTCCCGGCCGGTGCGGATACCTATGCCACCCCGCTGGAATGGATGCAGGCCGATCAGGATGAGGACGGTATCCTGAACGAGGCGGGTATCACGCTGACCATCCAGAACGGCGGATATGCCGTGTCCGGCAGCGATCTGACCTGGGACAACACGAATGTCGTCTGTTTCGGTGCCGACGCGCTGATACGCACCGCAACCGGCGATGTTCCTGCCGGCGAACTGACCGTCGGCGATCTTGTCGAGACCCGCGATGCTGGTCTGCAGGCGATCCGCTGGATCGGTGTTCGGACGCTGGACGCCGCCAGGCTGACCCGCGATCCCAATCTGCGCCCGATCCGCATCCGCAAGGGCGCACTTGGGACGGGCCTGCCCGAGGCCGATCTGATCGTCTCGCCGCAGCACCGGATTCTGGTCCGCTCACGAATCGCGCAGAGGATGTTCGGGGCGATGGAGGTGCTGGTCGCCGCGCGTCAGCTTTGCCAGATCGAGGGCATTGACATTGCTGACGATATCGAAAGCGTGACCTATGTGCATTTCCTTTTCGATGCACATCAGATAGTGTTGGCGAACGGGGCAGAGACAGAATCGCTGTTCACCGGGGCCGAGGCGCTGAAATCCGTCGGGCCTGCGGCGTCGGCAGAGATCTTTGCAATCTTCCCTGAGCTCGCGGTTCCCGGATATGATCCGGTTGCCGTGCGCGAACTGGCTTCTGGTCGGATGGGCCGCAAACTTGTTGTGCGCCACGTGCAGAACCGAAAGCCGCTTCTCGCCTGAGTGAGGCAGGCAGAAAGCGCAAAGGGCCGGGGGACAACCCCGGCCTTTTTTATTGCCAAGCAGGGCGTTTTCGGACATCAACGCCGCCGTGCGGCCCCGTAGCTCAACTGGATAGAGCACGGACCTTCTAAGTCTGGGGTTGAGGGTTCAAGTCCTTCCGGGGTCGCCAATAATTGCTGGGGTTTGCGGGTCTGTTCCTGTCGGTTCGTTGAACCCGATGCGGCCCAGAAAACTCCAGCGAACTCGATGCCTTTCGCGGCCCGGCGATCTGGTTGTTGGGTAAGCGTCCGGTCTGACCGCTCTGCCGGGCTCTACTGGTGCCGGTTAGTGTCCACCAAGGATAGTGGACACTTATGGTGCTTGAATGACGCGTCGGACAAGGCGGCTCTGGACTACTGAGGAGAAGGCCGCCGCGGCCAAGGTGCTCGGCGCGACGGTCTAGCGCTACCGCGTGCATCTCATGCGCAACGCGCTGGCCTGCGTCGGCAGGAAGGACCGCCCGATCATCACCGACGCGTTCAGAACCGCCTTCGACCAGGATACGCTTGCGGCGTCGCAAGAGCACTCGTCCAAGCTGATCGACGCGTTCGAGCAGCGCCATCCCAGGCTCGCGGAACTGATGCGCCGCGCCGAAGACGATGTCTTGGCATACAAGAGCTTTCCCAGGGATCACTGGCCAAAGATACACTCAACGAACCCGCTTGGCCATCAACCTGCGCCAGCCACCACCGGGCTGCCTACACCACACGGATCGCGGCTCGCAATATTGCAGTCACGACTATCAGAAGCTCCTGCGCAAGCATCGCTTCGAGGTGTCGATGAGCGGCAAGGGCAATTGTTTCGACAATGCCGCCGTCGAGACCTTCTTCAAGACCCTCAAGGCCGAACTGGTCTGGCGTCGGAGTTGGGAAACCAGACGGCAGGTCGAATTGGCCTTGTTTGAATACATCAACTGACCTGCCCCCCGCGAAATCCCTCACCGTGATGTAGAGTCTGCGCCAACTCTGAAGGAGCAGACGAATGCGAAAGAGCCGTTTCACCGAGGCGCAGATAATCGGGATGATCAAGGAGCAGGAGGCGGGAATGCCGACCACGGAGGTGTGCCGTAGGCATGGCTTGAGCCCTGCGACGTTCTACAAGCTGAAGGCCAAGTATGGCGGGATGGAAGTGTCCGAGGCGGCCAGGTTGAAGGCACTCGAAGATGAGAACGCCAAGCTGAAGCGGCTGCTGGCGGATACCATGCTGGACAACGTGGTCCTGAAAGATCTGCTGGGAAAGAACTGACGACATTGGCGGTACGACTACAATACGGTCAGGCCGCATTCGTCCCTGGGCAACCAGACACCGCAGCAAGCGCGCCGAGCGCTTGAGCAATTTGAGGGCTCCGCGCCCGGCGCGCTTGCGCCAGACAGGGAAGCCGAATACCAAAATCCAAACTGCAGACTCTCGTTATGAATGAGGGACCGACAGGGGGCAGGTCACAACGGCTTCTACAATCCCAGACGGCGGCATATGCGAGCCGGTAGTCGCGCAGATCGGCGCTTGGCGTCAAGATCTCCAAGACTATGTCCGGTGTCCATGGAGACGCCGAATTGCCACGGTACAGAGAATCTATGCCCTGCGCTGCTTCGCGCGGGAGTATCGTGGGTTCACCCCAAAATGCGGCTGCAGCGGGAAGAAGCGGCCGGAGGGTCGCTGGACATCGAGCCATCCGGCCCCGGCGCGGTCGCGCGCGTAGAGGGCGAGCTTGCCGGTCGGCGGCGGCGCGGGAACGGCGCTCACCGCTGGGAGTACCACGGGTTCGGGCATCTCGACCCGGCCGCTGGTGCGGTCGATCCTCAGCGCCTCGTAGAAGGCCGAGCCGTCCGGGCTGACCTTGAAGCTGAAATCGTCGCTGCCCAGAAGTCCGATCAGCGCCCGGGCCGAAAAGCCGGTCTTGAAGGCGAAGGCAGCGTCGTTTCCGGCTGCGGCCTTGTTGACCGTTGCCTCGATTCCGGCGCCCGCGTTGTTCAGAAGGATCGCGGGCGTGTTGACCGAGAGCCGGTTGTAGCTGTCGGCCGTCGCCCCACCGAGGCCCAGAAGCTGGGCGGTCAGGTTCGCCTGGGGCATGCCGACCTGCGTCACGGCGTTGGCGAAGGTGACGGTCGCCGGGAGCGAAGGGCGGGTGGAAAGAGACGGTGGGCGTTCGGAGACCGATCTCGCGCGGCTGGCCAGTCTCCGAAGGGCGGATGGTGCCTGCAAACCCCTTTGGCACATAAAGAAAAAGGCCCCGCGAGGGACCTGTTTTCGGGTTTGCAATGTGCAAGTGGCGGAG
>NZ_CALMYP010000053.1 GCF_937873615.1 uncultured Paracoccus sp.
CGAACGACCGCTGTCAGCTTAGAGTAGGATTTCACACTCTCCCGCAAACGACCCGCAGCTGTCCGCACCACCTGCTGTTCCAGCCTGTCGATATGCTGCAACTGGCGCGACGGATAGGGATACGCCCCCTTCTGGCTCTCGAAGATCGGCTTGAAGACAGGATCGGCGTAATAGACGATCTTGTCCGCCAGGATCGGCTGGTGCCCCTCCGGCATCAGCAACACCTTTGATTTGGGCAAGCCCCGCAGCTGCGAGGCCGTGAACAGTGGCAGCTCTTCGGTCGAGACATTGACGCTGCGGTTCGAGAAGTCGTTCAGCGTATAGCTGTAGGACGCCTTGAAGCCCGTCCGGGTGCCGAGCGCCTTGGTGATCTCTTCCGTGGTCGAATGATCGTTGGGAGAGATATAGATCTTCATCTCGCAGCCCGCGATCAGGCTTTCGACCTCGGCATCGCTGTAGCCCACCGATTTCAGGCCGGGGATCGACTGCGTGACCACCGTCGTGCGCGCCCCGTGACCGGCAAGCTGCTTCATCGACTGCTGGACGATCGGCATGTAGCCAAGCTGGTCGAACTCGTCGAGCATGATGAACACCTGCCCCAGCCCGCTGTCGTGGTCCGAACTGGTCTGCCGGATCGAGGCAATCAGGTCCGTGAACATCAGCCGGATCACCGCGTTCAGCGGCGAGATATCGTCCGACTGCACCACGATATAGATCGACTGCCGCCGCGAGCGGATATCGTCGAACCGGATATCGTCGCGACGGGTCACGGCCTGGATCTGAGGGTTGGCCCACTGCTTCAGCCCGCTGTCGCTCATGACCTGGCTGTAGGATTGCCGGATCTTCGGATCGAGGTTCCCGTAATTCGAGAACTCGCGGCGCACGATGGGGTTATCCGATGCCCTCGCGATGGCGTTGTAGCGGTCGCTGTCGCTCACCCCGACCTCGCTGCCGTCGCCGAACATCAGCGCATGGACACGGGTCAGCGTCGGATCGCCCATCTCGATGGCACGCAGGCAGCCGGCGATGAACCATTGCTTGGCCCCGCCAAGGAAGTTCGAGGCCGATCCCTCCCCCTTCGCGACCAGGAAATTATCCGCGAGCTTGTCCAGTTCGGCGTAGCGCCGGTTCGGATGCGTGATCGCGGCAATGCGCGCCAGCGGATTGTAGTGGTGCGAGCCATGCTCGAAGTCATAGGGCGCGAAGCGAAACACCTCGTCGCCCAGCTCCACCCGCATCCGCGACGTGTTCCGGAAGATCTCGCCCTTCACATCGAGCACCACCAGCGAGCCGTCCGCCAACAGGCAGTTGGGCGTGAGATAAGACACCCCCTTGCCCGAGCGCGTGGGACCGATCAGCAGGCATTGCGGAAAGGCGTCGATCGGTGCCGAGATGAACTCCGCCTTGAGCGCTTCCTTCGGTGGCGTTTCCACCACTTCCAGCGGCTTGCCACGCAGCTCTTTCGGCGGCCG
Source organism: uncultured Paracoccus sp. (assembly GCF_937873615.1). Classification (GTDB taxonomy): domain Bacteria; phylum Pseudomonadota; class Alphaproteobacteria; order Rhodobacterales; family Rhodobacteraceae; genus Paracoccus. The sequence continues at coordinate 1,473 of NZ_CALMYP010000053.1, forward strand.
CGCGACCTTGCCGAAGATCAGGCCGCCCTCTTCCAGCGGCGTGATGAAGCCGTTCCGGCGCATCTCCTTGATCCCCTGGAAATGCGCCGTGCCGTAGCGCGTCGTGGTCGTCGTGTAGATCATCACCCCGATGAACACGATGCAGAGCGCAACCACCCCGACGAAGATCGCCGCCGCGATCTTTTGCGCCTCGGTCTGAAGGCTCAGATCGCTCAGGACACCGACGATCGAGATCGGACTGCCGTTGAAGTCGCGGTTCATGCCGTTCAGCACCAGGCTCGATGCGATCACCGCGATCAGAAGCGTCATGACGATGCCGGCGACGATCCGCACCCGGTCTTTCAGGTCTAGTTCCATGATGCCCTCCCCTCAGAGCGAGAAATCGTCGCCGGTGCTGCTCTGGCTGAGCACACGCCGCGCCTTGTGGGGCTCGTCGGCCGCCGCGTAGCCCTCGGCAATCTGCTCACGCGACAGATCGAACTTCGCGGCATGTTCCGGACGCTCCGCCATCGCCATCACCGAGGCCGCCAGTTCGCGCTGGTGCAGCCGGTTCGGCGTGATGGCTTCGAGGTCGCGGTAATCCCCCTCGGCCATACGCTCAAAGCCCCTGGTCCCGAACTCGGCACGAAGCGCCGCCGCGTATTCCCGCTCGCTCTCACGGTTGGCGAACTCCGGCGCCGCGGATGGATACTCGCGCTCGGTCAGGCGCTGCATGAAGGACCGCAGGTAATCCCTGTCGGGCGTCATGATATTGGCCCGCATCTCGCCCCGCACGTCCTGCACCCTGTCGAACATCTCGTCGGCCGAGATCTTCGGACTGCGCTCGGGATCGACCGCCGAGGACAGCACGTCGCGCTTCTGATCGTCGCTCAGCAGGTCGTTCTCGAACACGCCCTTGGCGTATTGCCGGTCGATGCCAGCATCACCCGACAGCTCGTCGAACTTCTGCCAGAAATCCGCCACCGCGCCGGGCCGGGCCTCAAAGCTGTAATCGACATTGGCAAGCTCGACCGCGCGCAGCGACGTCTTGTAATCGCGGATCTGATCGTCGCCCAGCTCCGCGCCCGAGAAGGTCCGGATATCTTCCTCGTCCGAGACCCCGGCCGAGAACATCTCTACGGCGGTCGCCAGCGTCTCGCGGCCAATGTCGCGGCCCTCGGGCACATAGTCCTCGGCCCGACGAGCCAAAAGGTCGCCATCGGCATGCAGGCTGTTCGCCATCGGGCCGGGATGCGCGATCCCCTCAACCTCGACAACAACGCCATAGTCCTGCTTCACATCGTCAAGGAAGCTGCCAATCGCCGTGAAATGCTTGCCCTGCATCTCCGGGGGAAGTTCCAGGACCTTGTCCCGCATCCGCTCCGCCCATCCCTGGATCGCCGCTTCGAAATCTTCCGGGGTCTCCACATTCTCAAGTACCATCTCGAATTCCTTCCTTGAAATCGGGTTCTGCGTGGCGATGCCGTGGATCATTCGATCCGCAACCTCCGCCACGCGCTCGTTGCCCACCATCTTCGCGGCTTTCGCCACTTCTCCCCACTCGTCCGCCTCGTCGATCAGCATCCCCAGAACGCGATCCGTCAGCGCCCGCTGGCCCGGCACCCGGCCCTGCCGCCATTGCGCCGAGGATGGCGAGTACTGAAGATCGCCACGCTCGTAGCGAGTCGTCGCCTCCAGGTGGACGCCGTAATCCTGCGCCACCGACACCATCAGGTTCCGGAACCCCTGGTAGGTGAACGGCGCATCCAGCTTGTTCGACAGATAGAACCAGCTGCCGTTCTCGATCCCGCGATTATTGACCAGCACATGCACATGCGGGTGCGACCGGTCCGTGTGCAGCGCCGCGATGTATTCCCAACGATCGTCGGCAAATTCCTTTTCCGACCCGAACGCCCGCTCGCACATTTCCTCGGCGATCGCCGCCGCATCGCGCGGCGCAGTGTCAGGCGGAAACGAGATCAGCAGATGCGACGTGTGACCATTCTTCGGTGTGCCCTGCCAGCTGGCCTCCCAGCTATCCGCGATGGCCTCAAGGGAGGCTTCGGACTGTCGCCGCTCGTCGGTCAGCGCGTCGCTGAACCCGAACGTGTATTGCGCCTTGGTGTTGATGTAGTCCATCTGCCGGCGCATCTGGTGACGCGTATGCGTCCCGCCGCTGGCGATCTTCTTGAAGACGGCAGCCCGCGAGCCTTCCGCGAAATTCCACTTGTTCAGCAGGCTGCCCGACAGCCCCGATCCGCGCCGACCACCGCCCCGCACCTTTCGCAGATGCTGGCGAATCTTTACGCCTTCATCGTCGTCGGCAAGGAAACTCACTCGCTCTCCCCCTCGCCCGCCGCATCATCGGCCCGCGCCGCCGCCCAAACCCGCTCGTTGGACCGCCGCGCCTCCTGGACGACGTTATTCAGTGCCGGCAGAACCTTCCGAAGCTGCGATTTCAGCTCCGCCAGATCCTTGCCGGCCTCGCGCATTGGCGGCGCCTGGCCGCGGTTCACCGCCCGCGCGATCTGGTTCACATTGACCCCGATCGCCGACACCTCGTCGTAAAGCGCCTTCACCTCGCCAACGAACGCGAAGTTCCGGTCCAGCAATCCGACCGAATTGCGCACCAGCGCCCGCAGCGCATCCGACCGATCCTTGAACCCGGCTCGGGCCAGTTCCTCGTCGAATGCCTCCTGCTCGCCCGCCGAGATCCGGAACGAAACCCGCTCAGTCGGCGCAAACGCCGGCCTCATCGGCGCGATCGCCGCGCGCCGCAGCCGGTAGACCGTGCTCTTCGCGACCTCGAACTCCGACGCGATCCGGCCCACAGGCACGCCCTCCTTGAGCCGCGCCACGATCTGATCGCGGGCCGCTGTGGTCAGGTGGGCAGCCTGGCCGCCCTTCGACAAATCGGCTCTACGCGAATTTTGTCGGACCATACGCACTTCCTGCCAACCGCTTGCTTCTGTTCTTAGATCCAAATAGCACGAACAGCGTGAGTTCCATAGCCTTTTTTCCACGCGCCGAATGCCCTGCTGAGGCCAAGCCGTCGACTGAAACGCGCCGCCAGACGGCCGCTAGTGCGCCCTGACAGCCGCAAAAACAGATCTGGCTGGTTTGGTCCGCGCGAGGCCCTTAACATCCGCTACAGGCCAAAATAGAGCCTTTTTGCAGTTATTGCGTTTAGCGTTCAACGTATCGCGTTTTGCGTTACGGGGCATAGGCTTGGCGTTCTGGCTTTCGCGTTTATGCTTTCAGCTTGTGGTTTCCCCGTTGTTCGTTTCAGTGTTTGGGTATCCGTTTGCCCGTTTCGGTTATGGCGTTCAGCGTTTTCGCTATCGCGTCCTGCGTACCACGGTTTGCGTTCCACGGTTTGCGTTCGATGTTTCGCTTTTTGGTTTAATAGGATGGCGTTTTCCTTTATGTGTTCGGCGTATACGGTTTCGCGCTTTGTGTAATGCGTTCGGCGGTTCGCGTTACTAAGCCGTGGATGCAGTGATCGGCGGCATGACTTGAGAGCAAAGCGCACCGAAAAATGAGCGGGGGCGATGAAGTGGAAGAGAAGAAAGAAGACGGCCCGAACGGCATCCGCGTCGTCATGGTGATGAACAGGAAAGGGGGCTGCGGGAAATCGACTCTCGTCAAAGGCCTTGCCAGTGCCGCCGCCGAACGCGGGGAAAGCGTCACGATCTTCGATACAGATAGTAGCGAAAGCGCCTACCAGTGGATGCTCAATGCCAAGGAGCTGGGAAATTGGGCAGGGGACGTGACGGTCATCAAGTCTCTGGACAGCGCCGAAATTCGTGAAACCATCGACCGACTTTTTGACATGCCCGACCAGGAGCACCTGGTCCTGATCGACACTTTCGGCGGCGCCTCAGAGGCCATCGACGACCTTGCAATGATCTCGCATTTCATCGTGATCCCATCGAAGTTGTCACGGTCGGATGTCACCGAAACCATGCAAACCCTCAAATGGCACGCAAACCTTAAAAGGCGAGCGTCCGACCCAGCTGCGGTCCCGCCGACGCGCGTCATGCTGAACGCGGTTCCCCATCGCCGCAATGAAGCCGAAGAGACCGCATACACGCATATCCTGACGACGATGCCGACACTCACAGAACCGGTGATGCAGCGAGCAGCCTATCTCCGCATGGACCTGGAGGGCATGCTTGGCGCGATCCGGGATAACTTGGTCAACAAGGGGAACGTCAAGCACATGGACGTGGCAATAGCCGAGATGGAAAAGGTCCTTGGCGCCATCGACAAAATCATCAAGAAGGGGAAGGCCGATGGCTGAACGAAAGCGTTTCACTCCGGTCGTCAAGCCGGATGAGGACTATACCAAGCGCATAGAGCGCAAACCGGCTGCGCAGAAATTCATGTTTCGCGAAGATCCGGAAGAGATCGAGGCTCCCCTGGAAGCCGAGCCAGCCAAAGATGACAAGCCGCACACAAAGGCTCCGCCCTCCTCCACGCTCGAACAATCAGACGAGCAAAAGAGCGAAGGCGCTGCCAGAGAACCGGCCGCGCCGAAATCCGCGAGATCCGTGGAAACACCAACGACGACAGCGAAGCTGCGTTTGCATATCGCTGTTCCCGCAGAGCTTGCCGCTCGGGCGAATAGGGCAGCTGAAAAGGCGCGCTGTCCTGCAAGAAAGGTTGCGCTGGCCGCACTCAATGAAATCAAGCCGTCATTGCTGGAACGCCTGAACAGCATCCGTTACGGCCAGATTGAGCCTGAACGGCAGGAAAATGTTGGATTCAGCATCAGCACAACTTGGCAGATCCCGGCGAAAACAGAGACGCACCTGAAGTCAGAACTGGATCCCGTTGGGATTGGGCAGGTTAACCGGCTGGTCAGCCACTGGATTCGCGGACAGTTCCTGGATCACTTCGAGAAATATCTGAAGAAGCTCGGGCACTAGGGAACAACCAAACCCTTGGTCCGAAGAGCTAAGGGGCTTTGCCCCTCGCGCCGGCAAGGACAATAGACAGAACCGTGTCCTCGGCTTCGCCTGCGGGCCGCACCACTTCCGTCGATTGTCCTTGCCTCTGCTACCCCCACTCTCGGCGAGGCCAGACCCCGAAAACCGAAGTTTTCGGGGCAGGCTCCATTTGGGGGCACCCCGATGGAGACGGGGGGCGCAGTTGACCTATCGACGCGGGAACGATTGCCAGGCGGAAGGGCAGGGGGGCCACATGTCCCGGCTTGAACGGTTTCAGAACCTGCTGGACGCGATTGAAGCCTGTGACTGGCATGACGCGGAGATGGTCATGTCCGCCGTTCTGGAGGAAGCGCGCGCGGATGCACCACTGGTGCCCTTCGGCGATATCGAAGACGATGCGGAGTTCTGGGCCGCGATGGCGACATATGAGGAACTGCGCGCGTATTTCCTGGCCTGTGGAAAGCGCCTCGCGCGCCGGCAGCTCGGCCGCCGTGGAAAGATCCGGCTGGCGCAGCTTTTGTTCGCCGATATGCCCGATGAAGACCGCAGGGCGGTGATCGCCACGCCCCGGTCTGGCGGCGCCGGCCGGCAGGTTATCCAGCCCGAACGCCGCCAGGCGTAAGGGCCGCGCAGATGAACGAGCGGGACGCGCCCCCAAAGAGCGAAGGGACGCGAAGAAATCTGTGGGTGACGTGCCGGGCGGCACAGCCATCGAAGCCCGTGACGTGGCGCAAGCCGCGTCTCCGCTTCCGGCGCTGCGCCAGCGGCGTCGGCGCGGCCAGGAGGGGCGGCGCAGCCGTCAATTCTGGCCGCGAAAATCACCCCCGGCCAGAACGCTGCTGGCCGGGGGTCGTCCTCAGTTGATTTCCTCGATGAAGCGTTCGCCCTGATAAGGGTCAATCTCATACATCAGGACCGCGATGCCGAACCGTTCTGCCCGACGCCGTGCCCTGTGGCGGGCTTCTTCCAGCGTATCGCAGGGGATCGGCAGATCGTCGGGATGGTCTCGCAATTCATAGATCATGGCGTCACCCTCTAAAGCTCGATGCCGGGTTTCAGATTGCCGTCGCGGTCGAGCCAGCCGCGCGCCTGCGCGCAGTCCATGCAGATACAGGTTCCGACCGGATCGCCGGGCAGGATCACCGGCGCAAGCATCACCATCGGGTTGACGCTGCCGCATTTGCGGCAGGTCAGGACGGGCAGGGGGGTCGGGCCGCTCATGCGGCGGCCCTTTCCTCGATCATCCCGGCGGGTGCGGTTTTCATGAGCCAGTCGGCGGCCTTCTGGGCCTCGGTCGCGGCCTTGAAGATCATCCGCTTGTCGTCTTTCAGCGCCCGCAACCATGATGCGACATAAGCCGCAGACTGCCCGAAATCAGGCGTCAGGCCGAGTTGCGCGCAAACCATGACCTGCCCCAATTCGGCGCAAAGTTCCTCGAACGCATAAGCTGCCCGGTCGCTGAACCGGCTGAAGCGGTCCAGCCGGTGCCCTGCGCCGCTGGCATGGCAATATTCATGGGCGAGGGTGGCATAATATCCGCCCGCATCGTGAAAGGTCGAAACCGGCGGCATATGCACGAAATCCCCTGCGATATCGTAATAGGCGCGCGGATCGTCGCTGGTGCGGCGTTCGATGCCGGTCGCGTCAAAGAATGCCTCAAGCGCCGGATCTGCCTCGGTGCCGAGATCGCGGGGTTCCTCGATGGGTGCACCATGATAGGCTTCGGGCAATCCGTCGATCTGGTCGGCGTTGAACACCCGGTAGGACTTGGCATAGCCAATGGTCTTTTCCTCGCCGGTCTCGGGGTCTTCACGGTCCACGGTGCCATATTTGACGACGATGGCGGATTTCTCGCCCTTGCGGACCTGTCCGCCAGCCTCCTGCGCCTGCCGATAAGTGAACCAGTAGGGGCTGCGGAAACCCTTTTCGGCCGCCTCTGACCACAGCATCAGAATGTTGATGCCCCGGTACGACTCGCCGGTGCTGCGCCGGGGGAAGGGAATGCCGCCAGCATCGCCGGTCCAGGGCTTGCGCCATGCCGGCGTGCCCGCCTCGATGCTGGCAATGATCTGATCGGTGACATGCTGATAGATATCGAACTTCGCTGCCATGTCGGCCTCCTTTGCGACGGGCGGCGCGGGCTTGGTGCCTGCTTTCCGCCGATGGGCGAGACCTCTCTGCTTGTCGTCGAAAGGCCCCATGCCTTTCGGACGGCAAAGCGGGGAGGGCGCAGCCCTGCCCGCGGCCGGGGGGATGACTGTCACGGGGTCGGGAAGGCGGGGTGGTGCGGCCCGCAGGCGCAGCCGAGGACACGGCCCGCCTGGACGACGACGCGCGGCACGCGCGGCGCTGGCCCCTTGACCGGCATCCCGCCGGATGCGTGGCGGACAAAGGAAAAGGAAACATCGTCGGGGCGGGGGTGAGCGCGGGCGCAGCCCGCGTCGATCCTCCGGCACGCCCTCAGCCGGTCTTGGCCCGCGCCCTCGCGCGGGCCGCAGATCTGTTCTCAATTCGGTGCGTTGGCCAATGGGCGCATGTCAGGCGTCCACGGCAGGGGCGGCCACAGGCGTCCATTATAGCTGATGCGGGCGAGATGCTGTCCCGCGTCGTCGTAAACCTCGCCGCACCCGAACTGCGACGCCCCAAGACCACTCACATTCCGGGCAGCGACGTAGGCGCGCTGACAATCCTCAAGGCTGGTGAACCCGCGCAGCCAGTAAGTGCCGGGTGCGGCGTCTTCGCGCCCGGCGTCGATCTCATAGCGCACCCTGAACCGGGTGCGCGCGGTGATCTGGTAATCTGTCGGCAAAGTCATCAGGCCCGCGCCTCCATCAATGCCCGCACCGCTGTCAGATGATCGGGATGATCTGCGCCCCAGACCTCGGCTGCCCGGACGGCCTTGGGATGTGCGCGCGCTTCGGCCTCGGACATGGCAAATGGCTCTAGCCGATAGACACGGCAGGGCAGGAATACGTCCACGCCGCGTCCGGCTCCGGCACGGTTATGCGAGAAAAACCAGAACTTGCCGCGACGGATCTCGCCGGTGTCCTTGAAATACTCCCAGAGCTGCGCGCGGTTGAGACTGCCGGAAAAGCTGGAATTTCCGCATCTGGTGACGTGAAAGCTCCCGCCATGCGTCGTCTGCATGCCGTGCCCTTGCGGCCAGGCGTAGCTGCATCGCTCAAGGCTGCCATCCGGCATGATGACGAAATCCCCGACGCGCGGTTTTCCGGTCATCGTTTCGCGTGCGGCCTCGGTCTCAGCAGCGATCAGCGTGTTGATCTCGTCCAGATGGCTGTTGTCCTCCGCCGGACCGATCAACCCGGCGTCGATCAGGTGACGCACGATCATCAGCTTGCAGCCATATTCCGTCACATGCGAGAACCGCCCGCCTGCGCCCTCGATGGCACCCAGATCATAAATCCACGGATCATGGCCCGGCTCACTGACGGGCCAGTAACGGCAGACGATATCCGCCCCCCATCCGTTCATGGCAAAGCGGGCGACGGTGCTGCCGTCAGGTTGCGCCTCGAAGCTGAGGCGCGGATGGTTGAACAGTTCATAGCGGGCGGTCATGGCTCAAGCCCTCCGCGCGTTGGATCTGGCGACGGTCCCGACCTCGGGAGCATCCAGAAGCCAGGCATCCGAAAGCGGGAATTGCCGGTTGGTGCGCAGGTTGCGGACCAGTGCCATATGGCCGCCAGCGATGCGGCGGGTGGTGAAGCGGCCCCGCTCATAGGTGGCGTATTCGCGCGGAATCCACGCCTCGACGCGCACCGTGACCCCGCGAACCATGAGGATCGCACCGACACAGATCGTGCCAATTTTGCGGACGCTGCCACCGATCGTCTCGATCCGGTGACGCTGCGGGTTATACTGGCGAAGCATTCAGACTCTCCTTTTGCGACGGGCGGGACGGGCTTGGTGCCTGCTTTCCGCCGATGGGCGAGACCTCTCTGCGTGTCGTCGAAAGGCCCCATGCCTTTCGGACGGCAAAGCGGGGAGGGCGTAGCCCTGCCCGCGGCCGGGGGGATGACTGTCACGGGGTCGGGAAGGCGGGGTGGTGCGGCCCGCAGGCGCAGCCGAGGACACGGCCCGCCTGGACGACGACGCGCGGCACGCGCGGCGCTGGCCCCTTGACCGGCATCCAACCGGATGCGTGGCGGACAAAGGGAAAGGAAAGATCGCCGGGGCGGGGGTGAGCGCGGGCGCAGCCCGCGTCGATCCCCCGGCACGTCCTCAGCTGGTCTTGGCACGCGCCCTAGCGCGGGCCGCAGATTTGCTGCTGGATCAATGATGAGGTGGTCGGCTATGCGGGACCAAGCGGAAGTTTGCCGCAGCGCAAAATACGCCAGAGTCCGACGGTCTCTTTTGCTGCGGCGGACCTCACGAGCAGTATCGTTATTCCGAGAGGAAAGCTGCGATCATGGGGCCGACGGTGTCGGGTGTTTCCCAGAACATGTTATGCCCGTATCCTTCGAAGGTTTCGTGGCGCGCTTTCGGAAGGATTTGCTTGACCAGTTCCTGGGAGGCTTCTCCGAACAACCCGTCCTCGTCCCCCCAGAGGATGAGCGTCGGCGCTTCGATCCGCTCTGCATAAGGCGACCAATCTGTCATCGTCAGACCCTCGAGAACGCCCGTCCAGACGTGCTTCGGCGTCGCCGCGCTTTCTGCGCGCTCACGGTCGATGAAGTCGGCAGGGACAGGATTCGGGTTCCAATACCAGTCCTTCATGAACTGGCTATCGGGGTCCAGCGTCTCCGGGAGTTGCGGAACATTCTCCCAGAGCCAATCGCCCGCAGCCTCGGGCGTGGTGGCCGCAGTGCTGATCAGAACGAGCCTGTCGACCATGTCCGGATGTTGCGCCGCGAAGAGGGCGGCAGTCATCGACCCGAGCGAATGACCCACGATATCCGCCGTTTCAATCTCCTGCGCGACCATGAAGCGCTCGAGGTCATGGCTGAAATCCATGAGGGTGTAGCAGCATTCTGGAGCGGCAGATTCACCGTGTCCGCGCAGGTCGACGGCATAGATATGACGATCCGCCAGTTCGGGCGCGAGAAGAGACCAGCTCCGGCTATTGTCGGTGTAGCCGTGTATCAAGACCAACGGGTCTCCCTCCGTGTTGCCCATCTCGACATACCCGATGGTCTGCCCCGACGGCAGCGTGGCCGTCTGCCGCGCGCTATCCCATTCGTCCTGAGACGGTATGGCAATCGTTTCGGCGGACGCCGCGCCAACGCCGAATGCTGCCACGAATGCGACAGTTGTCACTGCAACAATCTGCGACCGTGTCAGGACGGAAGATCTCGAAGAAGCGTTGTGCATTGGGTTCCTCATCACGACTGAATTCCGCCGAAGCCATAGCAGACGGCAGGAGACATCAGCAACGCCGCCGATCGCGCGCGCTTCAGCGGCGTTCGGCGCAATTTTGCGGCCCTCAGACGTCCATTGCCGACGGGGGACCGCAGCTCGACTGGCTGCCGTGCGCTTTTGAGCATGAGAGCATCGCGGGTGTGACAAGAACGTCAGTATCGTAGGAACGACGAGCTGCCGGCGATCGCTGCGGTTAGCTCGCGCACGCGCGTGCTGCGGACGCGAAGAACATCACCGACTGCACGATCGGTTTGGGCTCATCGCGTCGTTCTGCCGATCGGATTTTCCCCGAAACGATCCCCAGAAATTGTGGATAAGTCCGCTGACAAAGAAAGGGGCCGCCCGAGGGCGGCCCAGTTGAACCTTCGTCGCAGAAGGAATTGAACAATAGAGAAACGAATGCCAAAAAATATTCAGCAGGATCGAGCGTAAGCGGCTGATCTGCCTGCGTCAATCGTCATTGCCAGACGGCGCGTGCGGCGGCCGGCGCCGGGCTGCGTAGCAGCTCGCGGCGCATCGCTTGCGCGGCCTTTTCGGCTTCCGCCGCCTGCCGTTCGGCCTCGCGCTGTTTGGCAAAAGGGTGGCCGTTCAGCGCATGGAACACAGGCGCGGCGGGGGTGAATGCCTGATCGTAGGTTTCGAGTGACAGGCTGTTGCCGTTGATCACGCGGCCGGCGACGCCACGCGCGGCGATCTGGACATAGGCCATGTGGAACGTGGCGCGGGCCAGCTCCACGGCCTCTACCCAGATTTGCCGGGCCGGATCAAAACCCTGTTCCTCGATCACATCGGCGACGGCCAGCACCATTCCGCCCGCGCCAGCGGCGGGTTCCGAGATGGTGATGAAGCCCTGCGCCTCGATCCGGGCCGAAACATCGCCAAGAGACATTTCGGCCATCATGCGGCTGACCTCGTAGGGGGTGAAGAACTGACCCAGGCGGGCATCGAGCGCGCCGATCTCGGCCGCGACCTGGCCGAAGAAATCGACGCTCCCGGCGGCGATGGTCTGCAAGGCCAGCGCCATCATGTCCGGCATCCGGCGCACATCGTCCTTGTTCGGGAACATCCCGACACAGGACATGTATTCGGCCTCCAGCCGGTCGCGCTGCTCTGCAAAGGGCGAGGCGCGCTTTGCCAGGGCGCAATACGCCATTTCGCAGAAGATGCGGAAGATCTCGGTGCGGGTCTTCGAGCGGTCGAAGCTGTCGAGCGCACGCAGAAAATCGGTCACGGCGGGATGGGCCATGTCTGAATCCTTGGGCAATGGGGCAGGGCGCCGCGCCCGAAGGCGCGGCCTCGGGCTTACTGGTCGCGGGCGGTGCTCAGAGAGAGCATGATCGCTGTTTTGTTGGCGGCCACGTCGTTGCGGATCTGCTCGTAGGGCTTTGTCCAATCAACGGAGACTTGCAGCAGGGCATCCATGATGGCGAATGCGCCTTGCCGGGTTCGACGATCACCGCCCCTGCCGCCGCCGATGCTCATGCCGGATGCGACATGAACCACTTGCCAGCGTTTATGCAGCTTGAAAACGCCCAGCCCTGCGCGACAATAGGCCGTCACGCTCCTGTCGCCATAGATGCTGTTCGGGATGGTGATCATCTGTTGGGAATGGGTCATGGTCATACCGTGGTCATTTGAGTGGGGACGGGTTGCTTCAAGGCGCCGCGCCCGCTGGCGCGGCGCAGGACGGTCAGATGCGGGACCAGTCCCGCGACATGACGCGGCTGATGCGGCAATCTGCGCCGGTCTCGATGCAGGTGAAGAAGGTGGTCGCGCGGTTCGCCCCGGCGAAACGCTCCTTCTTGACGCGGAAGGTGCGGCCCTCGGTGCCATCGCTGAACCGCAACGGCTCGGCAAAGCGGATCACGTCGCCGGGCTTCAGACGGCGGCCAGTTCGGGCGGCGTGTTTGCGGCACCGCTGCCGCCAGTCCCGCGCGTATTCATGTGTGGTGGGGGACAACAGGTCGAGGAGCTTTGCCGGGGCGTCGCATTCGACCGGACCGGCGGTTTCGTCCATGTCCTTGTAGCCCCAGCCGCCGCCTTCCCGGCGGGTCAGGAACACGGCCGCGAAGGTATAGCCGCCCGTGGCGTCGGTCTCGAAACTGCCGCTGGCATCGGTGCCGCTCACCAGTCGCCCGGTCGCGGGCTCGCTGCGCACGGCGACATACCAGACGGACCCCTTGCGGCTGATGAGGACGGGGAAACCCCGTCCTTCCTCGTTGTCCCATGTGCAGAGGCGCGCAATTTCGTCGCGGATGCAGGCGGGGGTGTGGTTATAGACCAGCCAGCCCATATCAGCCCCTCCGCTTTTCGATTGCGGCAAGGATTTGCTCGCGCAGATAGGTCAGGGGATGGGCGTCAAAATCATCCTCGCGGAAGTGTTCCGGGTCGTCATAGCCGGGGATTTCGTCGTGGATGCGCTCGGCCAGCAGGTCCACCAGATCGGGCAGGCGGGTATTGGCATACGCATGGCAAAGATCGCGATACTCGACCAGCTCGCCGGTCAGGTCCACGATGCGAGCAAGGGCTTCGCCGATATCGTCCGACGCCGCGTCATGGACGATCTGCCATTCCTGCGCCTCGCGATGAAACCCATAGACCGACCAGAACGCATGTTCGCCGGGATCGCAGACCTCGATGCTGCCGCCCATGTCGCGGACGGGCGAGACACAGAAGCCGGAAAAGTCGAAGACGGTGGTGCCGGACGGCAACCCGTTCCAGTCCTGCGCCAGCGCGGCTTCATCAATGCGCTGGCCCGCCCCCAGATACTGAACGGCGCTGACCCATTTGGCCTTCACCTGCGCCTTCTCGCGCAACTCATCGAGGGTGAATGTGCCGAGATATTCCCCGGTCACATCGAATGCGGCCCAAAGATTGAGCCAGCGGCCTTCGTTCCGGGTCAGCTTGTCAAAATTGCGTAGCATCTCGCATCGTCCTTCTCTTGCGACGGGCGGTGCGGGCTTGGTGCCTGCTTTCCGCCGATGGGCGAGACCTCTCTGCTTGTCGTCGAAAGGCCCCATGCCTTTCGGACGGCAAAGCGGGGAGGGCGCAGCCCTGCCCGCGGCCGGGGGGATGACTGTCACGGGGTCGGGAAGGCGGGGTGGTGCGGCCCGCAGGCGCAGCCGAGGACACGGCCCGCCTGGACGACGACGCGCGGCTCGCGCGGCGCTTGCCCCTTGACCGGCAGCCCCCCCGGATGCGTGGCGGACAAGGGAAATGGAAACATCGTCGGGACGGGGGTGAGCGCGGGCGCGGCCCGCGTCGATCCCCCGACACGTCCTCAGCCCATCATGGCCCGCGCCTTCGCGCGGGCCGCGAATGATCTGTCTGGCCGCAGGCCGTCGCGGCAGCGACTGGATGGAACGGCGAAGGGGCGGCTTTCGCCGCCCCCTTGCCGTTACTCCTGGTCGTCCGACCGCTTGGGGAAGGCGACCATATCCACGCCGGGGAACATGTTGTGGCGGACCTGGATCGAGGTGATCTCGCCGACGGGGTTGCGGTTGATGAAGAGGACACCGCAGTCGTCCCAGAAATTCTTGCCGTCCTTCTCGCCGGTTTTGACCTTGAGCTTCATGTTTTCGGTGGCCATTGGATTTTCCTTTCCTGCCTGGCGTTTCGATGAAACCCCTGCGGACAGGGCAGAAAGAGCGGCTGTCAAAGGCGAATTTGGTTCGCGAGGAATGGCCGCAGGCCAGGGGAAATTCGTCGTTGAAGGCCGAAGGCCGTCAGCCGCGCTGCCCTGTCATGTTTCATCGGGAAGAAACGCCCCTTGCAGGACAGGACCAACCGGCCACGGAGCCAAGCGATCGACGAACCGGCAACGGGAAGGATGGCAAGGGCTGGGGATGTGCATGTCGTGTCCGGACCAACCGCAGCGCCTATGGTCTCGCCCGAAACCGCCCCCGCCGTTTCTGTTCCCGGCAGGACGCTCGCGTGCGGGACGGTGAATGACCGGGTTTGGCAGGGGCGTCGGAAGCCTGCCCGATGATCCGGTTATGCGCGACGGCTGAAGGCCGGCGCATCGCTCGATCCTTGTCGTCTCGCTCTGCGCCTTGCGCCTGCGTCAGCGGTCCCGCCCGATAGGGCCGAGATCGTCGGGGCAGGGCGCGCAGGACCGGCGTTCGGGGGGATGGCTCGGGACGAGACATTCAACCGGACGGCGCAGCCGCGCGTTTCGCCCCGATCAGCTCGGGTGGAGGCCGTGAGGCCGGAACCGGGGGCGCGGCCCGAAGGGGACGCCCTGATGCAGATTGATCCGATGTTGATGTCTCACTACGGTTCAGATCGACAGCCTTGCGGCCAGACGGGAATTTCACAGATGAAGCACGATACCCGCCCCCCGTTCAGGTCTCTGCGCGAGCTTGTTCTGAAAGAGCTTCAGGGCGAACGACCTCTTCTTGTGTGGGATAATGATCCAAAATTTGCATCTGAGAAACTGAACACCATCCTTGAGAGCGAAGCCTATATCCTTGATCGTCATGCTCGGGACTACCTTCAGGATCTGGCCTCTGGCCTGAGCATCGAGGATTACTATCGGTCGATCGCGAATACGCGGATGCCTTTTCAGTCTGTCTGGGTCGAAGCGATTTTCGACTTCCCTGACGATGGTGGCGAAACCTCGGTCGGCGCGCTGGTGACGGATGAAGGCGACGGCATCAAGGTTTTCTCGATGCTCTCGGTGCACGGTTTCAAGCCCTGGACGCCAATCTATAGCGGTGCCGAAGTCGTATTTCACCCGGACGGGCATGTCTCCTGTTCAGAAACGCCTATTGCCTACTTCAACAACCTGATGGGCGACGCCGGAGGTCTGTCTGTAAAGGACATGCTCAACGACGACGTGGACAAGGCCCTGCGGATCGGGGGGCTGTTCGCTGTTCTGTGTGCGGCACTTGCCCGTCCGAAGATCCTTGACCGCGAGGCCATTCGCTTTCTGCCAAAAAGCGAGGTCAAGGCGCAGATTGCGGCGGGGCGCAGGGCACCGCGCTTTGCGCCGTCGGTGATCCGTCTTTCGCGGGCGGGCCGGTCGGAGAGAGACGCGCATCACGGGGCCGGCGGGGCCGCGTCAGCGGCCCGCTCCGCCCATTGGGTGCGTGGCCATCTTTTTCTGGCGCGCAATGGCCGACTGACCTGGCGGCGGGCGCATGTCCGGGGTGGGGGCGATCCTACGGAGCGGGTCAATTACGTTACTGAATAGGGCTGGTCCGATCGGCGCGTGGGGCCTTGAAGCCAGTTGATCGAACGCGCTCCGGCTTCGGAACATGACAAGGCGGCCCCCGAAGGGGCCGCTGGATTGCTTGTCTATGCTCCGTCGGGAAAGAGTTTCAGCAAGGCAAAGAGCATCCCCATTGCCACGATGAGCAGGCTCCCGAGCTTGATCGTCATACGCTGCTCAAGAATCGTGAGGCGTGTATCGAGCGATTCATTTGTCACGATGTCTCGCGGCGTGCTTTCTCTCGCAAGGTCGATCAGCGTATCGACCTGCTCTGCTGAAAACCCGGCGGTCTTCAGTCTCTGTGCGAAGGCGTGCGTGTCGAAGTTCATCGTGTGGGCCATGTTGGTCTCCTTGGTTCCAATATAGGTGATTGCCGCTATTCAGAGAAGGCTTATCGCCCGCCCTGCGCGGTCGGAGGATTCGGACACGCGAGGTCAGGGACGCCCGGAACGGGCGCTTGCAAGCCGCGCTGGCGCGGCGCCGTCCTTGACCCGTGTGGAATAATCCAGAGACCGTGTGGGGTGGTGCGGCCTGGCCCCGGCCGATGTTCGGCCGGGTTAACAGCCGGGCACAATCGAAGCCGGTGCGTCCTGGTGCAACGAGCGGGTGGAGACGCCGCGCCGGGGGGCGCGGCTCCGCGCGAAGCGCCGGCCCTGGCGATCCTTTCCCGGCGGATGCCGGGGGAGGGGGGCAGGGCAACTCAGCCCGACAGCAGCAGAGAGTGGATATCACATATCGGCTGGCAATCAGGGGTGGACGATAGCGGCAGGCGGAAAAAGAGCGCCCCACGAAAATCGCGGGGCCAGTTGACCTTCGTCGCAGAAGGAAAAGGGTCAGTGCGAGAGGCGAAGAAAGAAAATTACAACAACCCTATGGCGAAGTGACGTAAAGTCAGCCACACTGAAAATCCTCCCTGTTGGACTGGCGGCAGGTCCGGCCTGCCGCCACTTTTTCAGAGGCAGCATGACCGTTCGGGTTTACGCGCCGCAGGGTGAAGGGCAGGGCATCGAGGGCGATCCGCCCGGCCTCAAGACTGTGCAGGAAATCCAGCAGATAGACCGGATCGGCGGGATAGGGTGCGCCGTCCCATGCCGCCCGGACCTTGCGCCGCTGCCGTGGTGGCATGGCGTCGATCAGGCGGCGGGCACGCCGCCACTGATCGGCGCGGCGCTGGCGGCTGCGGTCCTCGTGCGCCGCCCAGGCATTCGCGCGGGCCTGCATCACATCATCGGGGCTTTTCTGCCGGGCCGCGATCTCGGCGGCAAAGAGCGGCAGGGCGTCCCGGTCGGCTGTCTGTCTGCGGGCCAGCGCGGCCCGCTTGCGGGCGGTATCGGTGAACGGGTGACGGGCCGATCTGATGAAGCGCATCGGTCAGCCTCCCGTGGCGGAACGTGCGGCGACGGCCTCGATCCCGGCCCTGATGCGGCGCAGATCGGCGGCTTCCGCATGATCGCCGTGGGTCACGGCGCGAGACAGGTCGGCCTCGATCTGGGTGAGATTGTCTTGGGCGGTTGCATATTCGCAGCCGATGGCATGGCCGACGCGGTAGCCCCCGCCGCAGGCACAGGACAGCCCGTGCCATGATTTCTCCCGTGCATAATCCATCTGTGCTGTCCTTTCTGAAACCGGGTTGCCGGGACCGGGGCGCGCGATCTTCGCGCGCCCCGCTGTTATCAGGCCATGCCCTCGGGCAGCCATGCCGCGATGCGGGCCTCCTGCGCCTCGGTGATCCCGAGCGCCTTGCGCGTGTCGGCATCACTGAACAGGGTTTCCAGCTTTGCCGCCTTCTCGCCCTTTTTCAGCTTGGCGAAGCTGGTGGCGGTGGGGTGATCGGCGGCGAGGTCCAGCAGATCGCCCCACAGGTCGTTGAGGTAAGGGCCTCCAACGCGGGAAAAGAAGTTCGCGGCGGTGGGCGTCCAGACCTCGCGGATCGCGGGCTTGGTCTCCTTGTCGATCAGCGCGGCCAGTTCATCGGACCCGCCCCGGTAATGCGCGGCCAGCATCCGCACCAGTTCGCCCCGAACATGCTCGGCTCCCTTGGAACGGAAGGCGCGGAAGGATTTGGCAAGGTCCTTGCCATACATGTCGCGCGGCGGATTGGCGGTCAGGCGGTCGTCCAGCGCATATCCCTCGGCCTCGGTGGTCGGCCAGTTCGGCACGTCCTCTGTCGCAAGCCCGAACGGCTTGCGCCAGGCAAGGCCGTGGCTCAACTGATAGGCCAGCAGGTCGATCAGCAGTTCGGGATCGCGCAGCGCCGCATTCTGCCGTGCGCCCTGCGCCACCCGGCCCAGATCGTCGCGCAGCGCGTTGCTGATGGGCGATTTCGGAGCGGCATCGACGGCGCTGCCGTCGCGGCTGCGGGCGGCATGTCCGGTCAGTATCTCTGCGGCAATCGCGGCCTCGCGGTCCTCGGCCCGAACATAAGCCGCCTGCACGGTCAGTTCGCCGCGACTGTCCACGAAGACGAACAACCCGGCATGGTCGCGCTGCGCATCGGCGAAGTCGCCCCGCGCCAGTGTGTCCAGCGCATCCAGTTCCGCCTGTCCTTCCTCGTCCAGCGCCTCGGCCTCGGCCAGTTCCGACAATTCGTCGTAACGCTCGGCCTGTTCCTCGGACAGTTCGCCCTCGATCCGGTAAATGCGGTCCAGCTTCGAGGTCACATCATAGCTGATCCACGACTCCGGGCTGGTCTCGACCCATGTCCAGCCATGGCCGATGGCCTCGGCGTCCATCGCCAGCTTCTCGGCAAAGAGCCGGTCCAGCAGCGCGCCATCGCCCAGAAACACCTCGTTTGCGAACAGATCGCGGGTGATGGGGCCGCCCGCGCCTTCATAGGCGGCAAGCCCGACATAGATGGCGCGGCGGTCGGTGTCGCGGATCGCCTCGGGTTGCAGAAGCTGTTTCAGGCGGTGGGCCGACACGTCCTGACTGCGCACGCGGTCCAGAATATCGAGCGCAAGGGCTTCGTCCTGGGCCACGGTGAAGCATTTCGCGGCCTCAAGGGTGATCTCGCCCGCTTTCAGCGCATCGAGGATCGGGGCGGGCAGGGCCGCCAGCGCAAGGCGGCGGTAAACATGGGCCTCGGTCACGGCGAACACGCGGGCGATGGTCGGCACATCGCTGCCGGTGTCGGCCATCCGGCCATAGGCGCGGATTTCATCGGCGGGGTGCAAATCCTCGCGGGCCGCGTTCTCGACGCTGGCCCATGCCCGCGCGGTGGCCGCGTCGGGGGCCAGACGGACGGGGATTTCGGCCAGTTCCGGTCGGCGGTCCAGCAGATCGGCGTGTTTCTCGGTGGCGCGGATCAGGGCGCGCAGGCGGCGACCGCCCGCGACGATCCCGACATTACCGGCCTCGTCGGCAAGCCCCGCGAGGTTCTGCAACAGACCCACGGCCACGATGCTGTCGGCCAGTTGGTCGATGCGGTCGGGATCAACGTCCTGACGGGGGTTCATGTCCGAGAGATAGAGCGCGTCCAGCGGGAAATACTGGATCGGGGCGGTGGTGATGGCACCTTGTTTCATGGGGTCATATCCTTGTTTGCGACTGTGGTTTCGTGTTATCGGTGCCCCACCCGTGATCGGGTGAGGCGTGAGGGTCACATGACCCCGTGCTGGTTCAGGAAGGCGCGGCCGATCTTTGCCGAGGGACCGCCCTTCCTGATAAGCGCCCACGCTTCCGCGATGCGCTGTTCAAGCCATTGATTGATTGTTCTCACCTCCTTTCCGGTTGCCGTGACAGTTGACCGGCCCACCCGAAGCATGACGCGGGCCGGGTTCGGGGATCAGTAATCGGAGGGGAACATGATGGTCAGGACGCGCCGGGTGACGGCAGGGTTGGCGGGTGCGGGCGAGCCGTAAACCAGTTCCTCGTCGTAAAGGTCGATCTTCCAGAACAGCCGGACGGTCAGCACGGTGACGGCGCCGAAACCATGATCGCCGTAAGGGTCATTGTCGGGCGTGAAGCTGCTATCCCCGGCCACCGCCATCAGCGCGGCGGTCACGAAATCCCGGCCCATCGCGTTGACGGCAGAGGTCACGACAACCTGCCCGCGCAGATCGCTTGCGGTCCCGGTCAGCAGCCCCGCACGAAAACGGTCGTTCTGCTCCGCGATCTTCACGGCCTCGGCGGTCGGGAACCCGTGATCGGGCGCGGCGGTCTGGCATTGCGGGCAATGGCTCGGGCAGGTCAGGGCGTTGATGATCTTGCCGCAGGCGGTGCAGGAAAAATCAACGGCAACGGTATCTTCGGCCAACATGGGCATCGTCCTTCTCTTGCGACGGGCGGTGCGGGCTTGGTGCCTGCTTTCCGCCGATGGGCGAGACCTCTCTGCTTGTCGTCGAAAGGCCCCATGCCTTTCGGACGGCAAAGCGGGGAGGGCGCAGCCCTGCCCGCGGCCGGGGGGATGACTGTCACGGGGTCGGGAAGGCGGGGTGGTGCGGCCCGCAGGCGCAGCCGAGGACACGGCCCGCCTGGACGACGACGCGCGTCCCGCGCGGCGCTTGGCCATTGACCGTCAGACGCAGGGATGCGTGGCGGACAAGGGAAATGGAAACATCGTCGGGGCGGGGGTGAGCGCGGGCGCAGCCTGCGTCGATCCCCCGGCACGTCCTCAGCCCATCATGGCCCGCGCCCTCGCGCGGGTCGCGTCTGTCCTATTGCCCGTCGCCCCAGTTGGCCGATTGCCGTCCGCCATTCGCCACCTGCTATCCGCCATCAGCAGATCGCTGCGGGCGCCAAAACCCGTTCCGCGTTTCGCGTTATTCGTTTTTCGGTTCTGAACCCGGCGCTTCGCTCGATCCATGCTGTCTCGCTCAGCGCCTTGCGCCTGCGTCAGCGGTCCCGCCCGCCAGGGCGAGATCGTCGGGGCAGGGCGCGCAGGACCGGGGTTCGGGGGGATGGCTTGGGACGAGACATTCAGCCGGATGCCGCAGCCGCGCGCAGCGACCCGATCAGCTCGGGCGGAGGCCGTGAGGCCGGAGCCGGGAGCGCGGCCCGACAGGGCGACCCCATAACGCTGCTTCCCGAAATCACTCTATGGCAACGACACAGGGTCACAGGAGGAGATCCAGGAATTCAGAGAGCAAATAGTCGGTCGGTGCGCCGCGCGCGATTTGTCGTCATCAGGTGGACCTTCAGCCGCAAATTGAGTCTAAAGCGAGGGGCATCTCCGCATTGCGTGATGCTGCCGCATCCAGCGGTTATCTTGCCCATCGCGGATTTTATCCGCCCAGGAATGAACGAGACCCGAGCAGATGCCCACCCTTCGATGGCTGACCCGAGACGACGATGTGCGCGCCGCCGAGAGTGTGCCTTACCGCCTGTTGGAGGAGGTGCCGGGGCTGGGCTATGGCGACCGGGACGCGGGCAATATGCTGATCCAGGGCGATAACCTTGAGGCGTTGAAGGCCCTGCTGCCCTATTACGCGGGTCAGGTGAGATGCATCTATATCGACCCGCCCTATAACACCGGATCGGCGTTCGAGCATTACGACGACAATCTTGAGCATTCCCAATGGCTGGCCATGATGTGGCCCCGGCTGGAACTGCTGCGGGAACTGCTGGCCGAGGATGGCTCAATTTGGGTGAATCTTGATGAAAATGAGGGGCACTACGCAAAGGTTGTTTGCGATGAAATCTTCGGTCGAAAAAATTTTGTAAGGCAAGTGAACTGGCAGAGAAAGTATAGTGTAAGCAACAACTTCAGGGGCATTGCAACGATTTGTGACTTGCTCCTAGTTTATCGAAAATCGGATTTCTTCCAGAATAATCTTTTACCTAGATCAGATGATGCTACTGCACGCTATTCCAATCCTGACAGTGATCCGCGTGGTCCCTGGAAAGCTGTTGATTACCTGAATCAGGCATCTACCAAAAAGCGCCCAAATCTCGTATACGACATTGTTAACCCGATCACTGGCTCAGTAGTTAAAAACAAAGAAAAAGCTTGGAAATATGAGCGAGGCACGCACGATGATCATGTGCGCGAAAACCGGCTTTGGTGGGGCCTTAAAGGTGAAAATACAGTTCCTGCACTGAAGCTCTTTTTGTCTGAAGTCCGTGACGGGATGACGCCACACAATTGGTGGCCGCATGTCGATGTGGGCCACACAGACGAAGCCAAGAAAGAAACCAACGCACTATTTGGTCGAGATGAAGGCTTTGACACGCCGAAACCCGAACGTCTTCTGAAAAGGGTGTTCGAACTTGCCACAAACCCCGGCGACCTTGTGCTCGACAGCTTCCTCGGCTCTGGCACCACCGCCGCCGTGGCACAAAAGATGGGGCGGCGCTATATCGGGATCGAGATGGGGGATCACGCCGTCACCCATTGCGCGCCGCGTCTGCAAAAGGTGGTCGATGGCGAACAGGGCGGGATTTCCAAGGCGCAGAACTGGCAGGGCGGCGGCGGCTTTCGCTTTTACCGCCTTGGCCCGCCGGTCTTTACCGAAGATGGCCAGATCCAGCCCGATATCCGCTTTCCCGTGCTTGCCGCCCATATCTGGTTTTCAGAAACCGGCAGCCCGTGGACAGAGCCGCAGCCCCTTTCCCCCTTCCTTGGGGCGCAGGGCGGCAAGGGCTATGCGCTGCTCTATAACGGCATTCTTGGCGACAAATCGGTCTCTGGCGGCAACGTCCTGACCCGCAAGACGCTGGCCGCAATCTGCGCAGCACAGGGCGATTTCACCGGCCCGCTGACCGTCTATGGCGAGCGCACGGCGCTGTCCGAGGCGACGCTGAAGGCCGAACAGATCGAGTTCAAACAGACCCCCTATGACGTGAAGGCCCGCAAATGAAGCTGAAGGAGTATCAGAAAGCCTCGCTCGCCACGCTGCGGAAATTCTTTGAAGAGGCGCGGATTGTCGGCCCCAAAACGGCCTATGAGGCGATCACGGCAGAGCCGGAACTGGCCAAGCGGTTGAAGGGTTACGCGGCGGGCTACAAGCCGATCAAGACCCTGCCCGATGTTCCTTACGTCTGCCTGCGCTTGCCCACCGGCGGCGGCAAGACGATCCTCGCGGCGCATTCCATCACCGTGGCCAAGGATGCCTGGGTCGAAAAGGATTTCCCGCTGGTGCTGTGGCTGGTGCCGACAAATACCATCCGCCTGCAAACCGCAGAGGCCCTGAAGAACCCGCGCCACCCGTATCGGCAGGTGCTGGACGAGGCGTTCGAGGGCCGCGTGCGCGTGTTCGACATTGGTGATTTCACGCAAATCACGCCGCATGATCTGCGCTCGAACCTCTGTGTCGTGGTCGGCACGATCCAGACGCTGCGCGTCAGCAACACCGACGGGCGCAAGGTCTATGCCCATCACGAGATGTTGGAGGGGCATTTTTCGACTGTCTCGCCCAATACGCCGGGGCTGGAGCGCAATGACGATGGCCCGATGAAGGGTGACATTCGTTTCAGCTTTGCCAACCTGATGCATCTGCACCGCCCGCTGGTCATCATGGACGAGGCGCACAAGGCGGGCACAAGCCTGAGCCAGGATGTCTATGAGCGGATCAACCCGAGCGCCCTGATCGAATTCACCGCCACGCCCAAGGGATTCAACAACATCCTTCATTCCGTGACAGCCCAAGAGCTGAAGGATGAAGAGATGATAAAGATGCCCGTGGTGCTGGACGAGGCCGAGACGTGGCAGGGGGCGGTGAATTCGGCCATCCTGAAGCGGGCCGAGTTGCAGGAACATGCGGATCGCGACCGAGAGGGGTATATTCGCCCCATCGTGCTGTTTCAGGCGCAGAAGAAGGGTGAGGAAGTCACCGTAGAAGTGCTGCGCAACCATCTGATCGAAAATGAGAATATCGACCCGGCCAAGATTGCCGTGGCCACGGGCGCGCAACGTGATCTGGACGGGATCGACCTGTTCAAGCCCGATTGTCCGATTGAATATGTCATCACCATCGAGGCGCTGAAGGAAGGCTGGGATTGTTCGTTTGCCTATGTGTTCTGCTCGCTGGCCAATATTCGCAGCTCGACGGATGCCGAACAGCTTTTGGGCCGTGTGCTGCGGATGCCCTATGCGAAAAAGCGCAAGGAACCGGCGCTGAACAAGTCCTACGCCAAGCTGGTGTCAAAGCATTTCTCTGAGGCCGCCGTCAGCCTGCGCGACAAGCTGGTCGATATGGGCTTCGAGGAAAGCGAGGCCGAGGCCAATATCGAGGCTGAGCAGCCGGGGCTGGATGACGGGCTGTTTGGGCGGCACACGCGCCCCCGACCGACGATGACGGTGGAACTGGACGCCTCCGAGGAGGAGCGCCGCGAGATCAACATTATCGCACCGGGCAAGATCAAGGTCTCGGCGGGCGATGACGGCAAGACCCGGATCGAATTCACCGGCGTGCCCAAGCCCAAGGACGAAGAGCGCCTGTTCCAGATGGCCCCGGACCGCCTGCATGGCGTGCTCCGCGAGAAGCTGGCTGAGTTCAAGGCCAGGCACGCCGATGATCTGGCACCGGCCCATCTGGGCGAGGAATTCACCGTGCCGCGGCTGATGGCGCATGTGCAGGGCGAGCTGGTCTTCGGTGATACCGATATTCTGATGGAATATCACGACTGGTCACTGGCCGATCATCCGGCACGGCTGACCAAGGCCGAGTTCGATATTGTCGAAACGACCAACACCTTCGAGATCGACCTCGACGGCAATCGCCTGTCGATCTCGGCGGCGGATAGTTCCGAGCAGCTTTCGCTGGATATCGACGTGGACGATTGGACGCCGAATTCACTGGTGCGCTGGCTTGATGGGAAGGTGCGCGATCAATGGATCGGTCAGGCGGAATTGCTGGCTTGGCTGAATGATGTCGTCACCCACCTGACCCGAGACCGGGATATCCCCTTGTCGCAACTGATGCGCTGCAAGTTCATCCTGGCGCGCAAGCTGAACGAAAAGATCCGGGGCTTCCGCCAGATGGAGCGCGACAAGGTTTACCAGATGAACCTGTTCGGCCCCGAGGCGCGTGTCGAGGTCTCTTTCGATGACGGCATCCGGTTCTTCGACGAGATGTATTTCGACGTGCCGAAGTATCGCGGCATGTACAAGTTCAAGCACCACTTCATGGGGCCGGACGAGGTGCCGACCTTCGACAGCAAGGATGGCGGCGAAGAGGTCAAATGCGCCCTGGCGCTGGATGCTCTGCCCAAGTTGAAATACTGGACCCGCAACGTCAGCAGGCATCCGAATTCCTTCTCTCTGCCGACCTCGACCGACAAGTTTTACCCGGATTTCGTGGCGGTCATGGACGATGGCCGTCTGCTGGTGGTCGAATACAAGGGCAGGGACCGCTCACCCGAAGAAAGTCGCGACAGCCGCGAGAAAGAGCTGATTGGCCAGCAGTGGGCCAAAGCGTCAGCGGGCAAGGCGGTGTTCGTCATGGCGACGATGGAACGCGGTGATCCCAAGGAGGTGCGGGAGCAGGTGATGGACGCCTTGGGCGATCATAAGCTGGGGTGACGCCAACCCTACCCCCGCTCGAAGAATCCCGGATGGGGCGTGTTCAGGCCGAAGCGGATCGCACCGTCGCCGTGCCGGGCGTTGATCTGATCGAGCGCGCGCGACACCTGCTCGCCACGGGTCAGCTCGGCCGGGGCGAGGGGCATCAGCAGATCGCCGCGCCGGTCCTGCAGCAAGCCGACATCGCCAAGATGCACGCTGATGCTGATGACCGCGCCCGGTCGTGCGGTGCGCCAGAGGCGCACCCACAGGGCGCCGCAGCCGCGCGCATCGGTCCGATCAGCTCGGGCGGAGGCCGCAAGGCCGGAGACGGGGGGCGCGGCCCGAAGGGCGACGCCCGAAGAATTTCGCTATCAGGCGAAGTCCAACGGGCAATCGTCCGACTAGATCAGCTGCTTGCGCACAGCCATGGTTATGGCGGCCATACGGTTATCGACACCCAGCTTCTTCTGAACACTGTTTATGCGGAATTTCACCGTTGATGGGCTGATATCGAGTTTTTCAGCAATATCGACGTTGATCAGGCCGTCCCGCGAGAGCTTCAGGACGTCAAGCTCAGCTTCCGTCAGTGCTTGAGGTGATTTGCATACGATTTTCGCCCAACGCTTGAGGGAGCGCTCGATGTGATCGAGCTCGGCATCAGCCAGTTCGCGATCCGGCCGGGACAAAGACAGGAAGCACCGCTTCCGGCCGACTTTCGTGACCGTAGTTGCCCCATATATCAGGCCGTGCTTGGCGGCTTCTTTGCCAACTCCGCGCGGATCCGGAAAACCTATCTCTGACCAGCGCGCTGTTCCGGTTCGCGCGATTGTCCATGCAGCGACTGGATCGCCGAAGAAGTAGTTCTCTTCCTCGTATTTCTCTGTCCAGGCGTCAGGGTAGCGGTTCAGGAAAAAATCCGGCTGCCCAAAGCGGAGTCCGAATCCCATCACGAATCCGGTCGTACCGATCTGCGCGAGGCTCTCAAGCTCCGCCTCGCCGTCGGGAATCAACTGCTCAATCATAAAAATGCCTGTCAAGTAGAATCGTCAATCTATCCTTTTGGACTGCCAAAAAAGACAGGTGGGTGTCAATGGTAAACAGGATGGCTATGTAGATTCGGCAACCGAATGGAGCCAGGTCATGAAAACCATCGCCAGCAGACCCAACCCGAAAGGGATGAAGTTGGTGGCGAGCACCAGGTTCACCAAGGACATGGCAAGCAACCTCCTGGAGATGTGCAAACATCTCGAAGAGGGCGAAACAATCACGCTTGAGCTGTTCGAATGGGGCGTTTGGGGCAAGACCGAAAACAATGTGAGGCTGTTCATCGGCGCGACCGAACCGCTTCAAAAACACAATCTGAACAGAGTTGCCGGGCATGCAAACTGATTTTAACGATAAGGATTTCGAGGCCGGACTTCAGATTGTTGTCGTCCGCTATCCGGAGGGCCTGTCGAAGTGGCACTTGGTCAACGACTATCTGAAGCTCAGGAAAACCGTATTCATAGACCGTCTGGATTGGCCGCTTTTCCATTCGAGCGAGGTCGAGTTCGAGCAGTATGATACGTTTGACACGACCTACATCATCGCGGTCGAGGATGGCGTTGTGGTTGGGGGTGCACGCTTGCGGCGTACCGATCAACGGAGCGGTGCAGGTACACTGAAATATTCCTACATGATCCGCGACGCCTGTCTCGGCCTGTTGCCTGGGCTGCCCGACACGCTATGCACCCAAACGCCTCCATTGGATTCAGACGTATGGGAGCTGACGCGGATGGTAGTTGCTGGGTCGAGTGACATCACGCGCAAGCTTCTGGATGCCACAAACGCCTTCCTCGCTGATGAGGGAGCCCGCTCGGTACTTTTCCTTGGATCTCCGGCTTTTCAACGGATGGCCCGCAGCTTTGACTGGCCGGCGAAGACACTGGGGCCGGTTTCGGGCAATGACGACGGTCGCTTCCAGGTCTTTGAATGCCCGGTCAGTGCGAGCGGGTTCGGGAAGCTGTCAGCCGCGCGACACGCGGGCGAGTAGGTCCGGACAGCACCAGCAATTTGAGCCGTCATCCTCTCCGGATGCGGTGGTATTTCAATGTGCCCGTTTTCGGGCGGCCCTTTGTTATGGGAATAGGACAGTGACCAAAGAAAGAGTGGTAGCCCATCCCATCAAACGGATCGCCGATGTGGATGAACGGTTCCAGAACGACGGTTCGCTATGAGGCCGCAGATCCACGCTAGTCCTGCAGAATGTCAGGTAAGCAATTTCAAGTAATCGCCAATGCAGCATATTGTGAAACAACCTTCGACAACCTGCGACACTGGCACGAGAAAAGTGCCGAGTTCACTCACTGGCAGCGAGTGGCAGTTGCTCCTCGATGCCGTTGGAGCATACAGCCATAACATTCGCTACCGCAGGCTGTTAGACAAGCTCAACACAGCAGAGATATCTGACGAAAGTTGCGGCAGATGAAGCGCGCGAGGCGGATTTCGTCTGCGTTAACCACGCTCGAAGAACCCCGGATGGGGCGTGTTCAGGCCGAAGCGGATCGCGCCGTCGCCATGGCGGGCGTTGATCTGATCGAGCGCGCGCGATAGGCGTTCCCCACGGGTCAGCTCGGCCGGAGCGAGGGGCATCAGCAGATCCCCGCGCCGGTCCTGCAGCAAGCCCACATCGCCCAGGTGCACGCCGAGGCTGATGACCGTGCCCGGTCGTGCGCTGCGCCAGAGGCGCACCCACAGGGCCCGGTGAAGCCGCAGGAAGATCGCGGTATCCTGCGTCGGAAAGCAGCTGACGTTCCGGGACCAGACCCCGCCGGCCATGAAACTGACCGACAGGCTGAAGCGTCCGGCCACGCGACCATCGCGGCGCAGCCGCGCGGTCGCCTTTTCGACCAGCCAGCGGCCGACCAGATAGGCACGGCGCGGATCGCGATATTCGGGCGACAGCACCTTGCTGTTGCCGAATCCGCCGCGCTCGGTGGCGATCAGGGGGATCTCCATGCCCTGGAGCATACGCACGAACCGTTCGCCCTCGACGGATCGCCAGATCAGCCGCGCGTGCCGCGGATCGAGCCGGAACAGGCTCGGTACGTCGAAGACCCGTGCCCGAAAAAGCCGCGTCTTGATGGCGGTGGAAATGCCCGGCAGATCGTCCAGGGACAGGTGGGCGATGGCCTCGGGCATGTTCTCCGGCCCGAGCCATTGGCAGCCATCGGGCTTTTCGAGCTTGCCGGCGATCTTGGCGAGAAGATGGTTTGGCCCGATCCCGGCCGAGAAGCGCAGGCAGTCGCCGACCTCGGCGGCAACGGCTGCCTTGAGACGCGCGACCAGATCGACGGCGCCGGCGAGGGTCCGGGTTTCGCCCGACAGTGCCAACTGAAACTCGTCAACGCTGCGGATATGGGTCAGCTCGGCATGCCGGTCCAGCACGTCGGCCACGGCCAGGTTGAAGCGCACATAGAGCCTGTGTCGTGACGGCCGGAAGATGATGCCGGGGCAAAGTCGCCGGGCGTCGCGAACATGGGTGCCGGTTTTGACGCCATGGGCCTTCGCCTCGTAGGACGCGGCGACGCAGGCGCCGCTGTCCGAATCAACGGCGGTGATTGCGACGGGGCGTCCGCGCAGCGCCGGGTCGAGCTGCTGCTCCACGCTCGCGAAGAAGCTGTTCATATCGAGATAGAGAACGCGGAAGGGGGGCATGATACCAGATATCGCGGATGGTCGGATCGCCCTTTATGTTCTATTTTTGTTCTCATTCGACAAGGAGGAAAAAATGGACAGGTCGGGTCAGCTCCGGAATGTCGCGTTCGGCGGCGCGTGGTCGGAACAGATCGCCGGGCGCGAGGCCCAGGCCGCGGCCATCGCAACCCTTGACGCCGCGGCCGCCGGCGCGGCGAGACGCGATCCGCTTTCCAGCGAGATCATGGCGGCCGTCGATCTGCTTTGCGAACGACACCCGAAGGGTCCAATGTTGCGCGAGGCGTGGATTGCGGCGGCCCGGTTCGAGCCTGCCCCGCGCCGGATCAGGGCGCTGGCGCGCGTTTCGGCGCAGATCGCGGCGGCGTATGGTGGGATGCAGGACTGAAACGCGCGGGGGCGAGCATGTGCAATCTTTATGCCAACACGACGTCACAGGCGGCGATGCGCGAGATATTCGAGGTGATGGGTCAGCGCGATCACCTCGGCAACTATCGCGGCCAGTCGGCCATCTGGCCGAAATATGAGGCACCGGTTGTCCGCATGAGTGAGGATGGTGAACGCGAGCTGGTCGAGATGCATTGGGGGTTCCTGACGCCGCAGGTGAGCAAGAAGACCGGCAAACCGATCAAGCCCGCGGCCTGGAACAACGCTCGTGACGACAAGCTCCGATCGTCGGGTTTATGGAAGGACAGTTTTCTCAATCGTCGTTGCCTGATCCCCGGCTCGGCCTTCCGCGAGGCGAAGGGCAGGAATCCGGCCACGGATTACTGGTTCGCGATCAAGGGAAGTGATGCGCGGCCGCCCTTCGCCTTCGCCGGCCTATGGCGCGCGGGACAGCCTGGCATCGACGACGACACCGGCGATTGGTTCACGCATACCATGGTCACAACAACGGCCAACGAATTGGTCAAGCCGGTCCATCCGACGAGGATGCCGGTGATCCTGGACGAACAGGACTATGACACCTGGCTTACCGGCAGCGCTGATGATGCTGCGCAGCTTTTGCGACCGTTTCCTTCTGATCGGATGCGGATCGTCTGCGAGGGCATCGGGATCACTGCCGATGACGTGGCCGCAGGAGACCTTTAGGCGGTGGATCCCGCCCCGAACGGTGGACTTTGCCGGATCGGAACCCTTAGCGGACGATCAAGCTTCATCAGCCTGTTCGGCGTTTTTCCTCACGTTTCTGGCGGCGAGCGAGCCGCGCCTTCGCGGCCATTGACCGGGAAGGGTCGTCTCGGGCGAAGATGGTTCGGAGAACAGGCGCTGAAGAAAGCACCTCTGCCTGTCTTTCGTAGATGATCGCGGGGGTTACGGGCGAGGATTTGGACGGAATCTTCTTCTTGGAGGACGCATGAGGGTTCAGCCGCGCCTCGATAGCGTCGAGGCGGTGCGTGATAGCTGCAGAAATCTGCGTCCCCGCTGCTTCTTCGAAAAGCTCGGACAGATCCAAGACATCCTCGCCCTTCACGTCATCGAGCAGAGCCGACCGATTGACAGCAGCCAAGTGATTCCGCCCCAATCTAATGGCGGCCTCAAGGATCAGTTCCTTTCGAAGGCCCGCGTTCTCTTGGCGCAAGAATAGTCCCTTCATGCTCTCGAAATTCTGCATGAAAATGCCGGTGTTCGCGCTTGCCTTAAAGGCAGACAGGCGGACACGCGGCGATTTTGCAGCGCACAGTTGGACGATTAAGTTTCTGACATCACTATCATGCCCGTGAAGACTCGATGCGATGGTCGTGAATTTCTCGATTAGTGAGGTGTTCTCACTTTGCCGCGCGAAGATGCTCAGCATGAGCTCCTGGAGTTCGGTTCGGGAGCTGGTGAAGCTTCTGAGGAAGTAGAACAGGTCGGTACGCTTGGTGAGGTCGATGTCGTCGGCGAGCAGCTTCTGGCAGAGGATCGCCGCAGTCTTTTTGTCGGCCTTTTTCAGGATTGAGTGCCTTTCGCGCTGATTTCTATAGCGCGCATGAAACCAACTGGATATTTCAAAAGGATCGCCTTCAAGCAGAGTGCGATACATGCGGTCAGCCATCGGATTATCTTTGAATAAACGCAACTCTCGGTAATAGGTCGCAAAACACGACCCTTGGAGATCGGCTCCTTCGAAATTTGTACTGCTATCAAAGGTAACATCGGTGCCGTAGCTGCCACGGAGGTCAGCTCCGCGAAAGTCGAACCCGCGCAAGTCGGCCTTCGAAAAATCAGCGTCCCGGAGGTTGCTGCAACGGAAGTCTCGCGCGGGGTCAAGGCCCAGTGCGATGCAGGCTTCCGAGAATTCACCAGATGTCGCCGAGACCGCCTCAAAGGCGGCCTCAAGATCACCGGGATCCACAAGCGTCTGTAGGCTGGCGTCATTCCTCATCTGGCAACTGAATATTCGCGGACGATAACGTGATTTCACCAACATATTTGCCGGTCCCGCGGAGAGCGGAATCAATGGACTTCAAGATAAAGATTTCCATAAGTCGGCGCTGTGTTCGGCTGATCCTTGTGAAATATCTCAAAGAAAGCTTGTCCTTCACGACTTGGTCAATCGCGACGTCCCTCTGCCTCACGGTTGCGCGCGCCAGCACAGTTGTTCGGTTGGCTCGCTCGGCGCGGGCGAACCTTACTAAGCTATCACTTTCTAAGTAGGTATCGTTGAGAGGGCTGTCGTCTGCTTCCCGGACTTCCCAACGGAGGTTCGGCAATGCCTTTACTCGGTGGTGCACGAGGAGGTCACGTGAGGTCAGGACGGTATCCCGCTGCACAGACGCATTCATTTCACCTGAAGCAGAGGCTCCAAGCGAAGGACCGGTTGTATCAAGAGTGGCGTTTGCTGATGCCCTGAACCCCTTGGCTACGTGATTCTTCTGGGTGACGACCCTGTCCAACTCGGTGGTCGGTGGCCTGCGCGAATCGCCATAACGGCTTCCCGGCACCGGCGACGCTCCTTCAAGATCCAGGGACAACGTCAACTTTGATATCGAGATTTCGCAGGTCTCATCACCCAGATCTAGATCTCCCGAGGCCAGCCGCAATTCAACGAGGCAGTCCAGCTCGTTTTCGCGCGCAGACGAAGGCTCCACGCGTACGACGAGCTCGCAAAGCTCGGAAACGGCGTTCGTGGTATTCATATGGCCTCCGAGGCTATTCAATTTTTTCGTCCGCTTTGGTGCCCGAGGCTTCCAGCGCGCGGTAAACGGTCATGCGAGACACACCGAGATCGCGGGCGATCTGGGCCTTGGTGACGCCTTCGGCTGCCAGCCTCTTAATTTTCAAGTCATCGACCTTCTTTTGCCTGCCCTTATAGGCACCCTTCTGCTTTGCTACCTCGATGCCGGCTCGCTGGCGATCACGGATGAACGTCAACTCCATGTCAGCGACCATCCCAAGGACGGTTATCACCATACGCCCCATTCCGCCTGCCGTGGTCACTTCAGGCTCAAGAACACGTAGTGATGCACCCTTGGCATCCAGCTCATGGACCAGGTTCAGGACGTCGCGGGTCGAGCG
The DNA here is from genome assembly GCF_937873615.1 of uncultured Paracoccus sp. Classification (GTDB taxonomy): domain Bacteria; phylum Pseudomonadota; class Alphaproteobacteria; order Rhodobacterales; family Rhodobacteraceae; genus Paracoccus. The sequence continues at coordinate 33,628 of NZ_CALMYP010000053.1, forward strand.
GCCGAGGCGATCGAGGCGAAGCACGACCAGCTCGTCATCTGCTCGCAGGAATTCAAGAATCGTCGCAAGTTCGCTCCGACCATCGCGGGACGCACCCGAGCCAGTCTCCGCGCGGACGATCTCGCAGCCGGCCGCTTTCAGTCTGGCCATCTGGATCTCAAGATCCTGGCTCGATGAGCTGACGCGGGCGTAACCGATCCGGGGCATGGCAATCTGTAACTTTAGGGTGGCGTCTACAACGATACTGTCACAATGAGCGCTGCGTGTGATCTTTGGCGATATCTGGCGCAATTCTTTCAGCTCTAAGTGGCGCCGATTACCAGCGTGGAGCGTGCTGCCTCGACGACATCGTCAGTAACGAGTGATAGCTCGTTGATCCTGAGGATGCGCTCGATCTGGACAAAGAGGCGATGCAGAAGCCGGAAGTTGCCGCCGGTGATGCGGGCGATGGATGCGATCGCTTGGTGATCGGTGAAATCGGCGGCGTCCAGTTGCAGGCCGAGCTTCCGCCAGTGGCGGGTCAGGACGAAGGTCAGCTCATCCCCCTTCAGCGGGCGATAATGGTGGGCGAAGCCGATCCGGCTATAGAACTGCGGATAGCGTTCCAGTTTCCGTTCCAGGCCGGACATCCCGATCAGGATAACGCCGATACCGGTCCGGTCGAAAATATCGCGCACATGCTCAAGGCTTTGCGTCGAAAGGCGTTCGGCTTCATCGACTATCAGCATTTCCATGCGGCCTTGGCTATGGCGTTCCGGAATGACCATGCTCGGGTTAAGCGCCAGATCGATGCAACCTTCTGCGCGGGCTATAAGACAGCGTAAATCTTCACGAACCTCCCGAACCGGGCCGCCGACTGTCGGTGTGTAGAAAACTGTGCGTGACTTGGCCAATGCCTCATAGGCAATGACGTCCGATGCGTCGCGTGGCCCCCACTCCTTCAAGAGCGGTTCGGCCTTGTCCCACCGGGCGAAGCGCTGCGCCGACATCGTTTTTCCGACACCGGCCGGGCCGAAGCAGATTCCGATATATCGGTGTTTCTGCACTGCACCTGCGAACTCGACAAAGCGGCGATGGAGACCGTTCAATTGTCTGGGGTGCAATCTCTGACCGGCCGTGGAAAGCTTCCAT
>NZ_CALMYP010000054.1 GCF_937873615.1 uncultured Paracoccus sp.
CAATATTCGATGACATAGCCGGTGCCGCCGGCGGTGCCGGTCGCGCCGATCACCGAGAGCGTGATGTCCTTGGCGGTCACACCGGGGCGCAGCTTGCCGGTGATTTCCACCTTCATGTTCTTCGATTTCGACTGGATCAGCGTCTGGGTGGCCAGAACATGTTCGACCTCGGATGTGCCGATGCCATGGGCGAGCGCGCCGAAGGCGCCGTGGGTGGCGGTATGGCTGTCGCCGCAGACCACGGTCATTCCGGGCAGGGTCCAGCCCTGTTCGGGGCCGACGATATGGACGATGCCCTGACGGATATCGCTCATCGGGTAGTAGTTCAGCCCGAATTCCTTGGCGTTCTTGTCAAGCTCGGCGACCTGAATGCGGCCTTCGGGGTTCTCGATCCCGTTCACGCGGTCGGCGGTGGTCGGCACGTTATGGTCGGGCACGGCGATGGTCTGTTCCGGGCGGCGGACCTTGCGGCCCGACATGCGCAGCCCTTCGAAGGCCTGCGGGCTGGTCACTTCGTGGACCAGGTGGCGGTCGATATAGAGAAGCGAGGTGCCGTCAGCGGTGGTGTCGACGACATGGGCGTCCCAGATCTTGTCATAGAGCGTGCGGGGCGCGCCCGCTTTGGTGGTGCCGGTCATGGCTGTTCTCTTTTTCAGGAATGGCTTTCAGGGGTGATCGGGCAGGGGCCGGATCACAGTCGGGCAGTCACGGACAGGCTTTCGCCATAGAAGCGGCCCGGCAGGCGGGCGCGGTCGTGAATGTTGAAATAGCGCATCATGGGCGGCAATTTATGCCCCTTGCCGCGTCGAGGCAAGGGATTCGGGTGCCCAGCTGACGGGGCGCGAATGCTGGGGTCGTCGGTTCGATCTGTGGACCCGCCCGGAATCGAGGCGCGCAGCGCCGCCGGGCAGCGGCCGACCGCCCCCTGGGCGGCCGCTTCGGTGCCGGTCCGCGCCGGCGCATCCGTTCGGCGGGGCGGCGCGATAAAGTGTATCGCTCTGGCGTGGCAGCGGCCACCCGCGGTCGGCCGCTGCCCGGCGGCTTGCACTGGTGCCCGGGGCTTGTCACAAGCGGGACATGCTGATCCTGCTGAACAAGCCTTACGGCGTGCTGCCGCAATTCACCGATAACTCGGTCCCGCCAAGGCCGGTGCTGGCGGATTATGTCAAGGTGCAGGGGGTCTATCCGGCGGGGCGGCTGGACATGGACAGCGAGGGGCTGTTGCTGCTGACCGACGATGGCCGGTTGCAGGCGCGGATCTCGGACCCGAAGCACAAGATGGAAAAGACCTATCTGGTGCAGGTCGAGGGCGCGCCCGAGGCCGCGCAACTGGCGGCGCTGGCACAGGGGGTCACGCTCAAGGACGGCCCGACCCTGCCGGCCAAAGCCGAGCTGATCGCGCCGCCGGATCTGTGGCCGCGCGATCCGCCGGTGCGGATGCGCAAGACCGTGCCCGATGCCTGGATCCGCCTGACCATCCGCGAGGGTCGCAATCGGCAGGTCCGCCGCATGACCGCCGCCGTCGGCCTGCCGACGCTGCGGCTGGTGCGCTGGCAGGTCGGGGGCTGGACGCTGGACGGGATCGCGCCCGGGACATGGCGCGAGGCCGGGCTGCGTTAACCGTTTCTTCAGAAACCTTACCTGCAGGTTAACTGTTTGCGATATGTTCTACCCTTGTCAAAGAGGTGTAACATGTTGATTCTTGCCGGTGTTCTTGGTGCGATTGCGGCAGGTGCCGCTGTTGGGGCCATGAGTGACGATGACGATGAGGCTGCAACCGCCGAGACGCCGGAGAAATTGCCGGAAGGCGAAGGGGAGGAGGTGGGGAACCTTCTCGATCTGGTGCTGTCCGGCGATGGAGAGTTGCTTGGCGGAGCGGGCGACGACCACCTGAGCGGGGGTGCGGGGCGCGACGACCTGACCGGCGGCGATGGCGATGATACGCTTTATGGCGAGGGCGACGACGACTGGATCTTCGGCGACGACGCGCCAGAGGCGGCGGGCGATGATCTTCTGTTCGGCGGTGCGGGCGACGATACGCTGGCCGGCAATGGCGGCGACGATGCGCTGGAGGGCGGCGAAGGCGACGACCGGCTGTTCGGGGGCGATGGCGACGACAGGATTCACGGTGGCGCGGGCGATGACGAGCTGGTCGGCAGTGCCGGCGATGATGTTCTGGCCGGCGGGGCCGGGGATGACGACCTGTCCGGGGGGACGGGCGAAGATGTGCTCGACGGGGGCGCGGGGGTCGATTACCTGCATGGCGGCGCGGGTGCCGATACGTTGATCGGGCATGGTGGCGACTGGCTGGACGGAAATGCGGGCGAGGATGTCTTCGTGATCGAACCCGATGGCGATGGCGTGGCCAGTATCGGCGATTTCGCCGCCGGCGACCGGATCGAGATCGACGTGGAGAACCCCGAGGCCAAGCTGAGCATTATCCGGCAGGAGGATGGCAGCGCGACCCTGCTGGTCGATGGCGCGGCGGTGGCGCGGGTGGTCCATGCCGATGCGCTCTCGGACGCGGATATCACGCTGATCGCCAATCGCTGAGGGCGCGCGGGGGCTTTCTTTTCGGGATGAAATTGCGTATAGGCGCGCGTCCGCCGGTCTGAACCGGCGCGGCACCCTCCATGGGCCTGTGCTGGACGACATCCCGGCCTGCGCCATAACCCCTTGTTTCTGAAAGGAGACCCCGATGTCGATTACTGTCGAAGAAAAGAATCGCCTGATGAAGGAATATGCGACCAAGGAAGGCGACACCGGTTCGCCCGAGGTTCAGGTCGCGATTCTGACCTCGCGTATTTCCACGCTGACCGAGCATTTCAAGACCCACAAGAAGGACAACCACTCTCGTCGTGGCCTTCTGATGATGGTGGCTCAGCGCCGCAAGCTGCTGGACTATCTGAAAGGCAAGGATGAGGGCCGTTATCAGGACCTGATCAAGCGCCTGGGCATCCGCCGCTGAGCGCCGCGCCCTTCGCAGGAAGGGCGTGACCGGAATGACGAACGCCCGCAGCTTGCGCTGCGGGCGTTTTCTTTTGGCGGTAAGGGGCGGTCAGCTTTCCGGGTCCCAGCCGCTGATGGCCTTGGAATCCATGAATTCCTCGATCCCCCAGACGCCGCCTTCACGGGCCCGGCCCGAGCGGCCGATGCCGCCGAAGAAGGCGCCGGGGCCGCGACCCTCGCCATTGGTTTCGACCATGCCGGCGCGCAGCTTGCGGGCCAGGCGGTTGCGGCGGCTGCCGTCCTGGGTCTGGACATAGTTGGTCAGCCCGTAGGCGGTGTCATTGGCGATGGCGATCGCCTCTTCCTCGGTGTCGAAGGGGATGATCGACAGGACCGGGCCGAAGATTTCCTCGCGCGCGATGGTCATGTCGTTGTTCACATCGGCAAAGACCGTCGGGCGGACGAAATAGCCGCGATTGAGATTCTCGGGCAGGCCGGTGCCGCCGGCGACCAGGCGGGCGCCTTCGTCGATGCCCTTCTGGATGAGGCCCTGAATCTTGTCCCATTGCGCCTTCGACACGACCGGGCCGATATGGCGGCCGGCGTCATGGCCGCTGGCGACGGGGGTCTTTTCGGCGACCTCGCGCGCGGTTTCGACGGCGCGGTCATAGACCTCTCGTTGCACCAGCATCCGGGTCGGCGCGTTGCAGCTTTGGCCGGAATTGTAGAACACATGCCGGGTGCCGCGCAGCACCGCCTTGTCATCGGCATCGGCGAAGATCACGTTGGCGCCCTTGCCGCCCAGTTCCAGCGCCACCTTCTTGAGGCTGTCGGCGGCGGCCTTGGAGATGGCGATCCCGGCCCGGGTGGAGCCGGTGAAGCTGATCATCTCGACATCGGGATGGGTGGACAGCTGGGTGCCGACGCCGACACCGTCGCCGTTCACCATGTTGAAGACGCCGGGCGGCAGGCCGGCCTCGTCCACGATCTCGGCGAAGACCATCGAAGACAGCGGCGCGATTTCCGAGGGCTTCAGCACCATGGTATCGCCGGCCAGCAGCGCCGGGATCACCTTCAGCGTGACCTGATTCATCGGCCAGTTCCACGGCGTGATCAGGCCGACGACGCCGATAGGCTCCCACGCGATCATGGTGGTGGGCGAGGCCGCGTTCAGCGGGCGGATGAATTCGAAATCGCGGAAGGCGTCGATGAAATTCTGGGTGTGAAAGGCCCCGGCCATGACCTGATCGCCCGAGGACATGTCGGAGGGCGCGCCCATTTCATGGGTGATGGCCCAGGCCATGTCGCCGGCGCGGCGCTTGTAGATCTCCAGAATCTTCTCGACATAGGCCAGACGCTCCGCCGGGGGCGTGGCCGACCAGGCCGGGAAGGCGCGCTTGGCGGCGGCCACGGCGGCGTCGGTATCGGCCTGATCGCCCAGCGAGATCACCGCCACGGCTTCCTCGGTCGAGGGGTCGATGACCTCCAGGTCATTGGCGCGGGCGGGGTCCACCCATTTGCCGTCGATATAGAATTGTCGCTTGTTCAGAAGCTCGCTCATCTTGAGTCCTCCATTCATTGACCGAATGGTCGCATTTACATTTGCCCCGCGCAAGGCGGGTTCTTGCAGAGTTAGGAACGATGGCGCGGTCCGACCAGATCGGATGACGCGACGAAAAAGCCCTTGGAAACTGGCGCAGGCGACCTATGTTCGCCACAGGTTACTTGAAAGGATCCGAGATGAGCCTGCGTATCAACGATACCGCCCCCGATTTCACCGCGAATTCCACGGAAGGCACGATCAACTTCCATGACTGGCTGGGGGACAGCTATGCGCTTGTCTTCTCTCACCCGCGCGATTTCACCCCGGTCTGCACCACCGAGTTTGGCGCCGTGGCCCAGCTGGCCCCGGAATTCGAGAAGCGCGGCACCAAGGTCGTCGGCGTTTCCGTCGATTCGGTCGAGGATCACGTCAAATGGAAGAACGACATTGCCGCCTTCGCCGGCGCGCCGGCGAATTTCGCCATCATCGACGATACCGATCTGACCGTCGCCAAGGCCTATGACATGCTGCCGGCGGAATATTACCTGCCGAGCGAGGGCCGCACGCCCCAGCATTCGGCGACCGTGCGCACCGTCTTCATCATCGGGCCGGACAAGAAGGTCCGCCTGACCATGACCTATCCGATGTCGGTGGGCCGCAACTTCGCCGAGATCCTGCGCGCGCTGGACGCGGTGCAGGAAACCGACGGCGTGCCGCTGGCGACGCCCGCGAACTGGGTGCCGGGTCAGGACGTGATCGTGGCGCTGTCGCTGGACGATGCCGCCGCCGAGGCGAAATACGGCAAGCTGGACAAGAAGCTGCCCTATCTGCGCTTCGCCAAGGACCCGAAGCACGGCTGAGGCCGCTGCGACGAACAAGGGGCCGCGCCTTCGGGCGCGGCCTTTTTTGTGGGGGGCTGCTGTGCGGGACGAACCCGCCATTTGCATTTGATCTTCTCAAGCAACAAGCGGGCCAGATTGTCAAAAATACTTTTCGACGACTATGCCTAGTTTGGTTTCTCAACATACCATACGAAACACACTGCACGCAGAGGGTCGCCTCCGCCGGCAACATACTCATTAAGTGCATTTGTGAAGGCTTTCTTTCCCTCCGCGAGAAAATCCCATCTGTGCGGAAGCTGTTCGAATTGCGACAGCGCTTCTTGAGCTGTCCACTCGATTTTTTCTTGTTTGGAAAGGCGATTGGGCATCACGCGCAGAGTATCGACTTCAATCCAGTAACACTCGCACGTTCCAGCGGGCAGTCGAAATTGGAGTTGTCCGCCAACATTGATCAGCCCTGCTTCCTGCGCTGCGAAGACAACTTTCGGGATGGCTTCAAGCGGCCAAGCATATTCGTTACCCCGTAGCGTTGCGCTGTCCAATACGTGAGCTGGCAAAAGTTTTTCGTAACGAACCATTCTTTTATCATACTACTGCCCGAAGGCGTACGCTATGGGCTCAAATCCCCCCCCTCACAAGAATCCCGCCGCCCGGGCGCGGGCGACGTGATGGCCTAGAAAACTGTCCTCGGGGATGGTGCCGCCGAAATCGCGGGCCACGACCTTATGGACATTCGAGGCGCTGACATGGACGCCATAGGTCTCGGGGCCGAAACTTGCGTCGCTGAGGGCGCCGGGCGTCACGAACTGCACGCATCTGCTGGGTCCGATGGGGTAGAAGGTCTTTGCCGGCAGGGCGAATTTCACCTCGTCATGACGTTTGAGAGCGGCGGACAGCGCGCGCGGGCCGGTGCTGCCCCAGGGCCATTCCTCGATGGGGACGCCCCGGCCAAGGGTCTTGATCTGGTATTTCAGCCGCCGCAACCCGGTGATATGCGGGGCGATCCCGCGCATTCCGGGCCGGAAGCGGCTCAACTCTGCCAGGGCGGGCGAGGTCTTGGGCATCCGCAGCACGGCGCAATTCACCCGCTCGGCGTTTTCATGGGCATAGATGCGGTCGCCCGGGAAGTCGAAGGGGCGTAGCGCGATGATATCCAGATCGACCCAGACGCTTTCGGTCCGGTCCATCAGCGCATAGCGGAAAAAGTTGGAATGCAGAGAGGGGCTGCCCTCGCGGCGGTAATGGGCGACCTGCCGGGTTGGCAGGATCTCGTTCGCGTCGCGGCCCTTCACCCCGGCGGGCAATCCGTCGAGCGGCGCATAGCTGTAGACGGTCAGCCGGTGGCCGTGGCGCAGGAAAGAGGCGATGCTGGCATATTCGATAGGGCCGAGATCACCCACCCATAATGTTGCGAGTTCGCGCAAGCGTGCCCCCTTTGTCGATGACGGGCAGCATCAAGATCCGGCCCCGGTCAGCTTCTTGCGGCTGCGCCCCGTTCGTCAAGCGAAGGTCTGCAGGATTTCGGCATAAAGGCTGCCTGCCGGGGGCTGGCCGTCATGGCGTTCCTGCAGCGTCTTGCGGATCCGGCTGCCCCAGAGATGCAGGCAGAAGGTCGCGTCACCGAAATCGCTGAGCTGCCAGCGGCCGGGCTCGATGAACTCGGCGTAATCGTTCACCCCGATGGGATAGAAGGCTTCTATCGGCAGGGCGTGATGCTGCTCGTTATTCTCGGTCAGGTAGATCGTCAGGGCTTTCGGGCCGGTGCTGCCCCAGGCCCATTTTTCGATGGGATAGCCGCGCCCGAAGGTCCGAAGCCAGTATTTCAGGCGCCTTGCCCCGGTGATGTGGGGCGGCACGCCGCGGGTGGTGGGCGAAAATTCCAGCAGCTTGCGCAGGGTGGGAGAGTTTCGTGGCAGGCTGAGAACGGCGCCGTTGATGGATTCGCTGGTTTCATAGCCCATCAGATAGTCGCTCGACGGGAAGGGCCGGAGCGAGATGATGTCGAGATCGACCCAGGCGGCATCGGTCTTGTCGAGCAGGGCATAGCGAAACAGGTTCGAATGCAAGGCCGGGCTGGGTTTGCGCTTGTTGTGATAATACAGGATCTTGTCCCCGGCCATGATCTCTGCCGCATCGCGCCCGGTGACGCCGGGGGGCAGGTCCGAAATCGGGGAATAGCTGTAAACCGTGACAGGGTGGCCGACGCGAACGAAGGAATTGAGGCTCGCCCGTTCCATTGCGCCCAGATCGCCGCCAATCCAGAGAGAGGCCAGTTCACGCAAAATCAATCACCTCATTGCAACAGCCGTGGCGGTCGGCCAGGTGCTGGCCGACCGTCGTTCGTGTTCAGCTTTCGGCCGGGGCTTCCTTCGGCTCGGTGATTTCCGCGCCGGTTTCCTGATCGACCATCTTCATGCCAAGGCGGACCTTGCCACGGTCGTCGAAGCCCAGAAGCTTGACCTTCACTTCCTGACCTTCCTTCAGCACCTCGTTCGGGTGGCCAAGGCGCTTGTTGGCGATCTGGGACACATGGACCAGACCGTCGCGCTTGCCGAAGAAGTTCACGAAGGCGCCGAAATCGACCAGCTTCACCACCTTGCCGGTGTAGATCTGGCCTTCTTCGGGTTCTGCGACGATCGAATGGATCATCTCATAGGCCTTCTTGATCGATTCACCATTGGCCGAGGCGATCTTGATGATGCCGTCGTCATTGATGTCGACCTTGGCGCCCGAGACTTCCACGATCTCGCGGATGACCTTGCCGCCCGAGCCGATGACTTCGCGGATCTTGTCGGTCGGGATCTGCATGGTCTCGATGCGCGGCGCGTGTTCGCTGAACTCGCGCCGGCCTTCGGTCAGGGCCTTGCCCATCTCGCCCAGGATATGCATCCGGCCGTCTTTTGCCTGCGCGAGCGCCTGGCTCATGATCTCGGGGGTGATCCCGGCGACCTTGATGTCCATCTGCAGCGAGGTGATGCCGTTCGCGGTGCCGGCGACCTTGAAGTCCATGTCGCCGAGGTGATCCTCGTCGCCGAGGATGTCGGTCAGCACGGCATATTTGCCGTCATCTTCCAGGATCAGGCCCATGGCGACACCGGCGACCGGCGCCTTCAGCGGCACGCCCGCATCCATCATCGACAGCGAACCGCCGCAGACCGAAGCCATCGAGGACGACCCGTTCGATTCGGTGATCTCGGACACGACGCGGATCGTATAGGGGAAATCCGTCGCCGCCGGCAGCACCGCCTGCAGCGCGCGCCATGCCAGCTTGCCATGGCCGATCTCGCGGCGACCGGGCGAGCCCACGCGGCCAACCTCGCCGACCGAATAGGGCGGGAAGTTGTAATGCAAGAGGAAGTTCGACCGGAAATTGCCGTGCAGCGCGTCGATGATCTGTTCGTCATCCCCGGTGCCGAGCGTGGTGACCGCGATGGCCTGGGTCTCGCCACGGGTGAACAGGGCCGAGCCATGGGTGCGCGGCAGGAAGCCGACTTCGCAGTCGATGGGACGCACGGTCCTGGTGTCGCGTCCGTCGATGCGGGCGCCGCCGGCGATCACGTCGCCGCGCAGAATGCCGGATTCCAGCTTCTTGAGCGCCGAACCCAGGTTCGGATCGGCCAGTTCGTCCTCGGTCAGGCCGTCCTTGACCTTGGCCTTGGCGGCGGCCACGGCGTCCTGACGGTCGCTCTTGTCCTTGATCGCATAGGCCGCGCGCATGTCGGCCTCGCCCAGCGATTTCACGCGGGCGTAAAGCTCGGAATAATCCGGCGACTGGAAGTCGAAGGGCTCTTTCGCGGCGGATTCGGCGAGGCTGATGATCAGGTCGATGACCGGCTGCATCTGCTCGTGGCCGAATTTCACCGCGCCCAGCATTTCTTCCTCGGACAGCTCATAGGCTTCCGATTCGACCATCATCACCGCGTCCTTGGTGCCGGCAACGACCAGATCGAGACGCTGCTCGGGGTTGTTGCGCAACTGGTCCATGTCCTGAACCTCGGGGTTCAGCACATAGGCGCCATCGGCGAAGCCGACGCGGGCGGCGCCGATCGGGCCCATGAAGGGCACGCCGGAAATGGTCAGCGCGGCCGAGGCGGCGATCATGGCGACGATATCGGGATCGTTGACCAGATCGTGCGACAGCACCGTGCACATGACCAGAACTTCATTCTTGAAGCCCGGCGCGAACAGCGGACGGCAGGGACGGTCGATCAGGCGCGCGGTCAGCGTTTCCTTCTCGGTCGGACGGGCCTCGCGCTTGAAGAAGCCGCCCGGGATCTTGCCGGCGGCATAGTATTTTTCCTGATAGTGAACCGTCAGCGGGAAGAAATCCTGCCCCGGTTTCGGTTCCTTGGCGAAGGTCACGTTGGCCATGACGCTGGTCTCGCCCAGAGTGGCGATGACGCTGCCGTCGGCCTGACGCGCAACCTTGCCGGTTTCCAGTGTCAGGGTTTCCTGGCCCCACTGGATCGATTTCTTAACTTCTTGAAACATCTGATTTCCTCTCGGGATGCGCCGGCCCTCCGGCCATCCCTCATGTCATATAGCGGCCCCATTGCCGCTGCCCCTAATCCTTATGCGTCGCCCCGGGGCTGCGGGCATCACGTCACAGATTGAGGGGCCTTACAGGAAATCCACGGGTTTGGGAAGGGAAATGGCGGCACCGCCCTGAAATCGCTGGCCCTTCGGGATGCGGCGCTTGTGCACCTGCCGCTTGCCGGCGGCGCCGGTGCGCGGCATCATCGGAGCATGTCGCATCCGCCCCTCCACAACCCCGATCTTTATCCGCGCCTGCAGATCCGTCTGTATCTGGCGCCCGGCATCTGGCTTGGTCCCGGCAAGGCCGATCTGCTGGAACTGATCGGCGAGACCGGCTCGATCTCGGAAGCCGGGCGGCAGATGGGAATGAGCTACAAGCGCGCGTGGTCGCTGGTCGAAGTGTTGAATGCCAGCTTTTCCGCCCCGCTGGTCGAGCGGGTCCGCGGCGGCGCCGGCGGTGGCGGTGCCCGGCTGACCAATGAGGGGCAGGAGGTTCTGGCGCGGTTCCGGCGCATCTGCGCCGAGGCGCGGGCGGTGTCGGTAAAGGACAGCGCCGCCCTGATGGCGATGCGGATGCAATCGGACGATGCCGACGAGGCCTGATTGGCAAATGGGCGAAATTTCACAACTCAGGCACGAGATTTGCGGGTTGCGCGTGCAAAAGGGGTGAATGTTCTACTTTCCTGCGAACTTCAGGATCGTTTTTTCGCGCAATCGGGCATGAGAAAGGGCGCCGCGCAGCCGCCCGGCGCCCCTTAGAAGATGACAGTCCTGCACCAATTAACGAGATTTACTTGCTGACCGGCTTGCCCTGAAAGGTCTTGTCACCAACACGGATGACGATGTCGCCTGTGTCGGTCACGCGTTCGAACAAGCCCTGGACCGAGATGTAACTACCGATAGTGATGGTGCGAATCATGATTCTTTCTCCCTCGGACCTATACTATTAGATAGTTTTTCAGGAAATTGGTTAAGAAAATGAGGCAAACGGAACAGTTTATTGACTGGCGCTCAAGGAAGTGACAAAAATATCATAGCCATGCCTGAATCATCGGGATAAGGGGCAGATCCGCCGGTGGCATATTGTAATTCCTGAGATCCTGAGATTTCGCCCAGGCGAATCGCTGCCCCTCCATCGGCTGGACGATGCCCTTCCAGCGCCGGCAGGCGAAAAGCGGCATCAGCAGGTGAAAGTCGTCATAGCTGTGGCTGGCGAAGGTCAGCGGCGCGAGGCAGGAGGTCTCGGTGTCGATGGCCAGTTCCTCGTGCAACTCGCGGATCAGCGCGGTTTCGGGGGTCTCGCCCGGCTCGACCTTGCCGCCGGGAAATTCCCACAGCCCGGCCATGGACTTGCCTTCGGGACGCTGCGCCAGCAGCACGCGGCCATCGGCGTCGATCAGCGCGACGGCGGCAACGAGAACGATCTTCATCGGGAAATCCTTGGAAAAACAACCAGCGGGGGCCGAAGCCCCCGCCTGTGTCAAGACCGGTAATCGGCGTTGATGTCGATATAGCGATGGGTCAGATCGCAGGTCCAGACCGTGCGCGCGGCGGTGCCGAGGCCCAGATCGACCCCGATCACCAGCCGGTCGCGCTTCATATAGGCGCTGGCCTGGCTTTCGTCATAGCCGGGCGCGCGCCAGCCGTTCTCGGCCACCACCAGATCGCCGAAGCGGATGGTCAGCCGGTCGCGGTCGGCCTTGGCGCCGGACTTGCCGACGGCCATGACCACGCGGCCCCAATTGGCATCCTCGCCGGCGATGGCGGTCTTGACCAGCGGCGAATTGGCGATGGCCATGGCGACCTTGTGGGCGTCGGCGGGGCTGGCGGCGCCAGTCACCTGAACCTCGACGAATTTCGTCGCGCCTTCGCCGTCCATGACGACCTGCTGGGCGAGATCGAGCATCACCCGACCCAGCCCGTCCGCGAAGGCCCGCGCCTCGCGCGCGCGCAGGTCGGTCAGGGGCGCGGCCTTCGATTGCCCGGTCGCGGCCAGGATCAGCGCGTCCGATGTCGAGGTGTCGCTGTCGACGGTGATGGCGTTGAAGCTGTCATCGACCTGCTTCGACAGGATCTTCTGCAGCAGCTCCGGCGCGATCTTCGCATCGGTGAACAGATAGACCAGCATCGTCGCCATGTCCGGCGCGATCATGCCCGAGCCCTTGGCGATGCCGGCGATATGGATCGGGCCGGCCTCGGTCTCGATCACGGCGCTGGCGCCCTTCGGGAAGGTGTCCGTGGTCATGATGGCGCGCGCGGCAGCGGCGGCGGCGCCGGCATCCAGTGCTGCCGTCGCCTCGCCGAGGGTGGCGGTGATCCGCTCCCACGGCAGGGGCTCGCCGATCACCCCGGTCGAGGAGGTGAAGACCCGTGCGGCCGGCACAGACAGTGCGGCGGCGGCGGCTTCGGCCACCTTGTCGACGGCGGCCTGACCGGCGGCGCCGGTGAAGGCATTGGCATTGCCGGAATTGACGACGATGGCCGCGCCTTTCGAAAGGTCCTGCTTGCCGGCCAGCTTGGCCTGACAATCGAGAACGCAGGCCGCCCGCGTCGAGGAGCGCGTGAACACCCCGGCAATGGCGGTGCCGGGGGCCAGCCGGGCCAGCATCACATCGGTTCGGCCCTTGTATTTCACCCCGGCAGCGGCCGAGGCGAACTCGACACCGGCAATGACCGGCAGGTCGGGGAAACTCGCCGGCGCCAGCGGCGAGACCTGCGGGCCGGTGCTGACCAGCATTGTCGCGGCCTTCTTCGCGACGATCGGCTTGGCGCTGACCTTTCTGGCGGCCTTGGACTTGTCGGACTTCTTGCCCTTCTTGTCCTTCTTCTTGCCGCCGTCCTTGACCTTATCCTTCTGTCTTTCCTTGGCCATTACTCTTGAACCCCCAGAATATCCTGATCGAGAACCGTCGGATCTATGCCTTCGATGCGTTCGACCGCCGCTTCGCCCGAGATACGCTCGATCTCGGCAGAGACCTTCTCGCGGCGGACCTGCTGGACCAATGCGTCGCGGATCTCCTCAACGGTCGGCGGGGTCATCTCGCGGGTTTCGTTCAGCTTGATGACATGCCAGCCGAATTGCGACTGGACCGGCGCGGTCGAGGTGGTGCCGGGCTCCATCGCCGCCACGGCCTCGGAAAACTCGGGGACCATGCGATCGGCGGTGAACCAGCCCAGATCGCCGCCGCTCGGCGCCGAGCCGGTATCGGTCGAACGCTCCGCAGCCAGCTTGGTGAAATCGCCGCCATTGTTCAGTTCCTCGATCACGGCCTTCGCGTCATCTTCGCTTTCCAGCAGGATATGATCGGCATCATATTCGGTGATCGGCGTATCGGCGGGGAAGGCCATGGCATAGGCGGCCTCGATCTCGGCATCGGTCGGTTCGAAATCGGCGACACGCTCCATCACCGAACGGACCAGGTAGTCGCGGCGCTGATTGGCCAGGAAGGCACGGTCGAGTGCGGTCAGTTCCTTCTCGCCCTCATTGGCCAAGGCGGCCTGACGGATCATCTCGTCCAGCAGCACGTTCCACAGATCGGCCGCGGGCACCTGCGCCATCTCGGGCGGCATGGTCAGCTTCAGTGCTGCCATCTGGCCAAGGGTGATTTCCGTGTCGCCGACCTTGGCGACGACGGTGTCGGCATCCTGCGCGAAGGCGGGGGCGGTCAGGGTGGCGATCAGGGTCAGTGCGGTTGCGGTGCGTTTGAACATGGGGATTTCCTTGAAGATAAGCCCCGCCGGGGCGCGGCAATAAGGGGGCAAGCGTTGACACTGCATGGTCGCGGGCCTACATCCGGCGCAACCGAAAAGGCGCGCCCGCGCCGTTTATTCCCTGCACTGATACGGCAGGACGGACGGTCCGGGCAAGGGGCCGGTGCCCGCGCCTTTCCCGCAACGAGACGGCCGGAGTGATCATGCTGGGTCTAGGTAATTTGGCGAAGAAGGTCTTTGGGACACCCAATGACCGTAAGGTAAAGGCGGCCCGTCCGCTGGTGGCAAAGATCAACGCGCTGGAACCCGAGGTTCAGGCCCGCTCTGACGAAGAGTTGATCGCCAAGACCCGCGAGTTGCAGGGGCGCGCGCAGGCTGGCGCCGATCTGGACGATCTGCTGGTCGAGGCCTTTGCCAATTGCCGAGAGGCTGCGCGTCGCGCCCTTGGCCTGCGCGCCTTCGACACCCAGCTGATGGGCGGGATCTTCCTGCATGAGGGCAATATCGCCGAGATGAAGACCGGCGAGGGCAAGACCCTTGTCGCCACCTTCCCGGCCTATCTGAACGCGCTTGCCGGCAAGGGCGTGCATGTCGTTACCGTCAACGATTACCTCGCCAAGCGCGACGCGGAATGGATGGGCAAGGTCTTCGCCCATCTCGGCATGACCACCGGCGTCGTCTATCCCTTCCAGCAGGACGAGGAAAAGCGTCAGGCCTATCAGGCCGATGTCACCTATGCGACGAATAACGAGCTTGGCTTCGACTATCTGCGCGACAACATGAAGGGCTCGGTCGAGCAGATGGTTCAGCGCGACCATTTCTTCGCCATCGTCGACGAGGTGGACAGCATCCTGATCGACGAGGCGCGGACGCCGCTGATCATCTCGGGGCCGTCTCAGGACCGCAGCGAGCTTTACGTCACGCTGAACGAATTCATCCCGCAACTGACGGATGAGGATTTCAAGCTGGACGAAAAGGCCCGCAATGCCACCTTCACCGAAGAGGGCAACGAGAAGATGGAGCAACTGCTGAGCCGGGCGGGCGTGCTGCCCGAGGGCCAGACGCTCTATGACCCGGAATCGACGACCATCGTTCACCACGCCAACCAGGCGCTGCGCGCCCACAAGCTGTTCCAGCGCGACCAGAATTACATGGTCCAGAATGGCGAGGTGGTGCTGATCGACGAATTCACCGGCCGCGCCATGAAGGGCCGCCGGCTGTCGGACGGGCTGCATCAGGCGATCGAGGCCAAGGAAGGCGTGGCCATTCAGGCCGAAAACGTGACCCTGGCCAGCGTGACCTTCCAGAACTATTTCCGGCTTTACGATAAGCTGGGCGGCATGACCGGCACCGCCGCCACCGAGGCCGAGGAATTCGCCGATATCTACAAGCTTGGCGTGGTCGAGGTGCCGACCAACCGGCCGGTGGCGCGGGTCGATGAACATGACCGCGTCTATCGCACCGGGGCCGAGAAATACGCCGCCGTGATCGAGGCCATTCAGGAGGCCCATGCCAAGGGCCAGCCGACCCTTGTCGGCACCACCAGCGTCGAGAAATCGGAAATGCTTTCGCAGATGCTGACCCAGGCCGGCATTGCGCATAACGTGCTGAACGCCCGCCAGCACGAGCAGGAGGCCTATATCGTCGCCGAGGCCGGCAAGCCCGGCGCGGTGACCATCGCCACCAACATGGCCGGGCGCGGCACCGACATTCAGCTTGGCGGCAATGTCGAGATGAAGGTGATGCAGGCGCTTGCCGCCGATCCCGAGGCCCATCCCGACGAGCTGCGCGCGAAGATCGAGGCCGAACATGCCGCCGACAAGGAAAAGGTCCTTGGCGCGGGCGGGCTGTTCGTGCTGGCGACCGAGCGCCATGAAAGCCGGCGCATCGACAACCAGCTGCGTGGTCGCTCGGGCCGGCAGGGCGATCCGGGGCGATCACTGTTCTTCCTCTCGCTGGAAGACGACCTGATGCGGATCTTCGGCTCGGAACGGCTGGATGCGGTGCTGTCGCGGCTGGGGATGAAGGAAGGCGAGGCCATCGTTCATCCTTGGGTCAACAAGTCGCTGGAGCGCGCCCAGGCCAAGGTCGAGGGCCGCAACTTCGACATCCGCAAGCAATTGCTGAAATTCGACGATGTCATGAACGATCAGCGCAAGGCCATCTTCAGCCAGCGCCGCGAGATCATGGACAGCGAGGAAGTGGGCGAGGTCGCCGCCGACATGCGCCATCAGGTCATCGACGATATGGTCGACGAACACCTGCCGCCGCGCGCCTATGCCGAGCAATGGGACGTGGCCGGGCTGAAAAAGGCCGTGGTCGAGCAGCTGAACATGAACCTGCCGGTCGACGAATGGGCGGCCGAAGACGGCGTCGATCAGGCGGTGATGCTGGAACGCATCGCCGATGCGACCGATGCCTACATGACCCAGAAAGAGGCCGATTTCGGCCCCGAGACCATGCGCCAGATCGAAAAGCAGATCCTGTTGCAGACCATCGACCAGAAATGGCGCGATCACCTGCTGACGCTGGAACATCTGCGCTCGGTCGTGGGCTTCCGGGGCTATGCGCAGCGCGATCCCCTGTCGGAATACAAGACCGAGGGTTTCCAGCTGTTCGAATCGATGCTGGACGGGCTGCGCGCCGACGTGACCCAGCAGCTCGGCCGCATCCGCCCGCTGACCGAGGAAGAACGGGCGCAGATGCTGCGCCAGTATCAGGAACAGCAGGCCCAGCAACAGCAGCAGATGACGCCCTCGCATCAAGAGGCCGAAGGCGGCGAGGCTTCGGCCCATGCGCCGGGCTTCGACGAGACCGATCCGGCGACCTGGGGCAATCCTTCGCGCAACGATCCTTGCCCCTGCGGCTCGGGCAAGAAGTTCAAGCATTGCCACGGCGCTCTGGCCTGACGGCTTAAAGCGGTTTTAGCATCACCACGGCATCGGTGCCGCCGCCATAGTAATCGCGGCGGCATCCTGCATTCTGCCAGCCCTTGCCCGCATAAAGCGCCTGCGCGGCGGCATTGTCGCTGGCGACCTCCAGAAAGGCGGTCGCGGCACCGCGCGCCTGTGCCTGCGTCTCGAACCCGGTCAGCAGGGCGGCGCCGATGCCCCGGCGGCGGGCTTCGGGCGCTATGGCGAGGGTCAGCAGTTCGGCTTCGTCAAGGATGGTGCGGCCAAGCAGGAAGCCGGATTCGCGCATCAGCAGGAAATTCGCCGGATCGGCCAGCAGGGCCTGGAATTCAGCCGCATTCCACGGGCGCGGGCGGGTGAAGCATATGGCGTGAAGCCGGGCCAGTTCCTCGGGCGTCATGGCAGGATGACGGGGCCCCGGTCGCGCGCCGGGGCGGCATCGGCGGGGCGCAGATAGATCGGCGCCGGGCGCGGCTGCGGGCTGGCACTGCGGGCGCGGGCGAGGCGGGCGATGCCTTCGGCCATGCCGATGTGCGGGCTCAGGACCGGCGGGCCGGGGGGCAGGGCGTCCAGCGGGTCCTGCCGGGGCTGGCTGGGCGTGTCATCGCCGAAATCCTGCCAGATCGCCATGTCGCGGCGTCCCGGAATGACGATCCGGCAGGGGCGGGGCAGGCCGAAGGCAAGCGCCTCGGGCGCGCCGATGCCGATGGCGGGAATGCCGAGCGACAGCGCCAGCCCACGCGCGGCGGCGACCGAGATGCGGATGCCGGTGAAGTTCCCGGGGCCGGTGCCGACCCCGATCAGCGCCAGATCGCGCCAGCCGATGCCGGCCTCGGCCAGCAATTCCTCGATCAGCGGCATCAGGCGTTCGGCCTGACCTTTCGCCATCTCCTCCTGCCGGGTGGTCAGCAGGGTCTCGCCCGACAGCAAAGCGGCCGCGCAATGCGCGGCCGATGTGTCGAAGCCGAGGGTCAGGGCCTCAGGCAATGGGGCGGACCTCGGTCACTTCGGGGATATAGTGGCGCAGCAGGTTCTCGATCCCCATTTTCAGGGTCATGGTCGAGGAGGGGCAGCCGGCGCAGGCGCCCTGCATGTGCAGATAGACGACGCCCTTGTCGAAACCGTGGAAGGTGATGTCGCCGCCATCCTGGGCCACGGCGGGGCGCACGCGGGTGTCCAGCAACTCCTTGATCTGGGTGACGATCTCGCCATCCTCGCCGTCATGTTCGGCATGGGCGGCCTTGGCCGCGCCTTCCATGACCGGGGCGCCGGACTGGAAATGTTCCATGATCGCGCCGAGAAGGGCGGGCTTCAGGTGGTCCCAATGAACCGCGTCATCCTTGGTCACGGTCACGAAATCAGAGCCGAGGAAGACCCCGCTCACCCCGTCGATCCCGAAGACCCGGGCGGCCAGCGGCGAAACGGCGGCGGCCTCCTCCGAGGTGAAATCGGCGGTGCCTTCCTCCAGCACGGTGCGGCCGGGCAGGAATTTCAGCGTCGCGGGATTGGGCGTGGTCTCGGTCTGGATGAACATGGCGTGCTCCTTTGTTCCAGTCATATGGCCCCGCCCCGGTCTTGGGTCAAGCGCTGCACCTGCCGCAGGTTCAGCGATCGCGGGTCATGAGATCGCCTCCAGCCGGTCGCGCGACATATTGCCGGGGATCAGCGTGACCGGCAAAGGCAGGCCCGAGACATCGCGCAGCAGCCGGCTGATCAGCGGGCCGGGGCCGTCCTTGTCGGTGCCCGCGCCGAGGACGAGCACCCCGATTTCGGGATCCTTGCCGATATGATTGAGCAATTGAGTCGGCGGATCGCCTTCGACGATGACCAGTTCGGGATCGACCCCCTGACTGTCGCGCATCCAGCGCGCAAAGATCTGATACTGCGAGGTGATTCGGTCCTCTGCCTCCTGGCGCATCAGGTCGGCCACGCCGATCCCGTGCTGGATGGCGTCGGGCGGGATGATCGCCAGCACCACCACGCCGCCATTGGTGCGCGCGGCGCGCATGGCCGCAAACCGCATTGCATTCTGACATTCGGGCGAATCGTCCAGCACGACCAGGAACTTGCGCATTTGTCTTTTTCCTCGTGGTTCGGCGGAAACTCGCGTAGAGACTGCCGCATTTGCGCTAAACCGGCAACAGGTTGATAATGGAAGTTGACCCGGACGGTTTCAAAGCTAATTCCGTATGTTAAGCAGGACCAGAAAATCCGCGAAGCAATGAGGCCGATCTTTGACGCTTTACCAGAATTGGGACAAGATCGAGACTGATCGCCGCTTTGCCGAAGCAGAGCTGTGGGGGCTGGACAGTCAGGCCGCAGACCACAGTTTTTACCGTCAATACGGCAAGCGTGTCGTGGATATCGTTCTGGCAGTCGTCCTGCTGGCGTTGCTTTCCTTGCCGATGTTGCTTGTGGCCGGGTTGTTGCTGGTCATGCAGGGCCGGCCTCTGATCTATTCCGGCAGTCGTATGAAGGCGCCGGGACAGCCCTTCCAGCAATACAAGTTCCGCACCATGATCCGCGTCGACAAGGACAGCGGCGCCACCGGTGCGCACAAACATTGGCGGATCACGCCGCTTGGCCGGTTCCTGCGCCGCACCCGGCTGGACGAATTGCCGCAGCTGTTCAACATCCTTGTCGGCGACATGAGCTTTGTCGGCCCGCGCCCGCCGCTGCCCGAATATGTCGAGCGTTTTCCCTCTCTCTATTCCACCGTCCTGCGCGCCCGCCCGGGCGTCACCGGGCTGGCCACGCTGATCTATCATCGCCATGAGGACCGGATCATGGCCCAGTGCGATACCGCCGAGGAAACCGACCGCGCCTATTACGCGCGCTGTCTGCCGACCAAGCTGAGGATCGAGTTGGTCTATCGCCGCGCGGCCTCTCCGCTGCTGGATCTGTGGATCATGTGGAAGACCTTCATCGCGCTTATTCCCGGCCACGATCACCCGCGCAAGAAACGGCGGGCAAAATAGGCGCCGGCACCGAAAGGGATAGCGACATGAGCTATAGCGACAAGTTCTCCGAGCTGAAAAGCCAGGTTCGCGAAGTCGGCAAGGCCATCCCCGACACGGTCAAGAGCTTCAACGAGATGCAGAAGGCGGCCAAGGAAAAATCCGGTCTACCGGCGCGCGAGGTTGAATTGGTCGCCCTTGGCATCGCCATCGGCGAGCGTTGCGAGCCCTGCATCATGTTCCATGTCGGTGCCCTGCAGCGGGCCGGCGGCACGCGCGAGGATCTGGCCGGCATCTGCGCCGTCGCCATGACCATGGGCGGCGGCCCGTCGCTCATGTATGCCGCCAAGGCACTGGCGATCTGGGACGAGCTTTGCACCGGCTAGAGCGTGCGCCTGTCTAAACTGCCGATTGCCAGTTGCGCACCGCCTCCAGCGGCCAGACCAGCATCAGCACGTTCAGCATCAGCCCGTCGCGGATCAGGTAGATGGTGACGGCTTCGGCCAGAATGAAAAGCGCGACCGAGGCCCAGACCGGCAGCACCCGCGCCAGCCAGAAGCCGAAGATCATCGCCAGCATGTCGGCCACGGAATTGACCACGCTGTCGCCGAAATAATCCAGCGAGATCGTGGTGGCGCGGTAACGCTCGATGATGGTGGGGGAGTTCTCGACGATTTCCCATGCGGCCTCGATCAGCGTGGCCACGATCAGCCGGGTGCCAATCGGCAGGCGGCGCGCCACCAGCCAGAGCAGGGCATAGAAGATCAGCCCGTGCAGGATATGCGAGGGCGTATACCAATCCGTCAAGTGCTGCGAATTCTCGCTGCTCATGGTCTGGCCGTGCCAGAGCTTCACATAGCCGCATTCGCAGATCGGCACCCGCCCCATGATGACCAGGATCGCCGCCGCCACGGCGATGACCAGCAGCGAAATCAGGACCCCGCGCGTCATGCCGCGACCTCCGGCAGAAGCCGCTGCGGCCCGGTTGTGGTCAGAAGCCAGGCGCCTTCGGCATCCAGCCTGACGGCACTGGCGGGGTGGCCGTAACCGGCGCCGCTGTCGATGTTCAGCCGGTTGCCGTAATGGGTGGCGGCGCGGATGGCGGTATGGCCATGGACGACAAGTGCGCCGTGATCGTCGCTCGATTCCAGAAACGGCTTGCGGATCCACATCATGTCGACCCGCGATTGCGCCGACAGGTCGATGCCGGGCCGGATCCCGGCATGGACGAACAGAAACCCGCCCGGATGCAGAACGTAAGGCGCCAGCCCGTCGAGGAAAAGCGCATGTTCCGCCGGGATATTGCGCAGGGCTTCGGCCTGAACATCGTCCTGCGGGCGGGTATCGGCATCCTTGATGCCATAGGACAGAAGCGTCGCCGCCGCGCCATTCCGCGCGTCCCCGATCCAGGTCAGCCCGCTTGTGGTGCCCGGATCGATCCAGCCCGGATCTTCAAGGAAGCGCGGCAGCTTGTTGTCGTGATTGCCCTTCACGATCTGCCAGTTCCGCCCCTGCGCCAGCCCCTCCATCAGATGGTCGATGACGGCGGGCGACTCGGGGCCACGGTCGATCAGGTCGCCCAGATGGACGATATGCGCATCCTCGCCGCCATCCTGCGCGATCAGGTCATGGGTCTCGCGAAGCGCGTCCATCCGGCCATGGATGTCGCCGATGGCATAGACGGGCTGGAAGGGGGGCTGGAACGACATCGGAAACCTTCGGTTGGAACCGGGAAAAGCGACAGCAAAAGGGCGGAAATGGCAAGGGCCCGGCGGATCTGCCGCCGGGCCCCTTCATCTCGGGCGAGGCCGGATCAGACCTCGAAGCGCAACGCGCGCGCCTGCAGGAACTTGCCGGTATTCTGCAAGGCCGCCAGCACTTCGGGCGACAGCGCCTCGTCCAGATAGAGGATGGCGATGGCGTCGCCGCCATTGGCCGCGCGGCCAAGCTGGAAGTTGGCGATGTTCACGCCCATCTCGCCCAGGGTGCTGCCAAGCGCGCCGATCACGCCCGGCACGTCCTTGTTGCGGGTGTAAAGCATATGCGCGCCGATCTCGGCATCGACATTGATGCCACGGATCTGGATGAAGCGCGGCTTGCCGTCGCTGAAGACGGTCCCGGCGATGGAACGCTCGCGCTCCTCGGTGACGACGCTGACCTTGATATAGCCGTCATAGACGCCGCCGGCATCCTGCCGGGTGGTGGCGATCTGGATGCCGCGATCCTTGGCGATGACCGGGGCCGAGACCATGTTCACATCCGGGTTGGTGGCCTTCATCACGCCCGAGATCACCGCCGCGTTCAGCGCGTTCAGGTTCATGGTCGAGACGACGCCGTCGTAAAGCACGTTGATCGACTTGATCGGCTCGTCGGTCATCTGGCCGATGAAGCTGCCCAGATGCCCGGCCAGCTTGATCCAGGGACCCATGACCTTGGCTTCCTCGGCGGTGACCGAGGGCATGTTGAGCGCGTTCGACACCGCCCCGGTCAGCAGGTAATCCGACATCTGTTCGGCCACCTGCAGGGCCACGTTTTCCTGCGCCTCGCTGGTCGAGGCACCCAGATGCGGCGTCACCACCACATTGGGCAGGTTGAACAGCGGGCTGTCGGTCGCGGGTTCGGTCGCGAAGACATCCAGTGCTGCGCCGGCGACATGGCCCGATGTCAGCGCCTCTGCCAGCGCCTCTTCGTCGATCAGACCGCCACGGGCGGCATTGACGATGCGCACGCCCTTCCTGGTCTTGGCGATATTCTCGCGCGACAGGATATTGCGGGTCTTGTCGGTCAGCGGGACGTGCATGGTGATGAAATCGGCCTTGGCCAGCAACTCGTCCAACTCGACCTTCTTCACGCCCAGCTGATCGGCCCGCTCTTCCGACAGGAAGGGGTCATAGGCCAGCACCTTCATCTTCAGCCCGAGCGCGCGGTCGGCGACGATCGAGCCGATATTGCCCGCCCCGATCAGGCCAAGGGTCTTGTTGAAAAGTTCGACCCCCATGAAGCGGTTCTTCTCCCACTTCCCGGCATGGGTGGAAACGCTGGCTTCCGGCAGTTGCCGGGCGACGGCGAACATCAGCGCGATGGCATGTTCGGCGGTGGTGACAGAGTTGCCGAATGGCGTGTTCATCACGATCACGCCTTTCTTGGATGCGGCCGGGATGTCGACATTGTCGACCCCGATTCCGGCGCGGCCGATCACCTTCAGATTGGCCGCGCTTTCCAGCAGCTTTTCCGTGACCTTGCTGGCCGAGCGGATGGCCAGACCGTCATATTGGCCGATGATCTCGGCCAGCTTGTCCTTGTCCTTGCCGACATCGGGCAGGTAATCCACCTCGACCCCGCGGTCGCGGAAGATCTGGACGGCGGTTTCCGAAAGCTTGTCGGATACGAGAACCTTGGGCATGTCATGCTCCTTGTCAAAAGCGCGGGGCCACGGCCTCCTTGCGCCTCTTTGGTGTCAAAAAACCTCGGGGGGTCCGGGGGGCAGCGCCCCCGGCCAGCGTTCACGCCTGCGCGGCGATCTCGGCCTCGAATGCCCATTCGATCCAGGGCAGCAGCGCCTCAACATCGGCGGTCTCGACGGTCGAGCCGCACCAGATCCGCAGGCCTGCCGGCGCGTCGCGGTAAGCGCCAAGGTCGAGCCCGACGCCTTCCTTCTCCAGCCGTTTCGCAACCGCCTTGGCGAAGGCAGCCCCGTCCTTGATGCGCGGATCGGTGAACTTCACGCAGACGCTGGTGGTCGAGGCCGTCGCCGGATCCTCGGCCAGATTCTCGATCCAGGGGCGGTCAGCGCAGAAATCCCAGACGGCTTTGGCATTGGCATTGGCGCGCCCGATCAGGCCTTGCAGCCCGCCGACCGATTTCGCCCATTCCAGCGCCACCAGATAATCCTCGACACAGAGCATCGAGGGCGTGTTGATCGTCTCGCCCTTGAAGATGCCCTCGATCAGCTTGCCGCCCTTGGTCATGCGGAAGATCTTCGGCATGGGCCAGGCCGGGGTATAGCTTTCCAGCCGCGCAACGGCACGGGGGCTGAGGATCAGCACGCCATGCCCGCCTTCGCCGCCCAGCACCTTCTGCCAGGAGAAGGTGACCACATCCAGCTTGTCCCAGGGAAGGTCCATCGCGAAAGCGGCCGAGGTCGCGTCGCAGATGGTCAGCCCGCCACGATCCGCCGGGATCACGTCGCCATTGGGAACCCGCACGCCCGAGGTGGTGCCGTTCCAGGTGAAGACCACGTCGCGGTCGAAATCGACGGCGGCGAAATCGGCGATCTTGCCGTAATCGGCGGTCTGGACCTTCGCGTCCAGCTTCAGCTGCTTGACGACATCGGTAACCCAGCCCGAGCCGAAGCTTTCCCAGGCCAGCATCTCGACCGGGCGCTCGCCCAGAAGCGACCACATCGCCATCTCGACCGCGCCGGTATCCGAGGCAGGAACGATGCCGATGCGGTAATCCGCCGGAACGCCCAGAATGTCACGGGTGGTCTCGATGGCACCCGCCAGCTTTTCCTTGCCGATGGCGGCACGGTGCGACCGGCCCAGGGGGGCGTCCGCCAGCATGTTCAGATCGAAACCGGGAATCTTGGCGCAGGGGCCAGAAGAGAAGCGCGGATTTGCCGGACGCGCAGCCGGAAGCGTATTCGCCATAAGTTACCCTTTCAGGCAAAAGCCTCTCGTTGGGGAGAGGTGTCCCAAGGACGCCTCTACGAAACCCCGGAAAAAAACGCAATACATAAAGAGTCTTGCGAAGCTGCCCGTGCAGGTTCCGGCATTTGGTGCAGAACGAGACGGGAACGCGTAACGAAAAGTGGCACCTAATTGACACGTGGCATTCGGCAGATGTGCCGCATATGCACAGCAGAACGATCACCTCCGAACAGGCGTTGAAACCGCTTGTGGCGACCGTTGGCCGGGATAGACTTTTGTCATGGATAAGCTGATTTCAGAACGACTGCTTGGCCCCCTGCTGGCGGGCTGGCAGGCACCGCCTCGGCCCGGGCCGGAGGTGATCGACGGCGATTCGGTGCGGCTTGAGCGCCTGGACCCGGCGCGTCACGCCGCCGCCGTGTTCGAGGCCGTCAAGGATGACGATTCGCTGTGGGACTACATGAGCAACGGTCCATTCCGCTCGGCTGAAGATCTGCATGGCTGGATGGCGCAGGCGATAGGGTCGGAGGCCGTGTTTTACGCCTTTGTCGATCCTGTCAGCGGTGCGGCCTGGGGCTATGCCAGCTTCATGCGGATCGATGCGGCGAATGGTGTGCTGGAAATCGGCAATGTGATGATCTCGACGGCCTGGCAGCGCAGCCGTGCGGCCTCGGAGGCGCTGATGCGCATGGTCGGCTGGGCCTTCGCGGCGGGCTATCGCCGGATCGAGTGGAAGTGCAACGCGCTCAATGCCCCCTCCCGGCGGGCCGCCCGTCGGTATGGTTTCGCCTTTGAGGGGGTGTTTCGGAACCACATGATCCTGAAGGGGCGAAATCGCGATACCGCCTGGTACGGCATGACCGATTCGGATTGGTGCCGATTGGCGCCGGCCTATGCCGACTGGCTCGATCCCGGCAATTTCGATGCGGAGGGAAGGCAGCGGCAAAGCCTGTCCTCGCTGACCGAACCCGTATTGCTGCTGATCGGGGCCGAGATCGCTGCCAACTGACGGACCGCGTGGCCAGGCGGTCCGCAGAACCCAAACACGACGCCGACAGCCGGGGAGAGGTCGTGAATTTTCCGGCAGCCCGTGGTGGAGGAGCAGGCCACCACGGGCTGGGAAATGGCCGGGGTCAGGCATGTCCGACCGTCGCCAGCCTTTGATGAACCATGTCGCCGATCCGCGAGAGGTTCCTGGCGACCGCGCGCCCTGCCTCGTGATCCTGGGCCAAGGCGGTTGCGGCTGCGGCCAACGGCGCGTCCTGGGCTGATCTGGCGACGCCGGTCAGGAAATGGGCGATATAGTCGATGGCGTCACCGTTGGCTGCGATGGACAGGATCTGGGCGGCATGGGCCAGATCGTCATGCAGGGCGCTGATATCGGGGGTCACCACCTCATTGGGCACCGGTCGCGGGCCGGGCATCGGCGCCCCCGTCGGCAGCGCCGACAGAATGATCTGCTGAAAGACGGCAAGGCTGTTGATCGGCTTGGCGATGAAGCCGACAGCCCCGGCCGCGAGGGCGTCATCACGCAGGTCGGGATTGCCCGAGATGCCCAGGACCAACGGCGCGTGCTCACCATGGGTCGTGATCCGGCGGATCAGGTCGGCACCGCTGCCATCGGGCAGGCCCATATCGACCAGAACGACCGTCGGGCGGTAGGTCTGCAAGTGGCGCTTTGCCGCGAGTATGCAATCGGCCCGTCGGATCCGGGCGCCCGATCTCAAGCATAGAAGGCGAATTGCCTCGGACGCGAAGCGCGAGTCTTCAACCACCAGAACGGTCAGCCCGGATAGTGGCCGACCGGGAAGCTGGGCTTTCCAGATTGCTGAACCGGCGGCGGAGTGGCGTGATTCTGTCTGCATTCGTCCATCCCCTCGTGGAATCACCTGATCTGTCGAGGTTAGGTCACCAATAGCTAAGGCTTTCTTAATGCCTTCCAGCCATGCCTTGGATTCCAGACCCGGACACCCTAGAACCCCGGGGGCGGGCCCTCGCGTTCAGTGATTGCGGGGCCGCATATGACCTGCGCAGGAGCATGTTTCATGAATCTTACCGGCGGCATCGTGCTTTACGCGGTCCTGTGGTTCCTGACCCTTTTCGTGCTTCTGCCCATTGGCGAGGTCAGCCAGGAAGAGGCGGGCGAGGTCGTGCCGGGCACGCCCTCGGGCGCGCCGCATCGGCCCCGGATCGGGCGCAAGATGCTCTGGGCCACGGCGATTGCGGCGGTGCTCTGGGCGGGTTGCGCCTATGTCATCCTCAGCGGGATGATCACCCGAGAGGATGTGATGGGCTGGGATCGGCTGATCCGCTGATCATCTGGAACAGATGCGTGAAGGCCGCTGCCGCCAGCACCGGCACGGCGATGTTCAGGAAGGGCACCGTCAGGGCGAAGGCGATGGCGATGCCCAGCAGGGTGACGGTGCCGGCCTTGCGGCGCCTGAGCGTGGCGGCCTCGGTATCGCCCAGATGCCGGCGCGCGGCCATCTGGAAGAACTCGCGCCCCAGCAGCCAGCCATTGGCGCCATAGAACAGCACCGGCGCCAGCGGACCGAGGAAGGGCGAGGCGATCAGCGTCACCAGCCCGACCAGCAGGACCGCCGCCATGACCGCCAGCGATTCCCACAGACCGTCCCAGAAATCGGGCTCGGCCCCGCGTCGATGGGGATAGTGGATCGCCTCGACCTCCGAGGCGACGCGTTCGGCATAAAGGCCGGCGAAGGCGGCGGCGACCGGGGCCATCAGGAAGAAGCCCAGCACCGGCAGGACCAGCAGGCTGCCCCAGCCCAGCAGGGAACCGACCGGCACCTCGCCCAGCATCGGCAGGCTCAGCGTGCCCGAGGCGAAGTTGCGCAGCACCCAGAACAGAATGACCTGAAGCGCCACGAACAGCCCGACGGTCAGCCCGATCCCACGCAGCACCAGCCCGAGGATGCGCGGACGCAGCAGATCTCCCCAGCCAAGGGCGAGGGCGCGGGCCCAGATCATGCGAGGACGGTGGTCCGGGCAGCGATGTCGGGGCGCGGACGCTCGGGCGGGCGGGCCTCTCCGCGGGTGCCGATATGGATGAAGCCGGCGATGCGTTCCTTGCCGGTCAGGCCCAGATTGGTCCGCGCGAAGGCATCGCCCGTGGCCACGCCGGTCAGCCAGCTGGCACCGAAGCCGCTGGCAAGGGCCGCATTCACCAGACCGAGGCAGACTGCGCCAGCCGAGAGAAACTGTTCCCATTCGGGGATGGCGGCACCTTCAACCGGGGCCGAGACCACGGCCACGACAACCGGCACGCGGAAGGCATTGCCGTGCTTTTCGGCCTTTTCGGGCGGATTGCCGGAGGCAAGCGATGCTTCCGCCACCAGCGGTGCGATCCGATCCAGTGCCGCGCCGCGCAGCACGATGAAGCGCCACGGCTCCAGCTTGCCATGGTCAGGGACGCGCGCGGCCATGGTCAGCAGCTCCGTCAGCTCATCGGCCGAGGGGCCGGGCGCCCCCAGCAATGCGGGGGGATAGGAACGGCGCTGGCTCAGGAAATCCAGCACGGCGGCTTGTTTGTCGGTCATCGGCCTCTCCTTTGTCGGTTCATCTAATCAGGCCTGCGACCGACGCCAAGGGTTGACGCGGAAGGTTCCTGCGCAAATGAACGGGGGATGAAAGCGAAACTGCCAGATCTCAGCCATCTTGCCCGGCCCGGCGCCATTATTGAGGTGCGGGTGACGCCCAAGGCCTCGGCCAACCGGATCGTGCATGAGGACGGGCAGATCCGCGTCTTCGTCACCACCGTGCCGGAAGGCGGGCGCGCCAATGCGGCGGTGGGGAAACTGCTGGCCAAGGCGCTTGGTCTGGCGCCGTCGCGGCTGGAACTGCTGCGCGGCGAGACCTCGCGCGACAAGCAGTTCCGCGTCGATCCCTAGCGTCGATCCAGACGATAGCCGCCCTCGGGCAAGTTAAGCGCCGCGCGCAACTCGTCCACCTGGCGCATGCTCAAGGTGATCTCGCTGTAACGGTCGGTATCGGGCTCGTCCTGGCGCAGCACCACGCGGTCGTCGAAGGCGGTGATGATCACGTCGCCTTGCAGGGGCGCGG
The DNA here is from genome assembly GCF_937873615.1 of uncultured Paracoccus sp. GTDB lineage: Bacteria > Pseudomonadota > Alphaproteobacteria > Rhodobacterales > Rhodobacteraceae > Paracoccus. Next base: position 28,180 of record NZ_CALMYP010000054.1, read on the forward strand.
TTTCGGGTTCGTCGATCAGGGTAATGACGGTGGCGTCGAAGTCGTGCTCGATGGTGAACATATGGGCCTGCCTCGCTTCGCGGTCTTGTGTCGATTATGTCGCAGTTTCCCCGGCAGGGTGGACGGAACGGGTTTGCCTCGCAAGGGGGGCTTCTCTATTCTGCGCGTCGGACATCTGTGGAAAGTGATCATGCGCGTGACGACCCTTCGCCTTGCCCTGCTGAGCGTCATTGGCGCGGCTGCCCTGTCGGCCTGCGCCCCAATTCCGGCCGAGACGCCGAATGCCCCGGCGCCGCGCCAGCAGACGCCCGAAGTTGCCGTTGCGGCGCCTGTTCAGGTGACACCGCAATCACCGCGGCAGGCCGCGCGCAACTTCATCAGCGTGATCAGCAAGATGGAGCCTGCGGTAGAGCGCGAATGCGTCGCCCGGCGCACCGCCAATATCAATTGCGATTACCAGTTCGTCGTCGATGACCGGCTGGAGATGGAACCGAATGCCTTCCAGACGCTGGACGATTCCGGTCGGCCGATCATCGGCTTTACCGTATCGCTGATTGCGGCGGCGCAGAATGCCGATGAACTGGCCTTCGTCGTCGGGCACGAGGCCAGCCACCACATCCTGAACCACCTCGACCGCAAGGCAAACTCGGCGACGGCAGGGGCGGTGATCCTGGGCGGGCTGGCAGCGGCGGCTGGGGCCGATTCCTCGACGATCAGCAGCATCCAGCGCGTCGGTGCGACGGTTGGTTCGCGGGTCTATTCGAAAGACTGGGAGCTTCAGGCCGATTACATGGGGGCGATCATCACGTTGAATGCCGGCTATGATCCGGTCAATGGCGCCGAGTTCTTCCGCCGCATGCCGGATCCGGGGAATCGGGTGTTGGGTTCGCACCCCTCGACCGCCTCGCGCATGGCCCAGGTCCGGCGCGCCGTTGCCGATGTTCGGGCCGGACGGACGCGCTGAACGAACGGCTGCCGGTTACCCTATGTCAAATTTGCTGAATCCCATCCGAAAGTATGGGATGTGGATGCCCTAAATTCCGGGTATTAACCGGAGTTGTGCTTGCGCTGTCGTGACCGGGCCGAGGTTGCCGGCATCCTTGCCTTTGGCGAGCAGTGTCGTTCCAGGTAAGATTACGCAGCGTAAATTTGGCGGTGAAGTTGCGCAGGCCGCCCGCGTCCCGATCTGTATTGAACGAGTTAGGTGCAAAAGCGAAACGGGTGAACCGCAATGCGCGATGTCATCCATAGGAGACAGGCATGATTGGCGTCGTTATCTGGAGCAGTGAAGCGACCCGAAAGGCGGTGATCTGGTGCGAGGACCAGGGTCCGCTGGCCTATCTGCGCGGATGTGACAGCCTGCTTGACGATGCCGATTGGCCGGTGCCGGGCGATCTTCTGCAACTCGAATGTGAAATCATAGGCAGCCTGCGTCACGCCCGCGCAGTCAGCCTGATTGCGCCGAGGGTCTGTCCGCAACTGCCCGATGCTCTATTGGGAAAGACCAACCGACCGGGTTCTCACCTGCAGATCGTGCATCGAAACGATGCGCTGCCTGCGCCAGAAACGGAAGATCAGGACCTCGATGCAGGGCCGCCTTTGTCAGCCGCGACCGGATGCTGAGGATATCGGGCGCCGGTCGGAACCGGCCCCCGGAAACGCTGCGCTTCAGGCGCCCCGCGCCAGTGCCGCAACCCCGGTCCGCGCCTGATCGCTGAGCCCGAGCGGGCGCATCAGATCGGCGAAGGCATCCAGTTTCTCGGGCGAGCCGTTGATCTCGAAGACGAAGCTGGTCAGCGTCGAATCGATGACATTGGCCCGGAAGATTTCTGCGATGCGCAGCGCCTCGACCCGGTGATCGCCGGTGCCCACGACCTTGAACAGGCCCAGTTCACGCTCGATGCTCGGGCCGTCGGTGGTCAGGTCATGGACCTCGTGGACCGGCACGATGCGGCCAAGCTGGGCCTTGATCTGCACGATCACCGAGGGCGTCCCGCGGGTCACGATGGTGATGCGCGAGCGGTGGCCCTCGTGGTCGGTTTCGGCCACGGTCAGGCTGTCGATGTTATAGCCGCGCCCCGAGAACAGGCCGATCACCCGCGCCAGCACGCCGGGCTCGTTTTCCACCAGCACGGCGAGGGTGTGGCGTTCCTCGATCTGCGCATTCGGGTCGCGCAGGTCATAGGCGGAATGGCTGGTCGAGCCCTGCTTGATGTTCAGAACCATGATCTCGCTCCTTAAACCAGTGCCGCGCCGCCGCTGAATGCCTCTGCCTCTGGGGACAGAAGCATTTCGTTATGCGGCTTGCCCGAGGGGATCATCGGGAAGCAGTTCTCGTGCTTCTCGACCAGCACATCGAGGATGAACGGCCCGTCATATTCGATCATCTCGCGGATCGCATCGTCGAGTTCCGCCGGGTCGCTGACCTGCCGGCCCTTGCAGCCGAAAGCCTCGGCCAGCTTGACGAAATCGGGCAGGCTGTCCGACCAGGACTGGCTGTAACGCTCGCCATGCAGCAATTGCTGCCATTGCCGGACCATGCCCAGACGTTCGTTGTTCAGGATGAACTGCTTGACCGGGGCGCGGAACTGCACCGCCGTGCCCATTTCCTGCATGTTCATCAGCCAGGACGCATCGCCCGCGACATTGATGACAAGCGCGTCGGGATGGGCGACCTGAACGCCGACCGAGGCCGGCAGCCCGTAACCCATGGTCCCCAGCCCGCCCGAGGTCATCCAGCGGTTCGGCTCGTCGAATTGCAGGAATTGCGCGGCCCACATCTGGTGCTGGCCGACCTCGGTCGCGATATAGCGGTCGCGGTCCTTGGTCAGCGCCTCAAGCCGTTCCAGTGCGTGCTGCGGCTTGATGACCGAGTCAGAGTTCGTATAGGCGAGGCATTTCACCTCGCGCCATTGCTCGATCTGGGTCCACCACTTGCGGACCGCCTCCGAATTGGTCTTGCGGCCGCGCGACTTCCAGATCTTCAGCATGTCTTCCAGCACATGGCCGACATCGCCCTGAATCGGAAGTTCGACATGGACGATCTTGTTGATCGAGGACGGGTCGATATCGATCTGCGCCTTGACCGAGCCGGGGCTGAAATCGGCCACCCGCCCGGTGATGCGGTCGTCGAAACGCGCGCCCACGGCAATCATCAGGTCGCAGCCATGCATGGCGAGGTTCGCCTCGTACATGCCGTGCATCCCCAGCATCCCCAGCCAGTTCTTGCCCGAGGCCGGATAGGCGCCAAGCCCCATCAGCGTCGAGGTGATCGGGAAGCCGGTCGCGTCGACCAGTTCGCGCAGAAGCTGGCTGGCGCCGGGGCCGGAATTGATGACACCGCCGCCGGTATAGAAGATCGGGCGTTCGGCCTGTTCCATCAACTCGACCAGACGGGTGATGGATTCGATGTCGCCCTTGCGGCGGGGCTGGTAATTCGAGGTGTCGACCTGCTTCGGGCCGACATATTCGGCCTCGGCGAATTGCACATCCTTCGGGATGTCGATCAGCACCGGCCCGGGACGGCCCGAGGTGGCGACGTTGAAGGCCTGGTGGATGGTCGCGGCCAGCTTCTCGGTATCCTTCACCAGCCAGTTATGCTTGGTGCAGGGCCGGGTGATGCCGACGGTATCGGCCTCCTGAAAGCCATCGGTGCCGACAAGGAAGGTCGGAACCTGCCCGGACAGAACGACCAGCGGGATCGAATCCAGCAGCGCATCGGTCATGCCGGTGACAGCGTTCGTCGCCCCGGGCCCCGAGGTAACCAGCACGACGCCGGGCTTGCCGGTCGAGCGGGCATAGCCCTCGGCCATATGAACCGCCCCCTGTTCGTGGCGGACAAGGATATGCTGGATGTCGTTCTGCTGGAACAGCTCGTCATAAATGGGTAGTACCGCCCCGCCCGGATAGCCGAATACCGTGTCGACGCCCTGATCGCGCAGAGCTTCGACAATCATTCTCGCACCCGTCATCTTTCGGGACATGGGACTACCTCATCTTGTGATTGCGGTGGCAGGACCGCAGCGGAAACAAGGCACGGCTTTGCCGCGCCGCCGCAAATTATGGGCGGGGCGCGGCAGGGTCAATGGTTAAAATGGACAAAAATGACGCGGGCGAGGTAATTTGCGCAATATTATTTCGCGATCAGGGCAGGTCGATCCGCGCCACCTGCTCGACAATGGGGTCGACCGCCAGGGGATGCGCCTCGTCGCAATGATCCGCCGGGTTGCCGAGATCCTGCCAGACCCCGCCCTTGTAGATCTCCAGCGCCGAAAAGCGGGACTTGTAGTCCATCTTCCGGCTGCCCGGCACCCAATAGCCCAGATAGACATAGGGCAGGCCGGTTTCCCGGGCGAGTTCGATATGGTCGAGGATGATATGCGTTCCAAGGCTGCGCGCGCTCATCCGAGGATCGAAGAAGCTGTAAACCAGCGACAGCCCGTCATCGAGCACATCGGTCAGGCAGACGGCGGCCAGATCGCTCGGCTCGGTATCCGGGCTGGCTTTGGTGCTGTCGGGGCCGCGATATTCGACGACACGGGTGCGCACGGCGGATTCCTCGATCATCGCGGCGAATTCGAAGATATCCATATCGGCCATGCCGCCATCGGCATGGCGATGATCCAGATAGCGGCGGAACAGGTCGAACTGCTCCTCGGTCGCCCAGGCACTGGTGGCGAGCCTTTGCAGATCGGCGTTCTGGCGCGCGACCCGGCGCTGAGTCCGGCTTGGGACGAAATCGGCGACGCGGATGCGGGCCGACATGCAGGCGACGCAGCTTTCGCAACTGGGCCGATACAGCACGTTCTGCGACCGGCGGAAGCCCTGCCGCGACAGGGCGTTGTTCAGCTCCTGCGCATTGCCGGGATGCAGCGCGGTGAACAGCTTCCGCTCGGCCCGGCCATGCAGATAGGGGCAGGGCTGTGGCGCCGTGACATAGAATTGCGGCGCATGTGTCAGCGTATGGCGCATCGTCCATCCCGTATCAGTTGTTCGCGTGTTCCGACGGTGCGGTGCTGTCTGCCAAGACCTGCTGTCATGCGATCCCGTAAGCCGAATTACTGAGCAATACGGTAGCAACAGTCCCGGCTCAGGCCAAGCATTGATATTGGTTCGATGGGTCGGCGCCAATTGACGCCGATGCGATGAAGGCCCTAACTCGGGTCATGGATTTCGCTGACCGCATCACCCGCCTGCCCATCGCCCATGACCCCGCCCGCGCCGCTGAGGCGAGGGCGCTTTTTTCCGGTCTTTCCGGTCCGATGGCCGACCTGATCGCGGGGACAGCCGGGTGCAGCCCCTATCTGTGGTCGCTGATGCAGAAAGAGGCCGAATGGCTGGCCGGGGCAGGACTGACCGACGATCTGGTCGCGCGGGTGCTGGAAGGCTGCGCCGATCTCGACGCCGAGGCGCTCGGGCCGGCGCTGCGTCAGGCCAAGCGCCGGGTCGCGCTGATGGCGGCACTGGCGGATCTGGGCGGCGCCTGGCGGCTGGAACAGGTCACCGGCGCGCTGACCGATCTGGCCGACCGCGCCACCGATCTTGCGCTGCGCGCCCATCTGCGCCGCGAGATCGACCGTGGCAAGCTGCCCGACACCGATGCCGATGCCGGCGGAATCTTCACCATGGCCATGGGCAAGATGGGCGCGGGAGAGCTGAATTACAGCTCGGACATCGACCTGATCGTGCTTTACGACGATGCAGCCTATGACCCGGGCGACCAGCACGAGGCGCGGGCGGCGCTGATCCGGGCAACCCGCAAGATGGCGGCGACGCTGTCGGACAATACCGAACACGGCTATGTCTTCCGAACCGATCTGCGCCTGCGTCCCGATGCGGCGGTGACGCCGGTCTGCCTCTCGGCCTCGGCGGCGCTTGCCTATTACGAGGCCGAGGGCCGGACCTGGGAACGCGCCGCCTATATCAAGGCCAGGCCCTGTGCCGGCGACATCGCCGCAGGCCTGCGTTTCCTGGACGATCTGCGACCCTTCGTCTGGCGCAAGCATCTGGATTTCGCGGCCATTCAGGACGCCCATGACATGCGGCTGCGGATCCGCGATCACAAGGGTCTGGGCGGCAGGCTGACCATTCCGGGCCATAACATGAAGCTCGGCCAAGGCGGCATCCGCGAGATCGAGTTCTTTACCCAGACCCGCCAGCTGATCGCCGGCGGCCGCGACCCCGACCTGCGCGGACGCGGCACGGTCGGGGCGCTGGCTGCTTTGGCGGTAAAGGGCTGGGTTCCCGATGACATCGCCCGCGAGTTGACCGATCATTACCGCCAGCACCGCGACATCGAACATCGCATCCAGATGGTGAACGACGCCCAGACCCATGACCTGCCGAAAGAGCAGGACGGGCTGCTGAACATCGCCAATATGATGGGCGAAAGCGATCTCGACGCCTGGAGCGATCGGCTGCGCCAGCGGCTGGAGCGTGTCGAGACCCTGACCGACGCCTTCTTCGCGCCCTCGGACAGCGCGCCCTTGCCGGATCTCTCCGACGAGGCCAGGGCGATCATCGACCGCTGGGACAGCTATGCGGCGCTGCGTTCGACCCGGGCGCAGCAGGTCTTCCGACGCATCAAGCCCGACCTTCTCGGACGCCTGAGCCGTGCCGCCCATTCCGATGCCGCATTGGCGCGCTTCGACGGTTTCCTGCAGGCGCTGCCGGCGGGGGTGCAGCTTTTCTCGCTGTTCGAGGCCAATCCGCAACTGGTCGATCTGATCGTCGATATCTGCGCGACGGCACCGGGCCTGGCCGCCTATCTCGGTCGCTATCCCGAGGTGCTGGATGCCGTGCTCGGCGGGTCGTTCTTCGAACCTTGGCCGGGCGATGACGCATTGCGCGAGGATCTGTCGCAACGCCTGCGCCAGTGCATGGAGGCGCGCGACGGCGGCTATGAACGCGCGTTGGAAGAGGTGCGGCGTTGGGCGCATGACTGGCAGTTCCGCGTCGGCGTGCATCACCTGCGCGGCCTGTCCGATGCGGCGCAGGTGGGGCGTGAATATGCCGATATCGCCGATGCGGCGATTGCGGCGCTGCTGCCCCATGTCGTCGATGAACTGGCCGTGCGGCATGGTCCGCCGCCGGGCCGGGGGGCGGTGGTCATGGGCATGGGCTCGCTTGGGGCGCGGCGCCTGAACGCGGCCTCGGATCTCGACCTGATCGTGATCTACGATGCCGACGGGGTCGAGGAATCGACGGGGCGCAAGCCGCTGGCACCGCGCGCCTGGTATGCGAAGCTGACCCAGTCGCTGATTACGGCGCTGTCGGCGCAGACTGCCTCCGGGCGGCTATACGAGGTCGACATGCGCTTGCGCCCCTCGGGCCGGCAGGGGCCGGTCGCGACCTCGGTGCAGTCATTCCGCAATTACCAGATGACCGAGGCCTGGACATGGGAGCACCTTGCCCTGACCCGCGCCCGGGTGGTGGCCGATTGCGGCGCGGAGGGTGCTGCCCTCGCCCAGGAGATCGAGGCCCTGCGGGTCGAGGTCATGGCGGCGCATGGCGGTGATGATCGCGTCATGCCCGATCTTGCCGACATGCGGCAACGCATTTTCGCGGCCAAATCGCCCGATGGCGTCTGGGAGGCCAAGATCGGCCCGGGCCGGCTTCAGGACATCGAATTGCTGGGCCAGAGCTTTGCCCTGCGCGGTGCCGATCCCGCCCGTGGCCCCGAGGCGCAGTTGCGCGCCGGTGGCCGTCTCGGGCTGATGCCGAAGGATCGGGTCGAGACCCTGCTTTCGGCGCAGCGCTTCCTGTGGCGGCTGCAGGTTGCCGGTCGCTTGCTGAGCGAGACTGCACTGAACATGGAGGAACTCGGTCCCGGCGGTCAGGAATTCCTGCTGCGAGAAACCGATTGCGCCGATCTCGACGCGCTTCGCACACGGCTGTCCGGGGTGGTCGAAAGTGCCGGTGCCATCATCGACGTGGCGACGGGACCCACCGCCGGTTGAGTCGGGCGGGTGGCTGCGGGTCAGGCCTGTCTCGCGCTGCGCAACTGGCTGTCCTGATCGAAGGGATTGGGCAGCGCGGATGCATAGGTGTCGCCCGTGGCTTTCGGCGTGACCGGTGCAGCCATATCAGCCGCCCCGGATGCGGCAGCAAGTGCCGGGGCGAGGCTGGCGATGCCTGCGGCGCGTGGCGAATCGCCGATACGGCCCATGACCGGGATCTGAAGCTGATCGTCCTTCGCCCCGGCCTCGGTCACCGCTTCCGATTCGTCGAAAATCCCGTGAACGGTCTTGTCCCAATAGAAGGGCTTGGCGACGATCTCGTAGATCGCCTTCCATCCGGCAAGGCAGCCGAGCGGAAAGTAGAAATGCATGAACGGCACCCAGGGCAGCAGGTGACGATGCTTGGCCCCGCGCACCGCCCAGAAATTCATCGCCATTCCGACCAGTTCCGAGGCGACGAAGAGCGTGAAGATGGCGGCCAGGGCATTGCCGCCAAGCGTTGCGACCATGGGCCCGCCCAGAAGATGCGGCAGGCCGAGGCTGAGCAGCCAGAAGCTCCACAGGACGGGGGCGAGAAGATACTGAGAAATCGTGCCAAGGAACTGGACCTGAAAACCCATGAACCGCAGCGGGCCGAGATCGCGCCAGAGCGCGACCGGATCGCGCATATGGACCCCCCAGGTGACGGCATAGCCTTTCAGCCAGCGCGAGCGCTGCTTGATCCAGGGCAGAAGCCGGCAATTGGCTTCCTCGTCCGTCGTGGTGTCGATCAATTCGGTCCGCAGACCATGCCGCGCCAGCCGGACGCCAAGATCGGCATCCTCGGTCACGTTCCAGGCATCCCAGCCGCCGATCCGTTCCAGGATGTCGCGGCGAAAGAACAGGGTGGTCCCGCCAAGCGGCACCACCAGCCCCAGCCGGGCGATGCCGGGCAGATTGGCGCGGAACCAGCTGGCATATTCGATGGTGAAGCAGCGTGCGAGCCAGTTGGTGCGCGGGTTGAAATAGTCCAGCCGCCCCTGCAGGCAGGCGACATCATCCGCAGCGACAGCAAAGCCGCGCGCGACCTTGTGCAACTGGTCGGGGTCGGGCCGGTCCTCGGCATCCCAGATGCCGACGATATCGCCGCGACAGAAATTCAGCGCATAGTTCAGCGCCCGCGGCTTGGTCTGCACCGGGCCGGGCGGCACGGTCACGACGCGGATCCAATGCGGCAGCGCGACGCCTTTCAGCGCCGCCGCCGTGACATGATCGGTGGCCTCGGTGACCAGCAGGATATCGGTCAGTTCGCGCGGATAATCGAGTCGCGACAGCCGCCCGACCAGCTTGCCGGCAACGTCGCTTTCGTGAAACAGCGGCACCATGACCGAGATCACCGGCAACCCGCCCTTCAGCTGCGGCGCGCCTTTCAGTCCGGTCGCGATCAGCGCCCGCTCATTCGCGTTCTCGCTCGTCTGGCGCAGGATTGCGGCGAAGGCGCAGGTCTTGAGGATCAGGCCCGCAAGCAGCGTCAGCGTGGCCCAGGCGGTCAGCGCGCCCATCAGCGCCACAGGCGCAAGGGCAAGCCCGATCAGAACCGTCATGATTGCCAGTGCCGCCAGGCGCGCGACCCGGCCGCCGTTCATACTGCGGCAACTCAGATGGCCGGGAACGCTCTGTTCGGCCTGCCGCGTCAGCGCGGTCGAGCGGCGTGCCATGATCGCCGCATGAATACCGCTTTCGGCGGCAAATAGCATGCGCACCGGTCCGTAGCCTGGCGGCAGCTTTGCCGAAAGCGCAGCAAACGCGTCGGGTCGCGAGGTGGCAAGAAAGGTGGTCCCGCCGATCCGGCGCCAGGGCAGAACGGCGTGTTTCAGGCAGAAACCGGCACCGATTTCGTCGATCAGTCGGGCGTCGGGCGGCATGGCGAGGGGGTCGATCTCGGAGGTGCGCCATTGCCGGGTCAGGGCATGGGTCAGCGCCGCTTCCGTGACCCAGCCTTGCGACAGCAGGATCTGGCCGAGCGGCACGTTCTGCCGCTGGCGCATCACGATGGCCTTCAGCAAATCGCCGTGACGGACCGCGCCCTGTTCCAGAAGAATCTGCCCCAGATGCCGCGGATCGCGCCTCGCCAGCGTCGGTTGCACATGTGCGGCATGTGGACCGACATGTGATGCAGCAGGATGGCGCAGCGGAATCGAAGCGGCGGGTGCGGCAAGCTTGGCAGACATGGCGAATCCCCCTCGGTTTCGCCATGTCTGCCATGAAGCCGTTAAATATCGGTTAAATCGGCCTCAAACGCTGCGGCGGGCGCGCATCGAATCGGCAAAACGCTCGAACAGATAGGCCGAATCCTGCGGGCCGGGTGCGGCTTCGGGGTGATATTGCACCGAGAAGACCGGCCGACCGGCGATCTCGATCCCGCAATTCGAGCCGTCGAAAAGGCTGATATGGGTCTCGCGCACGCCTTCGGGCAGGGTCTGGGCATCGACGGCGAAGCCGTGATTCATCGAGGTGATCTCGACCTTGCCGCTGTCGATGTCGCGCACCGGATGGTTGGCGCCGTGATGGCCGTGGCCCATCTTCACCGTCTTCGCGCCAAGTGCCAGCGCCAGCATCTGGTGGCCAAGGCAGATGCCGAAGATCGGCACGTCGCTTTCCAGCAGCGCCTTGATCATCGGCACGGCATATTCGCCGGTCGCCTCGGGGTCGCCGGGGCCGTTCGACAGGAAAACCCCCTCGGGCGCATGGGCCAGCACGTCTTCGGCGGTGGCTGTGGCCGGCAGGACCGTGACATCGGCCCCGACCGACACCAGCGAGCGCAGGATATTGCGCTTGGCACCGTAATCCAGTGCCACGACCTTGAAGGGCTGCGGCTCGGACTGGGGGGCGAATTCGCCCGGCCATGACCAGAGCCCGCCTTCCCAGTGATAGCTTTGCCGCGTCGTCACCTCGCGCGCGAGATCGAGGCCCACCAGCCCCTTCCAGTCGCGGGCCCTGGCGATCATCGCCTCGATATCGAATTTCCCGTCCGGGTCATGGGCCAGCACCACATGCGGGCTGCCCTGCTGGCGGATGGCGCGGGTCAGGCGGCGGCTGTCGACGCCACCCATGCCGATGCGGCCACGCCGGCGCATCCAGTCCTGCAGGTCCGAGGTCGCGCGCCAGTTCGACGGCTCGGTCGGGTCCCATTTCACCACGATGCCGCTGGCCACCGGGTCGGCGGCCTCGTCATCCTGTTCGGTCACGCCGGTATTGCCGATATGGGGGAAGGTGAAGGTGACGATCTGGCTGGCATAGCTGGGATCGGTCATGATCTCCTGATAGCCGGTCATGGCGGTGTTGAAGACCAGTTCGGCCACGACCTCTCCGGTGGCGCCGAACCCCTGTCCCATGAATATCGTGCCATCGGCGAGGGCGAGGCAGGCGGTCGGCTTCGCGGGGGACGCGGTCATGGGAAGGCTCCTGATCTGGCAATCGCGCGGAACCTAGTGAAGGGGACCTGCGCGGTCAAGCGAGCCTGGGCTTGAACCGGGGCAAAACCACGCCTATTTGAAGGCGCTTGAGCCATGAGCGGCCAGGAAATGGGGACGAAATGGACCTGAAGACCAGAATCCAGACTGCAACCAAGGACGCGATGCGCGCCAAGGACGGGTTGCGCCTGTCGACGCTGCGGCTGATCTCGGCCGCGATCAAGGACCGCGAGATCGCCGCGCGCACCTGCGAGGGCGAGAACACGCCGATGAGCGATGCCGATCTGGTCGCGATTCTTGCCAAGATGGTCAAGCAGCGCCAGGAATCGGCCCGCGCCTATGAAGAAGGCGGGCGGCTGGAACTGGCCGAGAAGGAAAATGCCGAGATCGCCGTGATCGAGGAATTCCTGCCCCGCAAGATGAGCGCCGAGGAAACCCGTGCCGCCATCGACGAGATCGTGACCACATTGGGCGCAAGCTCGGTGCGCGACATGGGCCGGGTCATGGCGGAACTGAAGACCCGCTTCTCGGGCCAGATGGATTTCGGCGCGGTTGGCGCGATGGTCAAGGAAAAGCTGCTGTAAGCGGCAGGCTTGAGATATGGCGACGTATTGAGGCGGTGCCCCGGTCGGGGTGCCGCCTTTTGCATGTGCCGGCCAGTCAGTGCGAGCGTCGCAGGCCGGACAGCGCGCTGTTGATCTCGGTCGCAAGCGATTCGCGCTCCTCGGGGGTGAGGAAGGCGCCGAGCTCGATCTCGCGCCCCGATTCGTGGTCGCCTTGCAGGACCAGATATTTCTCGACCGGGCCGGGGCGGATCACGGCGCGGATCCAGTAGGGATTGGCGCTCCAGCTGCGCTCGGGCCGTCCGGGATCGCGGCGAATCAGGCTGATGCGCGTGGCGGTCAATTCCAGCCGTTCCTCGCTGGTGCCGCTGCGATAGCTGCGCTCGATGGCCCACCAGATGCCGGCGATGGCCGCGAGCATGAAGGGCAGCAGCGCCCAAAGCACCGCGCTGCCCAGCACCGCCAGCAAAGGCAAGGCCAGAAGCACCGCAGTCACCCCGATGAACCAGACGAATCCCCTGCGCGGCAGCGAGCGGAAGGGCCAGGCCCTGAGCCGCCTCATGTCGCCATCGGTCTGCCATTCATAGGGCATCTGCGCCCTCCACCATGGTCACGGGGCCAGAAGTGAAAACGGCCCCGGATTGCTCCGGGGCCGATATTCGGTCTGCCGTCCCATCAATGGGCGTGGCTGTGATCCCAGTCCTCGCGCTTGGGAAGCTGCTCGAACGTGTGTTCGGGCGGCGGCGAGGGCAGGGTCCATTCCAGCGTGT